>CANJPQ010000012.1 GCA_947476275.1 Fidelibacterota bacterium
CGGCACGTACTTCTCGATCATCTCCGCCGTCACCTTGCCGTGCTTCTCGAGCAGGCTGGTCATGATCCAGATGCGGCGACGGTCGACCCACACTTCGGCGGTCAAATTCCACAGCGCCGTGAACAGATTGTCGTTCATCGGGCTGCCCAAGAACACGCCCCGGTCATTGTCTGATTTGTAGAAATCCGCCGTGTACGTCGGGCGGTTCGACTTCTTCGCGTCTGCCATGGCCTGCGTTCCTCTCTCAGGAAAAACCGAAACCGGCGCTCACGTTCTCGTCACACAACTGCACTGGGATAGCGCCGGACGCTTCCACTGCAATCTTTAGCCTCAGCCGCCTCCGCTCAGGTCGCGAAGATAAAGCGCATAGGTTGACAGCAGTCGCCTGACGCCGCCCTTGATGTGCTCGCTCGAAAGACTTGAACCGGAGATGGTCTCGACATCGAACTTCGAGGTGCTGTAACGCGCGCCGTAAAAGCCGCTCAGCCAATCCTGCCCGCGCACGGTCTCGTAGCCGTCGGCGCACTCCAGGATCTCGATATGCTTCACCGCGCCCTCGTCGTCGAGCGCGAGCGCAAAGGTGATGCGGTCGTCCAGGCCGTAGACCTGGTCCAGGAAGAACCAGCCGCCGGTGGAAACCTTCCACACTTTGACGTCGCTGTTGATCACGGGCGCACGGGAGTCGCTGATGATCTTGCCGATCTGATCGCGATCGAGCGTGAAATGCTGCGGCGTAAACTTGGCGCCGGGAAACGCGACCGATTGCGCAGTCGAGAGGTCGAGGAACGTCTTCGCCTGCGCAGGCACCGTCCACACCGTCGGAGCGGCGGTGGCGATGGCGACTGACAGAAGAAGGAAACGATGCCGCATATCGCGACTGCCTCTTACCCGTATTCGCGAGATCGTGAGCCGAAACCTACCGTTGTGCAAGATGTCGAAAAGTTGCCGCTGTCATAACTACGCGTTATGCCCCATCTGGAGGACTTCCTTTGGCCGGAAAGCTTTGCGGCGCTCCCCGGGTGGAGAGCGCCGCATGGCCAGACGATGCAATTCAGATGCGTGCGCGGGGGCTTACTTGACGTCGCCCGGCCCGGTCGGGAGGAAGCTCGTCTCGACGCCGGTGTACATCATGTCCCAGTGGTTGCGGGCATGCGGGAACAACTTCTTGGTGATGTAGGCGAGCCGGTCGCCCACGCCCGGATGCTGCTTGTCGAAGTTCTCCTGCATCAGCGGCAGCATCTTCGTATCCCACGGCACCTGATAGTAGGTGATCATGGTGAAGGTCTTGTTGAACAGCAGCGAGTAGTTGATCGCGTAGTTGGTGCGCATCTCGCCGTCCATCATCATGCCCTTCCACGGCATGTAGAACGTGTCCTCGGTGCCGAGCGGCTGATTGTTGTAGCGGGTAATCTTGGCCTGTTCAGGTGTCGGCGGTGTGTTCAGGACGATCGTGACACCTTTGTAGCCGGGCATCGGACGCATGACCTGATAGGTCTCGGACTCATAGGCCTCAAGGAACGCCTTCATCTCTTTCTCGGAGACGTCGAAGTATTCCTTGCCCCACATCGCGTTGGAGACGCGCGGCTCCAGGTTCAGACCGTCGGCGTCCTTGCCCTTGATGTTCTTCGGCAGCGTCTCGCCGGTTGAGTCCAGTCGGAACCGCGATTCCCAGAAGTTGTTCGACAGCGGGAACAGTGCCTTCGCCCAATGCTCGTTCACGTCTTCGCCGCCGTGGGCATCGGCCCACATCTTGGCGTAGGTCTTGCGGAATGCGTCGGCTTCCGGCCAGGTCTGGAAGCTGTGGGTGATCACGACATTGTGGGTGCGGCGGATCAGGTTACCCACGTCATAGAGGCGCTTGGTCAGCACCTCGCCGTTGATATGAATGCCGTAGTGATCCGACGTGTTCTTCTGGAGCTTCGGATTGCTGGCGACCGGATTGCCTTTGGCATCGGGGATCGTGGTGATGACGTTGTAGCCGCGATAGCCGGGGATCTTGCGCACGTACTCATATACGTCGCGCTTATAGTTGGTCATGAACTCGCCAAATTTCTCCGGCTTCACATCCCAGTATTCCTCGATCCAAACAGCGGGACCGGAATGGAACTTGGCGTCCTGGGCGGCGGCAAGCTGGGGCTTTGCCAAGATCGCCATAAGGCCCAACGCCACGATCGCAGCAAGACGGCAAAACGTTGCATGAAAGGTCATGTCTGGGATTCCTTTTCCCGCGGGGAAGGATGGAGGGATCGGCGTGGAAAGAGTTGCGGCGCTCTCCGGGTGGAGAGCGCCGCGTCGTCAGGCTACCACTTGTAGCTTGCCCGGATCGCCCACATGCGGGGCTCGGCCGGATAGGCGGTTATGCTGGCGCGGATAGCGCTCGCCAGCTGCAGTGATTCCAGCGCGTACTGCTTGTTGCCGAGGTTCTTGACCTCGCCCGCCACGCGCCAATGATCGTTCACGTCCCAGGCCACCGAGGCGTCGAAGGTGTCGATTTTCGGTGTCTGCGTAAGATCTTGCGTGTTCGAGACGTTGTTGAAGTACTTCGCGTTGTGCTGCCAGGTGCCGGTGAAGTGCAGTTGGCCCGGCATATTGAGTTCCGGCGAGAAGGTGAAGCCGGCTTGCGTCTTAACCGGGATCACGCCCTTGAGGTGCGACGGATTGCCGTTCACGTGCGTGCCGCCGAGACCGCAGTTCACGATCTGGGTGTTGAACAACGAGCAGTTGAACGCCGAGGTGTATTTGTCGTTGCTGAACGAGCCCATGAAGAAGAGCTGCAACGCATCTGTCACCTGCCAGGTCGGCTCGATTTCGATGCCGCGAACGCGACCGTTCGAAGCATTCGAGGTGTAGGTGTTGACCGTGCCCGGGAAGAATACCGGCAGCTGCAATCCACCGTAATCGGCCTGGAAGACCGCGATGTTAACGCGCAGCCGCTTATCGGGGGTGGTGTACTTCGCACCGACCTCATAGCTCTTCACGGTTTCCGGATCGTACGGCACCGGCCCCGCGAAGCTGCCCGGCGGCCCGCCGACGTTTGTGCTTGGCGACACGTTGTTGTAACCGCCGCTCTTGAAGCCCTTGGTGAACGACGCATAGACCATGAGGTCGTCCGTCGGAGTCCACTCGATACCGATCTTGGGCGTAGTCGCCGTGTAGGTCTTGTTCGGCGCGACCTGCAGTGTGTTGAAGATCGTGGGATATATCTGCGAGAACTTCGCGACTTCGCGCGTGTACCGCAGACCGCCGACGATGCCGAGTTTCGGTACGACGTAGAACGTGGCTTGGGCAAATGCCGCCCAGGCATCGGTTTCTCGGTGCAAGCGATTGGGCGCGGAATATGCATACGGAACGCCGGCCTGTGAGTCGCCGGTTTCAGTGAAGTAATAGAATCCCCCCACGCCCTTGAGCCGCTCGCTGCTGTAGGCCGCGTTGATTTCCTGCGTCCAGAACTTGTCCTTGAACGCGCCCGAGGTGCCGACCGGCAGGGCCGCCGTGTTCTGGGTGGTGTACGCCAACGGTCCCGCAGCCGAGTTGCGCTGATTGCGATGACCGGTGATGGAACTGATGGTCCACTCCGGCGTCGCGCGCCACGTCATGTTGAGGTAGAGGCCGTTCGCATCGTTCTTGCTGATGATCGGGCCAAAGAGTTCCGTCACGAAAAGATTGCGGCCCGGCACGGCGGCCGGGTCGAGCTGGCCGTTGGCCGCAAGGTTGCCGACATAGCCGGTCTGAACCGGGGTCCCGACGCCGGGGTCGCTGCGGTCCTTCATGTAATCCGCCGCGAACTCGATGTCGATGTTGTCGCCGGCGGCCAAGTAGAACTTCGTACGGAACGCTTGGCGGTCCATATTGTTGACATCGCGGCCGTAGTAATCGGCGCGCGTGAGGCCATTGCGCTTGCGCGAGACGGCGCTGACGGAGACGGCCAGCTTGTCCTTCACGATCGGTCCGCTCAGGAACACCTTGGCGTCGGTCATTTCATAGGCGCCGTAGCCGACTTCGGCGTTGGCCGTGAATTCCATGCTCGGGCGCTTGGTGACGAGCTTGATCGCGCCGCCGTTGGTATTGCGGCCGTAAAGCGTGCCCTGCGGTCCGCGCAGCACTTCGAGACGCTCGATGTCGAAGAAGTCGAAGAACTGGCCGTTGATGCGCGGCATGTAGACGTTGTCGATGTAGATGCCGACGGCCGGATCATAGAGGATGCCGCCGTTTTCCTGGCCGGCGCCGCGCATATGGATGCGCGCCGAGTTGGAGCCGCCGGTCGTCGGCGTGATCATCACGCCGGGGATGGCCGCCGCGGCTTGCAGCACGTTGGTGATCTGGCGCGCCGCCAGGCTCTCCGGCGTGAACGCGGAAATCGCGATCGGGGTCGTCTGCAGGCTCGACGAGACGCGCTCGGCCGTGACGGTGATCTCTTCAAGGATCGCGGTTTGACCCTGCGCGGTTTGCGCCTGCTGCGCCAAGGCAAGGCCCGGTAACCCCAGTGTGCTCAAGCTCGTGACGATCGCCGTGGATAAGGCCCACTTGCCGTAGTTCAACATGATGCTTTTCCCCCCAGGAAGTTGATATGTTTAGTTGCGTAGTCTAGGCCCCTCTCGACAATCGAATACGCAAGAGCGCAATCGTCAGCGTAATTGAGCCTAAGTCAAGAAAACTCATTTGCAGTCGCAAGGGCTTGACACCGCCCGGATATCGAACGCACCCATAACAAACTATTGGCGGACATAAGAAACACGCTGAGTAAGGGTGTCCTAGCGCCCTGGTCATGTTCGCGGGTAGTCTCTTTCCGTATCCAGCGGGGTCTCAAGATGCGGTCTTTCGGACGGATAGCCTTCGGCTTAGCGGCGGTGCTGTGGGTAGCCTCGGCGCACGCCCAATCGTCGGCCTCGGGGCCGACGGCCAACGCGCTGCTCACGCGCATCAAGATCGCCACGATCGGCGCCCCCGACCTGAACAAGCTCAAGGATTGGTACACGACCTGGCTCGGCCTCAAGGTGCGCGAGGAAGGCAAGGTCCCGGCCGCGCTCGCCGCGAGTTGGGGCGCGCCGAAGTCGGCGGGAAAGCCCTACGTGATGATGAGTTCAGACGGCAGCCCTGATGTGTTTTTCCGCGGGGTCCAGATTGATGCGGTGCCGGGCTACAAGCCGCAGACGACGCTCGGCTGGAACTCCTTCGAGATCATCGTAGACGACATCGCGAAGCTGGATGCCACCCTGGCGAAGTCGCCCTTCACCATCGTCGGCCATCCGCACGCCCTGGGCTCGAGCGGAAGCTTTGCAACCATCTTCGCCATGCAGGCGATAGGTCCCGCCGGCGAGATGCTCTATTTCACTACTGAAACGGGTGATCGGGAGAAATCGACGTTGCCGATCCCCAAAGCCCAGGTCGACCGCACCTTCATCTTCATCCTGGCAGGACATGACCTGGAGGCGATGAAGAAGTTCTACGGCGAAGTCTTCGGCATGCCGGGGATTCCGAACTTCCCCAGCGCCCTGACCGCGACAACGACCGCTCTGGGATTGCCCCCGAGCACCTACCAACTCAGCCTCGTGCGCGCGAAGGAACGCGGCAGCTCGATCGAACTCGACACCTACCCGCTGCAGGCACCCCCGCGCCCCCATGCGCCAGGCCAACTGCCGCCCGGCAACGCGATGGCGACCTTTAATGTGAATAGCCTTGATGGGCTGAAGGTGGCCTATATCAAGCCGCCGAAGGCGCTCTATGGAAAGAACCGCGCGGCTTCGTTTATCGGTCCTGCCGGCGAAACCGTCGAGCTGATCGAGGAGCCGCGCCCGTAACGCATCTTTGACAGGCAGCCGCCTTACCGTGCGCCGCCGACCCTGATATTCTGCCTCACCAGGATATGCCCACTGCAACGTCTTTTCGTGGAGCCACCATGCCGCACACACTTACAGTCAACGGCCAAGCCCGCACCATCGATGTCGAGGACGACACGCCCCTGCTCTGGGTACTGCGGGATGTCCTGGATCTGAAGGGTACCAAATTCGGCTGCGGGATCGCACTTTGCGGCGCCTGCACCGTGCACCTTGACGGCCAGCCGGTGCGCTCATGCTCCACGCCCGTATCCGGCGTCGCCGGCCGCAAGATCACCACTATCGAGGCCATCGGCGAGACGCAGGTCGGCAAGAAGGTGCAAGACGCCTGGCTGGCGGTAGATGTCGCCCAATGCGGCTACTGCCAGGCCGGCCAGATCATGTCGGCGACGGCACTCCTCAGCGCCATCCCAAAGCCGACGGATGCGGATATCGACGCTCACATGAGCGGTAACCTGTGCCGCTGCGCGACGTACACCCGGATCCGCACGGCCATCAAACAGGCCGCCGGTCTCGAAACCGCGAAGACGGAGGGCTAGGCCATGAACAGCATTTCCCCCAAGACGTCGCGCCGCGGCTTTCTGAAGGCCAGCGCAGCCACCGGCGGCGGGCTGCTCCTCACCATCAACTTCACCGGCATCGCCAATGCGGCGACCGGGCCTGCGCAGATCAACGCCTATGTCCGTGTGATGCCGGACGGCATCGTCAGCATCATGGCCAAAAATCCCGAAGTCGGTCAGGGCGTCAAAACGTCCCTGCCGATGATCATCGCGGAAGAACTCGACGTCGATTGGTCGCAAGTGCGCGTCGAACAGGCGTCCCTCGATACGGAGAAGTATGGCCTTCAAATCGCGGGCGGGAGCACCTCCATTCCGCGCAATTGGGACCTCCTGCGCACGGCCGGGGCAACCGGTCGTCAAATGCTCGTCACCGCTGCGGCGAAGACCTGGAACGTTCCGGAAGTTGAATGCACCACCGCAAGCGGCAAAGTCTTGCACCAGAAGAGCGGCCGATCGCTCGGCTATGGCGACCTCGCCGCCAAGGCCGCCACCCTGCCCGTGCCCGACCCGAAGACGGTCGCGCTCAAGGATCCCAAGGACTTCAAGCTGATCGGCAAGTTCACACGCGATGTGGACGGCCCCGCAATCGTCACCGGCCGGCCGCTGTTCGGCATCGACGTCACGCGCCCCGGCATGCTGCATGCGGTCTATGAGAAATGCCCCGTGTTCGGCGGCAAAGCCGTGAAGGCCAACCTCGACGAAGTAAAGGCGCAACCCGGTGTGACGCACGCGTTCATCGTTGAAGGCGTCGCACCGGCCGACAAGAGCACCGTAACCACTCAGCTTTATCCGGGCGTGGCGATCGTCGCCGACACATGGTGGCATGCGCAGCGCGCACGTCAGAAGCTGCGCGTGGAATGGGACGAAGGCGAAGTCGCAACACAAAGCAGCACGGGCTTTGCCGCCCGCGCCCAGGAATTGTTCAAGGCGAAGCCCGAAAAGGAAGTCCGCAAGGACGGCGACGTGGACGCGGCTTTCAAGTCTGCGGCTAAGACCATCGAAGCGTCTTATTCCTACCCGTTCATCGCGCACGCCAGCATGGAGCCGATGAACTGCACGGCGCACTACCATGACGGCACGTGCGATCTGTGGGTGCCAAGCCAAACGCCCGCCCAGGCGCGCAGCATCGTCGCGAAATCGCTCGGCATTCCTGAGGCGAATGTGGCGGTGAATCTGACGCGCGGCGGCGGCGGCTTTGGACGGCGCTTAAATCCCGACTTTGCCGCCGAGGCGGCCTGGATCTCGAAGGTGACGGGCACACCGGTGAAAGTGCTGTGGACGCGCGAAGACGACATGCGCCACGACTACTATCGGCCCGGTGGATTCCATCACCTCAAAGCGGGACTCGATAAGGACGGCAAGCTGATCGCATTGTCCGACCACATGGTCACCTACGGCCAGGGCGACAAGTACGCCGCGTCGGCCAATCTCGCCGCAAATATCTTCCCGGCGGAGTTCGTGCCGAACTTGCTCTTCGGCGCGACCATCATGCAACTCGGCGTGCCGACGGGCGCGCTGCGCGCGCCAGGCAGCAACGCGCTTGCGTTTACATTCCAGTCGTTCCTGGATGAGGTCGCACACGCGTCCGGAAAGGATCCGCTCCAGTTCCACCTCGACCTGCTGAGCGAGAAGCGTGTACCGCCGGCGCCGCCGGCGCCGCCGCTGACGGGTGCCGCCGCAGCATTCGCCACGCCGCCGTTCAGCCACGAGCGCATGCGCGAAACACTCAAACTGGTCGCGGAGAAAGCGGGTTGGGGCAAGCGCACGCTCGCAAAAGGCACCGGCCTCGGAATCGCCTATTACTTCTCACACGCGGGATATGTCGCCCACGTCGCGGAAGTGACCGTGAAGGGCGATGACATCAAGGTCGATAAGGTATGGGTCGCCGCTGACGTCGGCAGCCAAATCGTCAATCCGTCCGGCGCCCTTAATCAGGTCCAAGGCGCCACGCTCGACGGCGTCAGCCAAATCTACGGCGCCGAGATCACGGTTGCACACGGCCGGATCGAGCAAGGCAACTTCGACGACTATCCGCTGCTGCGCATCAATCAGGCGCCGCCGGTGGAGGTGCATTTCCTGCAATCGGCCAATTCGCCCACGGGTCTGGGCGAGCCGGCCCTGCCGCCGACGCTGCCGGCAATCGCGAACGCGATCTTTGCCGCCAGCGGCCGGCGCGTGCGCGATCTGCCTTTGCGCAAAGCGTCGATGGCAAGCGCCTAGAGCGATACCAAGAAACAGCTGCAAGAGCACGCCCTCTGAACGGATGGCGGGCTCTTCGCATTTCGGACGCCCATCACGCGAGTTTGAGGTCTTGCGCGCCTGGACCCTGACCGCGCCGGTCGATAGCCTGCAGCATCTTTTCCGTCTCCACAGGAGCGTTCGCATGCTGGGTCAAATCATTGCCGTCACCATCACTGTCGCAAGTCTTGGGCCGACGGAGAAGGCGTACAACGAATACCTCGGCTACAAGGCCGTAGCACACGGCAAGGTCTCAGCCGCGGAAGCAAAGTCCTGGGGCGCGCCGAAGGTCAGCGGCCACAAGTATGTGCTGATGCAGCCGGCGAGCGGTTCGCCGCACTACATCCGCTTCGTCGAGACCGCGGCTTATCCCGACTACCAGCACATGCAGACCACCGGCTGGAACGCGGTGGAACTGCTGGTGCAGGACCCGGACGCCGTTCATGCCAAGCTGAAGAACTCGCCGTTCAAGATCGTGGGCGAGCCGCGCGGCCTGTCGGCGGATAGCAAGACCAAAGCCATGCAGGTGACCGGTCCGTCCAACGAGCTTCTCTATCTCACCAATCCCGCCGGCGACGCGAATAAGGCCGTCAGCGAGGTCGATCGTTTCTTCGTCGTGATCGACGGCAGCACCGACTACACGAAGCTGACGAGCTTCTATAACGACATGGGCGCCAAGGTCGGCGCCCCCGCCGCCTATCGCTTGGGCGTGTTCAACCGCGCCAACGGGCTCGATCCCGAAATGAAGCACGAGATCGCCATGGCGCGCCTGACCGATGGCCCGGTCGCGGTGGAACTCGATCACTTCCCGGCGCAGATCAAGGATCGCGTCGGTCGGAAGGACGACCTGCCGCCCGGCCAGTCGATCGTGACGTTCGAGGTGCCGAACCTCGACGACGTGAAACAGCCATTCGTGCAGAAGCCTGCAAAGATGAGCGGCAAGCCCTACGATGGACGCCGCGCGGCAGTCGTCAAGGGACCGAGCGGCGAACTGCTCGAATTGGTCGAAACCAAGAGGTAGGTCGTCGTGGCGCAGCCAATCAAACCCTGGGGCGCGGCCTGCGCGCAAGTGGTGTCGACCTCCGCGAGCCAGATGAGTTCCCCGGAGGAAGCACGCCACTTCATGGAGACGAAACTCCAGGCCTGGGAGACATTGGTTGCGGATGTGGCGCAAGCCGGGAACACGCAACTGCTGCTGTTCCCGGAGTTTCCCCTTACCGCCTCGCCGCGCGCGGAAACCATCGGCGAGTGGATCGCCAAGGCGTGCATCGCGCTCGATGGACCGGAGATGGAGGTCTACCAACGCTGGGCAAGCCGCTACAAGCTCTACATCGGCGCCAATGCCTATGTGACATTGAAGAAGTTTCCCAAGCGCTTCTTCAACACGTCGTTCCTGATCGATCCGAGTGGCAAGCTGATACTTGTTGCCCACCGCATCCACACCAACCTTGCAGTCTCGCCGCAGGACATGCTCGACGAGTTCCTCGACAAGGAAGGACCGGACGCACTGTTCCCGGTTGCGCGCACGCCGCTGGGAAATCTCTCAATGGTGACATCCACGGACCTGGTGTGGCCGGAAGTGACGCGCGCGCACATCCTGCGCGGCGCGGAGGTGATCTTGCATCCTTCCAGTGAACTGCCGGCGAGTGCGACACCGTTCAGCTATGTACGGCGCACCCGGGCTATCGAGAATATGTGCTACGTGGTTTCGTGCAGCGCAGCCGGATACGGCGGGAGCGCACCCCTCACCGGTTACGGCGGCGAAACGGCGGCGAATACCGGCACCCCGCCCGCACCTTCACGTATCTTCAACCTCGACGGCGAGATCATTGCGGAAGCGCCCCAGGGTGAAAACACCAAGTGCCGGGGGCTCGTCGATGTGGAAACCGTGCGCACCAAGCGCAGCGCCTCCCGCGGCCTGAACTTCCTGGCGACGCTGCGCTCGGAGACTTTCCGCGACGTCTACGGCAAGAAGGTCTCGTTCTTTCCGCCGAACACGTACAAACAGGCCACCTCGGAGCAGTTCCGCGCCGAGAACGTGAAGAAGGTGGAACAGTCGCTGGAGCACATGCGCAAGATCGGCGTGATCCCGAACAGCTAAAAGCCGAACACGAACCCCGCCCCGTCCGGCTAGTTCAGTTTGGTTTCCGCATCGACCCAGCCCAGGAAATCTCTGGTGGCTGCCTCAACGCGGTACTGCACGATACAGGGGATCTCGTAGCTGTGGAGGGTCTTCACCCGCGCGGCGAGCGCATCGGCCCGCCCGCGGCGGGTCTTGGCGATCAACACTATTTCTTGCGCCTGTTCGACCTTTCCTTCCCAGCGGTAGATGGATGTCGCCGGGCCGAGAATATTCACGCAGGCTGCCAGCCGCTCACTCACGAGCGCCTGAGCGATCTTTTCGGCCTCCTCCTGGGAGGCGGTTGTCATATAGATCATCACGTGGTCGTCGGTCTGGTCGAGAGAGTCCATTTGCCGCCTCCAATAAGCCTTCATAAACTCACCACCGCACGCGCGAGTTTCACAAGGGCAACGGAATCTTTAGTCCTCCGCGCGAGATTGCCGCCGAAATCGGCCCTGCTGCAAGCCTAGCGGGAATGCCGAGCGGATACGGGAGCGCAGACAATGGACGGTAGCGCCGAACGAAGCCTTAAAGTGTCGCTTGCGCAACGCAAGTGGCTGGAGCGCGGCCTGACTCAGCCGGGCGGCAAACTGCCCCTGTTCGATGAGGACGGCCGCAAGATCAATCCCGCCGTTATCAAGAAGTGCATCGAAATGGGCTGGGCTGAGCCCTGGTTCGCCAATCCGCAGAAGCCGGACTGGCTCGTGTGCAAGCTGTCGCATGCCGGCCGTGCCCTGGTGGCGGACTCCCACGACGCGGCATAGCCGCAACGGCAATCATCGCTTCCGAAGCCAGCGCCCGGCGTCCAAGATTGTGATCGATCTTGGGGTCAGCGAGGATTCATGTCTTTTGCCGTTTCGCGCCGTTCCGCCATCGCCGGTGCGCTTGTCCTCATGGCGAAGCCAGGACGCGGAGCTGAGTCGCCGCCCAATGAGCCACGCCTGCTGAGCACGCGGATCGCGACCGTAGCCGCTGCCGATCCGCACAAGGTCGCCGAAGCTTATGCAAGATGGCTGACCTATAAAATCCGCGGCACGTCCAAAGTCTCGCGCGCGTTGGCCGAGAGTTGGGGGGCGCCCCGCACCGCGGGACAGCCGCTCATCATGCTGAGCACCGATGCCAATCCGGACGTGTTCATCCGCGTGGTCGGCACGAAGGCGGTGCCGGGCGCCGCTGTCGATCGCACCGCCGGCTGGTCGTCTTTCGAGCTGATCGTGCGCGACGCGGATGGCTTGCATCAATCGCTACAGACGTCGGCCTTCAAGACACTCACCGTTCCCACCTCGCCGGTAAAGATGTTCCCGACCATCAAGTCGTTCCGCGTCGAGGGACCGGCGGGCGAGATCCTGTTTCTCACTTGCGACACGGGGGATCCGGCGAAGTCGATCCTCTCGGTGCCGACAGGTCCGGTCGGTCATCCCGACGTGATGTGGATCTCCGGGCCGGACATCCTGAAAGTGCGCGACTGGTATGCCAGCACTTTTGCAATGGTCCCGCGACCGGTGTCGCAAAAGCCAATCCCCGGGACGCAGGACTCCATGCCCAATACCGTGCTGCTGATGAAGCGCCCACACCAACTGCTGCAGTTCGAAGGCAATCCAGAGCAATTCGCGCCGCGCCCGCGCGCGGAGGGCCATTTGCCGCAAGGCAATGCGATGGGGAGTTTTCTTGTCGCCGACCTGGACGCCCTGAAGCTGCCGTTCATCACACCGCCGCGCGCACTTTACGGCAAAGGGCGCGCGGCAACGCTGCTCGATCCAAACGGTAACCGTGTCGAGTTGATCGAGGAGCGCACGGCGCAATTGTCGCCGTGATGACGAGCCCCTGCGGCGCGCCAATCGGATTGGTAGAAACGCCTTAAGCGCGGAGCTCGAGAGATTCGCCGCGGGCGGCGTGCGTGCCGCCGACGGAGAAGAAGCGCTGCGCGTACTGACGGCTGGCTGCGAAATATTCCCGGGCACGACCGGCATCGCCGGAGGACGTGGCCCGCACTTGCGCCGCGCGATAGAGGCCGTCCGCTTCAGCGGCATCCAGTTCGAGACGGCCCGTTGGGCGGCGTTCCAGGCGCGGCGCTTCGCTACTGCGCGAAGTGCTGCTGCCGAGGGCGGTGAAGGCTTCCCCGAGACCGCCGACCGTCGCGGCATCGAGAGCTGCGCGAAAGCTGGTGCCCTTGCCTTGCTGCTGCTCGGCCGTATCGCGCCGGTCACGGGAGGCCTTGCTGCCGTCGAGAATGGGGCGCACGGCCTCAGCGGCGACCGGAATGACCGGCGGCACAGCGGTAGGCGTCACGGCGGTAGGCGTCACAAAGGCTGAATCAGCGACTTTCACGAAGGCCCCTTCCCTTTACGATTTATAAAGGAAATCTAGGGTCGGGGGCAACAAAAGACCTTGAAGTCATTGATAACAGTAGGTTCGTTCCAGATGATGGCTGCGGAGTGTGGTATGGATCAGCCATGAGATACGCCTACCTGACATGCGAACTGGTCGCGCGGGACCTCGATTCCCGGCTCTTGATCGCGGCCCATCTGGTAAAGCGCGGGATCCACTGCGTCCTAGGTCATCAGTGGGGAATCTTTGGGAACGCGGGGCAGTGCCCGAAAGGGGCGATCCTCTTCAAGACCGCCAACGAGGTTCAGGGCCGCGCCGCACATCAAGCGAAGTCTTTCGGACACAGGGTGGTGATGTCGGATGAAGAAATCCTTTCCCTAACGACCGAGCAAAGCGTGCGTGAGATCACCAGCGAGATCGCGGTCAAATCCGCAGACTTGTTCCTCGCCATGGACCAGAGGCATCGGGAGATCGTCGAGTCCGTCTCCCCTGTGCCCTGCGAAGTCGTCGGGAATGCGCGTGTTGACCTTCTCATGAACTACCCGGAAGTCTACCGGGAGGACGTCGAGCGGGCGAGGAAGGCGGGACCTTACATCCTGTTCAACACCAATTTCGCCACGCTCAACAGCGTCTGGGGAAGCTCCGAAATCGCCGGGAGGGTGATGCACGGCGCTCTGAACAAGTCGCTCGGCGCGGAACAAAGTGCAGGCGTGATTCAAGAGACCATTTCGTTCGAACAGGCAAATCTCAATATCATTAAGCCTCTGATCGTCTGGGCACGCGAAACATTTCCGCAGCGCGTTGTCGTGAGGCCCCACCCTGCCGAAAACCCTGACTTCTGGAAAAGTCTTGCTAATGTCGAAGTGATCGAGCGCACGAATCCCATCCCTTGGTTGATGGGGGCGGAGGTGATGATTCACTCAAGCAGCACGACCGGCCTTGAGGGAGCTTTGATCGGCACGCCCTGCCTGAATATCCACACCACACCCTTCGGGGAGCGCTTCGCGGCTAGAGACGTAAATCATACCGTGCGGACCATCGGCGATGCGAAGGCCGCCATGGAGGCGTTCTTGAAGCATGGCGATGGTCCCCTGGCCAAACGCCATGAGCTTCCGTTTGCGCCCGGAGGAGCGGAAAAGACCGCCGCAGCGATCGCCCAGCTTGCACCCAACGTCGACCAACTGCGCGCGTGGGGCGTGCACAACTCCAAGCCTGCTCAAATTGCAAAGTTCGATATTTCAGCGGATGTATTCCGCGCTCGGACGGAACGGGTCTTCAATGCCGCGAAAGTGAAGGCCGTGAACATCGCGCAACTCGATCGCGCGATGTTCCTACTGGCGCCAGCGTGAATCACGCGGCGCGAAGAACTGTCGCAAAATTATGTGGGGAAGAATTGGTCGGGACGACAGGATTTGAACCTGCGACCCCTTGACCCCCAGTCAAGTGCGCTACCAGGCTGCGCTACGCCCCGACCGAGCCGACGGCGATCGGGGCAGGCCCAGCCGCTGCGGCGGCGCGCACTATAGTGAGCCACGCCGTGCGAAACAAATGATTTAGCCACTGCGAGAACGGCCCTTTAGGCCTCGTGGAGGGCATCCCGCAGGTCGTCCCGCAGCGCCGTGAGTTCGGCCAGGAGCTGTTTGGCTTCGTCGCGCGACAAGGGCCCTGCGGGCGCCTGGGGCGCCTCGCCCTTTGCCGCAGGCTCCCGCAGCACTTTCTGCACGCCGCGGATGGTCATCCCGTCATCATAGAGCAGGCTGCGGATGCGCCGGAGCAGCGCCACGTCGTCCGGGCGGTAATAGCGCCGGCCACCGCCGCGTTTCAGGGGCCGCACCTGACTGAACTTGGATTCCCAAAACCGCAGGACATGCTGCGGCACCTCCAGATCCGTCGCGACCTCGCTGATGGTGCGAAACGCGCCCTCGGATTTCTGCACGCGCGGAATCTGTTCGTGGCCTGGATCGTTTAAGCTCAGGGAGATTTGCGGGCCAGGTTGGTCGGCCTCGTGATCGCTCATCTAATGGCTACGGCGCCCTAGGGGCGCCTGCCTCTTGCGGCTTGGCGCTCGCGTTATGTCCCTGACGAATGCGCGCCTTCAACAGTTGCGAGGGACGGAAAACCAACACTTTACGCGGGAGGATCGGCACTTCTTCGCCAGTCTTTGGATTGCGGCCGATGCGCTGGCCCTTTTGCCGCACGGAGAAGCTGCCGAACGAGGAAATCTTCACGGCTTCGCCCTTGAGCAGCGCGTCGGTGATTTCACCGAGCACCATCTCGAGCAAATCCGCGGATTCGTTCCGCGACAGGCCGACTTCCTGGTAGATGGCTTCGCTGAGCTGTGCGCGGGTAATGGTCTCGCCCATCGACGCACTCTCCCCTATTGAGACCGAAGTCGAAACGTTAGCTCGACCTCAGAAAAGCGTCAACCAGCTTTTCTTTATGGACCAATGCCTTAGGAAGGCCGCCCCCGGGGGAACATGGCTCGCCACGTCACATCCGGACGAGCGCCGAACCCCAAGTAAAGCCGCCGCCCATGGCCTCCATCAGGACCAGTTGGCCCGGCTTAATGCGCCCGTCCCGGACCCCGGCGTCGAGGGCTAGGGGGATCGAGGCCGCGGAGGTGTTGGCGTGCTGGTCGACCGTCACAATGACCTTGGACGGGTCCAGGCCCAGTTTCTGCGCGGTGGAGTCGAGGATGCGTTTGTTGGCCTGATGCGGGACCAGCCAGTCCAGGTCCGCCGCCGTCAGCTTGTTGGCATCGAGGGCCTCCCGAACGGCCTCGGCCAGATTCACCACGGCGTGCCGGAAGACTTCCTTGCCCTTCATCCGGACATGGCCGGTGGTTTGGGTCGAGGACGGGCCACCGTCGACGTAGAGCATGTCGTGCTGGCGGCCGTCGGAATGCAGGTGCGTGGACAGGATCCCGCGATCGGCCGTGGTCCCCTCGCCCGCTTCCGCCGTCACCACGATTGCACCGGCGCCATCGCCGAAAAGCACGCAGGTGGTGCGGTCGTTCCAGTCGAGGATGCGCGAGAACGTCTCGGCGCCGATCAGCAGTGCGGTCTTCGCTTGACCGGCTTTGATGAAGTTGTCGATCACGGCGAGGCCGTAGACGAAGCCGGAGCACACAGCCTGCACATCGAACGACGGAATGCCCGGGCGACACAAAGCAGCCTGCACTTTGGCGGCGGTCGCCGGGAACGTCTGGTCCGGTGTCGCGGTCGCGACGACTAGCAGATCGACAGCCTGACCATCGATGCCGGCGGCAGCCAGCGCTTTGCGTGCGGCAGCAATAGCGAGATCGGACGTAAGCTGGCCATCCGCCGCGACATAGCGCTGCCGGATCCCCGAACGCTCAACAATCCATTCGTCGGAGGTGTCGACGCGGGTGGCGAGTTCAGCGTTGGAAACGACGCGTTCCGGCAGATACGAGCCGACGCCGCGGATAACGGTGCGCACGGTCATTCGGACGCAACGACCGGGGCCCGTGGCCCTTCAACTGTTGCCGCCGGGGTCGGCGTGAGTTGCAGGCGAGCGAGTTCGTGCGCAATGCGACTGTTCAAATCCCGCGCGACCATATCCACCGCCACCCCAATTGCATTGGCGAAACCGACCGGATCGGTGCCGCCGTGGCTCTTCACCGCCACGCCATTGAGGCCGACGAACAGCGCTCCGTTGTAGCGCCGCGGATCGGTGCGCGCCATCACCTGCATGATGACGGGTTTTGCGAACAGCATGCCGAACATCGCCAACCACGAGCTTTTCACGGCATTACGCAGGAATTCCGTATAGAGCTTGGCAGTGCCTTCGGCCGTCTTCAGCGCCACATTGCCGGTGAAGCCATCGGTGACGACAACATCCACCGTACCTTTCGTGATGTCGTCGCCTTCGATGAAGCCATGGAATTCGAGATCAAGATGCGCGCTGCGCAATTGCTCCGCGGCTTCGCGCAACGTGTCGGTGCCTTTGAGATCCTCGGAGCCGATATTGAGCAGGCCGACGGTGGGTCGCTCGAGGCCAAGCATGGCGCGGGCAAAGCATTCGCCCATGATCGCGAACTCTACGAGGTTGCGCGCATCGCATTGTACGTTGGCGCCGAGATCGAGCATCACGGTCTCGCCGGTGCGGGTCGGTAACATTGTACAGATTGCCGGACGATCGATGCCCGGCAAAGGACGCAAGATCAGTTTCGCCATCGCCATCAGCGCGCCGGTATTGCCGGCGGAGACCACGCCGCGCGCATGGCCGAGCTTTACTGCCTCGATCGCCTTCCACATCGACGTCTGTTTGCCGGAACGCAAAGCTTGGCCAGCCTTGGCTTCGGGACTGACGACGTCGGCGGTGTGCGCGATGGTGCAGACCTTGGCGGTCGCGGGATCGGACGCGAGCAGCGGCTGGATGCGCGCCTCGTCGCCGTGCAGCAGAAAGTGGACGTGCGGATAGCGGATGCGCGCCAGTGCCACACCTTTAACGACGGCATCCGGCGCATGATCGCCGCCCATCGCATCAAGAGACAAGGTGAAGGAGGATGCGCTCACGACTCTCCCCAGGACATGACGCCACTGCCGCGCGATCTCAGGCTCCTGCACCTCCCGGGTACAGCAGCCCAGCCCCCCGGCATATGCGCGGCCGGTCCGCCAAGCTTACGCGGCTAGGGACTTAGGCGACAGCCTTGGAGGCAGTAACTTCACGGCCGTCGTAGTGGCCACAGGAGCCGCAAACATGGTGCGGGCGCTTGTTCTCGCCGCAGTTCGGGCATTCCTGGTGCGGATTGGCGCCCAAAGCATGGTGCGACCGGCGCATATCGCGGCGCGACTTGGACACTTTCTTCTTCGGAACGGCCATGGCACTCGTCTTTCTCTGGTTGGTCCCGGCAGTCCGGTGACCCGATAAGGGGCGACTACATAACGAAAAAGGCCCGCAGACGCAAGGCGAAGCCCTGAGCTCCGCCAGAGCGGGATTGCCCCCCCTAGCGGACGGGTTTTCCTTTACTCGGCCGGGCCTTAGGCCCCCCAGCCGCCTTGACCTCCACGCGCCGCGGAGCAGCCTTCCCGACCTTCAGGGCGGCCAGGGCGGCGAACGGGCTGGTGCTTCCCGCGCCAGCCTCACCGTCGGCCACACCGCCGAAGGTGGCCCCAGGGGCTCGTGGATAGGGGTCCAGAGAGAGGGCCAGTTGCTCCGTGACCACCTCGCCCAGGTCGATGATGCCCCCGACGATGGGGTCCGGGGCGTCCACGTCCGGGTCTACCCATTCCTCGGCTTCTTCACGCTTGGCGGCCTCGCGTTTCGCCGCCACACCCTTAGGGACCTCGCCTTTTTCGGTTTCCCGCACAGGGGCTGCAGGGACGAACCGCCGCTCGATCGCCTCCGCCAGATGACCCGGCACCGGCTTCAAGGTCACCACGCAGGCCTGCACCAGGTCCGCCTCGAACTGACCGTTCACCTCGATCACACCGCCGGCCATGAGGGTAACGGTCAGTTGGGCCTTCAGTAGACCCAAGGATTCGAGGCCCAACTCGCGCGACAGCGCCGCGCGCGCCGCGTCATCGGCCGCGAGGGTGTAATTACGCGCCTTCGTCGAGAGCGCCGCAACGTCGATTGGGAATGTAAATGCAGGAGCGGACATGGCCTCACACCGCGACGTTAAGGACGACCTTGCCGGCGATCAGGTCGCCGACGGCTTGCGCCTGCAGCGCAATCGTCGCACGTAAAAGATAGTCGGCGAGCGTGTCGACGCCATGCGGATCGGCAACCTGGCGAAACACGGTGTCGCGCAAGGCTTGCTTCAGCGTCGCTTGCTGATCGGCGGCGGCCGCATTGAGGCCCTCCTCAACCGCCGCGGCCCGGCCATAGAACGCCTTGCCCATTTTCTTGATCTGCTTGCCGATGCTCATGTCGCCGACGCCGAGTTCCCGCAGCGAGCGATCGAAATCCAGGAACATGCGGTCGAACATCTCTTGGGCGACCACGGGGGCTTCGGCACCGCCTTCTCGCAGGCGGCGAATCACCAGGGTGGCGTGCAGGATGATCATGTCGAAGCGCCCGTTGACCGTGTCCGGCACCCCTAGGGTTGCGTAAAACGCCGGGTCACGGGCTTTCTCGACCACCCGCAGATAGAGTTGCTCCGCGGCCGCCTGTTCGGGCGTCGCCTGGGACCAGAGCTTCTTGAGGAATTGCACCATCCGGGGGGTTCCGTGGGGGGTAGGCGGGAAGCGGAAGGTGATATAATACGGCTGCGCCTGAAAAACCAACGCCAGGACCTTCATGTCTCCGACCGCCGTTCTGCGTCGCCTTAATCGTCCAGCCTTGGCGATGAGCCTTTTAGCCGCCCTGGCCCTGGCCGGGTGCGCCAAGGACATCGATGCCCGCGGCAACCTGCCGACCAAGGATTCCCTGGCCCAGCTCGCACCTGGTGAACAGACCCGCCAGGACGTGCAGTCCCTGCTCGGGACGCCGGCGACGACCGCCAACTTCGACAACGAGACTTGGTACTACATCAGCTCGCACACGACGCAGTATGCGTTCTTTCCCACAACGGAACTGGACCGCACGATCTACGCCGTCAGCTTCGACGAGCGCGGCATCCTGAAGGACGTGCGCCAGCTGACCATGAAGGACGGCAAGCCGATCCAGATCGCGGCGCGCGAGACCCCGACCAAAGGCCGCGAGTACAGCGTGATCGAGCAGCTAATCGGCAACCTCGGCCGCTTCAGCGGGCGCAAGGAAGGCCCCGGTCCGAAGTAAGCTGCGCAGGCTCGGCCGCTTAGCGCTCCGTATTTCCGATCAACAGTCGGTGCGACGACCACGCCGCCATCGCGGTAACCGCGATCACCGCGGCGAGGCTGACGGGCGTATCCTGCGGCAAGAGTCCGACGAAGGCCCCCGCAAGTGCGCCGATCACGAACGGGAATATCCCCATCAGCGATGATGCCGCGCCGGCCATACGCGCTTCACCCGACAGGGAGGCCGCAGCACCGTTCGGGCTAATCACACCTAGCGACGCCAGCACGAACCACAATGGTACGCACAGCACCGGCATCGGTGCCTGGAGGACGGCGGCGATAAGAAACGCCACGGCCGAAACCAAGTGCACCGACAGCCCGCCGCGCATCAGCTGGTACAGGTTCCACTTCCGTAGAAGCCGCTGATTGAGTTGCGACGCCGCGATCAGGCCCGCCGCGTTCGAACCGAACAGCCACGCGTAAGTCGTCGGCGACATGTCGTAGAGGCCGATGAAGAAATGCGCCGAGGCTGTGATGTATGTGTAGAGCGTCGCCATCGCCAGGCCGGCCGAGAGCGAGAACCCCATGAAGCGTCTGTCGCGTAGGAGCGTGCCGAAGCTGCGCAGCGCAACCCCCACGCCTGTGGGCCTGCGACGTTCGACCGGCAGTGTTTCGGGCAGGTAAACGGCGCAGCCCGCCAAACACAGAACACCGAAGACCGCGAGCAGGACAAATATCGCGTGCCAGCTCGACCATACCAGCACATAGCTTCCCAGCAGCGGCGCCAGGATCGGCGCCACGCCCATCACCAACATCATGCTCGAAAACAACCGCGCGGCGTCCTGGCCGCTGACTAGGTCACGCACGATCGCGCGGGCGATGATCATGCCGGCGCAACCGCCAAGCGCCTGCAGGAAGCGCAAGCCGATCATGCTGCCGATCGTCGGCGCAACGGCGCAGCCGAACGAGGCCACGATGTAGATCACCAGGCCGAGGTAGAGCGGTCGCTTGCGGCCGTAGCTGTCGGATAGCGGACCGTATATCACCTGCCCGATCGCCATCCCGGCGAAGTAGCTGGACACGGTGAGTTGGACGACGGAGGACGACGCCCCGAAATCCGCGCCCATCGCCGGTAATGCCGGCAGGTACATATCGATGGTGAGTGGACTGAAGCCCGTCAAGGCCCCGAGCAGCAGCACCAGTGTACGGGTGACGGCGGGAGACATCGCGCGGCCCTGAAAAACGACACCCCGGATCGGGTGATCCGGGGTGTATACGCGACCGCGCCAGGGCCGTGAAGCTTAGTAGCGGAGAACCCCGCGGATGCCGAACGTCTGCGGTTCCGGCGGCGACACGATCACCAGGTTCGCGCCCTGCGTGGCGGCCGCATTCGGATTGGCGTTGCGCAGGATGTTCGACGGCGTCTTGTCGTCCAGAAGGTTCTTGGCGAACAGTTCGAGCGTGTACTTGTTGTTGCTCACGCCGATCCGCGCGTTGATGCGGTTCGCCGGAACAATCCACGTGAGGTTGGTCGCCTCCGCATACTGGCGGCCGACGTAGATGTAGTCGCCGCGCAAGGTAGCGGTCCATTCGGCGTTCAGCGGATAGTCGTAGGTCGCCGAGAACGTGCCGCTCCAGGCGGGATAGCGTTCCATGCGGTTTCCGACCGGATTGATATTTCCGTTGATCGCCACGCATTCCGCGCACTGCGTGAACAGAATCTTCGTGCCGGCGTAGTTCAGTGTCCCCTCGAGTGTCAGGTTCTCGGTCGCCTTGAAGGTCGACTGGAGTTCAAGACCCCAGAGGTTGGTCTTGCCGTTCGCGAGGGTGAGCGTGACGGTGGACGTGGTGGTGGACGTCGGCGTCGCGAAGAACGGAATATTCTGGTTGATCTGACGACCGCGCCACTCGCCGTAGTACGCGGCTCCCAGGAAGCGCAAGCGACGCTCCATGAAATCGCCCTTCAAACCGATTTCGTAGGTGTTGAGCTTCTCTTCGCCGATCGCCAGCGGCACCGGGATCTGGGAAGAGATCTGCTGCTGCTGGAAGGCAGTCAGCGAAACGTAGTTCAAATTGAACGTGCCCGGGCGTGTCCCGCGCGCGAACGAGGCGTAAGCATCGGCGGTATCGGTGAGCTTGTAATTCAGAATCACGCGCGGCGAGAACGACTTGAACGTCGATTGCGAGTCCGCGCCGCCCGCGATGCGCACTGTGTGATGGATCTTGTCCCACTGAAAGCGGGCCTCTGCATTGATGCTGAGGCGGTCCACGATCTCGTAGCTGGCCGACCCGAACACGCCGACCGTGTCGGCAAAATACTGTGTGGGCTGGGTCAAGTTGGTGAAGGTCGTCGCCGGCGGGCGCGAGGCGCGCGTCTGGAAGTAGATGCTCTCGTGATAGAAGTTACCGCCCACCAGCCAGTGAAAGCGATCGGTCTGCACCGATGCGAGACGCGCTTCGGTCGAAATGTTGTTGATGTCGTAGGGCAGATAGACGGTGGAATAGTAGCCCGTACCATCGGGCGGACGATTGTAGGTGTCCGTCAAAGCGCCCCAGCGCAACTCGTTCTTTCCAAGGTTGGCGGAGAAAGTGTAGCCGTTCGCGAACGTGTAGTCGGCGATCAGGTTCGCCATCCACTCGCGGCGCTCGAGGCCCATGTGGTTGATGAAATCATCCGGCAAAACCGGCAGGCCATCCCCGATCAAACCTGGAGTCACGGGCGGAATGATGTTCTGGGACATACGCGCTTCCGGCGCCTTTTCGATCGGGCCGCAGATATAGTTGCGACCACCGACTGCACGCCCATTGCCCCCGGCCGCGCAATTGTAGTCCTGCTCCGTGAGGGCCGCCTGCACGGACGGGCCGTCGCTGTCGCGCCATGCGGTGAACATGCCGCGCACTTTGAAGCTGTCGCTCGGCGTGGCCTGGAAGTTGATGGTGGTGGCGAGCGTCTCGCGCTTGCCCAGTTTGCCGGTGAACCCGGCGTTGTCGTAGCGCCCGTCGGTCTTGTAGTAGTGGCCGGAGACCCGCGCCGCCAGCTTGTCGGCGACCAACGGGCCTTCGAACGCAAGCGTGCCGTCGACGGTCTGGTAAGACGCGTAGGATAAATCGGCCAGGGCGTGGAATTCATTGCCCGGCTGCTTGCTAATGAAGTTGATAGCGCCGGCGAATGTCGAGCGGCCGAAGTAAGCGCTCTGCGGGCCGTTGACGACTTCTACCCGCTCAATGTTCGACAGCCCCGGCATGGACGCCCCGGGGATCGCAACGCCGTCGACGAATGCGGTGACGGCTTGGCGGTTCGGAGAATCGCCGGGATACATGCCCCGCATGGTGATGGTGTGGAAACTGCGGTCGTTACGGTTCGCGGCCTGGGCCTCGTAGCGAAGGCCCGGCACGAAATCGTTGAGCTGGGCGTAGCCCTGAATGCCACGGTTCTGGAGCGCTTCGGCGGTCAGCGCGGTGATCGCGACCGGCACGTCGATCAGGCTCTCACCGATCTTACGGGCGGTGACCGTGATCTCTTCCAGGCCGATCTGCGCTTGTGCAAAAGCGGCGGACGATGCGACCACCATCGCCAGCGCCGAGACGCCGGTCATGAGTTTGGAAACCGTATTCATCGAATTGCTCCCCGAGTGCGAAGACCGAATTAGTGGAACAGGTCTCTGGCCTTTAATATCAGGGTCATAGGTACCTGTTCGCCACACGAACCGTTGAGCGACATTCTTCCTGCAGGTGTGGCGCAGCAGACACAAAGCGCGGGCAAAGAAAAACGCCCCGGGCAGCGATGCCCGGGGCGTTGGGTCGTTAAGACGCCGTGCCTAGCGTGCGTTGGCCAGAATGGCCAACAGCAGCAGCGCGACGATGTTGATGATCTTAATCATCGGGTTCACGGCCGGACCGGCCGTGTCCTTATACGGGTCGCCAACGGTGTCGCCGGTAACCGCCGCCTTATGGGCGTCGGACCCCTTGCCGCCGTGGTGGCCGTCTTCGATGTACTTCTTGGCGTTGTCCCACGCACCGCCGCCCGAGGTCATCGAGATGGCGACGAACAGGCCGGTGACGATCGTGCCCAGGAGCATGGCGCCGAGCGCAGTGAACGCCTGCCCCTGCCCCGCGACTGCTTTGATCACGAAGTACAGGACGATCGGCGACAGCACCGGCAACAAGGACGGGACGATCATTTCCTTGATCGCCGCCTTGGTCAGCATGTCGACTGCGCGGCCGTAGTCAGGCTTAGCAGTGCCGGCCATGATGCCCGGGATCTCCTTGAACTGACGGCGCACTTCGTTGACCACGGCGCCGGCCGCACGACCCACCGCCTGCATGCCCATCGAGGCGAACAGGTACGGCAGCATGCCGCCGATGAACAGGCCGATGACCACGTACGGGTTCTCAAGACGGAACTCGACGTTCAAGTCGGCGAAGTAGTGCTTCAGGTCTTCGGTGAACGACGCGAACAGCACCAGCGAAGCCAGGCCAGCGGAGCCGATGGCGTAGCCCTTGGTCACGGCCTTGGTGGTGTTGCCGACCGCGTCGAGCGCGTCGGTGACGACACGGACTTCCTTCGGCAGGTGCGACATTTCGGCGATACCGCCGGCGTTGTCGGTCACCGGGCCGTAAGCGTCGAGTGCCACGACGATACCCGCGAGCGCGAGCATGGTGGTCGCCGCCACGGCGATGCCGAACAGGCCCGCCGAGATGAACGCCACGATGATGCCAGCGGAGATCACCAGCACCGGCAGCGCCGTCGATTCCATCGAGACCGCGAGGCCCTGGATGACGTTGGTGCCGTGGCCGGTGGTGGAGGCCTGCGCGACCGAGCGGACCGGACGGAAGTTCGTGCCGGTGTAGTACTCGGTGATCCACACGATCAAGCCGGTAACGATCAGACCGACGAAAGCGCATTGGATCAGGTTGGTCGAGGAGATCACGCGTCCGTCGGCTTGTGTCAGGCCTTCGGGGAACAGCTGAAGCGTGATGACGACGATCAGGATGGCGGAAAGGACGGCGGTGACGATGAAACCGCGATAGAGCGCAGCCATGATCTTGCCGCTCGCGCCGATACCCGAGAAGAAGGTGCCGATCACGGAGCCGATGATGCACACGCCGCCGACGACCAGCGGGTAGATCATCGCCGAGGTCTGCGCTTCGCCCGTGAAGTAGATCGAGCCAAGCAACATGGTGGCGACAATGGTGACCGCATAGGTCTCGAACAGGTCGGCCGCCATGCCGGCGCAATCGCCGACGTTGTCGCCGACGTTGTCCGCGATCACGGCCGGGTTACGCGGGTCATCCTCGGGGATGCCGGCTTCGACTTTGCCGACCAGGTCGGCGCCGACGTCGGCACCCTTGGTGAAGATGCCGCCGCCGAGGCGGGCGAAGATCGAGATGAGCGAGGCGCCGAAGCTGAGCGCGACGAGGCCTTCCATGACCTGACGGGTATCGACGCCGGCCTGGTTGCGCAGGATGACGTAGTAGCCAACCACACCCAGGAGGCCGAGACCGACGACCAGCAGACCGGTGATCGCGCCCGACTGGAAAGCGACGGCGTGAGCGGCCTTGAGCCCCCCATCCATGGCTGCCGCGGCAGTGCGCACGTTGGCGCGCACCGAGACGTTCATGCCGACATACCCGGCGATGCCCGAAAGGACAGCGCCGATGATGAAGCCGATGGCGACCTTCACACCGAGCGTGGCGCCCAGGATGACGGCGACGACGACGCCGACGATGCCGATGGTGGTGTACTGGCGATTCAGATAGGCGTTGGCGCCTTCCTGAATGGCCGCGGCGATCTCTTGCATGCGCGCGTTGCCGGCCGGCTTCGCGACGATGCGTGTGATAGCGAATACGCCGTAGAGAACGGCAAGGATGCCGCACGCAACGACAAGGGTCTCAAGAGAGGTCATTTTTGCCCCATTAAGAGTCAGAGGATCATGTTTTGCTGCCGGCGCAGGGCCGGAAACGGAATTTAGATCAACGGCTTACGCGCTGCTTCCCCGGTATCCCGCGTAAAGCTGCGGGAGAGTGCCAGAACCGCCCCGGACACGCAAGAATTCACTACGGAATAGGGAGTTACGCCCCTTGGTCCTGACTTATTCGGGCTCGACGAAGGAGTTCTTCGTCCCGGACGCCCCACCCGCCTCGAGCACATTGAGCAGGAGCACCTGCTTCACGGACTCGCCGTAAATTTTCTGGGCGTGGCTGTTCAGCTTTTTCTTGATCTCCACCACGTCGACGACGCTGTGCGTGTCGAAGTAGGTCTGGAAATACGGAACCATCTCTTGCAGCACATTGCTTTCGAACCTCGCGAGCTCCGCCTGCACGCGCGCCTTGTCGGCGGTCTTCACGTCCAGACGCATGTTTATGTAAATGCGCTTGGTGACCGTTCCGTTGGCGATCACAGGGATCACCATATCCGGCGGCTTCACGAGGGTGAGCGCTTCGGTCGGTCCCTTGTAGGCGGTGGCTTTCGCGTCGGCTTCGGCGGCTGCCGCGGCGACCGCATCCATCGGTGGCGGCTTCATGAACGGGTTGCGGACAATGCCCAGCATGACTAGGCCGCCGGCGCCGCCGCCGGCCACAACCAAGATCACAACGATGATGATGATCAGCTTCTTCATGTCCTACCCCTGGCCGTGAGTGTAGCCGGGCCGCGTCACGTCGATTGCCTGTCCATTGTCGCCGAGCACTGTAACACCATTCCCGCCCGACGCGGCGACCATCCGCCCGATCACCGCCATTGGCGTCCCGAGCCGGGCCGCGGCCGCCGCGGTGGCGGCATACCGATCCGGGGGAAGCGTGAACGCGATCTCGTAGTCATCCCCGCCGCCCAGGACCGACTGCCTGAGCCTCGGATCGTCCATCAAGGCACGCTCAAGCGCCTCGGATCGCGGCACCTTGCGCCAGGCGATCTCGGCATTCACGCCCGACGCCGAACAGATATGGCCCACATCCGCCACCAGACCATCGGACACGTCGGCACTGGCGGTCGCCAACCCGCGCAAGGCTTGCCCAAAGGCGACCCGCGGTTGGGGCAAGCGATAGCGATCGACCAGCGCCTCTGCGTGGGCCGGCGCCATCGGCAGGGCGCGCCCTTCCAGCACGCGCAGCCCCACCGCCGCATCGCCAATGGTGCCAGTGACACAGAGCAGGTCGCCTGCGCGCGCACCATTACGCAGCACGGCGGTGCCGTGCGGAACCTCGCCGAAAGCGGTGACGGTCACGCTTAAGGCGCCCTTGGACGCGGTGGTATCGCCGCCTAGCAGCGCGACGCCGAACGCCTTGAGATCGACCCCGAGGCCCGTCGCATACGCTTCGAGGTAGGCATCGTCGGTCGCCGCGCCGAGCGTGAGTGCGTGCAGGATGCCGAGGGGCTTCGCGCCCTTGGCCGCGAGATCGGACAGATTCACCCGCAACGCTTTGCGCGCCACAAGGTCGGGCGGATCGTCGGAGCGGAAGTGAACGTCGGCGATGACGGTGTCGGTGGTCACGATCAGATCGTGACCGGGAGACGGCGTGACGATGGCGACGTCGTCCTGGAGCCCGAGCGCGCCCGGCGTGCGCGCCAGCGGTGCAAACAGTTCGGCAATGAGTTCGAATTCTCCGCGACGTGTCACGGGAAGCGCCTGCAGTTAGGTGCGCGGCTCCAGGCGGCCGAGCGCACGAGCAACTTTGTCGAGCACCGCATTGACCATGCGCGGCTCCGAGCCGGCATAGAACGCGTGTCCAATGTCGATGAACTCCGATACCGTCACCTTGGCCGGAATATCGGTGCGCGTCAGCAGCTCGGCGACGCCCGCGCGCAGGATCGCGCGCAGTGTTGTCTCCAACCGCTCCCACGGCCATTCGGCGGAAAGCGCACCCTTGACCATCCCGTCCACGTCTTCGCCGCGCGTCTCGACGGTGCGCACGAGACCGATGAAGGTCTCCGAATCAATTTCCTCGGCGGCGTGGAGAGATTCCTGCGCCGTATCCGGATCTTCCGTCATGAGCACGCCGCCGGTGCGGCCGGTCAGGAAATCCTTGATCACCTCGGAAGGCACGGCGCCGGTGACGTCGATCTGGTAAAGCGCCTGTACCGCGGCGAGGCGCCCGGCATTGCGCGGGCCGGCGGACGGCGAAGGGCCGCTCGAAGGGGAGGTCTCGGCAGAAGCTCGCGCCGGCGTCGCCGTCATGTCATTACCAGGGATGAAACGTGAAGGCCGGACACTTACGTCCAACGCCTTGTCGTTACAAGTGTTTATAGCCTTGGGCGTTTATAGCCCGAACTGGCGACGAAGCTCAATCAGGCGTAGGCACGCCTTCGCGGCACGCCCGCCGGCATCGCCCCGCTGCGGGTCCGAGCGATGCTGCGCCAGTTCCCACGTCGGCACCGTCAGGATGCCGTTGCCGACCGGAATTTTCAGATCGAGTGCGACGCGCTGCACGCCACTCATGGATTCTCGGCACACGTGCTCGTAGTGGTCGGTTTCGCCTTTTACGGCGCATCCCAGCACCACCGCGCCGTCGTAGCCGTGCGCCCACTCACGATGACCGCTCCACACGTACAGCAAAGCTGACGGCAGTTCGAGAATACCGGGCACAGTGATGAGTTCGTGTTGCGCGCCCGCTTCTTGCAGCGCAGCGATCGTGCCGTCGCGCAAGCCATCGGCGATCTCGTCGTAGAAGCGCGCTTCGATGACGAGGATGCGGTTGCCTTTGCTCATGACATTGGCCTCATGACGCAGTTATCGGGCGCTGATCGACGATCTCGAGGCCATAACCGTCGAGGGCAATCACTGTTTTGGATGTGTTGGTCAGGAGGATCATCTTGCGCACGCCGACATCCACCAGCATCTGCGCGCCGACGCCATAGTCGAGCAGCCGCGAGGTGATTTCCTCGCCGCGCGCCTTTGCGAGCACCCGCTCCGCCAGACGCGGTTGCCCGGCTGGATCGCGCAAGAGCACGATGACGCCGCTACCCTCTGCGTCGATCAATTCCATCGACCTCGGCAGTTCCCCGGTGCGGGTCGACTGGGCATCGCTGAAAATGTCCGCGAACAAATTGATCTGATGCATGCGCACCAGCGTCGGACGATTGCCGTCGATCTTGCCCTTCACGAGCACGACGTGTTCCGTTCCGCTGACGGAATCGGTGTAGATGCGCATCGTCCATGCGCCGCCGTGATTCGACGTGAACGGCGCTTCCGCGGTCAATTGGACGAGCCGCTCCGTGCGGCGGCGGTATTCGATCAGGTCAGCGATGGTCGCGATCTTGAGGCCGTGCAGCTGCGCGAACTTCACCAGATCCGGCAGGCGCGCCATGGACCCGTCGTCGTTCATGATCTCGCAGATCACGCCCGCCGGGATCAGGCCCGCGAGGCGCGAGATGTCCACGGCCGCTTCCGTGTGACCGGCACGTACCAGCACGCCGCCGTCCTTCGCCATCAACGGAAACACGTGTCCCGGCGTGGCGAGGTCTTCGCGGGTTGAACTTGGATCGATCGCCACGGCGACCGTGTGCGCACGGTCCGCGGCCGAAATACCGGTCGTCACCCCTTCCCGCGCCTCGATCGAGAGCGTGAAGGCGGTGGAGTGGCGCGACTGATTGTGCGCGGCCATAAGCGGCAGACGCAGTTCCTCGCAGCGCTTGCGCGACAGGGAAAGGCAAATCAGCCCTCGGCCATGCTTGGCCATGAAGTTGATCGCGTCGGGCGTTGCCATCTGTGCTGGGATCACGAGGTCGCCCTCGTTTTCGCGGTCCTCATCGTCGATCAGCACGAACATGCGGCCGTTGCGCGCGTCGTCCAGGACTTCCTCGATGTTTGAGAGGTAGTCGGTGTCGCTGAGGTCGGTCCGCGAGGTATCGGGCACGGGCTATGACTCTTTATGGGACAAGATGCGGGCAACATAGCGTGCCATCTGGTCGATTTCCATGTTCAGGCGCGACCCGACCTGCAGGTGACCGAATGTCGTAACCGCTTGGGTATGTGGAATAATATTCACCCCAAACACCGTGGAACCATCGTTTCGGTCGACCACCTCGTTGACAGTGAGCGAAACGCCGTCCAGGGCGACCGACCCTTTTGCGGCGACATACCGGGCAAGTGTGCCGGGAACGCCGATGTCATAGCGCACGGACGCGCCGTCCGGACGGATCGCCACGACCTCCGCCACGCCATCGACGTGGCCCGACACCATATGACCGCCGAGTTCGTCGCCCAGTTTCAGTGAGCGCTCGAGGTTGATCGGGGTGCCGGCCTTCCAGTCGGCGAGCGTGGTTTTGGAGATGGTCTCTTCGGAAACGTCCACCTCGAACCAGCCTTTGCCCTTGGCGATGACCGTGAGGCATGCGCCGGAACAGGCGATCGATGCGCCGTCATCCACGGTCGCCATGTCGTAGGCGGTCGCAATCCTGAATTTGCGGTCGCGCTTGCCCGGCACGGTCTCTATGACCGCGGCGATGGAACCCAGATCGGTGATAATCCCGGTAAACATGGTGCTCAGTGTGTTGCGCGACGCTGGTATAGATCGAGCGTGTCTTCGCCGAATGCAAGGCGCCAGTTCGGATGAAACCGCAGCGCCTCGGTCAATTTGGTCAGATTGAGGTTGCCCACCGCCGGCCTTGCATCGCCGCCGAACAGGCGCGCGCCGCGGAACCAGGCGACTTCGTCGATCATATCGTCGCCGAGGAACGATGCGGCGAGTTGCCCACCGCCTTCGATCAGCACGCGCGTTAGTCCGCGAGCCGCCAATTCTTGTGCCGCAGCCCGCGCGAACGCGCGCGCATCGCCGTCAGCGGGAACGACAATCACCACAGCTCCGCTGGCTTCCAGGGCCGCGCCCCGCGCCTTCGCGGAGTCTGCGGACGTGACAACCCAGGTGGGCGTGATATTTGCGGTCTTGATGAGGTCCTGCGCGGCTGTGATGCGCAGACGCCGGTCGAGCACCACGCGCACTTTGGGCCGGCCTGTGTAGCCGGCGAGACGGCATTCCAAGCCCGGGTTGTCGATCACGGCAGTGCCCGAGCCCACGAGGATCGCGTCATAGCCCGCCCGCAAAACCTGGACCGCATGGCGTGCGTCTTCGCCGGTGATCCAGCGGCTTTCCCCTGAGGCAAGTGCAATGCGCCCATCCAGGGTGGTCGCGGTCTTGAGCGCGAACAGTGGTCGCTTCCGAGACACCCGCGAGAAGAAGCCGGCGTTGAGCGCCGTCGCGGCTTCACCTTCGAGGCCTTCGTCCACCACGATCCCGGCAGCTTGAAGCTTCGCCACGCCCTTCCCGTCTACCCGCGCGTCCGGATCACGGGTCGCGATCACGACACGGGCGACGCCGGCCACAACAAGAGCGTCGGCGCAGGGCGGCGTCTTGCCCTGGTGGCTGCACGGTTCGAGGGTGACGTAAGCAGTTGCGCCCTTGGCCGTCGCGCCGGCGCGCGCGAGCGCCTCGGTTTCCGCGTGGGGCCGGCCGCCGGACTGGGTCCAGCCGCGCCCGACCACACGGCCGTCGCGCACCAGCACACAGCCGACCGCGGGATTGGGCCAGGTGTCGCCGAGACCGCGACGCGCAAGCGCGAGCGCCGCGTTCATATGCGCGCGGTCGTCCGCGGCCGTCATGACTGCCTCAACGAGAAGGACGTACTAGAGGTCTTCGTCGCGCTTGGTCGGTTCGGAGATCGAATCAACAAAGCTTTCGAAGTCTTTGACTTCGCGAAAGTTCTTATAGACCGAGGCAAAGCGCACATAGGCCACCTTATCGAGCCCCTGCAACGCCTCCATCACCATCTCACCGATGGCGGACGAGGCGATCTCGGCTTCTCCCATGCTCTCCAGCCGGCGCTGGATCGAATTGACGATACGCTCGATCCGCTCTTCCTCCACCGGCCGTTTGCGGCAGGCGGTGAAGATCGAACGGGCGATCTTATCGCGGTCGAACGGAATGCGCTGACCGTTCTTCTTGATGACGGTCAGTTCGCGGAGTTGGATGCGCTCGAAAGTCGTGAAACGCGCCCCGCAGGACGAGCAGAACCGCCGGCGACGGATCGCCGAATTGTCCTCAGTCGGCCGCGAATCCTTAACCTGCGTGTCCGGATTTGCGCAGTATGGACACCGCATGCGTATCCCCTCCCCGTATCAACCCCTAGGTCAGACCCTAGGTCTAACCGCAAATTATTGATAGATCGGAAATCTGCGGCACAAATCCTGGACCTTGGCCTTCACGGCAGCTTCGACGACGGCCATGTCGTTGCGCTGCGCGGAATGGGCATCCAGGACTTCGCAGATCCACTCACCCACCAGTTTGAACTCGGCGGTGCCGAAGCCCCGGGTCGTCGCAGCCGGGCTGCCCAGGCGCACGCCGGAGGTCACCGTGTATTTCTCGGGGTCCAGCGGAATGCCGTTCTTGTTGCAGGTGATGCCCGCCCGCTCGAGCATCTTCTCGACCAGATTGCCGGTGAGCTTCTTCGGGCGCAGGTCGACCAGCATGAGATGGCTGTCGGTGCCGCCGGACACGATCTTCAGACCTCCATTGGTGAGCGTCTCGGCAAGCACCCGCGCGTTGTCGATGACACTCTTGCAGTAGGTCTTGAACTCGGGCTTGAGCGCTTCGCCGAACGCCACCGCCTTGCCGGCGATGACATGCATCAGCGGGCCGCCCTGGTTGCCCGGGAACACGGCTGAATTGATCTTCTTCGCGATGTCCTCGCGGTTGGTCAGGACCATGCCGCCACGGGGCCCGCGCAGGGTCTTGTGGGTCGTCGTTGTCACGACGTCCGCATGCGGCAGCGGGCTCGGAAACAGACCCGCGGCCACCAGGCCGGCGAAGTGCGCCATGTCGACCATGAAATAGGCACCGATGCTGTCGGCAATCTTGCGGAAGCGCGCGAAGTCGATGACGCGGCTATAGGCCGAACCGCCGGCGATGATCAGCTTCGGCTTCTGTTCCTGAGCGACCTTCTCCACCTGGTCGTAGTCGATCAGGTGCGTTTCGGGATGCACGCCGTACGATACCACTTTGAACCACTTGCCCGACACGTTTGCCGGCGAGCCATGCGTCAAGTGCCCGCCCGCCGCGAGATCCATACCCATAAAGGTATCGCCGGGCTGCAGCAGCGCGAGGAACACGGCGGCGTTCGCTTGTGCGCCCGCGTGCGGCTGCACGTTGGCGAAGCCGCAATCGAACAGCTTCTTCGCGCGTTCGATGGCAATGGTTTCGGCGATGTCCACGAACTCGCAGCCGCCGTAGTAGCGCTTGCCAGGATAGCCTTCCGCGTACTTGTTGGTGAGGCACGTGCCCACCGCGTCCAGCACGGCGCGGCTGACGATGTTTTCGGATGCGATCAACTCGATCTGGGTTTGCTGGCGCTCCAGTTCGAGGTTGATGGCGTTCATGATGTCCGGATCGGACTCAGCAAGGCCCTTGGTGAAAAAAGACGGCGACACGTGGCGATCCATAAGGGTCCTTCCGATCTATCAGAGCTTGGCGACGCGGCCGGCATGCCGGCCCCCGCCAAAGGGCGTGGCAAAGAATGTCTTGAGCATCGCGCACGCCGTCTCAGGTGCAAGCACCCGGGCGCCCATGGCGATGATGTTGGCGTCGTTGTGCTCGCGCGCGAGGCCTGCGGTGGTCACGTCGTGCACCAGGGCGGCACGCGCGCCGGGCACGCGGTTCGCGGCAATCGAAATGCCGATGCCGGTGCCGCACACGGCCACACCGGCCTTGGCCTTGCCGCCGGTGACCGCTTCCGCCAGTGCCTTGCCGTAGTCCGGGTAATCGACCGACGCCGGGCCGTTGGTGCCCAGATCGAGCACCTTGAAGCCGAGCGCGCCGAGATCGCCTTTGAGGGCTTCTTTGAGGTCCACACCGGCGTGATCGCTGGCGATCGCAACCGTATCGCCGGGGCCAGCCAAGAGAGTGGGAGAAGCGTCTGTCATGGCGCGGGGGATACCACATGTCGGGAGCCCACGCCAATCCAACGCAACCTATTGGAATTAAAAGGGTCCTAGCCGCGGCTTTGGGTCCCCTTGGCCAAAACTGACCTTAATTTGCGCAGTGCGTTGGCCTTGAGGGTGAATTCGGTCATGCCGGGGGCGCCAATCAGGGAGACCTCTGTATTGGTCTGCACATGCACCGCGGAGACCTTCACGGCGTTACCCATGACGAAGATCTCGAAAAGGACTTCGCCAAGGGCGTCGTCAGAGTTTTGCTTGAAGCCGCTCATGATCGCAGACGATCTTAGCTGAACTTGATAGGAGAATGCGGTGCGAATTCTGCGCGGCACGCTGCAATTCGTTCTCACGCTGCTGACCCTCGCCATCCTCGCGGTGGCGATCGTCACATTAAACGCGTATCGCGCCCTGCCCCGCACGGACGGCACGCTGACGCTTCCGCAAGGGGTGCTGGGCGCGCCGGTAAGCATCGTGCGCGACGAGCGCGGCATCCCCACGATCACCGCCGCGAACGAGGACGACGTCTATGTCGCCCTCGGCTATGTCCATGCGCAGGACCGTCTGTTCCAGATGGAGCTGATGCGCCGCAGCGGCCAAGGGCGCCTGAGCGAAATCCTTGGCAGCGCCGGCGTCGGCATCGACCGCTTTGTGCGCACACTCGGGCTCTACAAGCGCGCCGAAGCGGATCTCGCGGGTTTCGATCCGGCCGTGCAGCACATCGCGCAGAAATATGCCGACGGCGTGAACGCCTGGCTGACGACGCGGGATCGTCCGTTGCCGCTGGAATTCCAAATCCTTTGGTTCACGCCGGAGCCATGGAAGCCCGCGGATTCCATCGCATGGCAAAAGCTGATGGGCTTGCAGTTGTCTGGCAATTACGACGAAGAACTTCTGCGCGCGACGCTTGATGCCAAGCTCGGACCGGACCGCGCCGGCGCTTTGTTTGCCGCGCCGCGCGAAGGCGACCCGACGACGGTCGAAGCAACATCAAGCCTGCCGACAAAGGCAGAAGCCACGCCCTTCACGGATATCGCGGCGCTAGAACCGGATCGGCTGCTGCGCACGGTGCTCGATACCATTGCACCAACACTGGCCTCGAATGCCTGGGCGGTCGCGGGATCGCGCACCCAGTCCGGCAAGCCGCTGCTCGCCAACGACCCGCACCTTGGGTTCCAACTGCCGAGCCTCTGGTATCTCGCGATCCTGAAGTGGCCGGAGATGACGCTCACCGGCGCGACGGTTCCCGGCGTGCCACTGCATATCCTCGGTCACAATCGCAACGTCGCATGGGGCATTACGACAACCCACGGCGACACGCAGGACCTGTTCGTCGAACACGTGGTGGCGGATGGCAAGGCCTATGAAACGCCCGACGGGCCGAAGGAATTCAGCAGCCACACGGAGACGATCGACGTCCGTTTCGGCAAGCCGCTGACGGTGACCGTGCGCGAGACCCGCCATGGCCCGGTGTTGAGCGACGTGCTGGCGGAGCGGCGTATCCCGGCGGCCTTGCGCGAGAACGGCCAAGTGCTGTCCCTGAGCGCCACGCTGCTGCAGCCCGACGACCGCACGGCCGAAGCGCTTTACCGCATGGCCCGCGCGCCCGACGCCGCGGCGTTCAAAGAAGCGACACGCCTGTTCCACGCGCCGGAACAGAATCTCACCTATGCCGACGCGGATCATATCGGCTTCATAGCTGCGGGCCGACTGCCGCTGCGCAAGCGCGGCGACGGGACCGTCCCGGCACCGGGCTGGAGCGGCGATTACGATTGGACCGGCTGGGCGCCGTTCGAGCAGCTTCCGCAGGTTCTAGATCCGCCGTCGGGTCTTATCGTCAATGGCAACAATCGCGTCACCGCAGCGACCGATCCGCTCGTCGCGGCCCATTGGCCCGAAGCCTATCGCGCGCGGCGTATTCTCTCCGTGCTCGGCAGCACCCTCACGCCGCTCACGGTGACCGACATGGCCGCGCTACAGTTCGACACCACGTCTCTTTCCGCGCGCGAAATGCTGCCGCTTCTGCTCCCCCACGTCACCGCGCGCGACGCGGCGGAACAGGACTTGCTGAAGTCGATGGCCGACTGGGACGGGAACATGGCGCGCGAACGTGCCGAACCGTTGGTCTTTGCGGCGTGGGCGGATGCGTTGAAGCACGCCCTCCTCGCCGACGAACTCGGCGCTCTCTACGACAGCATCTACGGGCAACGCATCGACGTGCTGCGCGCCGCTCTCGAACAGCAAGACGGACCGAGTTGGTGCGACAACGTCGACACGCCGGCGGTGGAAACCTGCCCGCAAGACATCCAGGCCGCCTGGAACAGCGCGATCGATCAACTCAAGACGCGCGTGGGCGCTGATCCCGCCGCCTGGCGCTGGGGCGAAGTGCATCGGGGCGCTTTTGCGCATCAGGTCTTGGACCGCATTCCCGGCTTGCGTCGGGTCGCGTCGCGCCACCCGGCAACGCCCGGCGGGGAGGACACGATCAATCGCGGCTCCTACGAGAGTCCGGCCAGCGCCCAGGCCTATGCACATGTTCATGGACCGGCCTTCCGCGGCGCCTACGACCTGTCGGACCTGGCCGGATCGCGGTTCACGCTGGCGGGCGGACAGTCCGGCCACCCAGCCTCACGCCAGTACGATGACCTGCTCCGCGGGTGGCGGGATCTCGCAACCTTTACGATGGCCCCGGCCGAATCCCATACCCCGGGGAGCCAAACCCTCGTGCTCACGCCGAAGCCTTAACACTTTTAGGCCCCTTGCCTTGCCCGCCCCGCCTGCGGGAGCCTACATTGCGGTGCGATACTTCGAGATGGTTAACCTTTTCGCGGTACTGCTTACCGAATCGTCTTGAGAAATGTGAGCCTGCGGGGGGCTATGGCAGACCGGCCAGATTTCGGCAGCGGCAAGGCGGGTGGTGGCAACATCATCATCGTCAAGCGCATCAAGAAAGGTGGCGAAGGTCACCACGGTGGCGCGTGGAAAGTCGCCTACGCCGACTTCGTGACCGCGATGATGGCGTTCTTCCTCCTCCTTTGGCTCTTGAACGCCGTCACTGAGGAACAACTCAACGGCGTCGCCGACTACTTCACCCCGATCGCCGCCTCTACCCGTGAAAGCGGAGCGGGCGGCATGCTCGGCGGCCAGGCGGTCGGCGAAGGCGCCGCTGAGTCCCGCACGGGCTCAACCGCCGCGGTCGTGCTGCCGCCGCCCTCCATCGGCGCCGGCGGCGACGATATGACCGACTCTAAGGAAGCAAAGGCGGAGGATGACGCCGATTCCGCGGCGAAGGCCAAGCAGGACAAGGAATTCCAGCAGACCGCCAGCGACATCCGCCGCGCCGTCACCGGCATTCCTGAACTCGCGCCTGTGGCGTCGAGCCTGCTGATCGACAACACGCCGGAAGGCCTGCGCGTGCAGATCGTCGATCAGGACAAGATCGACATGTTCGCCCCCGGCAGCGCGAACCTGTATCCGAAAGCCAAGGAAATTCTGGCCCAAATTGCGCAGGTCATCAAAAAGATGCCGAACAAGATCAGCATCTCCGGCCACACCGATCCGTCAACCGCCGTCGATCCGTCCGGTTACACGAACTGGGAACTGTCCTCCGACCGCGCGTTGGCGACGCGCCGCGCCCTCCTCGAAGGCGGCCTAGAGGACAAGCAGATCGACAAGGTGGTCGGCCGCGCCGACAAGGATCCGTTCGACCCGAAGCAGCCGCGTTCACCGCGCAATCGCCGCATCTCCATCGTGCTTCTGCGCGGCGAGAATGTGGCGCCAGATACGTTCGACCGCGTTCCTCGCTTCTTGGATCGGACCGGGCCGAAGGCGATCGACCCGACGACCGGCGAGAACCTCGTGCCCAAGCAGAACTAGCGCCCAGCGCGATCGGCGGAAAAACGCAAATCGGCCTGTGACAACGGCCTTGGTCCCCTTGCCAGAGCGGGCTGCACCATACATTCTAGGACCCGCTGCCGGACGCGTTCGCGGCAGAACTTCGGGCGTTCATGGACCAGACACCACTCAAACGGCCCCAGTTCTTCTTCACGACAGCACCCCTGCCGTGCCCCTATCTGCCTGACCGGCTTGAACGAAAGCTGGTAACCGAACTGTCGGGCCCGAATGCGGAGCCGCTTCACGAGGCCCTCGCCCGCTCCGGGTTCCGCCGCAGCCACTCCATCGCCTACGCGCCGTCTTGCCCGGGCTGCAAAGCCTGCGTGCCCGTGCGTGTGGTGGTGAAGGAGTTCAAGCGCCAGCGCACCTTGTCGCGTATCTGGAAGGACAACGGCGATCTGCTGCCGGTGAAAGTGCCGGCACGCGCAACGACTGAGCAGTTCGAGTTGTTCCAGCGCTATCAGCAATCGCGCCACCGCGGCTCCGACATGGCGCTGATGGGCTTCTACGAATACAGCGCGATGGTCGAGGACAGCCCGATCGACACCTTCCTGGTGGAGTTCCGGGACCGCAACGGCGATCTCGTCGCCGTGTGCCTGACGGACCGCACCAGCGACGGCCTGTCCGCCGTCTACAGCTTCTTCGATTCAGACGGCGACCGCCGTGGCCTCGGCAACTTCGTCGTGCTGTGGCTGATCGCCCACGCGGAGAAGCTCGGACTTCCGTACGTCTACTTGGGCTACTGGATCCCCGACAGCGCGAAGATGGCCTACAAGGCACGCTTCCAACCGCTCGAAGCGCTGGGGTCCAACGGATTGTGGGCTCAACTCAGCGTCTAGCCGTTCCCGCCTAGAGCCAGCCCGCCTTCTTGAAGCGCATATACAGCGCGACGCACACCAGGATGATCACCACGATCGCGAACGGGTAACCGAACTCCCAGTCGAGCTCCGGCATGTTCTTGAAGTTCATGCCCCAGATTCCCGCCATGGTCGTCGCCGCGGCGAAGATACCGGCCCAGGCGGCAAGCCGCTTGGTGACTTCGTTGTCTTCGATCGCCACCATCGACAGGTTCACCTGGATCGCCGTGGTGATGGTTTCACGGATCGTATCGATGTTCGTATTCATCCGCACAAGGTGGTCGTACACGTCGCGGAAGTATTCCTGCGTGCCGTAGCACACCGCGGGCACGCGCCCCGCGTACAGCTTGCCGACCGCTTCCATCAGCGGCAAAACTGCATGCTTCATTACCATCACCTTGCGCTTCAGCCCATAGAGGCGCTCGGTATTGGACCTTGCGGAATTGCGGGAGAAGATCAGTTCTTCGATCTCCTCCAGCTCAGACTCCAACATGTCGACGATCGGGAAATAGCGATCCACTACCGCGTCTATTAAGGCGTAGAGCACGAAACCAGATCCGTACTTGAGCAACTCCGGCTCGCGCTCGCACCGATCTCGCACACCGACGAAGTTGTGCATGCTGCGGTTGCGGACTGAGAGGATGTAGTTGCGCCCGGCGAATACGTCGATCTCGCCGACATGCAGTTCCGTTTCGACTTTCTCGATCAGATGCAGGACCGCGAAGATGGAATCGCCGTATTCTTCCACCTTCGGCCGTTGGTGACCGACGTGAGCATCCTCGACCGCCAGTTCGTGCAGGGCGAACTGGTTTTGCATATGCGTGAGTTCTTCGTCGGTTGCGTCCTTCATGGCGACCCAGACGAAGCAATCCGGCCGGTTCACAAACGAATTGATCTCGCTGATCGGAATGTCAGCGAGTTTGCGGCCGTCTTGATAGGCGATGCAGTTGATGAGCATGGCGAAGCCCCCTCGCCGAGCACGCTAGGTCGGATGAACGGGACAGTAGGCCGGGCGTGCGCGCCTGTCAGCCTGAATTGATGTGATGGGTCAGTGACAAATCAGCCAGAGCTACCCGGAGAACGGCCGGTCCTCGCGGCTGAAGCCTTTGGGCGGCAGACGGCCCGCTTGTGCGCGCTCGCCGACCCAGTCCTTCAGATCGGTTTCGACGCGTTCCCGATCGCCCGACTTCCACGTGAGGCCCGCCTTCAATCGGAAGACCTTGGCATCGGCCGTGCCACCGTCCTTGTAGCGCTGCAGGATCACGCCGCGGCCCCTGCTCATTTCGGGGATTTCCTTCAACGGGAAGATCAGCAGTTTCCGGTTGTCGCCGATGATCGCCACCGAATCCGCATCGCCCCCGGCAACCAGATCACCCGACGACAACACCGGCGCGCAGACCACGGCCTTCTCTCCCGCGGTGAGATTTAGGGCCTGCTTGCCGGCCTTGGTCTGGGCGAAAATCTCTTCCGCGGGCGCAATGAAACCGCGGCCGGCGGATGAGACCACCAGATACTTCTGCGCTCGATCAAACACGAACATGCCCACAATCTCGGCATCGTTGGGCAGGTCGATCATGAGGCGGGTCGGTTCGCCGAAGCCGCGTCCTGCCGGCAGACGATCCGCCGCGATGGCATAGAAACGCCCGTCACTGCCGAACAGCAGGATTTTGTCGGTCGATTGGGCCTTCAGCGCCGCAAGCAGTTGGTCGCCTTCTTTGAACTTCTGGTCGCTGACGTCATCGCGATGGCCCTTCATGGTCCGGATCCAGCCCTTGGCGGACAGCACCACCGTGAGCGGTTCCTTCTCGATCAGGGATTCGATCGCCACCACAACCGCGGTCGGCGCGACGCCGAGTTCCGTGCGGCGCTTGCCGAGCGGCGTCTTCTGGCCGAACTGAGCCTTCGTCGCCTTGACCTGATCCGCAATCGCGCTCCACTGCAGGTCTTCGTCCTTGAGCAGGGTATTGAGTTGCTTCTTCTCGGCGGAGAGGCCTTTGTGCTCGGTCTTGATCTCCATTTCCTCAAGCTTGCGCAATGACCGCAGCCGCATGTTGAGGATCGCGTCCGCCTGAACATCGGTCAGGTTGAACTTCTTCATCAACTTCTGCTTGGGCTCATCCTCGGTCCGGATGATGTGAATCACCTCGTCGAGGTTGAGGTAGCAGATCAGATAGCCTTCGAGGATCTCCAGGCGATGGGTGATCTCCGCCAGCCGATGCTTGGAACGCCGCACCAGCACGACGCGGCGATGGTCAAGGTAGGCTTGCAGTACACCGCGCAGGTCCATGACCTTGGGGATACTGTCCGCGTCCAGCACGTTCATGTTGAGACCGAAGCGGATCTCCAGGGCGGTTTGGCGGAACAGCTGTTCCATCAGCTGCTCGGCTTCAACCGTGCGCGACTTCGGCTCCAGCACCAGGCGCACGTCTTCCGTGGATTCGTCGCGCACGTCGGCCAGGAAGGGCAACTTCTTCTCTTCCATCAGGGTGGCGATGCTCTCGATCAGCTTCGCCTTCTGCACCTGATAGGGAATCTCGGTGATGACGATCTGGTACGTGCCGCGCCCCATATCCTCGGTCGACCACTTGGCGCGGAGACGGAAACTGCCGCGGCCGGTGCGATAGGCCTCGATGATGGTTTCCTGGTTCTCCACCAGCACGCCGCCGGTCGGGAAATCGGGCCCCTTGATCATCTCCACGAGGGTAGAAATTTGCGCCTTCGGGGTCTTGATCAGATGCAGCAGGGCGTCGCACAGCTCGCCGACATTGTGCGGCGGGATATTGGTCGCCATGCCGACCGCGATGCCTGAGGACCCGTTCGCGAGCAGGTTCGGCACCGCCGACGGCATGACAACCGGCTCGGACTCTTCCCCGTCGTAGGTCGGCCGCAGATCGACCGCGTCGTCGTCCAGCCCGTCCATCAACGCCTGGGCGAAAGGCGTCAGCTTGGCTTCGGTGTATCGCATGGCCGCGGCGTTATCGCCGTCGATGTTGCCGAAGTTGCCCTGCCCTTCGACCAACGGATAACGCACGGCGAAATCCTGCGCGAGGCGCACCAGGGCCTCGTACACCGATGCATCGCCGTGGGGATGGTACTTACCGATCACGTCGCCGACGACGCGGGCGCATTTCTTGAAGCCGCCGGCGGGGTCCAGCTTCAGCTGACGCATCGCGTAAAGCAGGCGCCGGTGTACCGGCTTCAGGCCGTCGCGCACGTCCGGCAGCGACCGCGACACGATGGTCGACATGGCATAGGCGAGATAGCGTTCGCCCAAGGCCTGATCGAGCATGGTCTCGCGGATCGTTTCCTTAGGCGCGGGGGCAGCGGGGGTCTTGGCCATGGCAGTCTCAGCAGACAATAACGGCGCCGCAGGTTTGCCTGCAGCGCCAAGAAGTGCGGATATATAGTATGTTAGCTGGCCAGCAGGTCAACAAATCGACGCCGGGCCTGGGGTAGTTCCTGGCGATGGGGCGCGAAGACGTTGCGGTCGAAGAAGTACCCGGTGAGGGAGAGCCCGTGGCGCACGTCCTCCTCCGTGGCTTCGACGTCGTCTTCCGCGGCGTGGCGCAGGAACGCCGGCAGCACCAGAAGGCGCTCGCGGTAAGGACCCGCGGCGTGGCGTGACACCGCCCGCCCCGAGCGCGGCGAGACAAAGGCGAGTTCATCCGTCGCTCCGGTGGCGGCGCAGGAACGCAAATCGAGGCCGTATCCCATCTCGCGCAGCAGTCCCATTTCCCAGCGCACATAGTGCGCACCCCACTGCCCGTGCCCGAGGTGAGAAAGCAGTTCCAGGGCTGCGGCAAAAATCATCGGATGGGGTTCGCGCTCCGGCAAGATGGCGTCAATCATCGCGCAGAGGGCCGACAGCCCTGCCAGCGCCCTGCGTTCCGTCAGGATCGCGCCACCGTAGCTGTGGATCGCTTCGACCGTGAAACTGCCGAGATGGCCTTCAAGCCGCGCCCGCCAATGCGCCTGCACCAGGTTGCCCGGCTGTAGAACGCCGCGATGCTGACGGCCCGCGCCACCGCGCACCAACCCGGCATGGCGTCCCTGATGCTCGGTCAGCACGGTGAGGATCGCGTCGGATTCGCCGTGCAGGCGGAGCGCCAGCACGATCCCCCGGTCGGTCCAGGCGACAGCCATTTCAATTCTTAACGAATATCGCCGCGAGGCCGCCGAGCGCGCCGGCAAGGCCCAGGAACATGAGGAAGTAGTCGGCGGCGTTCATGGGCTTTCCGTCGCCCTGGCGGATCACCAGAGCACCGAGGGACGCGACGCCGAGAACAAAGCAGAAGACCCCGATGGCTTTCATAGAACCATGAAAACGGAATCAGGCGTCGAAGTCGAGCCCCCAGGCGGCATAGAGCCCCCGATCCTCACGCCAGCGCTCATTGACCTTGACGTGGAGGAATAGATGCACCGTGCGCCCGAGAAGCGCGGTGAGTTCGCGGCGGGACGAGGCGCCGATGGTCTTAATCTGCTGTCCGCCCTCACCCAGTACGATCGGACGATGGCTCTCGCGCGTGACGTACACCACCTGGCCGATGCGCACGCTCCCATCCTTCTTCTCTTCCCAACTCTCGGTCTCGACCGCGCAGGCGTAGGGCAGCTCTTGCCGCAGGGCGAGAAACAATTTTTCGCGCGTGACTTCGGCGGCCAGCATACGCGTCGGCATGTCGGACACATCGTCCGGCGGGAACAGCCATGGACCCTCCGGCATCGCGGCCGCCAGATGAACCTTCATTTGCTCCAGCCCATCGCCCGTCGCGGCGGACACCATGAAAGTCTCACCGAATTCCGCCACTGCATTGAGCCGCGCCGTGATCTCCAGCAGCATCGGCGTCTTCACGAGGTCGATCTTGTTCAGCACCAGAAGCGGTTTGGTATTGGATTGCCGGGCCTGCGCGATGATGCCGGCACTGTCGGCATCCAGGGCCTCCCCGCCCCGCTCCACACTTTTGACCGCATCGGCGGCATCGAGCACAAACAGCGTCACGTCGGCGTCGGCCGCCCCCTGCCACGCCGCCGCGACCATGGCGCGCTCGAATCTCTGGCGCGGACGATGGATGCCAGGCGTGTCGATATAGATAACCTGCGCCGATTCCGGGTTGTCCGGCAGGTCGTACATCGCAATACCGCGCACGATGGTGCGGGTGGTTTGCGGACGCGGCGAGACGATGCTGACTTTGGCGCCGACCAGGGCATTTACCAGGGTCGACTTGCCGGCGTTGGGCGCCCCCAGCACAGCCACAAACCCGGCGCGGGTGTGTGTCGGCGGCGGCTTCTCGGCGCTGTTCACTTGCGTTTCGCTCCAGACGGGTTCGCGCGCTCAGCCTGCGCCAGCAATGCGGCGGCGGCGGCCGTGGTCGCCTGACGCTTGGAACGCCCCGTGCCGGTCGCCTCGCCGAGCCCTTCGACGACGACGGACATGACAAACGCAGGCGCATGCGGAGGGCCTTCGTTGGCGACCACGCGATAGACCGGCAGCTGCAGGGCGCGGGCCTGAGCCCACTCCTGCAGCGCAGTCTTGGGATCTTTCGGCGGCGCCTGGTCGGCCCGGATCATCTCGTCCCAACGGGAACTGATGAATCCTTCGGCCGCGTCGAGCCCGCCATCGAGATAGAGCGCGCCGATGATCGCTTCGCAGGCATCCGCCAACACCGCCGTATCGGTATCGTCCGCCCGCTGACCTTGCGCGGTCTTGATATACACCGCGAGATCGCACACAGCCGCGACCCGCGCCAAGGACGGCGCGCTCACCAATGCGGCGAAGCGCGGCGCGAGTTCACCCTCGTTCTCGTTGGGAAACGTCTGCAGGAGCCGTTCGGCGATCACCATGCCGAGCACCCGGTCGCCAAGGAATTCGAGCCGCTCGTTGGAGCGTCCAGGCGCGGGTTCGCCGGCAGGTCCGCGTTGGCCAAGAGCGCTGCGGTGAGTCAAAGCGCGAGCCAGCAGGGCGCGGTCGCCGAATTCGTAGCCCAGCTCCCGTTCAAGGGCTGCGAAATCGGGCGTGGCATCCGGCGGACTCTGACGCTTGCGGCGGCTCAATGGATTCCAGTGAAGAAACGGCTGAAGCGTGTCGCCAGCGGCCAGCGCCAGACCTGCCAGATGGCGGCGGTGCCGTCCGTGGAGAAGAATAGAAACTCAGCCCGCCCCACAAGGTTCTCCGCCGGCACGTAACCGACATCGGCGCGGCTATCGAGAGAGTGATCGCGATTGTCGCCCATCATGAAGTAGTGCCCTTGTGGCACTTCGAATTCTTGGGTGTTGTCGTACATGCGGTTGTCGCCATCCTCGAGGATCGGATGGGTTTTGCCGCCGGGCAGCGTCTCTTTGTACTGCAGAGAACGCAGCAAGCTGCCGCCGGTCTCGCGATACACGTAATCGTCGATCTTCTGACGCTCGATCAAGTCGCCGTTGATGAACAGGCGGCCGTCCGTGACGCGCACCTTGTCGCCGGGCAGCCCGATCACGCGCTTGATGTAGTCGGTCTTATTGTCCCGCGGCAGCTTGAACACCACCACATCGCCCCGCTTCGGCTGGCTCTCGAACACCCGGCCCGAGAACGGCACGAAGCTGAACGGGAACGAGTGCTTGCTGTAGCCGTAGGAGAACTTCGACACGAACAGGTAGTCGCCAACCAACAGCGTCGGGATCATGGAGCCCGAAGGAATATTGAAAGGCTCGAACAGGAACGTGCGGATAACCAGCGCGACGAGGATCGCGTAGACCATCGTTCGCAGCGTCTCCCAAAAGCCTTCCTGCTTCTTGGAGGCGCTCATCGTCGACGATCCGGGGGCTGCCATGAAATACCGAGGAGGAATAAAACCAAAGGGAACAAGGCGATAGCCCCCTCAATCCGTGAGCGAAGGGCGTAAAACCGGGGCGATCAAGCCAGCCCAACCGGGCAAAGTCAAGGCAAGGGGGATTGCCGCCTAAATGCCGGGTTCGCCGGCGGGTACCGCGGAGATGATTACGATGGCTTGAGCCATGGGGTACTCGTCGGTCAGGCTCAGATCGACTTGCGCCACCATGCCTGGCGGCGTCATGGCCTTAAGGCGTTCTGCGGCTCCGTTCGTCATCAGCACGGTGGGCTTTCCCGAAGCTGTGTTCACCACACCGAGATCGCGCCAGAACACGCCCGATCGGAAGCCGGTGCCGAGCGCCTTGGCGGCGGCCTCCTTCGCGGCATACCGCTTGGCGTAAGTGGAAGCGTAGGCGTTCCCCGCCCCCTTGCGCCGCTCCGCCTTCGCGCGCTCCGCCGGCGTAAAGATGCGTTTGATGAATCGGTCGCCGTATTTTTCGAGCGTCTTCTCGATGCGGCGGATGTCGATCAGGTCGCTGCCAATGCCGAGGATCATGACTGCACCGGCCTCATGGGCGGTGGCAGGCGTGCGTCGTCCATCAGCATCCGCATCATGCGGATTGCCGCACCGAAGCCGATGAAGATCGCCTCACCGACGAGGAAGTGACCGATGTTGAGTTCCTGGATGGTGGGGATCGCGGCGATCGGCGCGACGGTGTCGAAACCGATGCCGTGTCCGGCATGACATTCCAGGCCAAGTTGATCGGCGAACGCCGCCGCCCGTTGAATGCGCTCAAGGAGAATTTTGCGCGTCGCCCCGGACCGCGTTTCGCAGAAGCTACCGGTGTGGAGTTCCACGACAGGCGCGCCGAGCGCATGCGCCGCGTCGAGCTGACGCGGCTCGGCCTCTATGAACAGCGAAACGCGAATCCCGGCATCGCGCAGACGCGCCACGTAAGGCACAAGGTGATTGTGACCACCGGCCGCGTCGAGGCCGCCCTCGGTTGTGCGCTCCTGGCGCTTCTCCGGGACCAGACAAACAGCGTGCGGCTTGTGGCGCAAAGCGATCGACAGCATCTCTTCGGTGGCCGCCATCTCGAGATTGAGCGGCACCGTGAGTTCGGCCATGAGCCGAGCAATATCGCCGTCTGAGATGTGGCGGCGGTCTTCACGAAGGTGCGCGGTAATGCCGTCGGCCCCCGCTTCGGCCGCCGTCAGGGCGGCGCGCACCGGATCGGGATGGACGCCGCCGCGTGCATTTCGCACCGTGGCGACGTGATCGACATTGACGCCCAGGCGCAGGCGATTGGCGGGGTTCGCGCTCATAACGGCGGCACACTGTCGAAGCGCGCTGCCGCGGTCAATGGTTCCGGTGACAGGTGAGCTATTCCGGAACGGCGCGGTGGGCACGGACCCGCACCAAGGCAGATCGGATCAAGATATAGGACGTCACGCCGGCCAACGCGCCCAACGGAAGACTGCCCAGGAGCATCGGGCCGAATACCGGCCAGACTTTCTCCACAAAAAGGCGACCGTCGAGGGTTAGCACGGCCTGGGTCAGGCCCCGGAACATACCGATGAATCCCGGCAATCGACCGTCGAAAGGATCCCCGGCCATGAGCTTTCCGAGGTAATACGTCGCCAGCCACACCGGCGGCGCGGTCCACGGGTTCAGGACAAACGTCGCCATGAAGGCGGCGACTACGCTGGCGCGTGACGCCCGCGCACAGAGAACCGACAGGATGGTATGCGCGCCCAAGAGCGGCGTGATGGACACGGCGAGCCCCCAGGCAAACCCGGCTGCGACCGCCTCGGAGCTTTCCGGGAGCCGGCGCAGCTTATGCCCAAAGAAACGCGCGGCACGACGCCAACCCATGCGCGGCCAAAGGGCATTGCGCATGCGGCTCAGGACACTCGGCGGCTTGCGGCGGGCAAACGGCATCGAAACCTTGCGAAAACGCTTCCGTAGTCAACGACCGCCCGACGGCCTTGTTCAATAACCGGGCGTGTTCAATCTCCGCGACTGGTCGCCGCCTCCGCCCTCTGGCACTCTGGCCCTCTAGCTGCTGGAATTGAGGGGGACGCAGATGTCGTCGATTGGAAAAGCCCTGGCGGGCCTGCTGGTGATTGCCCTGGTCGCGGCCGGCTTCGGCTATTGGCGGATCACCGGAACCAGTAAGAAGCTCACCCTGCAGCAACTCGAAGAGGTCTACAAGCTGCCGAACTCCCAATTCACGGAGATCGACGGCATCCGAGTCCACTATGCCGAGGACGGCGCGAAGGATCTGCCCGCGCTGGTCTTGATCCATGCGTCCTACATGAACCTGCGCACCTGGGATCAACTCGTGAAGGATCTCAGCCCCAAGTTCCACATCGTGCGCCTCGACCTCCTGACCGCCGGCCTGACCGGGCCCGATCCGAAAAACGACTATTCCACCGAACGCCACCTGATGATGGTCGACGAACTGACGCGTCGCCTCGGTCTCGAGAAGTTCAGCCTGCTCGGGACGTCGTCCGGCGCCACGGTTGCCTTCCGCTATGCCGCCGAGCATCCGGACCGGGTGACGCGGTTGGTGCTGATCAATTCGGCCGGCCTGCCGCGCACGGCGCAGACCGATCCCAATCGCGCGAAGGGCGACGCCCTGAACCGGTGGATCGAATCCCACCACAAGTCCCACGCCTATTGGCACGACAACCTCTACGCCAACTTCGGCTCTATTCCGCCGACCGACGAATTGGTGAAGATGGTCTACGACATGAACCGGCGTGTCGGGCTGGAGCGAGAAGCCCTGATCTATTTGCGCAACTACCACAACGGCGGACCGCAGGCCGCGCTGGAGAAGATCACCGCGCCAACGCTGATCCTGTGGGGATTGAAGAATCCGACGGTCGTGCACCTGGAGGCGGACGTCTTTCAACTCTGGCTGAAGAATGCCCCGACCCGGGTGATCAAATATCCCGACGTCTCGCACTACATGTATCTGGAGATTCCCAACAAGATAAATGCGGATATCGCCGCGTTCGTCGGGGGCGAGATGGACGGTGAGTTGCGGTATCTCCGCCGCGAACCCTATGTCGCCACTATGACGGAGACCAAAGCACGATGAGCGCAGGCTCGCGCCGTGCAGCCTTTGCCTTCATCTTCATCACCGTCTTCCTGGACATGCTGGCGATGGGGATTGCCGCACCGGTTTTGCCCAAGCTGATCACCGGCTTCCAGGGCAACAACTACGGTAGCGCCGCTCATATCCTCGGCTACTTCGGGTTTACCTGGGCGCTGATGCAGTTCGTGTTTTCGCCGATCATGGGCGCCCTCTCGGATCGCTTCGGACGGAAGCCCGTGGCGGTGTTGTCCAACATCGGGTTGGGGCTCGACTACATCGTGCTGGCACTAGCCCCATCGGTAGGGTGGCTGTTCCTGGGGCGCGTCATCAATGGCATCACCTCGGCAACGTTTTCGACCGCCAGCGCCTACATCGCCGACGTCACACCGCCGGAAGGACGGGCGGCCAAGTTCGGCATGCTGGGCGCCGCGTTCGGCCTCGGCTTCGTGATCGGCCCGGCGCTCGGAGGATTCCTCGGCGAAATCGATCTGCGGCTGCCGTTCTGGTTTGCCAGCGGGTGTGGCCTGCTCAACGGTCTCTATGGTTTCTTCGTGCTGCCGGAATCACTCCCGCCGGAGAAGCGTGCGAAGTTTACGTGGCGCACGTCGCATCCCTTCGGCGCGCTCAGGATGCTACAGGCCTACCCGGTCGTATTCGGCCTCGCCATCGCCGTCCTCCTGCAACGCATCGCACACGACACCCTGACCACACTGCTCGTGCTCTACACGGACTATCGCTATGGCTGGACGCCCGCGATGGTCGGCGCCTTGCTCGCCGGCGTCGGCGTTGGCTCCATGCTGGTGGCGGGATTGCTTACCGGCCCGATCGTGAAGCGTTTCGGCGAATGGCGCACGCTTACCTTCGGCATGATCGCCGGTGCGATCGGCTTCACGATCTACGGCCTCGCACCGACCGGGACGCTGTTCCTGATCGGACTGCCGCTGCTCTCCCTGTGGGGCCTGGCCGGCCCGGCGATGCAATCGCTGATGACAGCGCGCGTAGGACCGACCGAGCAAGGCCGCCTGCAAGGCTCCCTCAGCAGCGTGACCAGCCTTGCCGGCATGGTTTCGCCGCTGTTCGCGACGCAATCCTTCGCGTTGGCGATTGGGCCACTGAAAAGCCTGAATTTACCGGGGCTGTCGTATTTGCTCGCGGCGGGGCTGGTCGTCAGCGCCCTGCTTTTTGCGATGCGTACGCGCAACGCACCTGTGCCGACTTAGCGCCCCACGCCGCCGGAAAACTCGGCGACAAAATTCTCCACCCGCTCGGACGCTTTCTGCACGGGATCGTAGGTGAAGTAGTGCTGGAAGGCAGCCAACCGTGACGCCATATCCAGCGTCGGGACGGGACCGGTCGCGGCGCGATCAAGTATGGCGTTCATTTCGACTTCGCTTTGCACGAAGTGGATGTGCCGAGTCTGCACCGAATCCTCCGGCGAGATCGACAATGCCCTGGCGGGACGGTTGTCCAACGTCTCACCCCATGACGGCGCGAAGATCGGCACTGGCGCTAAAAGACATTCTAGCATCGCAAGAGAATCGAAACCCACTACGGCACGCGCGTTACCGATCAGCGACGGAAAGTTCATGCTGTCTTCGACAATTAGATCGAGCTTCCGTTCGGCGAGATGCTTCTTCAGGAAAGTTAGTTCGTCGCCGTGTTTTGCCTTCACCAGAAACGTTCGGCTCGGGTGACGCTTCGCGGCTTCGGCGAATACTCGCAACATGTCGAGGAAGTGGTTTCCCGCTGAGTAACCCTTGTAGTAGGAAAGGAGAACAATCGGCCCGTCGTACTTCGGTTGCGTTTTGGTGTGCCAGATGTCAAGGCGCGGCCAACCCGTAGCACGCATTTTCGAAGGCGGATGAACCTTGACCTTGGTCCACATGTCGACCGCTATCTCACCCGGCACAGCAACGCCCGCAACCTCCGGCACACGCTCCATTTCGCCCCAGTAATCGCCGAAGATGTTGTAGCGCTCCTCCGAGAGCTCATGCTCGCGCATTAGAACCAAGAACGGTATGCCCAATTCCGTGCAGGCAAGACGCAGACTCTCGTCATGCCAGTAGTCGAAGTGAGAACTCATGACGGCGGCGATCTTCAAGCCAGCTAGACCCTGGAGTATTTCAATCCCAAGCGCCTTGGCCCTCACCCAAGCCGCGTCCACGTCTGCACCATGCTCGTTCACATAGCGGGACTGTTGACGCAGACGTTCCGGCAGCCATTTCGACTGCGTGAATGCAAGCTGTTTTTCGTCCAGAAGGGCCCAGTTATAGCGCGTGCCGTGTTGACGTAGCGCCTCGACGTCGCGTTCGAACTGATAGCTCCGCAGGCACAACACCGTCTGGCGTGAAATGTCAAAATTGCCAAAGTCGATCTTCATGCAGGGCACCCGCTGGTAAAGCCGCCAGACAGATATCGCACCGCACCGCGTTAGGCAATGTAACCTTACCGCCATAGATGGGCGGCTAGCCCCGCGCGCGCTCGACTGAGTTGATCGCCGGCGTCGCGCGCAGAGCGGCGATGATATTGGTGAGGTGCTTCACACTGCGCACCTCGATATCGACGGCGATCTCGAAAAAGTCGGACGAACGCTTGGTGAATTTCAGATTGGTGATGTTGCCGTTGTTGTGCGCGATCACGGTCGCGAGCGTACCGAGCGTGCCCTGCTCGTTCGCCACCACCAGCTTGATCCGGCCGATATGGGATTCTTTGGCATGGTCCGCGTCCCAGGCGAGATCGATCCAGCGATCGGGGGTGTCCGTGTACTCTTCCAGCCGCTCGCAATCGATGGTGTGAACCTCGACACCGTGCCCGTCGCTGGCGATGCCGACGATGCGGTCACCCGGTAGCGGATGGCAGCAGTCGCCAAGATGCAGCGCCATGCCCGTGGTCATGCCCCGGATCGGGATCGCCTCGGTCGCTTCGGTCGAATGCTTCAGCCGTGCCTGGTTGAGATTGATGACCTTGTCGTCGCTGTCGCTGCGCGCGCCGGGGTACACCGCGATCAGCACCTCGCGCCCGACCAGACGCCCCTCGCCCACCTTGGCGACCAGGTCATCGATGCTCTCGACGCTGAAACGGTTGATGATGCCGCCAAGACCCTTATCGGAGAGCTTGTAGCCTTCCTTGGCGAAGGTCTTATCCAGTATCTCCCGGCCGAGTTTGAGGTATTCGGCGCGCGCTTCGGTACGGATGCGGCGGCGGATGTGCGCCCTCGCCTTACCGGTCATGACGAAGCCTTCCCATTCCGGCGACGGCTTCTGTGCCGATGAAGTGACAATCTCCACCTGATCGCCGTTCTCAAGCGCGGTGCGCAGCGGCACGATGCGGCCATTCACTTTCGCGCCGACGCAGGTGTTGCCGACTTCCGTATGCACCGCATAGGCGAAGTCCACCGGACCCGCGCCCTTCGGCAGCGCAATGAGTTCTCCCTTCGGCGTGAAGCAGAACACCTGGTCGTGGAACATTTCGAGCTTGGTGTGCTCGAGGAACTCCTGCGGATTCTGCGCGTGCTCAAGGATGTCGAGAAGTTCGCGGAGCCAGGAATACTGCCGGCCTTCGGCCCAGCGCACCTGTCCCCCGCCGGAAAACAGGTCGACGGTTTTGTAGCGCCAGTGCGCCGCCACGCCCAGTTCCGCGACCTCGTGCATCTGGTGCGTGCGCACCTGGATCTCGATGCGGTGACGCTGCGGGCCGATGATGGTGGTGTGGATCGAGCGGTATCCGTTGCGCTTCGGCGTGGAGATGTAGTCCTTGAATCTGCCCGGCACCATTGGATAAGCCGAATGAATGATGCCAAGCACGCGATAGCAGTCCTCCAGCGAGTCCACCATGATGCGGAAGGCCATGATGTCCGCAAGCTGCTCGAAGCTCACGTCCTTGATCTGCATCTTGCGCCAGATGGAGTACGCGGTCTTCTCGCGGCCGGAGATGTAGCCGAGGATGCCGGCCTTGCGGATGGTCTGGTCGAGTTCGTCCATGATCTTCACGACTAGGTCGCCGCCGTGCAGTTCCAGGAACTTGAGGCGCGTGAGAATCGAGGTGCGCGCTTCCCCGTGCAACTCTGTGAACGCTAGGTCCTCAAGCTCGGTCTTGACCTCCTGCATGCCGATGCGCTCGGCGAGCGGCGCGTAGATCTCCATTGTCTCTGCGGCTATGGTGCGGCGCTTCGCCGGATCCTTGATAAAGTGCAAGGTCCGCATGTTGTGCAGACGGTCGGCGAGCTTCACCAGGAGGACGCGGATGTCTTCCGACATGGCGAGCACGAACTTGCGGAAGTTCTCGGCCTGCTTGGTCTCGGCACTCTGCAGTTGAATCTTGGCGAGCTTGGTGACGCCGTCCACCAGCCGCGCGACCTCCTCGCCGAACAGTTTGCGTACGTCGTCGAGCGACGCATGCGTATCCTCGACGATGTCATGCAGCAGGGCGGTGACGATAGACGCCGTGTCGAGCTTGTAGCTGGTCAGGATGCCCGCCACCTCGATCGGATGGGAGAAGTACGGGTCGCCCGAGGCGCGCTTCTGGGAGCCATGCATCTTCATGGCGTAGACGTAGGCGCGGTTGAGCATGTCCTCGTCCGCATCCGGATCGTAGGACTTTACACGCTCGACCAATTCGAACTGGCGCATCATGGGCGCGACTCCTTGCACAGGAGCCTAGCAGCCGCACACATGCGGCTGGAATCGATGAATACGCGCGGGCGCGGTTTCGATTTTCGCCTGTTGCAGCATCGCAACGGCGAATGGTGGGCTTTAGGCCTTATCGTCGGCGTCGGCGTCCTCGTAGGACACGGTCGGGTGCGCCGCGGTTGCAGCCGGGGCGGCTTCGTCCTCTTCCACGTCTTCGATGGCCATGCCGGCAGCAGCGGCCATCTGCTCGCTCATCTGACCGGCGATACCGGCAAACTCAGGATTGCTCGCCATGGCATCGAAGCCGTCTTCTTCCGGCTCGTCGACCTCCACGTGGCGCTGGAGGCTCTGCACCAGGGACGCATGTAGTTCGGTCGGCAGCACGCGCTCGTCGGCGATCTCGCGCAGCGCGACGACGGGGTTCTTGTCGTTGTCGCGGTCGACCTTCGGCTCGGCGCCGGCCGAGATTTCGCGGGACCGCTGGGACGCGACCATCACCAGTTCGAACCGGTTGGGGACCTTCTCAACGCAATCTTCGACGGTGACGCGTGCCATGGATGCTCTCGCCTCGTTGCTGGGCCGTACGCGCTAAACCCTGCCCGGTCAATGACTTAGCCGGGGGATAGATCGCGAGGAGGCCATTCGGATGGGCCTATGTACGCGTAACCGCCCGATATCTCAAGACTTATGGCAGGCGGCGGATTTTCTGCCCCGGGGGCAGCCCGACCAGCATCTCGGCCGCCGAGAGGCCGGTCGCCGGATGACGCCACTCCGGGACCAGGTCGCACAGCGGCATGAGCACGAATGCCCGCTCCTGGAGCCGCAGATGGGGGACGTTCAGCGTCCCGGTCTGGACGGTTTCCCCATAGGCCAGGAGATCGAGGTCGACGGTCCGGGCGGCATTGCGCGCACCCCGCACCCGCCCGAACTCGGCCTCAATCGCGTGGAGTTGGACCATGAGGGCAGCAGGCCCCAGGGTCGTTGCCACCTCAGCCACCCCGTTCACATACCAGGGCTGGTCCGACGGCGGCTGGGGCTCGCTCTCGTACCAGGGCGAGACCTGAACCAATTCGATCCCTACCCGCGGTAAGGCCCGCAGGACGGCTTCAAGCGTTGCGCGAGGGGTTTCACCCCCGAGAGGGAGATTGGCCCCGAGGCCGACAAGAATCATTGGCTGCCAGTAACTTGCGGCTCAAGCCGCCTCATGTGAAGCTTGCGCATTATCTTATAAATCATTGCTTGAATTGCTTTTGGGGGGATCAGAAGTGATTTTTTATCCACAGGAACGGCTCGCCCTATTTATCGACGGCGCGAACCTCTACGGCACCGCCAAGGCGCTCAGTTTCGACATCGACTACAAGCGGCTGCTGAACCTCTTTGCCGCCAAAGGGCAACTGCTGCGCGCGTACTACTATACCGCTCTGGTGGAGGAGCAGGATTATTCACCGATCCGGCCCCTGGTAGATTGGCTCGACTATAACGGCTTCACCATGGTGACCAAGCCTGCCAAAGAGTTTACCGACTCAACCGGCCGCCGGCGTGTGAAGGGCAACATGGACATCGAACTCGCCGTCGACATGCTGGAGATGGCCAGCCACGTGCAGCACGTGGTGCTGTTCTCCGGCGACGGGGACTTCCGCAAGCTTGTGGAGGCAACCCAGCGCAAGGGTGTGCGCGTGTCCGTCGTTTCCACCATCAAGACCCAGCCCGCCATGATCTCCGACGAGCTGCGCCGGGCGGCGGATAACTTCATCGACCTGACGGATCTCCAGCCGGCGATCGCCAGGGTGAACCACCACGGCGCCCAGGCTGCCCCCGCCCCCGCCGCGACCCCGGCCTGACAGTGGCCGCCAAAATTGACCCCCTCGCCGGGCCACCGCCGGACTGCGCCCTGTGCCCGCGCCTCGTCGCGTTCCGCGCCGAAAACCGCGCCGAGGAACCGACGTGGTTCAATGGCGCCGTGCCCGCGTTCGGACCGACGGACGCCAAGCTCCTGGTCGTCGGCCTCGCGCCCGGTCTTCAGGGTGCGAACCGCACGGGACGGCCGTTCACCGGCGACTATGCCGGCGCCCTTCTCTACCCCAGCCTGATCAAGTTCGGTTTCGCCAAGGGCGTCTATAAGGCCACCCCGGGCGATATCACGTTAAAGGACTGCCGCATCACGAATGCGGTCCGCTGCGTGCCGCCGCAGAATAAGCCGACACCGGAGGAACAGCGCACCTGCCGCAGCTTCCTGGCGGCGGAAGTGGCGGCCCTCCCGAAGGTGCGCGTGATGCTCGCCCTGGGACGCATCGCCCATGACGCCGTGTGCGGCACTTTCGGCCTGAAGAAGTCCGCCACGCCCTTCGGCCATGGCGCCTTGCATAAGGTGCGCGAGGGCCTGATGCTGGCCGACAGCTACCACTGCTCCCGCTATAACGTGAACACTGGGGTGCTGACGGAAGCGATGTTCCATCAAGTGATCGAGAAAATCCGCGCCCTCTTATGACCGACTCTCCCAGCGCCTTCCTCGGCATGCTCCGCACCCACCTGCTGCTGGTGCGGTGCATCGGCATGCTGGCGGAGCTCGGCATCGCCGATCGCGTTGCGACCGCGCCACAAACTCCGGACGCGCTCGCCACGGCCTGCGGCGTGGACGCGGACGCGCTGATGCGCATCCTGCGGCTACTGGCCGCTCACGGCGTGTTTCAAGCCGACGACACCGGCGCTTATCGCAATACGCCGATCTCCGAACTCCTGCGCGACGTCTCCGGCTCCCAGCGCGATACCCTGCGCACCTCTTGGCAAGACGTGATCTGGGACACCTATCGCCAATTGCCCGACGCCCTTCGCACGGGCGAGACCGCATTCGACAAGGCCTTCGGGCAATCGTTCTTCGAATACTTGTCCGCGCATCAGGAGATCGGCGCGCGGTTCGATTCGTCGATGGCGCTGATGTCGGCGCCGGAGAATGCCGCGCTGGCGACGACCTATCCCTTCCACGGGACCGTCGTGGACGTCGGCGGCGGCCGCGGCGGTTTGATCTCGGCGATCCTCTCCGCCCACGCCGACGTGCGCGGCATCCTCTACGATCAGCCGCAGGTCCTGCAGGACGAAGCCAAGCTCCTGGTCGCGGCACAGCGCGACCGATGCGACCTCATGCCGGGGGACTTCTTCCTGTCGGTGCCGAACGACGGCGACATCTATGTACTCAAACGCATCCTGCACGACTGGTCAGATAGGGAGGCGGTGCGCATCCTGCGCGCCTGCCGCGCGGCACTGAAGCCGACGGCGCGTATTCTCGTGATGGACGCGGTCATCAAGCCCGGGAACGATCCCGACCCGAACAAGCTGCTGGACGTCGGCATCATGGCCCTCACCGAAGGTCGCGAGCGCACGGCGGCGGATTTCGAACGGCTGTTCGCTGCGGCCGACCTGAAGATCGCCCGCGTCATCCCGCCGACACCGCCCTCGCCCATGTCGATTGTGGAGGGCGGGCTATGAGCGCGACGTTCCGCACGCGCTTGCGCAAAGGCGAACCCCTGCTGGGCACCTTCCTGCGCACACCGTCCTTCATTGCGGCGGAGGTGATGGCGCGCAGCGGCCTCGATGTGATCTGCGTCGATACGGAACATGCGCCGTTCGGACGCGTCGAGACCGATGCCTGTGTCGCCACGTTGCGCGCCCATCATATGCCAAGCCTCGTGCGTGTGATCGCCGGAACGCCGGAGCACATCCTTGCCGCCCTCGACAGCGGTGCGACCGGCGTCCTCGTCCCGCATGTCACGTCGGCAGCGCAGGCCCGCGAAATCGCTAAGGCGGCGCATTTCGGTCCCGGCGGTCGGGGCTATGCCGGCTCAAGCCGGGCCGCAGGTTTCACAACCAAGCCAATGGGCCAGCACCTGAGCGACAGTGCGCGCGATACCACGGTCATCATTCAGATCGAAGACCTGGAGGCCGTGGACGCGGTCGACGAGATCGCGACGGTCGACGGCATCGATGCCCTGTTCATCGGGCGCATGGATTTGACGGTCGCGCTGTGCGCCTCAAGCCCTGCCGACGCAAAGGTTCTTGAGGCTGTTCGCCGCATCTGCCGCGCCGGCAAGTCCGCGGGCCGCGCGGTCGGTATGTTCGTGGCGAACGTCTCGGAAGTGCCCATGTGGCTGACGGAAGGGGCCGGCTTCTTCCTGATGAGTTCCGATCACGGACTCATGCTGACCGGCGCGAAATCGCTCGCCGCCACATTCGCCGACGCCCGCGCCAAGGCCGGCGTCTGAGCCAATGCCACCAGATCGAGACGCCGCAGCAATTCGGCTGTGATCGGACGTTTATCCGACCAAGTGATCATCGATTCATAAAAGCCCTGTGCGCCCGCTGAATGCAGCATTGCACAGAGGCTGCGGGCCTCCGTCTCATCCGCGCACGGCAGGAACGTCACGGTGTCGTCGAACACAACCGGGCAGCCGTCATGGGGTCCGATGCAGGCGAACGCCAGGCGCTTGTAAAACCCGGAGATCGCCACCTTCCACGGCGCAAAGGTGTAGGTGCCCACCCCGAAGATGGAGAACAGCGGACGTCCGCGATAGATGCGGCTGCGTCGTGCCGCCAGGCGCTCGGCGTGGGCTTGCAGGTAGGCCCAGGTTATCGGCGCATGCAGCGCGATAGCGGCGGTGTCTTCGCCGACGGACTTCTGCGTCACCAGCATGGCCCGTGTCGGCCCGCGGCCGTTGGCGACGTCGGAACTCTTGAGCAGCGGATACAGATAGTCCGGCTCAAGGCGCAGCGTTTCGCCAAGACCGTTGCACCACCCATCCCCCACGCGGGTCAACTCCATCACCGCCGCGCAATCGTGCTTGATGCCCGATCGCCACGTGGGACCGGTCCCCAGCAGATGGCCATGTCGGCGAAAAGCCTCCGCATCGGAGAGCGGGATAGCGCCATGACGTCCGATCGCACGCGACGGCGTGGTCGCGGCGAGATCATCGTAGATCGCGCAGGTCATCTCGCCGGCGGCGCCGGTCTCCAGCAACAGGAGACACGCCGCCACGCCGACACCGAAGTGCGCCGCGGCGTCGATGCCGTAAATGCGCGTAGTCTTGAACCGCGCGCCACGCGACCAGGCCTCGAACACCACTTTGCGCGCCGTCGCGGTTTTGCACAGGACCGCGATCATGCCCGGACCGTCACCAAGCCAGTCGAGATACCGCGCGATCATCCATTCGGAGATATCGAAGTTCCCCCTGCCGGTGATGGCCTCGATGCCGCGCCGACCAGCGTTCTTGCGCGCCGGCGCATTGGTCGACCCCAGCGCGCCAAGGCCGGCCGCCGTCACCCACGGCGGATTCCCGAGGATGAGAAGCGGTTAGGGCAAGCGCGCGCAGAGGGCGCCCCAATCGGCGGCGAAGAAATCCGCCTGCACCCAGGCTGCCCGCGCTACGCCGCGTTCTTGCGCGCGGTGGAGATGCGCTGCATTCACATCGACGCCCAGCATCGGCACATCGAAGGTGTCCGCCGCCGCGCCGATGAACGCGCCGACGCCGCATGTCGGTTCGAGAATGCCGCCGGGTTTGAAATCCAACGCCTTGAGAAGGCCGCACACCTGTGCCGCTAACGCATCTGGCGTCTGGAAATCGCCGTAGGCGGCAATCGCGGCGGTCTTGGTCATGCGCTCAATCGTAGCGCTGTTCTTTCCACGGATCACCGCGCATGTGATAGCCGCGGGCTTCCCAATAGCCGGGCGTGTCCTTGGACATGAAAGTGATGTGGCGGAGCCACTTCGCGCTCTTCCAGAAGTACAGGTGCGGCACCACCAGCCGCACCGGGCCGCCGTGTTCCCGGTCCAACGGCTTGCCGTTCCAGGTATGGGCGATCAACACGTCGTCCCGATCAATGTCCGCCAGCGCAAGATTGGTGGAATAGCCGTCGTAGCTGCGCAGCATCACGGCGGCGGCGGTGTCGAACGGCTTCGCCTGCGCCAGCAGTGCGCGCATCGGCACGCCGGTCCAGACATTGTCGTAGCGCGACCAGGTCGTCACGCAGTGGATGTCGTTGGTGAGCGTCACCTGGGGCTGCGCCAGAAAAGCCTTCCAGTCCCATTGGATCGGATGCCCCACCTGCCCCGCGACCGTCAGGCTCCAATCGCTCGTGCTCAAGTTCGGCTGCACGCCGAGATCGAGCACGGGAAAGTCCTGGGTCAGGCGTTGGCCCGGCGGCAGGCGCACCTTGTTGGGATCGGCGGTGTGGCCCGTGAGCGCGCGGCCTTCCTGGGCCCACTTCTCTTTCGTGCGGATGAGCTTGTCCTTCAGCGGACCTGTTGGCTCATCCGACATGTCTAACCCCGCGCCCGCATGACGCGGGCCTGCTCGCGTTGCCACTCGCGCTTCTTGATGTCGTCGCGCCGGTCGATGCTGTTCTTGCCCTTGCCGAGGCCGAGGGACACTTTGGCGATGCCGCGGGCGTTGAAGAACACACTCAGCGGCACAAGGGTCATGCCCTTGCGGCCGACCTCGCCGTGCAGCCGCTCCATCTCCTTGCGATGGAGCAGCAGCTTCCGCTTGCGCTTCTCGTCGTGCTGAAAGTGGCTGGCGCCCTCATAGGGCGGGATGTGGCAATTCACCAGGAAGAACTCGTCGCCTTCCGGCTGCGCGAACGCCTCCGTCAACGTGCAACGGCCTTTGCGCAAGGATTTGACCTCGCTCCCGGTCAGCACGATCCCAGCCTCGATGGTATCCTCGATGGCATAGTCGTGGCGCGCCTTGCGGTTCTGCGCCACCGTGCCGTGGGAGATGAGGGACGCTTTTACCATTGTGCCTACTTAGGGACCGATCAGTCGCCGAGCAATCCGGTTTGCCGCATCGCTTCTTCGACCCGGGCCCGCGACTTCACAGATAACGGTGCCAGCGGCAATCGGGTTTCCGCCTGGCACTTGCCGAGCAGATACGCCGCGTACTTCACCGGCGCCGGGCTGGTCTCCACGAACATAGCATCATGCAGGGGCATCAGCACGTCACGCAGGCGGAACACATCCTCGTAGCTGCCGAGTTGCCAAGCGTCCTGCATCTGGGCGCACAGGCTGGGCGCGATATTGGCGGTGACCGAAATGCACCCCACGCCGCCGTGCGCCAGGAAGGCGACCGCCGTGCCGTCCTCGCCGGACAGCTGAACGAAATCCTCGCCCAGTTCCAGCCGCGTGCGGATCGGGCGGTTCAGGTCCGCGGTCGCGTCCTTCACACCGACAATATTCGGGTGCTTGGCGAGTTGCGCCATGGTGGCGGTGGTCATGTCGACCACGCTGCGCCCCGGAATATTATAAATCACGATCGGGATCTCGACCGCGTCCGCAATGGCGCGAAAGTGCAGCAGCAGGCCATCCTGGGTCGGCTTGTTGTAGTACGGCGTGACCACCAGCGCGCCGTCGGCTCCAGCTCGCTTCGCATGCTTGGTCAGCTCGATCGCCTCAGAGGTCGAATTCGAACCGGTCCCTGCGATCACCGGCACACGCCCTTTGGCGACTTCCACGCACAGTTCGACCACGCGCATGTGCTCATCGTGGCTCAAGGTCGGCGATTCACCGGTTGTGCCGCAGGGCACGAGGCCGTGGCTGCCTTCCTGAATCTGCCACTCCACGAATTCCTGGAACGCCTTCTCGTCGACCTTTCCATTGCGAAAGGGCGTGATGAGGGCGGTGATGGACCCGCGGAACATTGCAATCTCCTGATTGTAGATCGGGGCAAAACCACACTCACTGCGGCGGCGGCCCCGGGCGGCGGACATTACCACAGGCATTTAACCCGGCAACCAGCGGTCCCACCCCCTTGCCCCCACGGGCTGCTCGGCATAAGACTTTGAACACGCACAAGCTTCGGCAAACGGAAGCAATGCACCGGGGCAGGACGCCGCCGGGGGGACAGCAGGACTGCAACACGAGAATGCGAAAGCTCTCGGGCACGGCCCCGTTCGCGTTTAAGACCATTCGCAGAAGCGTCCGCCGCACGGCCACCGCGCTTGCGGTGCTGCTTGCCACCACGTCGCTCGTCTTCGGCCAGCAGGACGTGCCGCCGGTCAAGCGCCCGCCGGTGCCGGCGGATTCCGTTCCGCGCGACACCAAAGAACCGCCGCCCCACGGCAAGTCAAAGACCAAGGCGCCCGCCAAGACGGCGAAAGCCGCCGCCGCCAAGCCGGATGCAAAAGGCAAAGCCGCGAAGGGCGCAAAGGCACCTGCGCCGAAGTCAAAGACCAAACAGGGCAAACAGGCGAAGACCCAGCCGCCCAAGGCGCTGGCGGCCACTGCCAAGGCCCCGCCGCTGCCGCGGCGCGAGCCTTTCACCCTCACAACCCACGACCGCGAGGTCTTCACCGAGGCCATGCGTGCGGTGGAAGCGCGTCAGTGGTCGAAAGCGATCGGCGCGGCCGCGCGCAGCGACAAGCCGATTCTGCAGCGCATCGTGAACTGGGCCTATATCCGCGAGCCCGGCAATCACGTCACCTTTTCCGAGCGCACGGCCTTCATCGCCAACAATCCGGGGTGGCCTGGCTTGCAGACCATCCAGCGCCGCGCCGAAGAGTCACTCGATGAGTCGGTCACCGTCACGGTTCCGGCGGTCCTGACCGGCTGGTTCGTAGGACATCCCCCGCTCACCGCCGGCGGCAAAGCCGCCTATGCGCGGGCACTGAAAATTTCCGGCGAGCCTGACAAAGCCATCCCCATCGCCCGCGACGCCTGGCGCAGCGGCATGTTTGATCGCGGCGGTGCACAGGGCTTCCTCGATCTGTTCGGCGCCGATATCCGCCCGGAAGACGACGTCGCGCGCCTGGAACACCTGCTTTACGAAGAAAACACGTTGTCGGCCGAGCGCCAACTCGCGCGCGTCGATGCGGCGACCGCTCAAGTCGGCCGCGCGCGCCTTGCCTTGATGACCTCTGCCGGCAATGTGGAAAGCCTGCTGGCCGCCATTCCGGCGGCACGGCTCGACGATCCCGGCCTGATCTACGACCGCGTGAAGTGGCGCCGGAAGCAGGAAAAAATGGAAGCTGCGCGCGCGCTGCTGCCGCGCAGTCCGGACCGTGGTCCACGGCCGGACCTAATGTGGAAGGAGCGCGCCCTTCTGGCGCGCGATGCGCTCAACGCCGGGCTGATCAGTGAAGCGTACAGCATCGCCAAGAATCACGGAGAACTCGACGCCGGCGGCGGCCTGGCGGATGCGGAGTGGCTGGCAGGATGGATCGCGCTGCGCTTCTTGAAGGACGGCGAAACTGCGCTGGCGCATTTCGAGAAGGTCTACGACACCGTACAGATCCCGGCGAACGTCGCCCGCGGCGCTTATTGGACCGGGCGCGCCGCCGAACACCTGGGCCGCAAGGATATCGCCGACGACTGGTATCGCCGCGCCGCCACGTACATCACCACCTACTACGGCCAGCTCGCGCTCAGCCGGATCAAGAGCGAACCGATTCCCGCGCTGTCCGACGACCCGATCCCCACGGTGGAGGATCGCAACAATTTCGAGGATCGCGAACTCACCAAGGCGATGCGCGCGCTTGGCGACGTCCATAACAAGACCTATTTGCGCGCCTTCGTCCTCGCCGCGGCTGACTCATCGGACGACGTCACACAACGCCATCTCGCCGCCGAATTCGCCGACCGCATGGGCCATCCGGAATGGGGCGTGTCCCTTGCACGCGAAGCCGCGCGGGACGGTATCCCGCTTCTCACGTACGGATACCCCATGCCCGCCTATACCGTGCCCGCGTCGCCGGAACGCGCCTTCGTGCTCGGGATCACGCGCCAGGAAAGCAACTTCGACCCCAACGCGCTCAGCAGCGCCGGTGCGCTCGGGCTCATGCAACTGATGCCGCCGACCGCCAAGGCAGTGGCGAAGAAGGAAGGCGTGAAGTACGTGCAAGGACGCCTGACCTCCGACCCGTCGTACAACCTCACCCTCGGCTCCGCATTCCTGCGCTCGCTGGTCGATAACTTCGACGGCTCATATGTCATGGCCGCTGCGGCCTACAACGCCGGTCCCGGCCGGGTGCGCCAATGGGTGCGCCAATACGGCGACCCGCGCGATGGCCAGACCGATCCGGTGGATTGGGTGGAACTCATTCCGTTTTCGGAAACGCGCGGCTACGTCCAACGCGTGATGGAGAACGTGATGATCTATCGCGCAAAACTCGCCAAGACCCGCGTCATCAGCGGTACGCTCGAAACCGAACTGGTGCGCGCGAAGCCCGACGTGAAGGGCTGAAGCACAGCCGTCCCTCCCGCACGGTCGTCATCCCGGATAAGGCGCGGCAGCGCCGCAGTCCGGGATCCACTCCTCAAAGCGCACGAGCCGTGCGATCCGATTGGACGGGTGCACGCCGATGCGTGGACCCGGGCCTCGCTTTGCTCGCCCGGGATGACAGACACAGAAGGACACACTGCCGAGTCTTCTCCGAACAGCAAAACGGCCGGACTGTGCCGGCCGTTTACGCAGAATTCTGTCGAAGCCTCTTAGCCGACCGCGAGGGCGGTCTTTGGCTGCACACCGTTGGCGAGGCGCGTCGTGCTGTCGGGGCGGCGCACTTCAAGCATCGGCGTATTGCTGCCGCTGTCGGTGATGCGCTTGCAGTGGCCTTCCATGTAGGCACCCGGTTCGATCGCGAGGCTCTCGTGCTCAACGTCGCCGGCCATGCGGGCCGTCGACGCGAGGAACACGCTCTTCGCGCGCACCATACCTTTGATCGCACCATGCATGCGGATGGTTTGGGCGTTCACCACGCCGGTGACCTGGCCCTTGATGCCGACAATCAGCACTTTGCAGCGGATGTCGCCGTGAACGTTGCCATCCACCTGGATCTCGCCCGAGGAAACGAGATTCCCCTCAATGTTCAAGTCCGCGCTGATAATCGAGGGCACCGACTTGTTTACCTCTACCTTAGAAGGGTCGATCGCTTGCGGGGTGGCGTTACTAGCCCTTGAAAACATCGCTGCCGGCCTTCAGGAATTTTAGCGGGTTTACCGGCTTGCCGTTGACCAGGACTTCATAGTGTACGTGCGGACCGGAACACCGGCCGCTGCACCCAAGCTGTCCGAGGACGGTGCCGCGAGAAACGTGATCGCCTTCCTTCACCATGATCCGGTTCATGTGACCAAACCGCGTCACGAGACCCATACCATGATCGATTTCAACCATTCGACCATAGCTGCCGTCCCAACCCTGGTAAACCACTTTGCCTTCACCCGGGCTCAGGATCGTGGACTTGTAGGCCGACGTCATATCCAACCCAAGATGTTGTGCGAAGGAGCCCGTGAACGGGTCCTTACGCACCCCAAAACTGGAGCTGATTTCGAACTGCTGCACCGGCGTGTCGAGCGGCAGCTTCTTGATGAGGCCCTGAAGGTCCGTCAAGCGATCCATCCGGGCGTTCAGCGCATCGAGCGATTCTTGTAACGGCGCTGCATTTTCCGGCGTCGCGTTCACCGGAACGAACGGGCCACCTTGCCCCTTGCTCTTCGAGTTCTTGAGGATCAGGTCGATATCGAGACCAGTGATGCTCAGCGACGACTCGATGTCGGAAATCTTGGTTTCCGCCACTTCCGAGAAGCGGTGATACAGCAGCAGCTGATTGCTCTCCATCTCGCGGATTTGGCCTTCGAGTGCGGAGACTTTCTGATTGAGCGTCGAGCGATCGTTTACCGCGAGATCGCGCTCCAACACGACCTGCCGCAGTTCCAGGCCTTCCTGGGCAATGAACGGCGTGCGTTGATGATGGCCGACCACATCGACCATGGAATCTTCGAGCTCGCTCAATTCCGCGAGCAGGCTTTTGCGTTGCTCGTCGGCGTGGGTCCGGTTGAGCTTCGCTTGGCTCAGCACGAGGTCGACGCTATCGACGTCGCCGGACAGCGCGGCGGACGGATTGGTGAGAGCTTCCTTCGCGCGAGACTTCAGCTTGGCGACGAGGCTGGTCTTCTTCCCGCCGTCCTTGCCGTCTTGAAGCTTCGAATTGAGCAGCGCCGATTCCTTCTCGAGCATGCTCAACGATTGCGCATAGTTGACCTCGAGGTCCTTGGTCAGGTCTGCGACCCGTTCCTTATAAATGGAGACTTGGGCGAGCAGTTGCTCGTAGCCAACACGGGCGTCTTTGATTTCGGTGTTCTTGGCACGGATGCGCTCGCTGTGGCTCATGACGAGGCTGGAGCTGAGGAGCGTCCAACTGCCGAGCACGACCGCGATCCCGACCAGCACGGCCTGGCGGTTGGTCGACAGCCGCAGGGTACGCATGCGTTCGCCCGAACGGACAATCAACTGCCGCTCCGGGAAGAAGCGCTTAAGCGTCTTCTGGACGCCGCTCAAATCGCGCGCGTGAGGATCGAATTTTGAAATCTGCTTACCTGAAAACACGCCGTCCCTACCCCCGATCGTGAGCTCGCATAGCTGGCCGTTGACGTCTTCTTCTTGTTCTCGGCCAAGGGCGACACACATACTCACGAACGGACGAACGCTCATGCGCTTGTCCGGTGCGCCGAATACGCGAAGACGCGCATACCCCCGGCCCCGGACGGTAGTCTGTGCCGCCCCTTATCCTGCACAGACTACCGACCAAATTCAAAGAGAAAGTAAACTCCAGGAATAGTTAAAAAAACAGCAACTTAAAGGTGTTTTTTCACGCAGGCTTTGAGCATTTCACGAGCTACCTTAAGGTGTTCCGAAACCACCTCGTCCGAGCACCCCATATGGAAAATAAATTTTCGCGCCCCGACCCGTCCAAAGGTCCCTCGGACTGGGACTACGCCGAGGCCCCTTGGCGCCAAGGCCGCGGCTCGACTTATCGGTTTATGCTGCTGAGTTGGTTTGGCTGCGGCCTTTCCCCCAAAGCGCCGGGCACCGTGGGCTCCCTCGGCGCCTTACCGCTCGGCGTGGCGATCCAACTGTTCTACGGGCAAGCCGCCCTCGGCATCTGTGCGGTCGCGCTGTTCTTTGCCGGCTGGGCCGTCGCGCGCGTCCATTTCGGCAGCGACGATAACGTGAAGGACCCACAGTGGGTGGTGGTCGATGAAGCCGTCGGGCTTTGGATCGCGATGGCGGCGATGCCGCTGTCGTTTTACTCCGTGCCTCTGGCGTTCGGACTGTTCCGTTTGTTCGATATCAAGAAGCCTTGGCCGGTGAGTTGGGCCGACCGCTCCGTCGGCGGCGCGCTGGGCATAATGCTGGACGATCTCTTGGCCGGGTTGTATGCCGCTATCGGGGGGATCAGCGCGATTGCCGCCTTCCGCGCGATCTGGGCCGGAGTCCAATGACCGAACTGCCGACAGACCTGCTCGACCTCGCGAAGGACGTACTCGTGGCGGCGAAGGCGGCCGACGCGCGGATCGTCACGGCGGAATCCTGCACCGGCGGCCTGATCTCCAGTTGCCTGACGGCCATCGCCGGCTCATCGACCGTGATGGATGCAGGCTTCGTGACCTACTCGAATGATTCGAAGATCCGCCTGCTCGGCGTACCGCGCGACGCCATCGCCGAACACGGCGCTGTCAGCGACGTTGTCGCCGCCGCGATGGCGGAAGGCGCGCTCGCCCAAGCGGACGCGAATATCGCGATCTCCTGCACAGGTATCGCCGGCCCGGACGGGGGCACCAAGGACAAGCCCGTGGGGCTGGTGTTCCTCGCCCTCGCTCAAACCGATCAGGACGCTTCCGTGAAGCGCTACGTCTTCGCCGGTAAGCGTACGGACATCAGGCGCGCCACTGTCGCGGCAGCGCTGGAACTGCTGTTGGCGCGCTTAAAGACCGACGACTCTTAAGGCCTAAGACTGGGCGCTGGCGCTGTATAGCTTCTTCGCCCGCGCCTCGAAGGCGGCGACCATGCGCCGCACAGCTTCCTCGAACAACGCCCCGATCAGCGTCTGCAGCAGCGGGGAGCGAAACTCAAAGCTCAGGAAAAATCCGAGTTCGCATCCGTTCGGCGCTGGGCGGAACGTCCATTCGTTGCGCAAGTGCTGGAATGGCCCCTTGAGGTAGCGCACCTCGACACGCTCTGTCGGCGTCAGCACGACTTGGGAGGTGAACTGCTCCCGCACCATCTTGAACCCGACGGCAAGGTCTGCGGTGAACTCGGTCGGCGATGGCCGACTTGCGATTCGGCAAGCCACGCACCACGGTAGGAACTGCGGGTATTTCTCCACATCCGCCACCAGCGCGAACATCTGTTCCGGGGTGTAGGGCAGGACGCGGGTCTCGCGGTGCTCAGGCATCGTTAGGCTTTTCCGATTGCGCGGCTCGTGAGATACCCGCTTTCACCCGTTCCCCGCAATATGCCGGAAGCCAGATGCTTGATCGCCTAAAGACCCTTCTGAGCGGCACGGCACCGCGTAGCGACGCCGGTGACTTACGCACCGCCGTCGCGGCCCTCCTGGTGGAGGCCGCCTGGTCCGCGGGCGGATTCGGCCCGGACGAGCGCGCAACCGTCACCCGCCTGCTGCAGGAACGGTTCGGCCTTACGGCTGCCGATGCCGCTCAATTGCTGGAGGCAGGCGACAAAGCAGGCCGCAACACCGTCAACATGTTCCGCTTCACCCGCGACGTCCTTAACGGGATGGAACCCGAACAGCGCGTGGAGATGGTCGAGATGCTGTGGGACGTCGCCTACGCCGACGGCCACCTGGATTCGGAGGAAGAACGTCTGATCGCGAAGGTGGCCGGCCTGCTCTATGTTTCCCCGGGTGAGCGCAACGCCGCAAAGCGCCGCGCCATGGCCCGGGCAAACATAGGCTCGGGAAGTATCGCCTAGGCGGCTTTAGCGATCGACGAAAGCTCGGCGATCGCCGTGCGCGCCGCCGCCAAGCCCTTTGCGGCCGGCTCAGCGCCCATCGCGAGGCCTTCCGCGTTCACGAACTTCACGTCGGTCAAGCCGAGGAACCCGAGCACAACACGCAGATAGGGTTCGACGAAGTCGGACGGCTGCCCGGCGTGGATGCCGCCGCGCGCGGAGACCACATAGACCTTCTTGTTGGTCAACAGACCGACCGGCCCGGTCTCGGTGTAGCGGAACGTGCGACCGGCACGGGCGAGATGGTCGATCCATGCCTTCAGCGCCGAGGGGATCGAGAAGTTATACATTGGGGCCGCGATGACGATGGTAACCGCAGCTTCCACCTGGGCGATGATGCCGTCGGCGTAGTCGACCCTCGCCTGCTCGTCGGTGGTGCGGTCCTGCGTGGGCTTGCCCAAGGCGCCGATGGTTTCCAGCGACAAGTGCGGTGCGTTGTCGACCGTCAATTCGCGTGTGACGACCTGCGCGCCCGGATGCGCGCTACGCCACTTGGCGACAAGTTCGTCGGCCAATTCGCGGGACTTCGAGTTCTGGCCCAGGATGCTGGAGGTCACGAACAGAAGGGATGACATGGCAGGACTCCGTGATGTGTGAGGACGCTTGGTCTGCGTCTATGCATGCAAAGATGACCCCTCCCCTTTCATTCGATAAGACGGCATAATTCGCATGTACTATTCTGGAATGCCGAACAATGCGAAAGATCGCCCTCACAGAGATGGATTCCTTCGTGGCCGTGGCGCAGCGCGCCAGCTTCGCCAAGGCCGCCGCCCAGCTAGGCATGTCGCGGTCGTCCCTGAGCGAAAGCGTCCGCACGCTCGAAGAACGCCTGGGCGTGCGCCTGCTCAATCGCACCACCCGAAGCGTCTCCCTCACCCAGGCCGGGGAACGGCTCCTCGCGCGGCTGCAGCCGGTGCTGGACGACGTGAATGCCGCCTTGGAATCCGTCGGTTCATTTCGTGACCGGCCCACCGGCACGTTGCGCATAACCGTCGCGCCGCCGGCGGTGAAGATGGTCGTTGAGCCGGTGCTCGCCCGCTTCCTCGCCGCCTACCCGGACGTGTCGGTCGAGGTGTCGTCGGACAGTGCGTTGGTCAACATCATTACCGAACGCTATGACGCCGGGATCCGTCTGGGCGAGCGAGTCGAGAAGGACATGATCGCCTTGCGCCTGACCAAGCGCGCGCGGCCTATGGTGGTCGGCGCACCGTCCTATGTGAAGAAGCACGGCCGCCCCGAAAAGCCGGACGAACTGAAAAGCCACAACTGCATCCGTGCGCGCTTCCCGAGCGGCGCGCTCTTGGAATGGCAGTTCGCCCGCGGCGCCAAACCGTATCAGGTCACTGTGCAAGGAAATGTTATCGCCAACACACAAGAACTTATCCTGCAGGCCGCGCTGGACGGCATCGGCCTCGCTCACGTCATGCAGGACGAGGCAGCACCGCATATCAAGGCCAAGCGCCTGATTCCGTTGCTGGAAGACTGGGCTCTGCCGGGGCCGGACTTCTCGCTGTACTATCCGAGCCGGCGCTATACACCGCTGGTCCTACAAGCCTTCATCGACTTCCTGCGCAAGGACGGCCTGCTCGTCGGCGGCCGCCACTCCAACAGCTGAAGACCCGCGAGAACACCCGTGCATCCTGCGCGCAAGAAAGGCATGCTCGCAGGAGTGATCACGAACGGGAGGATTTACGATGGCGCGTGGGATGAGTGGAATGGCCCTTGGGGCACTGACAGCCGTGGCGCTGGCGATGCCGGCATTCGCGGCAGACAGTGCGCCGAAACTCCGGCACGGCTACGTCGACGATCGCTTCGGCCAACTGCACTACAGCATCGCGCAACCCGCCGGCGGCAGCTCCAAGACTCCCATCGTCCTGCTGCATCAGTCGCCGAACTCCTCCGTCGAATACGATGCGCTCGTTGTTGAACTCGGCAAGGACCGCACGGCGATTGCGTTCGACACCCCGGGCCACGGCGGCTCCGATGGGCCGATGACCCAGCCGAAACTCGAGGACTACGCCGCGGCGATTGCCGAAGGCCTAAAGAACATGGGCTACGGCGATACCAAGCCGGTCGATATCTTCGGCAACCACACCGGCTCGCGCACCGCCACCGAGGTCGCGGTGGGCAATCCGAAAATGATTCGCCACGTGATTTTGGGCCTGTCGCCCTACGCGCTGGTCGATGACTCCCTCTCGATGAAGCTCCTGGCCGAAGTGCCGCATCCGAAATCGGGCAAGGCCATGCTCGAACGCGTCTGCAAGTCGCTGGATAGTCGCGCCGAAACCGAGGAAAAGACCGGCCTGAAGGATCCGATCTGGGTGAACATCGCCGTGGACTCCATGCGCCACAACGTCCGCCAGGAATTCGGCCACGCCGCCGCGTTTGAATACGGCCCCCGTTTCAAGCAGCGTCTCCTGGGTCTGACGCAACCTGTGTTGATGCTCGCCATCGACGATCCGCGCGACAACTACCAGGGCGGCACCACCGCCATCGGCATGTGCCAAAAGCTCAAGCCGCAGCTCACCAAGTCGCCGCGGGTCGACATTCTCGCCAACGATTTCCATAACGACGCCTTCTACGCCCGCGCCAAGGACGTCGCGGACGGCTTCCGGAAATTCGTCGACGCGAAATAGTGACAAACCCTGTCGTCCTCGAGCTTGTCCCGAGGACGACAGGGCAGCTTGATGACTAGCAGAAAGCTTATTCCGGGCTAGGCCACTTGCGCTTCGCGCGCGGCCTTGAGGCGCGCGAAATCCGCGTCCGCGTGATAGGACGACCGGGTGAGCGGCGTTGCCGACACCATCAAAAAGCCCTTCGCCCGCGCGATGCGCTCGTACTCGGCGAATTCCTCAGGCGTGACGAAGCGCTCGACCGTCGCGTGACGGGGCGTCGGCTGCAGGTACTGGCCGATGGTCAGGAAGTCGACATTCGCCGCGCGCATGTCGTCCATCACCTGGAGCACTTCTTCACGATCCTCACCCAGGCCGACCATCAGGCCGGACTTGGTAAACATCGTCGCGTCAATTTCCTTCACGCGCTCCAGCAGCCGCAGCGACGTGTAGTAGCGCGCGCTGGCGCGGATCTTGCGGTACAGGCGCGGCACGGTTTCGAGATTGTGGTTGTAGACATCGGGCTTCGCCGCCGCGACCAGGTCCACCATCCCCATCTTCTTGCGGAAGTCGGGCGTGAGGATTTCGATGGTGGTGGTCGGGCTGGCGGCGCGCACCGCCTTGATCACCGCCACCCAGTGATTGGCGCCGCCGTCTTCCATATCGTCGCGATCGACCGAGGTGAACACCACATGCTTCAGGCCCAGGGAGCGCACGGCCTCGGCCACATGCCCCGGCTCCTCCGGATCGAGCGCGTCCGGCTTGCCGGTCTTCACGTTGCAGAAGGCGCAGGCCCGCGTGCAGGTGTCGCCCAGGATCATCATGGTGGCGTGCTTCTGGGACCAGCACTCACCGATGTTCGGGCATGCCGCTTCCTCACACACCGTGTGCAGGTTCAAGTCGCGCATCAGCTTGCGCGTCTGCTGATACTCCAGCGACGTCGGCGCCTTCACCCGCAGCCAGGGCGGCTTGGGCGCCCGCGGGCGACTCTCAGCGATAGGTTTGACGTTGGTCATGACTGTATATGGTTCGTCCCTACTCCCTTGTCACCCCGGACAAGGCGCGCAGCGCCGCGATCCGGGGTCCAGGGTAACACACTCAGAGCCCTCGGCCCTGGATCCCGGCTCTCGCTTCGCTCGGCCGGGATGACGAGCGCAGACTAGATATGCAATGCGCGGCCATACGCGTCGAGCACCGCCTCGTGCATGGTCTCTGAAATCGTCGGATGCGGGAAGATGGTTTCCATCAACTCGAGTTCCGTGGTTTCCATGCCTTTGGCGACCACATACCCCTGGATCATTTCGGTCACTTCCGGGCCGACCATGTGCGCGCCGAGCAATTCGCCCGTCTTCGCGTCGAACACAGTCTTGACCATGCCGTTGGTGTCGCCCAGCGCAATCGCCTTGCCGTTGCCGATGAACGGGAAGCGGCCGACCTTCACCTGGTAGCCCTTGTCCTTCGCCGCCTGCTCCGTGAGCCCGACGCTGGCCACCTGCGGATGACAATAGGTGCAGCCCGGGATGTTGAGGGTCTTCATCGGATGCGGATGCATCCCTGCGATCTTCTCGACGCAGATCACGGCCTCGTGGCTCGCCTTGTGCGCCAGCCACGGTGGACCGCACAGGTCACCGATGGCATAGACGCCCGGCTCGCCCGTGAACCCGTATTCATCGATGACGACATGGGTGCGATCCACCCTCACTTTGGTGTTCTCGAGACCCAGGGTCTCGACATTGCCGACGATGCCAACCGCTGAGATCACGCGGTCGACCGTGATGGTCTCGGACTTGCCGCCGGCTTCGAGGGTGGCGGTGACGTTGTTGGCACCCTTCTTCAGGGACTTCACGGTGGTCTTCACCCGGATATCCATGCCCTGCTTCACGAACGCCTTGTGAGCGAGCCCAGAAATCTCCGCGTCTTCCACCGGCAGCACCCGGTCGAGCACTTCTACCACCGTGACTTTGCTACCCAGCGTCTGGAAGAAGCTCGCGAACTCGATGCCGATGGCGCCGGAGCCGATCACCAGCAGCGTCTTGGGGAAGACCTTCGGCGTCAGAGCGTGGCGGTAGGTCCAGATCAACTCGCCGTCCGCTTCCATGCCCGGCAGTTCACGCGCGCGCGCGCCGGTCGCAAGGATGATGTTCTTTGCCAGCACTTCGCCTGAGGGCTTCTTGTCCTTGGTGATGGCGATCTTGCCCTTGCCGGCCAGTGCGCCCTCACCGGTCACCACGGTGACCTTGTGCTTCTTCATCAGGAACTCGATGCCCTTGTTCAGTTGCCCGGCAACGCCGCGCGAGCGCTTCACAACCGCATCCAGATCGTAGCTGATGTTCTCCGCTTTCAGGCCGAAGTCCTGGGCGTGCGTCATCAAATGATAGACTTCGGCGCTGCGCAGCAACGCCTTGGTCGGAATGCACCCCCAGTTGAGGCAGATGCCGCCAAGCAGTTCACGCTCGATGATCGCCACCTTCATGCCGAGCTGGGACGCACGGATTGCAGCGACGTAGCCGCCGGGCCCGCTGCCGATAATGGCAAGATCGAATTGGTCAGCCATGGGTCTGCGCCTAGAGAATGATCTTGAGCGGGTCTTCGATCAGCGCCTGGAACGCCTGCATGAATTCCGCGCCGACCGCGCCGTCGACCACGCGATGATCGCAGCTGAGCGTGCAGGTCATCACGGTCGCTATCGCCAGCGCATTGTTCTTCACGATCGGGCGCTGCTCGGCCTTGCCCACGGCCAGGATCGCCACCTGCGGCGGATTGATGATCGCGGCGAATTCCTTGATCCCGAACATGCCGAGGTTGGAGATCGAGAAGCCGCCGCCTTGGAACTCTTCCGGCTTCAGCTTCTTGTCGCGCGCCTTGGCGGCAAGCTCCTTCATCTCATTGGAGATGGCGGCCAGCCCCTTGGCGTCGGCCTTGCGGATGATCGGCGTGATCAAGCCGTCCGGTGTCGCCACGGCGACGGAGATGTCGACGTTGTCGTAGAAGCGCACCGCTTCGTCGGTCCAGGTGGCATTCGCCGACGGCACTTTCCGCAACGCGAGCGCACTCGCCTTGATCACGAAGTCGTTCACGGACAGCTTGTAGTCCGCGCCCTTTCGGCCGTTGAGTTCGGCGCGCATCTTCATCAGGTCGTCGATCACGCAATCGATGGTCAGATAGAAGTGCGGCACCGTGAGTTTGGATTCCAGCAGACGCTTGGCGATGATCTTGCGCACGCCCGAGTTCGGAACCGTGTGATACGGCTGACCGAAATCCGGTACCGGACCGGCCTGCGGCAGTTGCACGGCAGGCGCCTTCGCCGGCGTGCGCGTGGCCCCGCCGGACAACGCCTTCTCGAAGTCGGCTTTGACGATGCGGCCGTTCGGACCCGATCCCTGTACGCTCTTCAAGTCGATCTGATTATTCGTCGCGATGCGCTTCGCGAGCGGGCTGACGAACACGCGGTCGCCGCTGGCTTGCTGCGGCGGCGCGGCAGGCTTCGGGGCAGCAGCCGGCGGCTCCGCGGCGGTCGTCGGCTTCTGCGGCGCAGCGGCAGGCGCTGCGGCGGCCGCAGGTTTCGCACCGGCCTTCTCGCCGTCCGCCAGCAGCACGGCGATGGGCTTGTTCACGGCGACGCCCTCGGTGCCTTCCGGCACCAGAATCTGGCCCATCACGCCCTCGTCCACCGCTTCCATTTCCATGGTGGCCTTGTCGGTTTCGATCTCGGCGATCACGTCGCCGCTCTTCACGGCATCGCCTTCCTTCTTAAGCCACTTGGCAAGCTTGCCCTCTGTCATCGTGGGCGAAAGCGCGGGCATCAGGATTTCCGTGGACATGGCGCTTTCTCCTTACCGGTAACAAACGTCTTTGGCGGCCTCGACGATGTCCTGCACCTGCGGCAGGGCCATCGCTTCGAGGTTCGCGGCGTAGGGCATCGGAACGTCCTTGCCCGCCACACGCAACACCGGCGCATCGAGATAGTCGAACGCCTTCTCCATGATCTGCGCGGAGATCTCCGAGCCGATGCCGGAGTACGCCCAGCCCTCTTCCACCGTCACCACGCGATTGGTCTTCTGGACCGACTTCAGAATGGTGTCGATGTCGAGCGGGCGAATGGTCCGGAGATTGATCACCTCCGCCTCGATCCCGTCGGCGGCGAGTTTCTCCGCCGCCTGCAGCGCCTTGCCGACCATGACCGAGAACGCGATCAGCGTGACGTGCGTGCCCTGACGTTCGACCTTCGCCTGGCCGATGGGGATCGTGAAGTCCTGCGCGTCCGGCAGCGGAAAGCTCTGGCCGTAGAGGATTTCGTTCTCGAGGAAGATGATCGGGTTCGGATCGCGGATGGCACTCTTGAGCAGCCCCTTCGCGTCCGAGGCCGACCACGGCGCCACGACCTTGAGGCCGGGCACGTGGGCGTACCAACTGGCGTAGCATTGGGAATGCTGGGCGGCGACCCGCGCCGCCGCGCCGTTGGGGCCGCGGAACACAATCGGGCACCCCATTTGTCCGCCGGACATGTAGAGCGTCTTGGCGGCGGAGTTGATGATCTGGTCCATCGCCTGCATGGCGAAGTTGAACGTCATGAATTCCACGATCGGCTTCAGGCCGCCGAATGCCGCGCCGACGCCGAGGCCGGCAAAGCCGTGCTCGGTGATCGGCGTGTCGATCACGCGATCCGCGCCGAATTCCTCAAGCAGACCCTGGCTGATCTTATAAGCACCCTGATACTCGGCGACTTCCTCACCCATGAGGAACACCGTGGTATCCTTGCGCATCTCTTCCGCCATGGCGTCGCGCAGCGCTTCGCGCACGGTCTGCGTTTTCCAGGTCGAGTACTGCGCTTCGGGCGCCGGCATCGGGGCCGATGGCGCTTCCGGTGCCCGCGCCTTGGCTTCGGCCGGAGCAGATGCAGCGGCCACGGGTGCCGCTTTGGCGGGCGCGGCAGCGCCTGCACTCTCGCCCTCAGCCAGCAGCAGCGCGATCGGCTTGTTCACGGCAACACCTTCGGTGCCTTCGGCTACCAACAGCTTGCCGATCGTCCCCTCGTCCACCGCTTCAAGTTCCATCGTCGCCTTATCCGTCTCGATCTCGGCCAGCACCTTGCCGGTGCTCACCATGTCGCCTTCTTTCACCAGCCACTTGGCCAGCTTGCCCTCGGTCATCGTAGGCGAAAGCGCGGGCATCAGGATTTCAGTAGCCATTGTTTTCCCCTGCCCTTACGCGACCAGAATGTCGGTCCAGAGTTCCGACGGATCGGGCTCCGGACTCTTCTGGGCGAAATCCGCGGCATCGAGAACGATGTCCTTGATCTCTTTGTCCATGCTCTTGAAGCCGTCTTCGTCCAGCGCCTTCATCTCCAGCAGCACCGCGCGAAGACGATCGATGGGATCGTGCTCCGTGCGCATCTTCTGGAGTTCTTCCTTGGTGCGATACTTCGCCGGGTCGGACATGGAGTGTCCGCGATAGCGATAGGTGTGCACTTCCATCAGCACGGGGCCATGACCGGCACGGATGTAATCACCGGCCTCAAGGCCGGCGGCGCGCACGGCCTGCACGTCCATGCCGTCCACCGACATGCACTTCATGTTGTAGGGCTCGCCGCGATGCACGAAGTCCGGCGACGCGGAGCCGCGCGCGACCGAGGTGCCCATGGCGTACTTGTTGTTCTCGATCACGTAGAGCACTGGCAACTGCCACAGGCTCGCCATGTTGAAGCTCTCGTAGACTTGGCCCTGATTGGCGGCACCGTCGCCGAAATAGGTGACAGCCATCCCGCCGTCTTTCTTGTACTTGTGGGCGAAGGCCAAGCCGGTGCCGATCGGCACCTGCGCCGCGACGATGCCGTGGCCGCCGTAGAAACCCTTCTCGCGGCTGAACATGTGCATCGAGCCGCCCTTACCTTTGGAATAGCCGCCGCTGCGCCCCGTGAGTTCGGCCATCACGCCTTTCGGATCCATGCCGCAGGCAAGCATGTGGCCGTGATCGCGGTAGCTCGTGAGGATGGAATCGCCTTCGCGCGCGACCGACTGAAGTCCGACGACAACGGCTTCCTGGCCGATGTAGAGGTGGCAGAAGCCTCCGATCAGCCCCATGCCGTACAACTGGCCTGCGCGTTCCTCAAACCGTCGGATCAGCAGCATGTCCCGATAGAACTGGACCAGCTGTTCCGGGGTCACGGCGTTGTCGCCACGGCCATTGAGCGCTTTTTTGACCGGCTTTTCTTTGGCCATGCCATTCCTCCAACCGACTTCGGTGATTGCGAAAGAATATTGCAAGCGGTCTAAAGCACGTCCAGCGAATGATCGGTTAAGTGCTTGTATTGCAATGCACAATGACACCCGGGGCGGGGGCTGCAAGAAACCCCCTCGAAACGGGCATTCCTGGAAATTCGCCCGCACTGCAGCGCAATGTCCCACCCCCTGTTAGGGTGTCGCGGCTTCCAACGTTGCGCGCACTGTCGGCACTGCGCACGTTCGTGTCTCGCACTTTTATAATAGCCGGCTATTATATTTGGGCGTTGGCCGGCCGTTTCGGCGCGACTCGGGGCCCTATGCCGGGCGCCCGAAGTCCCGCGGCAGGTGGCGCGCGGCGAGCCAGAAGTGCAACGCCGACCACACGCTCGCGCAGACGGTAACCCAGGTAAGCGCGATCCCGAGCGCGTCCTCGCCGTAGCGCGCGTTGAGTTGGTCGCTCAACAGGCCAACGAACTGCGCACCGAAGCCGTTGATGAGACTCACGATCAACAGGAACGTCGCGGCGGCGGTGGCCCGCATCGCCGGCGGCGCGACACCTTGCGTCGCAGCGTGCTGCGGCCCGGTCTGCATGACGCCCAGGAAGAACGGCACCGAGAGCGCGACGAACGCCAGACCCGGCTGCTCGACCCGGAATGCGACGATGAACAGCGGCGCAGCGGCAAGCGTGACCAAGGCGCATAGCCACATCAACCAGCGGCGGTCCCGCCGCGACAGCCAGTCCCCGACCACGCCGCCCGCGAGGGTCCCGAACAGCGCCGAGACGCCGAGCGAGAGCGACAGCCACGTGCCGATCTCACCGATCGGCATGTGGTGCGTCCGGCTGAAGAACGAGGGCGTCCAGGCCAGCAGCGCGAAGTACATCGCCGCGTAAAGGCCAGCGGCGACCGCGTTGTGCACGAAGGTCGGCCGGGACAGCAACGTGCGCAGCGTGAACATGAGCGGCGGCTGAGCGACAGTCTCCGCACCGTCGGCGTCGCCGCGCGACGGCGTCGGTAGCCAGCGATATACCGCCAGCGCCATCAAGACGCCCGGTAGGCCGACACCGATCAGCACCACCCGCCAGCCGTAGTGTTGCGCGACCCATCCCCCGAGCAGGAAGCCGATGATCAGCCCCACCGGCGATCCGACGCCGTAAATCGACAGCGCAAACGCACGGCGCTCTTTGTTGAACAGATCGGCGATGAGCGAATGGGACGGCGGTGTCGCCCCGGCCTCCCCCACGCCCACCAGCGTGCGCGCCAAGGCAAGTTGGGCGAAGTTCATCGCCAGACCGCAGCCGGCCGTCATCAGGCTCCAGAGCGTAAGCGCGACCGCGATCACCTTGCGGCGCTCCAGCCGGTCCGCCAGCCGCGCGATGGGAAGTCCCATAACCGCGTAAAACAGCGCGAAGGCGATGCCGGAGATGAAGCCGAGTTGCGTGTCCGACAGCGCCAAGTCCTGCTTGATCGCGGGGATCAGGATACCCAGCACATTGCGATCGAGGTAATTGAGCAGCGACACGCCGAACAGCAGCACAAGCGCGCGGCGGCGGAGCGGTTCGGTGATGGGTGTATGCAAGAGCGACCTCGACTAGGCCGCTCAGCCGGACCTAGTCCGCTTTGCGCGGCTTCGGCGGCGACAGCGGCACGATGCGGTCGTCAGGATGCACGAAGCCGAGCATGATGCGCGAGCGTTCTTCCAGCATGTCCGGATCGAGGCTCTCGGCGCGCAGCAGGGACACGCGGTGCTCGATCACCTGCTTTTCGGCGTCGACGTCCGCCAGGGTGGCCTCGGTCTTCTCGAGCTCGTAGCGGAGGTTCCACCAGGCAATCAGGCCGCGGTCGCCCTGGACCGCGTGATAGCCGAAGTAGACGATGGCGAATGCGCCCGCCAGCGGCACGAGGGCCTGACGTATGCGGCGACTGCGATCGTTTGCCGAGACTTTTGGCACTTCAGCGCTCCCCTCACCTTGACGTGAATGGAATCACGTCCGAGTCGCGCCGTCAATACACCGAGTCGCGCCGAGTCGTCTTTTTTGATTCGCGCTCGTTAGGCCTTGATGCCCAGTAGCTTGCCGTGGCTGCGGCGGGCTTGCGGGATGTTCTCGTCCACCGTGAAGCCCACCTTCGCCATCTCGTCAGCGAAGTTGAGGCTGCGGTAGTTCATCGCCCACACTTCATTGTTCCAGCGGTGGTCCCACCACTGCGAGAAGCCGGTGTAGGGCGTCATCGCCGGCGCCTGACGGCCGGTCGGGAAGTCGACCGGGTAGAACGTGCCGCCGCCGCGCAGCACGCGATAGGCTTCCGCGGCGATCTTCTTGGCGGCAGACGCCTGCACTTCGTGGAACAGGATGTAGGACACGACCATGTCGAAATGGCCGTCCGGGAACTTGGTGTCTTCCGCCAGCCGCTGGGCAAAATGTACATCGGAGCCCAGGTCGAGGCCGCGGACGTGGGCGAAGCGCACCATCGGCGCGCCGACATCGATGCCCCACACTTCTGCGTCCGGGAAGCGTTCCTTGAGCGCGAAGGTCAAACGGCCCGTGGCGCAGCCCAGGTCGAGGATGCGCTTCACCTTGCCGTCCTTCGGTGGGATCACCGCCGCGACAATCGCGCGCTGCGCTTCGTCCTGGAAGTTGAGGCCGGCGTAGAAGTTGTTCACGCCGTAGAAATTGATGTAGCCCGCGAATTCATCGCCCGTGTAGCCGCCGGGCTGCAGATGGATCTCGTGCTTGGTGTAGGCCGGCACATCCATTGTGGGATTGAGTTCGAGTGAACCCGGCCCTTGCTTGTCGGCCGCATCCATCTCGTTCAGGTACATGTCGGCGTGCTTGTGGAAGTACTCCTGGATCGTGCCCCAGGTCTGATTCTGGTTCGACACCCAGGCGCGCACATAGGACGTGACGATCGGGTCCTTCTCGAACAGCTTGGCGGCCGTCTCGTAGGGGATCGGCGCCTTTGGGTCCATGCCGAGCTTCGCGCAGATCTCGTCGGCCCGTTTGGCCGCCGCCATGCGCAGATCGTTGTTGGTGTAGGCGCGGAAGCTGGTGAGAAAATCCTGCTGACTTTGCAGGTCGAGTTCGCCCAGGCGCTTCAGGCGCCCGACGGTCCCGCGCACATCGACTTGGCCTTTCCAGGGCGCGGCGTTGGCACTGCGCGCGGCGGCACCGAAGGCAAGACATCCGGCGGCGGCGGTCGATGCACTGATAAGCTGGCGGCGATTGAGCATGGCTGGTCCCTCCTCAAGCGAGGCGCCAGCATAGCACAGGCTTTTATGCCGGCTTCGAATTCTCGAAGCTCGGCATAAAAAGGAATAGCTATTTTAGGCCGCGGCGGCGCTTGAAGGCCGCCCCACCATAGACCGCGGCCGGCCCAAGGTTTTCCTCGATGCGGATCAGCTGGTTGTACTTGGCCAGCCGGTCGGACCGCGACAGGGACCCGGTCTTGATCTGCCCGCAATTCGTCGCCACAGCGATATCGGCGATGGTGGAATCCTCGGTCTCGCCCGAGCGGTGCGACATCACGGCGGTGTAGCCCGCCTTGTGCGCCATCTCCACCGCCGCCAGGGTCTCGCTGAGCGTGCCGATCTGGTTGACCTTCACCAGGATCGAATTCGCCAGCCCCTTGTCGATGCCGTCCTGCAGGCGCTTCGGGTTGGTGACGAACAGGTCGTCGCCGACCAGCTGCACTTTGCCGCCCAGCGCCTTGGTCAGCGCGGCCCAGCCCTCGAAGTCGTCTTCCGCCATGCCGTCTTCGATCGAGACGATAGGATATTTGCTCACGAGACCTTCGTAGAACTTCACCATACCGGCGGCGTCGAGCACCTTGCCCTCGCCTTCCATGTTGTACTTGCCGTTCTTGAAGAACTCGGTCGAGGCGGAATCGAGCGCGAGCACGATGTCGCTGCCGGCCTTGTACCCGGCCGCTTCGATCGCCTTCATGATGAAGGCGCACGCCTCGTCCGCGCTCTTGAGGTTCGGCGCGAAGCCGCCTTCGTCGCCGACATTGGTGTTGTGGCCGGCATCCTTGAGCGCCTTCTTGAGCGCATGGAAGACTTCCGCCCCCATGCGGATGGCGTCGGCGACGGTCGGCGCCGTCACCGGCATGATCATGAATTCCTGGATGTCGATCGGGTTGTCGGCATGCGCCCCGCCGTTGACGATGTTCATCATCGGCACCGGCAGCAGGTGCGCGGCCGCGCCGCCGATGTAGCGGTACAGTTCGAGGCCCGCGTCCTCGGCCGCGGCCCGCGCCGTGGCGAGCGACACGCCCAGGATCGCATTGGCGCCGAGGCGCGCCTTATTCGGCGTGCCGTCCAGGTCGATCATGATCCGGTCGATCTTGACCTGCTCGGCGGCGTCGAGCCCGGCCAGGGCGGCATGGATTTCGCCGTTCACGGCCTCGACCGCTTTGCGCACGCCTTTGCCGCCGTAGCGCTTTTTGTCGCCGTCGCGCAGTTCGGAGGCTTCATGGGCACCGGTGGAGGCACCGGACGGTACCGCCGCGCGGCCCATAGCGCCCCCGTCCAGGGTCACGTCGACCTCAACCGTAGGGTTGCCGCGGCTGTCCAGAATCTCGCGCGCAACGATATCGACAATCGCACTCATGGGTTGCTCCCCCCGGCTGAAATGTTGCGCGGTTGATGATGGAAAAGATTGCGCCGGTCAAGGGTGGGCGAACCGCACCATCTGCCCGGCATGCGGCGTTAGGGGGACAGATGCACGCATTTTGCGCCGCAGAATCGGAGTGTCGACGATGAAGTCCCTTCGCATCGCTTTCGCGGCCCTGAGCTTGGCCGCACTGGGCGCCTGCGCGGACACCTACGGGTCCAACGGTTCCGCCAGCAGCGGAGGGTACGCCGACGGGTACGAAGCTCGTCATCGCGCCTGGTGGGCGACCCACAATCGTGAACTGGCCTACGAGCGCCGCGAGGCGATCCGCGAGCACCGCGTGTTCTGCTCCAAGGAGCCCGAGGACATGAGCTGCTCGGGCTGGTACCGCCCGAACGAGATGTAAGCCGGGCGCTCTAGCGCTCTTCGAAGTAAGACCCACCGCTCTTCCAGCGCTCGTAGCGCTGCAACTCGCGCTGTCCGATTTTATCGCGCCAGGACGACACCCCGTTCTTGAGATCCGCCGTGGTCAGGGTGAGCGGCAGCCACACATTGCGCCCGTCGGGGTCATGGACCGTGAACGCCATGGTGCCCGCCCCACGCGTGTCGAACTGCAAGAAGCCAAAGTTTTCGCTTCGCGCGTAAACCTCGCGCATGCGGATTTCCGGTCGGTGATTGATCCACACCGATTCGCACGGCTGCGCCAGCGGCGACGACACCATGTCGTACAGATCGTAGCCGCCCTTCTCCGACCACGGGATGCAATTGAGTTCGGCGACGTGCGTATCGCCCGACAGTAAAAACACTCCGGTAATTGCGTTCGTGCGGATGAATTCGAACAGGGCATCGCGCTCGGTGACGAACGATGCCCAGGAATCGCCACCGACCCCCTTTGCCATCGACCAGCCGCTGCCTGAGATCAGCACTTTGAACACGCCCTTGCTGCGCTTCAGCCCGTCCTTCAACCACGCCAGCTGCAATGCGCCGAGCATGGTCTTGGCGGGACCGTCGGGTTCCTTGTTCGAATCGCGCCACGTGCGGTCATCGAGGAAGAAGAATTCCACGCCGCCGTAAGTGTAGGAAAAGAATACGCCCTTGGCCTCTGATGTGCCGGCGCTCGGGTTCGCCCAGTACTGCATGAACGCGCGGTAGCCAGCCTCTTTCGCCGGGCTTGTGCGGTCCTGATCGTTCAGGCCGTAGTCGTGATCGTCCCAAGTCGCGAGTTGCGGCACGGTGCGCAAAAGCGGCTGCGCCAAAGCGACGTCGCGCTGGCGGCGGTATTCCTCCGCGAACGCCGCCGGATCGACGGAATCGACATAGACATTGTCGCCCAGCCAGAAAAACAGGTCGGGCTTCACCGCCGCAACGCCCCGCCAGATCTCCTGCTCCGAATTCCAGCCGTAGCGCGCGCACGACCCGAACGCGACACTGAACTTGCCGCGCCATTTTTCGTCCGGCGCGGTACGCACGGGAAACGGCGCACGCCGCGAGAGATAGAAGTCGGCGCGGCCGTTGACCCACACCCGATAGTGATATGTCGTCGCCGGCGCGAGATCGGGAATCTCAACGCGCACGCAGTGATCGTTATCCGCGCGCGCCATCACGGCCGCCGTCCGGCGCGGCGCTGGAAAGTCGCCGGCGATGTCGTATTCGATCTCGACCGGGTAATCGCCGTTGACCCGCACCCAGATCGTGATCGTGTGCGGCGACACCGCACCGACCATCGGGCCTTGCAGAACCCGCGCGGTGCTTGTGACGGCTTGTCCATGCGCAACGCCGGGCAACGCGCTAAGCCCCGCGGCCATGCCGAGCAGTTTGCGTTTCGTCAGTTTCGGCATCGCGATCCCCGCTCCCGGAAGCGCAACATTCTGACACTGGATTGCCGGATGCGCACGCCCGGCGAGGCTACGCTCTCGCGCGAGCGCGCATTGTGATCAGAATCACCGGCCACACCAACGACGCGACAAGCGCCACGAAGAGTCCCAACGGCGACCCTAACGGGACGGCCACAAGGTGCAGCACCAGGAAACCGCAGGCGATCCCCGGCATGGAGCGCAAGGTCGCCGCCATGGTCGCCGCGGTGATCTCACCGCCAAGGCGCGACTGCACCGTCACGCCCAGGCTCACCGACGCCACCGGCGCGATCGCTGCGATCCCCACCACACCCGGGCCGAGGAAGCCGCTGAAGGTCACGACTGTCGCGACAAGCACAGCCACCGCCACCGCACGCAACGGCAGATCGAACCACTGCTTTCCCGCGGACGGCGCGGGCCCCTCCCGGCGCGGCGCCGGCGGAGTCAGCCAAACGCCCAGCGCAAATGAAGCCGAGGTCACAGCGACCGCCAAAAGCGGCGTCCACGGGACCACGCGCAGCACCGTCACGACAATCAGCCACACCGCCAAGGCGGCGAGCGCGGTGATGATCGTGCCGAAGCGCGGCGCCAGCCAGTGATACGCCAGCAGGAACGCCGCAGTCGCGGGGAAGCTCGCAAGGCTCGACAAGGCACTCGCCGCGATGAACGACGAGTCTTGCTGCATCGACAGCAGCACATAGGCCGGACCGGCAGACACCGGCAGACTGACGACGATTCCGCCCCAGAACGGACCCGCGCGCTCAGCTGCGAGTGACGCGCCCACGACCACCGTCGCAGCGGTGGCCATGCGCACCAGCACCGGCAGAAGCAGCGGATCTGTCATGTCGTAAAATCAGATTATGATCGGATGTTTCTTCGCCAGCGCGTCGAACGCCTGAAGCATGGCGAGCACCTTCGGCATATCCTTCAGGTGAATCATGTTCGGCCCATCGGACGGCGCATTGTCCGGATCCGGGTGCGTCTCCATGAACACCGCCGCGATGCCGAGCGACACGGCGGCGCGGGCGATCACGGGCGCGAACTCGCGCTGCCCGCCGGAACTCGTCCCCTGCCCGCCGGGCTGCTGGACCGCATGGGTCGCGTCCATCACCACGGGACAGCCGGTCTTGGCCATGATCGGCAGACCGCGCATATCGGTGACGAGGGTGTTGTAGCCGAAGGACACGCCGCGCTCGGTCACGAGCACATTGCGATTGCCGGTGGAGTCCACTTTGGAGATCACGTTCGCCATGTCCCAGGGCGCCAGGAATTGACCCTTCTTGACGTTGATCACCGCGCCCGTTTTCCCCGCCGCGAGCAACAGATCGGTCTGGCGGCACAGGAACGCCGGGATCTGCAGCACGCTGACGACTTCCGCAACGAGTGCGCAGTGCTCGATCTCATGCACGTCGGTCAGCGTCGGAATGCCGAGGCTGTCGCGAATTTCCGCGAACACCGGCAGGGACTCTTTCAGGCCGATCCCGCGCTTGCCGCCAACGGAGGTGCGGTTCGCCTTGTCATAGGAGGATTTGTAGACCAGCCCGATGCCGAGGACTGCGGTCATCTCTTTCAGGGCCGTGGCGACCTCGAGCGCATGGGCCCTGCTCTCCATCTGGCAAGGACCGGCGATGATCGCCAGAGGTAGATCGTTGCCGAAGGTCAGGTTGCCGACCTTGACGTGACGCTGTGCGGGGGGTTCGTTCATGGGCGGGAATATACGGGCCGACGCGGCAAACCGCCACGTTCAACACGGGCCATGTATCTAACCGATTTGTCACCCCGGCGAAGGCCGGGGTGACGGGCGAAGGGCGGGCGCCGTCGCGCGCTAAGCCTGCTTCGTGCCCACCATGTTGCCCGTCTTGCCGGGCGCAGCCATGCCCATCGCGGAGCCTTGGCCGTCCATGGTCAGCTTGAGCCCTGCGCCGCGGATCGCGCCGGCGAAATCCATTTCCGCATAGTCCAGGCGATGGACTTCGTTGTTCCAGCGGTGATCCCACCAGCTGCGGAACTTGCCGTAGGCCGCCTTCGGCGGCGAGCCCGCGGTGTAGAAGTCGATCGGATAGAACACACCGCCGGTCCGCAGCACGCGGTTGGTTTCCTTGATGATCTGACGCGCGGCGTCCGACGTCACTTCATGGAACATGATGTTCGAGGTGACGATGTCGAAGTGGTTGTCCGGGAAGCTCGTCTCTTCAGCCAAGCGCTGCGCAAAGTGCACTTCGGACCCGATATTGCGTGCGCGCATGTGGGCGTAGCGCACCATCGGCGCGCCGATGTCGATGCCCCAGACTTCCGCTTCCGGGAAACGTTCCTTCAGCGCCACGGTCAACTGACCGCACGAGCAGCCGAGATCGAGGATGCGCTTGACCTTCCCATCAGCCGGCATCGCGATGCGCGCAGCGAGCGCCTTGTGCATCTCGTCCTGATTGTTGTGGCCGGTGAAGAAGTTGTTCGTACCGTAGTGATAGATGTGGCCGGCGAAGGCATCGCCCACGTAGCCGCCGGGTTGGATGTGGATTTCATGCGCCGTGTATTCCGGGGTCTTCATGGTCGGGTACATGGTCAACGTACCCGGGCCCTTCTTGTCGGCGGCTTCCATCTCGGAGAGATAGAAATCTTCCTTCGAATGGAACTCTCCCTGCAGTTCCTTCCACATCATGTTCTGGGTGGTGAGCCAGGCTTGGCTGCTCTCCATCAGGATCGGATCTTTCTCCATGATCTGGGCGACCTTGATGAACGGCAGTTCAACGCTCGGGTCGATGCCGGCGTTCTTCAGAACGACCAGGGAGCGCGCCTCGGCAACTTTGCGGAAATCGTTGTTCACCCAGCCGCGGAAGCTGGTGAGAAAATCCTCGCGGGATTCCAGCGCCAGGTTCGGCAGACGCTTCAGGCGTCCGGTTGAACCGCGCGGCCATCCGTCCGCCATCTCGTTGGCGTAAGCCTGCAACGTCGGCAGAACCCCGGCGACGGCAGCAGTGGTGGCGGCAAGCAAGCGGCGGCGATTGATCATGGAAGCCTCCCTGAAGGGCGATGCTCCCAGTGTGAACCTACGGGGCGCGGCGCTCAAGCCCGGGCGTTTCCAAAAGACGTCCCAGGCGGACGAAGGGTTTCTCGACCGCCGCGGTGAAGACGGCGCCGACGGCAACGGCCACCAGGGCACCCGTCGCAAACATCGCCGCCGGGGGCAGCCCCGCCACCGCGAACACCGCACCCATTATCAAGGAATGATAGAGATACGTGCTGTAGGACGTGATCCCCAGGAACACGAGCACCCGGTTGCGCGCACCGGCACGGACCGCACCGACGAATAGCGCTGCGGACCCGACCAAATACCCCGCAGACCAAAGGTTCATGCGGTCCAGGAACGCGACCAGGCTCAGCGCCAGCACGCCCGTCACGACCGCGACCCGCACCAGGGAAGCGCGGCTCCACCCCGCCTCCTCCGCCAACGCCAGTTCGATGCCGAGATAGAACACCGGGAAATACGCCAGCGTCATGCTGCCGTGCCCGCGCACCGCCCACGCCACCGCCTCAAGCGCCAACAGTCCCGCGAGCACGAGATGCATGTGCCGCCGCCCGAGCACGGCGTACTGAACCGCAATGAAGGCGTAGAACTTGATCTCGATCAGCAGCGTCCAGAACACGCCGCTAACATCCCCGGTGCCGAGTAGGTCGGCGACGGCGAGCGCGTCGGCGGCGTAAGCCTTCCAGCCGAAGTGAGCCGCCGCCGGCAGCGTAAAATCGAGCGCGAGGATCACAAGGATCGCAATCCAATAGGACGGCAGCACCTTGAAGAACCGGCGCGACAGAAACACCGGCAACTGCTCGCGCTCCACGCTGCGGAAGATCAGATAACCGCTCAACAGGAAGAACAGCGTCACCCCGCCCCGCCCCAGCGCCATCACCGCGCTATCGGGGTCCGCGCCGATTCCTACGCCCGCGAGCCCGTGCGAACACACCACCGCACCGATCGCGACACCACGAAGGGAATCGAGCGATCCGGATCGGGTCGTGCTTGGGGACACTAGACGAGGCGGCTTTGACGGATGGCCGCTTCGATGAACGATGTGAACAGCGGGTGCGGTTCGAACGGCTTTGATTTCAGTTCAGGATGGAACTGCACGCCGATGAACCACGGATGATCGGGATACTCGACGATCTCCGGCAGCACGCCGTCGGGGGACATGCCGGAGAACTTCATGCCCGCCTTCTCCAGCGCCGCCTTGTAATTGATGTTCACTTCAAAGCGGTGGCGGTGACGTTCCATGATGCTCGGCGTGCCGTAGATTTCAGCCACGCGGCTGCCCGGCGCCAACACGCAGGGATAGGCGCCGAGGCGCATGGTACCGCCCTTGTCCGTGGCTTCGCTGCGCTTCTGAACTTCGTTGCCTTTGACCCACTCGGTCATCAGGCCGACCACCGGATCGGGCGTATTGCCGAATTCCGTGGAGCTCGCTTTCGTGTAGCCGGCGATGTTCCGCGCCGCCTCGATCACGGCCATCTGCATGCCGAAGCAGATGCCGAAATACGGAACGTCTTTCTCGCGCGCGAACCGGGCCGCTTCGATCTTGCCTTGGGAGCCGCGTTCGCCGAAACCGCCGGGCACGAGAATGCCGTGCACGTGCTCCAGATGCAGCACCGCATCCTCACGCTCGAACACCTCCGAATCGATCCAGTCGAGATTCACGCGCACGTTGTTGGCGATGCCGCCGTGCATGAGCGATTCCGACAGCGACTTGTAGGCGTCCTTGAGTTGCACGTACTTGCCGACAACGGCGATGGTGACCTCGCCTTCCGGCTCGCGCACGCGATGGACGATGTCCTTCCAGCGCGACAGATCCGGCTCCTTGTCGTACGGCAGCTTGAAGTGCTTGCACACCTGCGCGTCGAGACCTTCCGCGTGGTAGGAAATCGGAACTTGATAGATGGAGTCCACGTCCATCGCCGGTATCACCGCTTCCTCGCGCACGTTGCAGAACAGCGCGATCTTGCGGCGGTCGGAGGCCGGCAGTTCGCGGTCGATACGGACCATCAGCAGATCGGGACGAATCCCCAGCGCCAGAAGCTCCTTCACGGAGTGCTGAGTCGGCTTGGTCTTCAATTCACCGGCGGCGGAGATGTAGGGCACCAGCGTGAGGTGCGTGAACATCGAACGCTCGGGCCCGAGTTCGTTGCCCAGCTGACGGATCGCTTCCAGGAACGGCAGGCTCTCGATGTCGCCGACGGTGCCGCCGATCTCACACAGGATGAAGTCTTCATCCGTGATGCCGGCCGTGACGAACTCTTTGATCTGATCGGTGACGTGCGGGATCACCTGCACGGTGCCGCCGAGGTAATCGCCGCGGCGTTCCTTGCTGATGACCGTCGAATAGATGCGGCCCGACGTCACGTTATCGCCCTGCTTCGATGCGACACCGGTGAAGCGCTCGTAGTGACCCAGATCGAGGTCGGTCTCCGCGCCGTCGTCGGTGACGTAGACCTCGCCGTGTTGATACGGGCTCATCGTCCCCGGATCGACGTTGAGGTACGGGTCGAGCTTGCGCAGGCGCACCTTATAGCCACGGGCCTGCAACAGCGCGCCAAGCGCTGCCGAGCAGAGACCTTTGCCGAGAGAGGAGACCACGCCGCCGGTGATAAAGATAAAACGCGTCATGGGCGGCTAATCTACCTCAACACCTAGCGGCGGCAAGCCGCCACGACACAAAATATAATCCACAGCCTCGCGCTGTCCCCGGGATGGCCGCGCGCGCGAGCGCACCGCCCGCGCGCGCATGCGCGCATCGCCAATGTCGCACATCGGCGGCGGGATCGTTTGCCGCGAAGCTTAGTTGTTCGGAACGGTCGGGACGCTGGGAACGGCAGGTGCGGCCGGAGCCGCCGGGGATGCCGCCGGCTGGTCATTGAGCCGCGGCACGCTCGGGCCACTCATCGGCTCTTCCATGATCGACGTCGCCTGATGGGCTGGGCGCCCCAGCAGCGCGAGCCCAATGCTGGTCGCGAAGAATGCCAAGCCGAGGATCGACGTCGCGCGGCTGAGGGGATTCGGCCGGGCCCGCGGCCGCATCATGCTCTCCACCGACGTCCCACCGCCGACGCCCGCCCCGGCACTGCCCTCGGACTTCTGGAGCAGAATGAAGCCGATCATCACCACTGCGATGATCAGATGAATGGCGACGAGTGCGTTAACCATCGGTGGTTCTCGAATGGGGGTTCGGCAGGCCGGCCAAAGTCACCGGAAATGTGGGGCGACTTTTAGACGCTCGCCAGGGGTGTGACCAGGGAATTTTCGGGGTTTTTGGGGGCGCGGACGGCCACTTAGAGGCCGCTTACCCTACGGGGCAGCCCTCGATAATCTTCCAGAAATCCACCGCATCCAGGCTCGCTCCGCCCACCAGAGCGCCATTCACACCCTCCGCGGCAAGCACCTGGGCGGCGTTGCTGCCCTTCACGGAGCCGCCGTAAAGGATACGCAAGCTGCCCCCGCCGTGGCGCTGTTCGAACAGGGCCCGGATCTGGCGATGGACCTCGGCAATCTCAGGCACGGTCGGGGTTCGGCCGGTGCCGATGGCCCAGACCGGCTCATAGGCAATGACCGTGTTTTCCGCGGTAGCCCCGGGCGGCAGCGAGCCCTCGACCTGACGTTTGATAATGGCGGCGGTCTCGCCCCGGTCGCGTTCAGCTTCGGTTTCCCCGACGCACACGATCGGGATCAAACCGGCCGATTGGGCCGCGGCGGCCTTGGATTGCACCAGGGCATCGGTCTCGCCGTGGTCCGCCCGGCGCTCGGAATGGCCGACGATGACGTATTTGCAGCCGACGTCCTTGAGCAGCCAGGCGCTGGTATCGCCGGTATGGGCGCCTTTCTCCTTCGGATGGCAATCCTGCGCGCCGAGCGCAACCGCCCCGTCCCGGATCACCCAGCCCACGATCGGGACCAAGGGACCAGGCGGGCACAACGCAACCTCCGGCAGCGGTCCGACCGCGCCCTTCAGCTTGCCGGCCACCGCTTCTGCCAAGGCGCGCGCCGAGGCGGAGGTTCCGTTCATTTTCCAATTGCCGGCAATCAGGGCTCGCATGTCGCACTCTCGCAGAGGGTAAAAACGCGGCGGCAGAGTACCGTTTTTGGCGCCGGGAAGTGGCAAAAAAGCAGTCTTCTGCGGTGCTTGCGAGGGGTTGGGTCGGCACCTATGATGCCGCCGTTTTTCAGGCCCCCCCGTTCAAAGTCCATTGGGGGCCGATCCCATAGGCGCTCCCATGATCCAGACCTTTACCGACTTCATCAAGAACAGCTGGATTTGGAAGGCCTTCCTCGGCCTGATCGCCCTCAGCTTCGGTGTTTGGGGCGTGGGTGACGTGATCGCCCCGGGCATGGACCCGAACATCGCCGTTGCGGTCGGCCGGACCGACATTACCGCCGACGACCTTCAAAACCGCTTCCGTCGCGAGTTGGAGCAGTACAAGAAGCAGCTCGGGCGCACGGTCGACGCGCCGGAGATCAAGCGCTCGATCCTCGTCGCCCTGGTGCAGGACATGAGCCGCGCCGCCACCGTGGACGCGGTCGCCCAGGACATGGGCGTCGTGATCACCGACGCACGGCTGCGCGAAACGATCCGCCAGCAGAGCGCCTTCAAGGACGAAACCGGATCATTCAGCCAGCTTCAGTACAGCCGCGTGCTCTATGACAACAACCTGACGGAGCGCATGTTCCTGAAGTCCTTCAGCGCCGAAATCCGTCAGAACGCGGTGCTTCAGCCGGTGGCGGCCAGCGGCGCGGCCCCGAAGGCGATGGTCGACGCCCTCCTCGCCTACCGCGGCGAGACGCGCATCGCCGATTCCGTTCTGATCAACGCCTCCGCGCTGCCGGCGCCCACCGCGCCGACCGACGCCGAGCTGAAGAAGACCTATGACGACAACGTCGCCGCGTTCACGGCGCCGGAGTATCGCAAGGTGACGGCGGTCGTGGTCCGCGCAGAGGACCTCGCCGACCCCGCCAGCATCACCGAAGAGCAGATGAAGGCGTACTACGCCGAAAACCAGGCGCGCTATCGCACCCATGAAGTCCGCACCCTCCATCAGCTGATCTTCGATTCCAAGGAGAAGGCCGAAGCCGCGCGCGCCAAAGCGGCGCCCGGCGACAAGCTGATCAATATCTCCCAGAAGGCCACCGCCGGCCCGGTTGCGGATTTGGGCGAGGTCGCGAAGGACTCAGCCCTCGCGAAGACCCTCGGCTCTGCGTACGACACGCCAGTTGGCGAGATCAGTCAGCCGTTCGAGACCGACCTCGGCTGGCACTTGCTGGAAGTCGCCAATGTCAAACCCGAGGTCGTGCAGGACTACGTGTCCGTGAGCGCCCAGATCCGTCAAACCCTCGCCGCCGACAAAGGCGTCGACGCGCTTTACGATGCCTCCACCGCGCTCGACGACGGCATCGTTGCCGGCACGCCATTTCCTGATCTTGCCGAGAAGGTCGGCGGCAAAGTCGTCACCGTGGAAGCGACCGACGCCTACGGCAAGGATCCGCGCGGCCTGGAAGCAAAGGGCCTTTTCGACAACGAGAACTTCCTCCAAGCCGCGTTCGCGCTGCCGGTCGGCGAAGGCAAGATGAACGAGCTCCCCAAGGGCTACTACGCGGTAAAGGTCGAATCCGCCACGCCGGCAAAGGCCAAGCCGTTCGAAGAGGTAAAGCCGGAAGTGATCGCCATCGCCGTGAAGCAGAAGCGCATCGATGCCGCCCGCGAGATCGCCGACAAGCTGACCAAGGACGCCGGGGGTTCAACCTCGCTGGCCGCCATCGCTGCGAAGGAAAAGCTCACCGTCGTCCAGATCGGGCCGGTCACGCGCTTCGGCGAGCCTCTGCGCAACGACATCATCATCGATCAGAAGCGCGCCAGCCCAGAACTCCTGGATAAGCTGTTCCGCGCCAAGGTCGGCGACACGGTCAACGCGCCAGTGGTCGATGGCGTGATGATCGCGCGCCTGCGTGAGATCATCCCGGCCGCAAGCAACCTCGATCTCAAAATGCAGGAAGCTCCGGTCGCCGAGAACCTGCGCAAGAGCGTGGGCAACGATCTTGTGGCCGCCATGAACCGCTCGTTCGCGGATCGCTATCCCGCGAAGATCAACAACGAGACTTTGGAATCCCTGGCAGGCAAGATGAACTAGCGGTGCGATCTTCGTCGCCGCGACCGAAACTGGTCGAAGGCGCGGGCGACCCGCCTTTGGAATACGACGATGGATCTTCACCCCCGCCGCGACGAGTTTAACAGCGCCTATGCCGACGGCCGGCCCCAGGTGGTGTGGTCGGAACTGCCCGCGGACTTGGATACGCCCGTCTCCATCGTCCTGAAGCTCGGCCAGGAACGGCGCTTCTCGGCGCTCTTGGAATCCGTCGAAGGCGGCGCCACGCGCGGGCGCTATTCCTTCATCGCGCTTGATCCGGACCTGATCTGGAAGTGCAACGGACAGACCGCCGAAGTCTGTCGCAATGTCACGTCCGGCCCATTGACCTTTGCGAACGACGCCAAGCCGACCCTGGACTCCTTGCGTGCGCTGATCGCGGAGAGCCGCATTGTTCTGCCGGAAACCCTTCCGCCGATGTCGGCGGGCCTGATCGGCTACATGGGTTACGACACAATCCGCTTGGTGGAGAACATTCCTAACAAGAATCCCGACAAGCTCGGGATTCCGGAAGGGATGTTCATGCGGCCGACCCTGACCGTGATCTTCGACACGGTGAAAGACATCCTGACGGTCGTCACGCCTGTGTATCCCACCGCCGGGACGGACGCCCTCACCGCCTATCACGACGCCGAGGCGCGCATCGCGTCGGTGCTCAGCGCCCTCAACCGGCCGGTGCCGCACGCCAGTCCCGCCACGAGCGTGCGGTTCGAGAAGGCCGTGTCGAACACCGGGCGCGAACGCTATCACGCGATGGTGAACAAGGCGAAGGAGTACATCCTCGCCGGCGACATCTTCCAAGTCGTGCCGTCGCATCGCCTGCGCGTGCCGTTCACTTTGCCGTCGTTCGCGCTCTACCGCGCGCTGCGCCGCCTGAACCCCTCGCCGTTCTTGTTCCATCTGCAGTTCGACGGATTCTCCATCGTCGGCTCGAGCCCGGAGATCCTGGTGCGCCTGCGCGAGGGCAAGGTCACGATCCGTCCGATCGCCGGCACACGCCCGCGCGGCAAGACCCGCGCCGAGGACGCCGCCCTCGCTGCGGACCTTCTGGCCGACCCGAAGGAAATCTCCGAGCACCTGATGCTGCTCGATCTCGGCCGCAACGATGTCGGCCGCGTGTGCCAGCCGGGTACAGTGAAGGTCACCGAGCAGATGGTGATCGAGTACTACAGCCGTGTGATGCACATCGTGTCGAACGTCGAGGGCACGATCTCACCGCAATACGACGCCATGGATGCGCTGATGGCGGGCTTCCCTGCCGGCACCGTGTCCGGCGCGCCGAAAGTGCGTGCGATGGAGATCATCGACGAACTGGAAACCGAACGGCGCAGCTTCTACGGCGGTGCCATCGGCTATTTTTCCGCCAACGGCGACATGGACACCTGCATCGCCCTGCGCACCTGCGTCGTGAAGGATGGCCAGGTCCTCATCCAGGCCGGTGGCGGCGTCGTCGCCGACAGCGATCCCGAGATGGAATACCAGGAGACCCTCAACAAGGCCCGGGCCTTGATCGACGCCGCAGAGGAAGCCGTGCGGTTCTTCGCCGGAGGCAATACGTGAGCAGGCCCCGATGAAGGTCGCCCTTCGCGTCGACGCTTCAGCGGAAACCGGACTTGGTCACGTCATGCGGTGCCGCAACCTCGCCGCGGAATTGCGCGAACGCGGCGCCGATGTTGTCTTCCTCGCCCCCGACGGCTCGGCGAGCGCGAAATCACTTCTGCAAGGGGATGGTTATCGCGTCGCATCCCTGCCCCCGGCCATTGGCGAAGCGGATGATGCCCAGCAGTCCTTGCGCGCCCTCGAGTCCGGCGCCGACGCAATCGTGCTCGATCACTACGGCCTCGGTGAAATCTGGGAACGCGCGGTACGCACCGGCGTTGGCCAGGTGCTGGCACTGGAAGACATCGCGACCCGCCGCCACGATGTCGATGTGCTGGTAGACCAGAACTATTCACTGTCCTTTGCGGAGAAGTACAAAGGACTCATCCCCGCCACCGCTCGCACCTACTTCGGCCCGCGCTACGCCTTGCTGAGCCGCGACTATCGCCACGGCGCTCCGGTGGAAAAGCCGCGCCGTGACGGCGCGAAGCGCGTGCTGATTTCTTTCGGCGGCACCGACGCGGGCGATGTGACGGGACAGGTGTTCGCTGCCTTATCCGGCGACGCATTCACCGACATCGAATACGACGTTGTCATCGGCAACAGCTATCCGCACCGCACCGCGCTCGCCGCCGCGGTCGCGCGCCGGACGGGCAGCAGGTTGCATGTCCAGCTGCCGACACTCGCACCCCTGCTCGGCTCCGTCGATCTGGCGATCGGCGCCGCGGGCGTCAGCGCGTGGGAGCGGTTCTCGCTCGGCGTGCCGACGATCCTGATCAGCCTCGCCGACAACCAATTCCCCGCCAGCCGCGATCTCGATACATCCGGGATTGCGGTGCACTTGGGCCGCGCGAAAACGCTCGATCCCGCGGCCCTGCGCGATGCCGTGCGCCACCTGCGCGATGACGACACATTGCGCGCGCGTATGGCCTTGCAAGGTCAACTGCTGGTCGACGGTTTCGGCGCGCGCCGCATCGCGGAGGTCCTGCACCCGACCCCCGGCGAGTCCCTGCGCCTGCGCAAGGCGACGATGGACGACATCGGCTATGTCTTCGACCTGTCGAATATGCCCGACGTGCGCGCTCAATCCCTCAGCAGCCGCGAGATCACATGGCCGGAGCACAAAGCATGGTTCGCCGCCAAGCTCAGCGACGCCGCAGCTCAAGTCTGGGTGCTGGACGCCGGCGGATTGCGGGTGGGACAAATCCGCATCGATCGCCGCGGCGCCGACGCATACGTTAGCTACTCTCTCGATCCCATCGTGCGCGGACGCGGCTGGGGTCTGCGGCTGATGGAACTCGGCCTCGCCACCATTCCGCCCGGAAGCGTGGGTTCCGTCATCGGCGAGGTTAAACCCGAGAACCAAGCCTCGCGCACGATCTTCGAACGCTTGGGCTTTACGTCCCGGCTCGCGGACGAAGGCGATCGGATCGTGTTCGTAAAAAGTTAGTCCTGCGCCACTTGCGCCTGGCGGCGCTTCAGGACTTCGGAGATCGGCGCCAGCGACACGCCACGGCCCTCCAGGTTGCGCAGCATTTCGGTCAGCGCCACCAACGTAACCTCGTGCGGATGGCCGATCGCCACCGCACTGCCCCGGCTCTTGGCGGCCGCGATGGCGTGTTCGATCTCATCGCCGACGGCCGCCGCGGTCTGCACGTTGTCCAGGAAAACGTCGCGCTCGACGAACGGCACCCCGGCCTCTTTGGCGGCGGCAATGCCGGCGGAATTCCCGGTGGTCTTTGAATCGAGCCAGATCAATCCCCGGCCCTTGAGTTCGCTCATCACCGCATTCATGCGCACGCGATCGGCGGTGAAGCGGCTGCCCATGTGATTGTTGATGCCGACATAGCCTTGCCAGGCATCCAGGCTCGCCGCCAGCGCCGCATGGATCTCCGCCTCGTTCATCGCGACGGTCAGCGCGCCGGGACCGGGACTCTCCTTCTTGTTCATGGGCTCCATCGGCACGTGGGCCAGCAATTCATGGCCGCCGGCGCGAGCCTGTTTGGCGAGAGCCTGCAGGTCCGGCGCGTAGGTCATGAGCGACAACGTCACCGCTGCCGGCAAGGCGATGGCACGTTGCGACCGGGCCCGATCCAGGCCCATGTCATCGATCACAATCGCCAAGACCGGGCGGTTGCGGGGGATGTCGGCGGGCACGGCAAATACTGCGGCCGGCGTTGCCCCCGGTTTCGGGGCCGGTTTCGCGGCCGGCTTTTCAGCGGGCGTCGCAATTGGTTTCTCAGGCGGCGCCTTGGGCGCTTCGTCCGATGGCTCCGCCGCTTTGACCGGAAGCGCATCTCCCGTGCGGCGCGTGTACAGCGACGGCGTATCTTCCGTCGGAGCATTCTGCAGGACCGGCGTCGGACGCTGCGCCGGCTTCGGGCGGCGCTCGACCTCACGGACATCACCGGCGAGGGGATGGAGGTACAGGTCGAGCACGACCCCACCGGCTATGCCCGCCGCGACCAGCACGAGTGCTACGAGCACCAGCCAGTGGGAGGACAATCCGAAAGCGACCTCGTTCTTCCGCCGGCCCGTGGCCATGAGCTATCCAAAAAACAAATTTTTCCGCCCGCGCTCGACGTGCGTGCGGACCGCCCTATCTACGAGTCTACCGGCATAATCGCCAACAGAAACAAATGACTGGTGAAGATTGGGCGGTTTCCTTGACGGCCCGGGTGCCGGCGGGCATCTTGGCCCGCAATTGACTGACGAGGCGCGCCATGGCCAGCAGCCGCAAGTACCTGCTGATCGATAACTACGACAGCTTCACCTACAACCTCTGGCACTTCCTCAGCGAGCTGGGTGCCGACGTGGTTGTACACCGCAACGACAGGATTGCGGTGACGGACGCGCTTGCCTCCGGCTATGCGGGGATCATCCTGTCCCCCGGTCCTTGCGATCCGGACAAGGCCGGAATCTGCCTCGACCTGATCAAGGCCGCCGCCGGCAAGGTACCGTTGCTCGGCGTGTGCCTGGGTCACCAGGCCATCGGCCAGATGTTCGGCGGCAAGGTGGTCCGGGCGCCCGCGCCCATGCACGGTAAGATCAGCAAGATCACCCATACCGGCCATAAAATGTTCCGCGACATCCCCGCGCAGTTCGACGCCACGCGCTATCACTCACTGGTGGTGGACCGCGCGACGTTGCCTGCGGACCTGGAGGTCACCGCGACCTCAAACGACGACGGCCTGATCATGGGGCTCGCGCACAAGACATATGCGATCACGGGCGTGCAGTTCCACCCGGAGAGCATCGCCTCCCAATTCGGTCATCGCATCCTGCGCAACTTCCTCGTCGATACGGGGCTCGACGCGAAGCCTGAACCGGCCAAACACAAAGCCGCGGCGGAATGAACCAAGGTACTGCCGTTGCGCCCACCGACCTGAAGCCGTTCCTGGCGAAGGTCGCCGATGGGGTTGCCCTGTCCGACACGGAAGCCGAGGCGGCCTTCGCGGTCATCATGGACGGCGGCGCCACCCACGCGCAGATGGGCGCCTTCCTCATGGCACTGCGGGCCCGCGGCGAGACCGTGCCGGAACTCACCGGCGCCGCGCGCATCATGCGTGCCAAGGTCCTGCGCGTGAATGCCCCGGACGGCACCATCGACACCTGCGGAACCGGCGGCGACGGCGCCGGCACGTTCAACATCTCCACCGCGGTGGCGCTGGTCGTCGCCGCCTGCGGCGTTCCGGTCGCCAAGCACGGCAACCGCGCGATGTCTTCCAAAAGCGGCACCGCGGACGTGATCGCGGCCCTTGGCGTCAATATCGAAGCGACGCCGGAGATCGTCGAGAAATGCATGCGCGAGGTCGGCATCGGCTTCCTGTTCGCGCAGAAGCATCACAGCGCCACCCGGCACGTCGCGCCGGTGCGTCAGGAACTCGGCGTGCGCACGATTTTCAATCTCCTCGGGCCCCTGTCGAATCCCGCCGGCGCCAAGCGTCAGTTGATGGGTGTCTTCGCCGGACGCTGGGTCGAACCCCTCGCTCGCACCCTGGGACACCTCGGCACCGAACGCGCTTGGGTCGTCCACGGCAGCGACGGGCTCGATGAAATCACCGTCACCGGTCCGACCAGCGTTGCAGAGATCAAGCGCCACCCAGACGGTTCGTTCGACGTGAGCACGTTTGAGGTCACGCCCGAAGATGCCGGGCTGAAGCGCTCGAAACCGGAAGAGCTGAAGGGCGGCGACGTGGCGCACAACGCAGCCGCCTTGCGCACCGTGCTGCACGGTCGCGGCGGCGCCTACCGGGATATCGTCGTGCTCAATAGCGCCGCCGCCCTCGTCATCGCTGGCAAGGTGAAAGACCTGAAGGAAGGCGCCGCCATCGCGCTGGAGACGATCATCTCCGGCAAGGCCGCCAAGACGCTGGCCGCGCTGGCCGCCGTCAGCAACGGAAAGCCCGCGCCATGACCAACGTGCTCACCGAGATCTGCGCGATCAAGCGCAAGGCCGTCGACGCACGCAAAGCGCAGGTGTCGCTGGAAGACGTGACGCGCGCGGCAAAAATCGCGCAAGCGCCCCGCGGATTTGCCGCCGCGCTCACCAAGAAAGCCGCGGGCGGATACGCGCTGATCGCGGAGATCAAGAAGGCCTCGCCGTCGGCCGGCCTGATCCGGCCGGACTTCGATCCCGCCAGTCTCGCCCGCGCCTACGAGCGCGCCGGCGCCGCGTGTCTGTCCGTGTTGACGGAGGAAGACCACTTCCAGGGCCATGACGACTATCTGAAGGCCGCGCGTCGCGCGACGAATCTGCCGGCGCTGCGCAAAGACTTCATGATGGACACCTATCAGGTGGTCGAGGCGCGCGCGATCGGTGCCGACTGCATCCTGCTCATCATGGCGATGTTGAGCGATGCGCAAGCCGCGGAACTCGAAGACGCAGCCTTTGGCTTAAATCTCGATGTGCTGATCGAAGTCCACGACGCGGAAGAACTCGAACGCGCGCTCAAGCTGCGGTCCGCGATGATCGGCGTGAACAACCGCAATCTCAAAACGCTTGTCACGGATCTCGCCGTGACGGAACACCTCGCAGCGCTCTTGCCGAAGGACCGCGTACTGGTGTGCGAGAGCGGCTTGAAGACACCGGCGGACCTCGCGCGCATGGCCAAGGCCGGCGCGCGCCGTTTCCTGATCGGTGAGTCGTTGATGAAGCAGACCGACGTGGAGGCCGCCACGCGCGCCATCCTCGCCCCGGAGCGCGTCCATGTCTAAGAAGTCGAGCGCCAAAAAGGCGGCGTCAAAGAAGGCCCTCAAGAAAGTGCTCACCCACTTCGACACCTCGGGCAACGCGGTGATGGTGGACATCGGCACAAAGTCCGCCACGGAACGGGTCGCAGTGGCGAAGGGTACGGTCACCATGCAGCCGGCCACGCTCAAGCTGATTCAGAAACGCCGCATGAAAAAGGGCGACGTGCTCGCCGTCGCGCAACTCGCCGGCATCATGGCCGCCAAGCGTACGCCCGAAATCATCCCGCTGTGCCATCCCATCCCGCTCACCTCGGTGGCTGTTGAATTGGCCTTCGACAACAAGGCGAGCGCGGTCAACATCACCGCCACCTGCAAAGTCACCGGCGCTACCGGCGTCGAGATGGAAGCCCTCACCGCCGTCAGCGCCGCCGCCCTCACTGTCTACGACATGTGCAAATCCGTCGACCGCGGCATGACCATCGGCACCATCCGCCTCGTCAAAAAATCCGGCGGCAAGTCGGGCACGTTTGAGCAAGCATAGTCGATGAAGAAGCGATGAAGTCCCCCTCCCCCTTGCGGGGAGGGGTTAGGGGTGGGGGTCGTGCCACATGCCCAATCGGCGCGAAAAAGAACTCCGCAACCGGATGACCGACGCAGAGAAGCGCCTTTGGCGCGAACTGCAAGAAATGAATCGCCGGGGCATGCACTTCCGCCGCCAGGTTGCTATCGACAAGTACATCGTCGATTTCTGCTGGCTTTCTAAGAAACTCGTCATCGAAGTCGACGGCGGTCAGCACAACGAGCCTGCGGAACAGGCGCGCGACGCCGAACGAACCGCGCGTCTCGAAAGGCGCGGCTATCGGGTTATCCGCTTCTGGAACAACGACGTCCTTGCTAATCCGGATGGAGTCCTACAGATCATTCTGGACACTCTGAAGGACCCCCACCCCAACCCCTCCCCGCAAGGGGGAGGGGCTACCCGAGATCATTCGTGACCGCCAAACCTCCTCTCCTTCCCGTCGTCGACGCCCGCGCGCTGATCGTGTCGCGCCTCGCGGCGTTGGGCAGCGAAACCGTCGCCCTGAACGCGGCGCTCGGTCGCGTGCTCGCCGCGGACATGGCGGCGAAGGTCTCGCATCCGCCGGCGAACGTCTCCGCCATGGACGGCTATGCCGTGCGGTTCGAGGACGCCAGCACCGCGCCTGTGACGCTGCACCTGGTTGGCGAGTCCGCAGCCGGCCATCCCTGGCCGGGCGAACTGAAATCCGGCAAAGCCTTACGCATTTTCACCGGCGCCCATGTTCCCAACGGCGCTGACGCCATCGTCATCCAGGAAGACACCACCCACGGCACCGGCGAAGTGACGATCAACGCGGCCGCCATGCGCGGCCGCCACATCCGGCCGATGGGTCTGGACTTCCGCACGGGCGACGTCGTGCTGAAAGCACCCCGCCGGTTGAGCGCGCGCGACATCGGCCTGCTCGCCGCCATGAACCACGCCACCGTCCCCGTCCGCCGCAAGCCGCGCGTCGGCGTGATCTCCACCGGCGATGAGATCGTCATGCCCGGCGCCGACGTCGGCCCCAACCAACTCGTATCCGCCAACGGGCCCGGCCTGTGCGCCTTCGTCGCAGCGCACGGCGGTGACGCGATCCATCTCGGCATCGCCCCCGACGATACATCCGCGCTCCGCCAGATGATGGAGACCGCCGGCGACGTCGATCTCCTGCTCACCAGCGGCGGGGTCTCCGTCGGCGATCATGACCTGGTCAAGCGCGTGCTGGGCGATATGGGGCTCGACCTCGCCTTCCATCGCATCGCCATGCGCCCCGGCAAGCCCCTGCTGTTTGGCGCGGTGCGCGCGGCCAAAGGCACTACCGCCGTGATGGGCCTGCCAGGCAATCCCGTCTCCGCCATGATCTGCGCGATCCTGTTCCTGGGACCAGCTCTGGATGCGCTCCAGGGCCTCCCCGGCGTCTTGCCCGCCACCATGCCGGCCCGCCTCGTCGGCGCGGTGAAAGCGAATGACAATCGCGAGGACTACCTGCGCAGCAGCCTGGGACGGGCGGCCGACGGGATGCTCACGGTCACGCCCTACCCGGTCCAGGACAGCGCCATGGTCGCCGCCCTGGCGAACGCGGAAGCGCTGCTTGTGCGCGCGCCGTTTGCGCCCGCAGCCCAAGAGGGCGAGCTGGTCGACGTCCTACTGCTGGACCCGCCACACCCCTAACTGCACACACCGCGAGAATTGACGAACATGCGCTTCGGGCGCTATGTTCTACGTTTGTTCACATAGGATCGGCCGAGAGCGTGAGTGTCGAACTATGCCGCGTATTTCCCGCGTATTTACGCGGACGGAGACGTGCGCGAGGCGAGTCCAGCCTCCGCATCCGGACGCGGCAAAGCGCTGAGCTTGACGCACGTCGGGAACTAAAGTAGAACGTTCCCGCTTGGTTCTATCCGCTCGCGAGGTCTTTCATGCTCACAAAGAAGCAGCACCAACTTCTCCAATTCATCCGCGAGCGGATGAATGCCGACGGCGTGGCCCCGTCCTTCGACGAAATGAAGGAAGCCCTGGACCTCAAGTCCAAGTCCGGCATCCACCGCCTGATTACGGCCCTTGAGGAGCGTGGGTTCCTGCGCCGCCTGCCCCACCGGGCGCGCGCCCTGGAAGTCGTGAAGTTGCCCGACAACGCGACCGACCGACTGCCCGACCGCAGCGTCGAGCGCGCCGAGCCGCGCGATCGCTCCGGCTTCAACGTCATCACCGGCAACTTCTCCGGCGCCCTGCCCGGCGCGGCCATCGCCGCCATGGCAGCCGAAACCTATGAGCTGCCGCTCTACGGGAAGATCGCCGCCGGCACGCCCATTGAGGCGCTGCGCAATCCTAACGAGCATGTCGGGGTGCCTGCCTCCATGCTGTCGACCGGCGATCACTACGCCCTGTCCGTCGACGGCGATTCCATGATCGACGCCGGCATCCACGATGGCGACACCGTCATCATCAAGCGCACCGACACTGCCGACAACGGCACCATCGTCGTCGCCCTGGTGGATAACGAAGAGGCCACCTTGAAGCGTCTGCGCCGCAAGGGCGACAAGATCGCCCTCGAGCCCGCCAATAAAGCCTACGAGACCCGCATCTTCGGATCGGACCGCGTGCGCGTGCAGGGCAAGCTCGTGGGATTGTTGCGGCGTTACTAGCTACGTTTCGGCGGCCGCTTCTTCTTCGGTTTCGGCCCCGCGAGCGCGTGTGCTGCCTTTAAAGCCGACTGAAGCGTAGTTGCGTCGACCTTTTTGAGGTCGCAGCGCGTGAAGCCCATGCGGCCCCATCCACCAGGGACGGGGGCAAAAACAGCGGGCAGGTGCTCGCAATAGAATCTCTGAAGTTCGCGCTCGAACAGGAGATTGATGTCCGCGCCATCGTTCGCGAGTGTTGCGAAAATCTTCCGTGGCGTGCGAAACGCCGTGCGGTCCATGTGCGGCGCTGCCGCGGCATCTTCAAACGCAAGCGCCATGTGGCGCGCGCGGGCTGGAGTCACTGGCATGCGCGGCGCTCCCTCACGGCTCGCGATCCTCGGGAACGTCAACCCCAATCGGCGCGTCCTGCGCAGAGGATGGCTCGCTCTCGGCCCTTGCCGCCCGCGGCTTCGCTTTCGGCGACCAGCGTCGGTCACCCACGCCGTCGTCCACATAGCGCGCCGTCACGCCGCGCTCGGTCATCCGCAACGCAACCGCGCCGTGCCGGCGCACATCGAACACATCATGCACCGGCGTCGCGCGGCAGAACGCACGGCCGGGGATGAAGCTGATCGCCGCATCCACCTTGGCGCAGTCTTCGGCGAGGGCCGTCGGCGTGAAGGCAAGCAACGCGCGTTTGCCGTTGCGCGACAAGATGCAGCCGTCGGCGTCGCACTTGAAGCCCGCCACGCCGTCCCACCTGGTCGCGGACTCGCCGTAACGCTCTTTCCACACATCGCGGATGAACGTGCCGCCGCGCCCCTGCCGCAGCACGAGCCGGCCGCTGGCATCAGTGATCGCAACGATATTGCTTTCCTCATCGAGCAGAACGTCCGGCGCTTTGGCCAGGAACGGCTGCGTGACCGCAATGGCGACCAGCACCAACCCGCCCCAGCGCACGCGCCCTTGCCACAGGCAGGCAAACGCGAGTCCAAATGCGCCGATGGCAAGCGCTACCGCGCTCATCGGCGGCACATGCACTTGCGCGCCGGGCCACGCGGCCACGGTGCGCGCGATGTCATTCACCCAGCCGACACCCATGCCCATCAGTTCGAGGGGAATGCGGTCAAGGCCGAGCGGCATCAGCAGCATCGCCACCAATCCCCACGGCATCACCCAAAGGCCGGTGATCGGGCCGGCGACGAAGTTCGACGCCATCGAGTACGTTGGAAATCGATTGAAGTGATAGATCGCAAACAGCGCCGTCGATCCGCTCGCCACGATGTCGGTGATCACCAAGCCGATGAAGATGATCGCAAGCGCACGCACCGGCGCGAGTTCGCCATCCGCGTTTCTCCATGTCACGCGCAAGCGCGCCTGTTCCGCCAAGCCGATCAAGGCCAACACCGCCATGAACGACATCTGAAAGCTCGCCCCCACCACGGCGTCGGGATAGACCAACATCAGCACCAGTGCGGCGCAGGCGATGGTGCGTAAGGAGATCGCCGTGCGATCGAGCAGGATCGCCACCAGCACCACGCCGATCATCAGGAACGACCGCACCGCCGGAACGCTCAACCCCGAGATCAGCACATACAGCGTCACCGCCGCGAGCGCGACCCAGGCCGCGATCTTCTTGGTATCCACGCGCAGCGCCACCGGCGGCACAAGTGCCAGGCCTTTGCGGATCAAGAAGAACACCACGGCCGCCAGCAGGCTCATGTGCACGCCCGAGATCGACAGCAGATGCGCCAGCCCTGAGCGACGATAGGCCTCTTGCAGATCGCCGGGGATCGCGCCCTGCTCGCCCATGATCAGCGCTGCGGTCGTGGACGCATCGCCGGGATCCTTGATCGCCTCCGTCACCCGCTGCGAGACATGGCGGCGAATGGCTTCGATGCGCACCAGCACCTCATCGAACCAGCCATCTTTGGCCCCGGCATCTTCCGTGCGCCACGCGCCGAACCCGAAGCCGGTCGCGCCGATTTGCGCAAAGTAGAGTTGACGCTGGAATTCAAATCCGTCGGGCAGCGCGGGCTTCATCGGCGGACGCAACACTGCGCGCATGGCGATGTGATCGCCGACCTTGGGCAAACCGCTCTTGAGCGGGATCGAGATGCGCACCCGCACCGGTGTGTCCGCCGCCGCGAGGCCGGGCACCGCCACCTTCTCGAGCACGACGCGATAGGACGCGGGTCGGTTTTCGGCGTCGACCACGCGACCGCGGATCTCAGCCGCTGGCAAGGTGCGGGTGAGCACCGGCGTGCCAGCCATCTCCGTGCGCACCTCCGCGGCACAGTGGCCAATGCCGAGCGCCGCCAGCGCCACCAGCCAGGGCCGCAGGGCCTCGCGCCGGTGCGTCGCCACCAGAGCCGCCACTGCGATCAGAACCACGCCCCCGCCCACAAGGCGCGGCGGATCGGTAGGCCAGGCGAAAAACACGACAATGCCGGCGCAGACGCCGATCACCATCCACATGAAGCTGCGGGAGCTTTGGCGCGCGACTTCGGCGCTGGCCCAACTCAGGACGACCCCGCGCCATTTGCGCCAGGGAATATCTCGCCCCGGCCGGTAGGCCCGGCCGCGAAAAACAGGCGCTGTAGCCTGATCGGTCATGGCGCGACGATTGACGATTGCCCCGAAGGCCAAAGCTTAAGGCAATCCCGGGCCCCTTTCCACGGTCGCGAAAGACGCTTGGGCGCGTGAGTTATTCCCTCGCTCACAAAATTTAAAGTGCGCCGCGAATCAGGGCTTCAGGCGTAAAATAGGCCCATGCACCGTCCCCACCTCGCCATTGCCCTGGGCATTCTTTTCTCCACCGCCGCCGCGGCGCAGGATGACGCGCGTGTGACGCAAATGCAGGCGGACATGGCGCGCATCCATGCCATCGGTCACGTCATGGCCCAAGGCGAGACGGTCGAGCGCCAGAAACATGCGATCTCGGATCGCGACCTGCTGGCGGTGGTCATGCCGGGTGTAAGCGTCGTAGATCAGGTCCGGTCCTTCATCCGCATCTCCAACGGCGACAGCCGCTCCGGCTCGGCCTCCGTGGAACTGCGCGATCCAGCCACCGGTGAAGGTATCGTCGCCTGGGCATCGCCGCAGATCCCCGGCGGGGGCACGCTCGAAGTCCCTGTCACTAACATTCTGGCGACCGGCACAACCATCCACCAGTTCGCACGCCTGCCCACGACCGTGGTGGCGGAGATCAACGCGGACTTCATCGGTCACGTGCAGCACATCACCTTGACGCCTGCCACCGGCGCGCTGAGCAATGTCAGCACCTGCGGCATGGTGCTGATGGCCGACGCCTTGTCCCTGCCCTACGTCAGCGGCCCGGGCCGCGATGACGTTGTGGGTCAGGTGCGAATCACCAATGCCACCGCGACGGCCCGCCCCCTCACCATCATCTTCATGGACAACGCCGGCCATGCCTCCGTGTGGACCTCGCCGGCCGTCGCGCCCATGGGCTCCGTCACGCGCGCCGTGGCCAATATCGCGCCGTTCGCCTCGCCGCCGATCGATCCGACCGCCCGCTCCCTGAGCGTGATCGGCGACTACGCGCCCCAAGGCATCACCCTGAGCTACAGCGAGGGCCTGCCTGGCGCGCCGAGCCAGGACGACTTCAGCGCCGCCTGCATGCTCACGTCAGCGGCCCTTGGGGCCGCGGACGACGATCATGAGGACACGCCCGCGCTCACCCCGGCACCAGCCAAGACCTCGACAGGCATGTGCGACATGATGATGGGCATGGATTGCGCGATGTAGTCCGCTTTGTGCTAAACAACGCGCCGTTCTGGCCCTTATTCGCGCGTTGCCCATGTCCAAAGTCGTCACCCGTTTTGCCCCCTCGCCCACCGGCTACCTGCATATCGGCGGGGCACGGACGGCACTTTTCAATTGGCTCTATGCCAAGCACACCGGCGGGACGTTCCTGCTGCGCATCGAGGATACCGACCGGGCCCGCTCGACGCAGGACGCCATAGACGCCATCTTCGCCGGGCTCGCATGGCTGGGCCTCGATCACGACGGTGAGCCCGTATTCCAATTCGCCCGCGCCGACCGGCACCGCGAAATGGCGGAGAAGCTGCTCGCCGAGGGCAAAGCTTATCGCTGCTATGCGACGCCGGAAGAACTCACCGCCATGCGCGAGGCGCAGAAAGCCGCGGGTCAATCCATCCGCTATGACGGCCGTTGGCGCGACCGCGATCCCAAGGACGCCCCCGCCGGCGTGAAGCCCGTCATTCGGCTCAAGGCCCCCCAGGAGGGGGAGACCGTGTTGCCGGATCTCGTGCAAGGCGATGTGCGCGTCGCCAACGCGCAGCTCGACGACATGATCCTGCTGCGCTCCGACGGCACGCCGACCTACATGCTGTCCGTGGTGGTGGACGACATCGACATGGCGATCACGCACGTTATTCGCGGCGACGATCATCTGACCAATGCGTTTCGTCAGCATCAGCTGTTCGAGGCCCTTGGCGCCACGCCGCCGGCCTATGGGCACATCCCGCTCATCCACGGCCCGGACGGCGCGAAACTCTCGAAGCGCCATGGCGCCCTGGGCGTGGAAGCGTATCGCGACATGGGCTTCCTGCCGGAAGCGATGCGCAACTACCTGCTGCGCCTCGGCTGGTCACACGGCGACGACGAGATCATCTCCGACGAACAGGCCATCGCCTGGTTCGACATCAAGGACGTCAATCGCGGCCCGTCGCGGCTGGACCTCGCCAAATTGTCGAACCTGAATGGCACCTACATCCGGCAGGCCGACGACGCACGGCTGATTTCCCTGATCGCCACCGATCTCCAAGCCGCTGCCGGCGGCCCGCTGCCGGAAGGCGTCACCACACGCCTCGCCCGCGGCATGGCGGGTCTGAAGCCCCGGGCCAAGACCCTCAAGGAACTTGCCGACGCCGCACTATTCTACGTGCGTCCCCGGCCGATCCCACTTGATGACAAAGCGAAGAAAGCCATGACCGAAGGCGGCGCGGCCGCAATCGTGGCCTTTCTGCCAAAACTCGAGGGCCTGGAACCCTGGACCGCGCACGCCCTGGAAGAACGCGCCCGGGTCGTCGCGGAGGCCTCCGGCCAGAAGCTTGGCGCGGTCGCACAGCCCCTACGGGCGGCCCTCGTGGGCAGCACAGTTTCACCGCCTTTGTTCGAGGTGATGGAGGTCTTGGGCCGCGTGGAAACCCTGGGCCGTCTTAGGGACGCCGCCGGTATCTGAATCCACGGTTTCATCAATCGGTCACACCGATAGCTGCTGTGTGCTGTGCGTTGCAGCATAAGGCCCTACCGTACTATAAAAGCTAATAATCGCGACCTTCTGGGGGTCGGCGAAAGGCTTAGAAGCCTCGAGCAGGAAAGGCGCATCCGTGGCCAACACCAAAACCGTTACCTTCAAAGACAACCAGACCGGCAAGACCTGGGATTATCCCGTGATGAGCGGGTCCGTCGGTCCGGACGTTGTGGACATCCGCAAGTTCTATGCGGACACGGACATGTTCACTTACGACCCGGGTTTCACCTCTACCGGATCCTGTGAATCCAAGATCACCTTCATCGATGGCGACAAGGGCGTGCTCTTGCACCGCGGCTATCCGATTGAGGACCTCGCCGAGAACTGCAACTTCGAGGAAGTCGCCTACCTCATGCTCAATGGCGAGCTACCGAATGCCGCCGAGAAAGAGAAGTTCGAGCGCGACATCACCTATCACACCATGCTGCACGAGCAGGTGCACAGCTTCTACTCCGGCTTCCGTCGCGATGCGCACCCGATGGCGGTGATGTGCGGCGTAGCCGGCGCGCTGTCGGCGTTCTATCACGACAGTCTCGACATCACGAACCCGGAACACCGCAAGATCTCGTCGTTCCGGTTGATCGCGAAGATGCCGACGATCGCCGCCTGGGCGTACAAGTACTCACTCGGCCAGCCGTTCATCTATCCGCGCAACGACCTCGGTTATGCCGAGAACTTCCTCTACATGATGTTCGCGACCCCGTGCGAAGACTACGAGGTCAATCCGATCCTGGCGAAAGCCATGGACCGCATTCTCATCCTGCACGCGGACCACGAGCAGAATGCATCGACCTCGACGGTGCGCCTCGCGGGTTCGTCGGGCGCAAACCCGTTCGCCTGCATTGCGGCCGGCATCGCATCCTTGTGGGGCCCTGCCCACGGCGGCGCGAACGAAGCCGTTCTGAACATGCTCAAGGAGATCGGCACCAAGGACCGTATCCCCGAGTTCGTGAAGCGCGCGAAAGACAAGAACGACAGCTTCCGTCTGATGGGCTTCGGTCATCGCGTGTACAAGAACTATGACCCGCGCGCACGCATCATGGCGCGCACCTGCAGCGAAGTTCTGAAAGAGCTGAACATCAAGGACAATCCGCTGCTGGATATCGCGATGGAGCTGGAGCGCATCGCGCTCGAGGACGAATACTTCATCGAGAAGAAGCTCTACCCGAACGTCGACTTCTATTCGGGCATCATCTTCCAGGCGATGGGCATCCCGGTGACCATGTTCACTGCGCTGTTCGCGCTCGCCCGGACCACCGGCTGGATCGCCCAGTGGAACGAGATGATCGAGGACCCGCAGCAGAAGATCGGCCGTCCGCGCCAGCTCTATACCGGCCAGCCGAAGCGCGAATTCGTCGGCCTGAAGAAGCGGAAGTAAAACGTAAAAGACAGGGTGGATGCGATGATCGTTTCATCGATCGCCGCATCCGCCCTGCTCTCCGCTGCCGCCGGCAGCAGGGTCAAAACCGCGGGTTTCAAGGCCCGCGCTGCGGTTTATTCCTCCGTGCCGGCCGCCGGCTAAGCGCCGTCGGAGTGCCGCCGATCTTCACGGTGGCTTTGACCCAGTCGAATTCGTAAGGGAGCCGGGAATAGAACGCGGCCCCAAAGCGTCAATACCCGAGAAGCCGGGCTGCGCGTCGGGATTTACCGACGGCACGCGGCGTCTTTCGGGGGAGACGCAACGATGCGCAAATCATTCCTACTTTCCGGCGCCGCCGCAGGCGCACTCATTATGCTCTGCGCGCAGGCACAGGCCGGAACGCTTTATATCTCGCGTTTGAGCAACGCCAATGAGCCGGCGGGCACCGCGCCATCTGCCGCCACAGGTATCGGCTCTCTGATCCTCAATGACGCCGGCACCTCAGCGACGGTGCGCGTGACCCACAATGAAGCCCTGGTGAACCCAAGCCCAGTGATCCTCGGCCACATCCATCGCGGACCGCAGGGCGCCAATGGCCCGGTTGTCTTCCCCTTCCCCAATCCGAATAGCCCCATCGGTCCGCTCGTGTGGGCAATCCCCGCTGCGGATGTGACGAATCTGCAAAATGGCTTGCTCTACACAAACATCCATACCCAGCAGAACCCGGGCGGTGACATGCGGGGACAGCTGATCCGCGCGCTGCTGGCGCCGTCGGCGACCGGCGGCACACAACTCGCTGTGGCGAACGCGCTCGACGTGTCCGCGGGCTACGACACGGACCTCGACCTACTCTTGATCGCCGTGAACACGGGCACCGCTACACTCAAGGCGCAAGCTCTCGACGATCTTTCCGGCCGGACGCTTTACCTGCTCGGCCGCGAAGGCGTTGAAAGCATGTGGACGATGGAGCGGAGTGTTCTCGCCCACGCGCAGGCCACCCGCATGGGCGGCACCGACGGCACGCGGGACGTCGGGAAGTTCGGCATCTTCGCCAGCGCCGGCAGCGATGTGACCATGCGCGATCCGTCGACGGAGGAATCCGGTGCACGCGGTTCGCGGCCCTACTTCCTCGGCGGCGTCGACTACTCCTTCAGTGATTCTGCGCGTGCCGGTCTGGCATTCGGGTATCCCTCCGGCAAGAACCGGGTCAAATTCCGCGGCGGTGAGACCAAAGGCGAGACCAAGGCGCTTCAGGCCTACTTCTCGGCCGGCATCGGTGAAAGCAACGTGGCGGTCGACGGAACCTTGGGGTACGGCTGGACCGACTTCACGACGACGCGCAGCCTGACAAGCATCGGCCGCACCGCTACCGGCGCCACCAGCGGCAATACGTTCGGCGGGGCCATCAAGGTCTCCATGAGCAGCAAGATGGGCGAGAACGCGCGCATCTCGCCGTACGCCCTGCTCGATTATCGCAGCGCCGACATCAAAGGCTACTCAGAGGGCGGTGCGGGCAGCGTCGGGCTCGTGGTGCCCGGACACAAGGTGAAGAACTCATTCGGCGAATTGGGCGCCGTGGTGTCCGTGCCGTCCACGCAGTCGTGGGGCATGCTGTCGGGACAATTCCAACTTGGATACACCTACCTTCTGGAACGCGGCGCCGGGACGCTGACGACAGGCCTCGTCGGGTCGCCGGTCACATTCCAGACGGTGCTCACGGGGCCGGGCAGAAGCGCGGCTCACGTGGGCGCTGCCGCGGTTGCATCCACGAGCGAAGGGATGACCGCCACCCTCGCCTACGACGGCATGATCGGCGCGACACGGCTGACGAGCCACATGATCTCGGCCCACATCTCGTTCGCGTTCTAGCCGGCGGCGGGCGCGCCGAAGAGGCGCGCCGCGACCGCCCTAGTCGTGCTCCACGTAAGCGCGAACGCGCTCCGCTTAGGGCACGAGCTGAATGAGGCGCCATCCCTCGGCGTAGAGTTGTGCAAGACCTCCGGCGACTCGCCGCTGGGTGCCGGAGGTCGTTTCACACAGCAGTTCGCTGTTCAGGCGCTGTATCGCACGGTCCGACGGCGCCTCGCAGATCATTACGTCGCGCGCTTGAGCGACCGCCGGAAGCAGAACTGCAATCGCCAGCGCTGTGATCTTCAGGATCACTTTTTAGCTCCGCTATTTCGAGTACCCGAGGCGGCGAAGGCGTGCCATGGGATGCGCGAAATCCGGCTGACCTCTTTGGGGCCCCTCACCTGGTGCCAACACAGGGTACAAAACAAGGACGCCTCCCTCATGCCTGAACGAAAAATCGATGCCTGCATCTGTGTCAGCAACAAAGTCATGCTGGTCGAAAACAAAATCAAGCAGGATCGAATAGTGAAAATCGCGTTCTGGAAATGACGCGGTGCCGTCATCTCGAAACTCATATGTACGGCCCCGGCGGTCTTCATATTTTCCTACAAGCGAATGACGTGCGACAAACCGCTCGACGTTTTCGACAAAGACGTACCGGCCACTGAATCGATTCGTGCCAAACTCCCAGTAAGAAGGCGTCTTAGTATTCAAGACAACTTTTTCACCCTCGATGTCGCTTCGCAGAAACTGACCATCGCGAAACAACAAGTCGTAACCTTCATGCCAATTCAAATTGACGAGAACGCGATCGATCCCGTCCTCACGACTGACAGTTAAGCCTTGTGGTGATTCTGATGCGTGAAATGCCTTAAGTGGCGAGCGCGTTCGTTTGAGACCATCGACAAACCGAGCCTCTAGATAGTCGCCGGGACGCGGCAACTCCGCGGCCTGAATCGTCGTCGCGCCAAGGACAAACAAAACCGCTGCAAAAACTCTCAGAAAGCCCATCCCGCGACGTTTCATCATCGCCTCAGCATTGCCAGAACGGTGCGCGCGGCCAAGCGGCTCGGACTCTCGCCCGGGTTCAGCTTCGCCAGCGCCTCGCGGAAATCCGCGCGCTGCGCACCGGCGTCTTTCTCGCCATACAAATACGGCGACACCTTGGCGGCGACTAACGCCGGTGTGCAATCTTCCTGGATCAATTCCGGCACAGCTTCGCGACCGAGGAGAATGTTGATCAGGTTCGCGTTGCGCTGACGCGACAGCCACCGGAAGACGACCGCCGATAATTGATTGATGCGGTAGGCAATCACGTGCGGCACGCCGGCGAGCGCGAGCTCGAGCGTGATCGTCCCGGAGGCCGCAATCGCCGCACGGCTGGCGGCGAAGGCATCGTACATCTCGGTATTATCGATCACCTTGACCGGCACCTGCCATCCCGCGACGCCGTCCCGGACCATGTCAGCCACGGTGTTGACCGTCGGCATGACAACCTCAAGCGCGCCGTGTTTTTTTCCGAGAATTTCGACCGCTTCCGCGAACACCGGGAGTAGCCGCTTCACCTCACCGCGCCGGCTGCCCGGCAGCACACACAGCAATAGCGCATCGGTGGCAAACCCATGCCGCGTGCGGAACGCCGCGCCATCGCCCTTGTCTGCTCCGCTCTCAATGACCGGGTGTCCGACCCAGGTCGACGGCAATCCGTGCACCTGGAACAGCGGCGGCTCGAACGGGAATAGCGTCATCACGTGATGGATCCAGCGCGCGAGTTGTTTCGCCCGTCCCGGCCGCCAGGCCCATACATGGGGCGCGACATAGCGCACCCGCGGGATCGCGCTCCCGGCTTTCGTGAGCCGCTCATGAATGCGCCCGGTAAACCCCCAGGAATCGATCGTCACCAGCACGTCGGGATTTGTCGCGATGATGCTGTCGAGGGTCTCGCGCACACGCGCGAGAACTCGGCGATAGGCCGGGATCACCTCGAAGATGCCAAGCAGCGCGAGCTCTCGCGGATCGAACAGACTGGTCAGTCCCGCCGCCACCATGCGCGGCCCGCCGATCCCGGCAAAGCGCACGCGGCCCTGTGTCTCAGCCCGCAGCCCGGCCATCAACTGCGTCCCAAGTGCGTCCGCCGACGGTTCGCAGGCTACGATGTAGACGACAGGCGCGTCCGGGGTCATGGGGTCACCCCGACGACGAAAATACCCGCCGCATCGGCGCGGGCGCGGACGTCCGGCAAGTCGATCACGAGGCACCCGCCGGCTTGTACGGCAATCCCGCGCAAGCCTGCGGCTGCGGCCTGGGTGACCGTATCTGGCCCGATCGTTGGCAGGTCCGCGCGCCGATCTTGCTGGGGCTTTTGCATCTTTACGAGGATGGCGCCGGGCTTTCCGGCCTCGGCGATCAGCGCTGCCGTTCCCTCAACCTTCTCCCGTCCGATGACTTCACCGTCGTGGACGATCACCGCCTGCCCGAGGTCGGCGCGGCCGTGATCGTGCGCCGCGGATTTTCCGACTGCGATATCCCGCTCCGCCGCAGCGTCCGGCGCGATGACGCCAAAAACTCCCGCTGGCGCCAATAGACTTGCGAGTACGTCATGGGCGCCAACGACGGTGAAGCCCTCACGTTCGATCTCATCAATGAGCGCGCGCAGCAAACCGTCGTCGCCGAGGAGCCGACCGGCCATGCGGGCAAAGAATGCGGCGGTTTTTAAATCGGGACGCAGATCGGACAGCTTGGGTCGCTTCACCGTACCGGCCATCACGATCTCCGCGACGCCGGCCCCGCGCATCAGCGCGAAGCCGCTGCCGGCATCGCCGAGCCGCAGCCAGGCGTCAGGCTCCCGTCCGAGCTTTTCAGGTTCGGCGAAACCCTTGAGCGCGAGGAGGAAGCAATCGCGGCCCTGATCGCGGCAGGCCCCGACCAGAAGGCCGGGCAGCGCGCCCCCGCCGGCAACGATGCCGAGCTTGGGCGCAGTCATACGCAGCTCAGCCGCCGTTGCCGTTGGAGCCGGAATGCGGCGTGCACAGCGCGCGTGAAGAATCCGCGCGGATGAAGTTGATGATGTCCATCACGCCCTCATGGCTGGTGAACAGATCAGCCACTTCGTTCAAGCGCTCAGCCATGGTGCCGCCCTGGGAAAACAGCAGGCCGTAGGCCGTACGCAGCGCCCGGACGTCTTCGCGCGAGAAGCCGCGGCGCTTCAGCCCGATCACGTTTAAGCCCGAAAGCCGCGCGCGATTTCCCTTGGCGGAGCCGTACGGAATGATGTCCGTTTCCACACCGGAGCACCCGCCGATCATGGCGTGCTTACCGATGCGCACATACTGATGCACGCCGGAAAGTCCGCCGAGGATGGCGTACTCACCCACATGCACATGTCCGCCAAGCGCGACGGCGTTGGTGAGGATGACGTGATCCTCGATCACGCAATCGTGGGCCACGTGGCTGCCGACCATGAAGAAGCAATGGGAGCCGACGCGGGTCTCCATGCCACCTTCCGTGGTGCCGGTGTGCATGGTGACGTGTTCGCGGATGGTGTTGTTGTTTCCGATGATGAGACGCGAGGGTTCGCCGCGGTATTTCAAGTGCTGCGGCGGGCGTCCGATCGAGGCGAATGGATGGACGATGGTATCGGCGCCGACGGTGGTGTGCCCGTCCACCACCACGTGCGAGACGAGATGCACGTTGTCATGAAGCGTGACGTTCGCACCGATCGTGCAGTAGGGACCGATTTTCACATTCGCGCCGATCGCCGCGGAGGCATCGACGAGCGCCGTATGGTGGATTTGAGGGAGCGCGCGCGCAGTATCCAAGGTGATGATGTCCGGGTCAGAAATTTCGGGGGCGACGGCCGCGTTGGTTCGCGCGTCAGGAATCCATGATCATGGCCGTGTAGGTCGCTTCCGCGACCACGACGTCGTCGACGCGAGCTTCACCGCTGAACTTCCAGACGTTGCCGCGCTGGCGTTCCTTGGTGCAGTGCAGGCGCAGTTGATCGCCGGGCTCTACGGGACGGCGGAAGCGCGCGTTATCGATCGTCATGAAGTAGACCAGTTTGCCTTCGGCACTGCCGCCGAGGGCAGCCACTACGATGACCGCGGCGGTCTGCGCCATGGCCTCGACAATCAGCACGCCAGGCATAACAGGGCGACCGGGGAAGTGGCCCTGGAAAAACGGCTCGTTCGCCGTGACATTTTTGATCCCGATCGCGCGTTCGCCCGGGACGACATCGATCAGCTTATCCACCAGCAGGAAAGGATACCGGTGCGGTATCATTTGCGTGATGCGGTGGATATCGATGGTCTGGCCAGTATCGGCTGCGCCTTGTCCGTCCATCGCTGGAATTCCCTTTTGGCCTAGGCCCTTCATGGCGCTAGGTGGAGCGACTGTACAGCCCGCGGGCCTGATACCGCAGGTTTTAGCGCGCGATCGGAAAAGTGGGAACCGGTTTTCCGCCCGAACGCGGACCATTCGTTTGAATTCCGGGCGTTATTCGGCACGGTCTGCGACCGCTCTAGGGGGACTTGCCGCGCTTGGTCAGCCGCGACAGGGCGGCTATTTCCCGCCAGAACTGGCGAATAGGCCGCGCCGGTGTGCCCATGACCACCTCTTTGGGGGCCACGTCACGCACCACCCCGCTCTGGCCAGCGATTTGGGCCCCGGCCCCGACCGTCACATGGTCGGAAATGGCCACCTGCCCCCCCACCAAGACCCCGTCCCCAATGGTGCAACTGCCGGCCACCCCGGACTGGGCGACAAAGACACAGTGGCGCCCGATCCGGGCGTTGTGACCCACCTGAACCAGGTTATCGAATTTGGTGCCGTCGCCGATCTCGGTGTCCTCGAGGGCCCCGCGATCGATACAGCAGTTGGCGCCGATCTCCACGTCAGTGCCGATGATCACACGGCCCAGCTGGGGCATTTTCATCAGGCCCGTCGGCCCCGGTACGAAGCCGAAGCCGTCCTGCCCGATCTGGACGCCGGGGTGGATGGTGCACCGGGCGCCGATCACGCAATGGGTCAGGGTGCAGTTCGCGCCGATGGAGACGTTTTCCCCGATCTCCACCCCCGGCCCGATCACCGCCGACGGATGGATGCGGGCACTGTCCGCGACCTTGAACGGCACGGTGGACGCCCCCGGCGAGGTATCGGGGTAGAACATTGCCGCAACCAGCGCGAAGGCGAGGCGCGGGTTATCCACGAACAACAGGACACCGCCGGCAGGCGCGCTTGCCGCCATGCCACGCTTAACGAGGCAGACGCCGCACTTGCTGGTGGCCAGTGCCGGCAGCCACGCCGGATCGGAGACATAGCTGAGGTCTCGAGGGCCTGCGGCCGCGAGGCTCGCAACGTCGCTCACAAGCAGAGACGCGTCCGCGCCGGAACCGATTTCGGCTCCGGCGCGGCGTGCAACTTCAGCAAGCGGGAACGGGCCGGACCGACGGAAGAAACGCGGGTCCGGCATGACGTCGCCGCCGACTACTTCTTCGCGGGCGCCTTGGCGGCGGGCGCCTTCGCGCCGCCGGCCGCCGGAGCGGCAGCCGTGCCGTCATTGCGCTGCAAGGTGTCCGGGTTCTGGAACTGCACGGACGGCAGACGCACGTTGAGCTTGTCGAGCACCGACTTGGAGATGTCCATCGACGGATCGGACACCAGCACCGCGCCGCGCGGCAGCACGACGTTCAGGGCCTTCTCCTTGGCGACTTCCTGGGCGACGACCAGCATCGTGTTGGCAATCTCCTGCATCGCCTGCTGCGAGGCGAACTCGAGACGCTCTTGCTTGTCGCGCACCTGGTTCTGGAAGTCCTGGATCTTGGTCTGGAAGGCGGTGGCGCGCTGCTGGAACACGTCCGGCGCGAGCACGCCGCGCTGCTGCATCAGTTCCTGATCTTCCTGGCGCAGCTTGCCTTCCTGGTCCTTCACCTGGTTGGTGTAGGTGGTGCCGTACTTTTCGCGCTCGAGCTTCACGGCCTTACCGGCCAGTGAATTCTCCAGCACACCGTCGGTGTCGACGATGCCGACCGCGGCGGCGGCCTGCGCGTGAGCGGGCGTAGCAAACATCCCGGCGGCGACAAGCGCCGGCAGGGCAAAGCGAGCAAACTTGATCATGTTCATGTGTGTATCCTTTAGGCTTTGTACGAGTGACACGGCCGTCCGACCCCAAGTGCGAACGGTTAGAATTTCTGGCCGAAGTTGACCCGGAAGTGAGAGACCCGGTCAAACGACGTGCGGCCAAACACGAACGGCGACCAATCGAGCAAGATCGGACCGACCGGAGATTCCCACTCGACGCCAATACCGGCCGAGCCGCGAATGCGCTTTGCGTAGTCGATCAGGACGCCGTTGTCCGCCTGTCGTTTGATCAAATCGCGCGGCGGACCAATGATGCCCCAGTCGGTGAACAGCTTAGGCGTGATCCCCACTTCCTTCGGCAAGCCCAGGGGGATCTTCATCTCAGCTGTGACCGTTCCGATCCAGTCGCCGCCGAGCGCGTCCAAGGTCGTGGCATCGCGCGGGCTAGCACCGAAATCGTCGTAGCCGCGCAGGTTATTACCACCAAGTTGGTAGCGCTCATAGATTTTTAGCGGCTTTCCGAGCCCGACCATGTAACCGGCCTGCCCGGTAATTCCCAGGATCCAGCCGGTATACGGCTGCATATAGATGCCGGCGCCGGCACCCACGCGCACGAACCGTTCGGTGCCGCCGAGGCCCGCCAAGTCCGAGGTAATACTCACGTAATACCCGCGTGACGGATCGATCGCATTGTTGCGGTGGTCGAGCGCGATGGTCTGGCTGACCTGCGATAGCAGGGTCGAGCCCACCTGCTCGCGCACATAGAGCGACGAGAAGTCGTTGATGCCCGTCAGCTTAGTGGTCGACAGCTGATAGCTCACGCGTTGGAACATATACTCGTTGTAGTTCCAACCGACGCGCAGCGATCCGCCGATGGACTGCGAGGTGTAGCCGGCGAAGTCGGAGTAGTCGGTGCGGGTCGCGAACAGGTCGGCGCCGGCGACGACGCGGCGATCATGCCACGCCGGTTCCGTGAAACTCAGGTTGATCTGGCTCTGCCGCTGGGCGAGCGAGAAATTCAAGGTCAGATCCTGACCCTTGCCGAGCAGGTTGCGCTCGCGGATACCGACGTCGAACAGCGCGCCGGAAGCCGACGAGTAGCCGATACCGAACTGCAATTCGCCGGTGGACTGCTCTTCCACCTTGGCGGTGATGATGGTGCGGTCGGGATAGACTTCCGACGGGACGTTGTCGATCTTCACCTCGTCCTTCTTGAAGAAGCCGAGGCTCTCCAGGCGCTCCTTGGAGCGGCGGACCTTTGAAGTGTTGAAGGCATCGCCTTCCGCCAGCAGGATCTCGCGGCGGATCACCTTATCGAGGGTGCGCACGTTGCCGGTGACGTCGACGCGCTCCACGAAGACGCGCGGGCCTTCCTGCACGTCGAACAAGATGTCGATCGTGTGGGTTTCGGGATTGCGTGTAATGCGCGGGCGCACATCGACGAACGCGTAGCCAACGGAGCCCGCGACGTCGGTGATGGCGTTAATGGTGTCGTCGATTTGCTTTGCATTGTACCAGTCGCCGGCACGCGGAAGGATTGCCCGCTGGACGCGTTCCTTCGACAGGTTCTTCACGTTCACATTGAGGTCGACCTTGCCGAGCTTGTAGCGCGGGCCTTCCTTCACCGTGAAGGTCATATAGAAGTTCTCACGGTTCGGCGCGAGTTCCGCCACCCCGGACAAGGTTTCGAAATCCGCATAGCCGTTCTGGAGGTAGTACCGCCGCAGCAATTCGCGGTCGTAGTTCATGCGCTCCGGATCGTAGGTGTCGTTGGAGGTCAGAAACCGCCACCAACGTTCTTCGCGCGTCGCAATCACACCGCGCAGGTCGCCGTCGCTCTTCTGCTCATTCCCGACGAAGGTGACCTTGCGAACGTAAGTCGGCGAGCCCTCGGAGATTTCATAGACCAGGTCTACGCGGTTCTGCGGCAGTTCGATCACCTTAGGCTCGACGCGCGCGGCGAAGCGGCCCTTGCGGCGATAGAGTTCGAGGATCTTCTCCACGTCCTGCTGCACTTTGGTGCGCGTGTAGACGACGCGGGGACGCAACTGGATCTCAGGCGACAGCTTGTCGTCCTCGATCTTCTTATTCCCCTCAAAGGAGATGCGGTTGATGATCGGGTTCTCGACCACGCGGATAACCAACGTGTCGTCCTGGCGACCGATGTTGACGTCGGCGAACAGGCCCGTGGCGAAAAGGTTTTTCAGAGAACGGTCGATGCGGATCGGATCGAACGGGTCGCCTTCGCGGATCGAGAGGTACGTGCGGATCGTCGCCGCTTCGATGCGCTGATTGCCGGCAACGGCAATCGCGCCGACACTCCCGCCCTGAGGCCCCACGTCTTGTGCAGCAACTGGCGGAACGCCAGCAATCAGCAGCGCGCAAACGCTCACCGTCCGCAAGAGACGGCTGACTGATCCGCGCTCATGTTTACTAATCCCGCGATGAGCGGGAGATCGTGCCGATCGGGCCAACCCCATAAACCTCGGACCTTTTTTTTTCAGTGTAGGCGACGTGCCCGACGTGGAGTGTGGAAACCCACCGGATACTCAAAGCTGAACAATGTCGTTCCAGGTGACGAAGATCATCAGCGCCCCGACCAGCGCTAACCCGACCCGCATACCCCACTCCTGAGCCTGCTCCGATAGGGGTCGGCCCCGAACGGCTTCGATGGCGTAAAACAACAGGTGCCCGCCGTCAAGGAGCGGCACCGGGAACAGGTTGATAAGTCCTAGATTAATCGAAAGGATTGCCACAAATAGGACAAACCCTACGAGGCCGGACTTGGCCGCCTGGCCAGAGTATTTGGCGATCCGGATAGGCCCTCCCAGGTCCTCGGTCCCCCGGCGGCCCGCAATCATCTGGCCGACCGCAATTCCAGTCGCCTCGACAACGCCATAGGTCTCGGTCAAGGCCACCCCAAGGGCCTGGACCGGCCCCAGACGCTCAATGGTCCGGGCCTCGGTGGAGGCCAGGATGCCAAGGACGGCGGTCTTGGTCTTATTCCCGAAGGCATCGTCGCTCTCGACGATGCGGGGGGTAATCTCAATCGGCAGTTCCTGACCATCGCGCTGGACGGTCATCTGCATGGGCGCGCCATACCCGAGTTGCACCAGGCGACGGATATCGTCGAAGCGGGTGATATTGGTGCCGTCGATGGCAGTAATGCGATCCCCGGGCTGCAACCCGGCCGCCGCGGCCGCGCTGTTCTCGGCGGTCGCCCCGACCACCGGGTCCACCAGCGGGCGACCCAGGGTCATATAGATGATGAAGAACACGGCGATCGCGAACAGAAAGTTCACGGCCGGCCCGGCGAACACGATGGCAGCGCGCTGGCCGACCGATTTGTATTTCAGCGAGACCGCCTTGTCTTCGTCGGTCATCGGCTTCTTCTCTTCGACGCCGCCTTCGATGGCCTGCATGGCCTCGCCTTCGCCATACATTTTCACGTAGCCCCCGAGCGGGATCAGGCTGAACTTCCAGCGAGTGCCGTGCTTGTCGTTGAAGCCGAAAATCTCCGGACCGAAGCCGATGGAGAAGGCTTCGCATCGGACGCCGTTGCGGCGCGCGATGAAGAAATGGCCGAACTCGTGCACGAACACGACCACCGTGAGCGCGACGAGAAAGCTCAGGAGGGTAAAGGGCACGCCAAAAAACTGCTCAAGCATTGTATCGTCCTCGTCCTTCAGGATGCCGCAGCTACTCTGCCGCGGCTCCGATCCGCTTTGCCGCGCGCTGCCTTGCCCCAAGAGCAGCAACCCGGCGTGCTTCTGTGTCCACCCCCATCACGTCTTCCAACGTGGCGATGCTTTGCGGCGGCATCGCCGAAAGCGTCTCCTCCACCACGTCCGCAATATCCAAGAAACCGAGCTCGTCGGCGAGGAAACTCGCGACCGCAATCTCGTTGGCGGCATTGAGGATGGTCGGCGCGGCACCGCCGGCCTTCAGCGCTTCGCGCGCAAGCCGCAGCGCCGGGAACCGCTCCAGATCCGGGGCCTCAAAGGTGAGCGACTTAAGCGCGGCCAAATCGAGCCGCGCCGCCGGCGCTTCCATGCGCTTCGGCCATGCCAGCGCGAACGCGATCGGCGTGCGCATGTCGGGCGTGCCGAGTTGGGCGAGCACGGACCCGTCGGCGTATTCGACCATGCTGTGAATCACGGACTGCGGATGCACGAGGATCTCGATGCGATCTTCTGCCGTGGCAAAAAGATGATGCGCCTCGATCAGCTCGAGCCCCTTGTTCATCATCGTCGCTGAATCGACCGAGATCTTCGCGCCCATTGACCAGTTGGGGTGCGCCACGGCCTGAGCCGGGCTCATTGACGCCATTTCGGCCCGCGTCTTCGTGCGGAATGGCCCGCCCGAAGCGGTGAGAAGGATGCGGGTGACCTTGTCGCGCAGATCGAAATCGAACACCTGGAAGATCGCGTTGTGCTCGGAATCCACCGGCAGCAAGGTCGCGCCATTATCGCGCACCGCGGCCATGAAAAGGTCGCCGGCGCAGACCAAACATTCCTTATTCGCCAACGCGATCTGCGCGCCGCGGCGGACCGCCGTCAACGTGGGCTGCAATCCGGCCGCGCCAACGATTGCGGCCATCACCCAATCGGCATCGAGGTTCGCGGCTTCGCACACACCCTCGGGCCCGGCGGCGACGTGGATATTTGTATCCCGCAACGCCTCTTTCAGTTCCGCATAGCCGTTCGGATCGGCACACGCCACCATCTGCGGCTTGAGAGCCCTCGCCTGTGCCGCAAGCTTCGCGCAGTTCTTATGGGCCGTAAGCGCGACGACCCGATAAGCCTCCGGGTTGCGCAGGATCAGGTCGATGGTGGAATCGCCGACGGAGCCCGTGGCCCCCAGGATGGTGACGGTTTTTTGCACGGAATTGCCTGACTTCCCTACCACCGGGCCTACCACTGGTGCACACCGCCGCCGAATATCCAACAAAAGAGAGCCACGACCGGAGCGGCGACCCACAAGCCGTCGAAGCGGTCCAACAGACCGCCATGGCCGGGGATGAGGGTGCCGGAATCCTTGACCTCGTACCAGCGTTTCAAGCCCGATTCCAGCAAGTCCCCTGCCTCCGTAGCCACAGCCGCAACCAGGGCGACTATCAAGGGCTTAGGCCCAATCGTAGCGCCATAGGCCCACAGGACTGCGGTCGATGCCCCCACCCCGGATACCAGGCCGCCAACGGCCCCGGACCATGTCTTCTTTGGGCTGATCGCGGGCGCCAGTTTCGGGCCACCGATGATCCGGCCGCAGGCGTAGGCGCCCGTGTCGGCGCCCCAGACGATTGCCAGGAGCCAGAACAGGCTCTGGCGATCGCCGAACGTGCGCACATAGATCATCGCAATTGCAGGCACCGCGATGTAGGCAACGGCGATATGGATCAGCGAGAGCCCGCGCCGCCCGGCGACGATGTCCGCAGCTATCACACAGAGCGACGCGAGGATCACCACCAAGACAGCGGCGGTAAAGCCGAAGTGGGTCATCGCGGCGACTGCCAAGACGCACGCCGCCGCGATCATCAGGCGGCGCTTTGTCCCGCGCTCGCCGTCCATCTTCGTGAACTCCGCCGCCATGATTCCGGCAGCAGCGGCAATCGTGAGGTCGAACCAGGGAAAGCCGAGATAGACGACGCCCAAGAACAGCGGCGCTAGAATCACGCCCGAGATGATCCGCGTCAGAAGCATCAGGTGGTGACGGCGCCGTAGCGGCGATCACGGTTGCGGAAGGTCTCGATCGCGGCCGCAAGATCGTCTTGCCCGAAATCCGGCCACAGCGTCTCGGTGAACACCAACTCCGTGTAGGCCAGCTGCCACAGCAGGAAATTGCTGATGCGCTGTTCACCGGACGTCCGGATCAGCAGATCGGGATCGGGAATGCCGTCGGTGAACAGTCGCTTGGCGAACATCGTTTCGTCGATGGCATCTGGCGCGAGCCGGCCCTCTGCGCAATCCTTCGCAAGCGACTTCGCGGCGGCCACCATCTCCTGTCGGCTGCCGTAGCTAAGCGCGATGGTGAGCTGCAGGCGGGTATTGTGAGCCGTGGAGCTTTCGGCGGCTTCGATCAAGGCGACCGTCTCCGCAGGCAATCGCGCGCGATCGCCGATGACCCTAAAGCGCACGCCTTCGCGCGACAGTTCCGCCACCTCGCGCTCAAGGTAGTACCGCAGCAAGCCCATCAGGTCGCGCACTTCTGCAGGCGGGCGCTGCCAGTTTTCCGAAGAGAACCCGAACAGCGTCAGATACGAAACGCCCAGGCCTACCGATGCCGTCACCACGCGCCGCACCGCATCGGCGCCGCGCTTGTGGCCGGCGCCCCGCGGCAAGCTGCGCGCCTTTGCCCAGCGCCCGTTGCCGTCCATGATGATGGCGACGTGGTTCGGCCCCGGAGAAACCTCTCCGGTTGCATGTCCTTGCAGCGAAGGGAGCGGCTGTGCGGGCATCAGACCTGCATGATCTCCTGCTCTTTCTGCTTCAACGCCTCGTCGACCTTGGCGATGTGTTGATCCGTAAGTTTCTGGATCTCATCGGTGAACTTGCGGTGATCGTCCTGGGAGATCTTGCCGTCCTTCTCCATCTTCTTGAGCGCTTCGTTGCCGTCGCGGCGAAGATTACGGATCGCGACGCGGGCATGTTCGGCATACTTGTGACCGACCTTCGTCAGTTCCGCGCGGCGCTCGGAGGTAAGCGGCGGGATCGGCACGCGGATCAAGGTGCCGTCGGCCATCGGGTTGACGCCGAGATTCGCGTCGCGGATCGCCTTCTCCACTGCCTTCGCCATGCCCTTATCCCACACGGACACGGATAGCATACGTGGCTCCGGCACCGAGACCGACGCCACCTGATTGAGCGGCAGCATCTGGCCGTAGGCGTCCACCATCACTGGCTCAAGCAACGCGGTGGTGGCCCGGCCCGTTCGAAGGCCGGAGAATTCTTTTTTGGCGTGATCGAACGACGCCAGCATCTTCTGAGTCAGGTCGGCCTTCAGCGCCGGATAGTCTTGAGCCATGTCGCCCTCCCGTAACTTGTCTTTAGGCGTCGCTTACGCGTCCGCGATGACCGTGTACTTGCCTCGTCCGGCCATGACGTTTGCGAGCGCATTGGCCTGATGCATGTTGAACACCACGATCGGCAGCTTGTTGTCACGCGCAAGCGCAATTGCCGCAGTGTCCATCACCTGCAGATTGTCTCCGATGACTTTGTCGAATGTCAGGCGCTCGAAGCGCTTTGCGTCCGGATTTTTCTTGGGGTCCGCGTCGTAGACCCCGTCGACCTGGGTGGCCTTGAGAAGGGCCTCGCAGTTCATTTCCACCGCCCGGAGCGCCGCCGCCGTATCGGTTGTGAAGAACGGATTGCCGGTGCCCGCGGCGAAGATCACCACCCGGCCCTTCTCCATATGACGGACGGCGCGACGGCGGATGTAGGATTCACAGATCTGGGACATGACGATCGCCGATTGCACCCGGGTGGGCACCCCTACCTGTTCGAGGGCATTCTGCACGGCGAGGGCGTTAATGACTGTGGCAAGCATGCCCATGTAATCCGCCTGAGTCCGGTCCATCCCCTTGGACGCTCCAACCACGCCCCGGAAGATGTTCCCGCCGCCGATGACCAGGCAGACCTGGGTCCCGGCCTCGGCCGTGGCCTTGATGTCCCTGGCTATATTGAAGACGGTTTCACCATGGAGACCGTAGCCCGTGGGGCCCATCAGACCCTCGCCGGAAATCTTCAACAGAACTCGTTTATACGGCAGCGGAGTGGCCATGCCCTCACTTCCCACAGCACCGCAGGAACGGCGCACAAACCTATGAAAAAGGGACGGTTTTGCCGTCCCTTTGGGAACCTAATGCTCCGCCGAAGGCGGTAACGGCACCGTTATAGCAAAACGATGGGTTGCACCGCCAGAGGCCACGCAGACGGCCGTGCAATCAGTCGGTCGGGTGCCGGACGAACGGCGCACCGGACATTCCCACGCTGCCCCGCGGCACCGCCACGACCCGGAAGGGATTTAGCTTTACCGCATCCGCCGGCTCGCGCCGCTTGGGTAGCTGCCCTTCGAGGGCATAGAGGGTCTTCCCCACCATGGTGACTGCGGGCACGCCGTCAGGGAAATCGCGGTCGATCACCGATAGCGTCCCTTCCGCCCCCTTAATCGTCACCAAGGATACGCGGCCGGTGCCGCCGCTCTCCGCCAGGATCAGGGCGGATTTGCCAGAAGCTCTCATGCCGTCAGGCCGCATGAGGTCCCGCGGGAGCTTGATCTCGGCCGCTGTCCCCGCCTTTCCGTCCTTCTCGATCGGGACGGCATAGAGCTTTCCGCCCATGTATGTGTTTACGAACACCCGCTCGCTCCCCTTTGCGCCGAGGATGGCGATCCCGTCCACGATGCCGCTCTTGTCGCCGAACGCGCCATGTCCGGCCCATGTCTCCAGGGCGACCCCACCCTTGGCGAGGCGCGCCACCTCCATGTTGGTGGAATCCGCGACATAGAGCGCGCCGTCCGCGGCGATCGCGATGTCGTTGCACAGCGCGCCGGCCGTCGGCAGCGGGTAGTGCGCCTGATGTGCGCCGGTCTTGAGGTCGAAAGCATAAAGCGCGGATTGCGGTGCTGGCGCGCCGTCGGTCAGGCTCATGCCAGAGCACGCCCACAAGGTGCCGGTGCGGTCGTCCGCCAACACGCCGAGGATGGCTTGCGAGCCTTCGGTGCCGGGCGCGATCCACGGTTCCGCTGTCGCCGCGCCGGGCTTCGCACGGAAGATCCCCTTGCCGCCCATGCTACCGACAACGACCGTGCCGTCGCGGGTGGATGTGAGGCTTTCGGGAAAGATCCGCTCCCCCGTGAGCACGATTTCCGTAGGTGCGGCATGCACCACCGATGCGGTGAGCACAGCGATTGCCAAAACGATCGATTTCATTGTGTGCGTTCCGTTACTGGGCGAGCGGGTCCGGGCGCAGTTGTACCTTGACCAAGCGCCCGGGCATCGTTCCCTCGATGTGGATGGTCGCATTTTGAGTCATGCCGTAGGCCGCCCATAGCCCACGACCCTTCCATCCGGCCTTGGGATCGTCGATGCGCCCATCCAAGCCGCGCGGGAAAAGCCCATGGGGATACGGGACGCGGATGACGGTCCACTTCCCGGCCTGCGGATCGAGCGCCAGCAATGAATCGGAGTTGTTGCCGGGAAGCACGGGCACGTCGCGGCCGAGACCAAGGATGTTGTGGAGGTCGAGCCAGATCAGATAGGGCCAATCCGCAGTGCCGTCGGAGACGCCGGCAATCTTTGGGCCGGGCATATCGTAGAAGCTCCAGCCTTCGGGGCAGTGCTGACCGGTCGCTGTCGGCCCGTTGAGCACTTTGCACTTGCGACGATCGAACCGGCCCAGTTGACCGCTGCCGTAGGCGATCCACACCACGCCTTTTGAATCCACTTCGACGCCGCGCCCATTGTAGGCGGGATAGGTTCCGTCGGGCCGGCGCGGCGGCTCGTAGTACTCGGCCTTGCAGGTCTGCGGCGGATTGGCGCCGACTTCCATGCGGGAAATGCCGCTTGGCAACAGCGACGGACGCCAGATCGCCGACCAAACGCTGTGGTCGTGATAGTCGACATTCACGCCGTACGGAAAGCCAGTGATCTGCGTGTCTTTTGTCGGGTCCGTGACGTCGATGGATTTCGCGACCTTCCCCGCGCCTTCCTCGCCGCCGCCCCCGGCCTCTCCACCGACGGCGCCGTTCCAGCTTTTGGAATCAGGCGTGATCTTGCCATCGCCGTTGGTGTCCAGCACCACCGGGCACCAGCCCTGCGCCTTGTTAGCGTCGTGGGAGCGGTCCCATTCGTTGGTCTTGAACCACCCGACCACCGTCGTATCGCCGCTGAAGTAGACCGTGTTGTCGGTATCGGTGTCGAAGGCCAGGTGATGGGTGTTGAAGCAGGTAGAGATCAGTTCCATCGGCTTTCCGGAAGCAGGGTCGTAGAGCGCGATCTGACGGCCAGTCGGGAGGCGGCGCGGAAAGTATTGCGCGAACGGACTTTGCTTACCCTCCAAGCAATAGGACGGGCTCGTGCCTTCCGGACCGACGATGGTCGACCAGACACGCCCTTTCTGGTCGAACATGGGATTGTGAGGAATGGTGATCACGCGATGTGGGATCGGCGGACTGAAGCCCGGAATATCGACCGTGCTCGACACATGCGTGTTGGGATCGAGCACCGCGAGCCGCCCGTATCTGTATTGCGTCCCGAAGACGGGCCCGTTCGCGTTCACCGTCGGATTGCGCTTGTCGGTGCTGACTTCATCGTGAACCGCGGCACCGATGCCATTCTCGTTGAGGGACCAGCCCCACAGCGTCAGCACAAGGTTGCGCTCCACGCCGGCAGGCCGCGGCGGCGCTTCGGCCGGCAGTTCGCCTTTCTCGATGCGCGTCGTCCAGTCGGCGAACATGGCCAGCGAACGGTCGCGGCCGAGCAGGTCGATGGTATCGGTCATGCGCTTGCGCTGGCCCTTCTCCATCCCCTCCAGATACGGATCCGGGTTCGGGCCGCTGGTCTCGGCCAAGCGCTTTGCCCAGCGGGCGATGGGATCGCCCTGCCCCGGCAGGTTGCGGGTCCACGTGTCGCCGACGGGATGGCAGTTGATACATTCCTCTTTCAGCGTCGCCATCCAATCCTGCTGGATGGCTGCACTGGTTGAAGAGCCCTTCGCCGCAAAGGTGTTCGCGGCAGGTGGACGAATCAGCGAGAACCAGTAGTTCGCCGGATAGATCTCGGCGGCTTCGGCGGCGGTCTTCGCCACAGACACGCGAAGCGCGACGTCCTGCCCGAGCGCGGCCTCGACCGATTTGGAATCGCGCAAGCCGTAGCCGCGCACCCAAAGGCGGTATTTCGCCTTGGGCAGATCAGGCACAACAAAGCGGCCGTCGTCATTGGTGACGACAATGCGTGAGAACTCGGTTTTGAGGTCGCTCGTCTCAGCGATGACCCAGACACCTGCTTCGGGGCCGCGCTCGCTGGTGACGCGACCGGCGATATGGTGCGTGAGCTCAGCTGCGAAAGACGCCTGACCGGCGAGGCCACAAGCGATCGTTAGGAGCCATAGGATCAGCAGCGGGTAACGGAGAGTGGACATCGGTCGCGTCTCCTCATCTCACGCAGATGCTGGATACTCCGCGAAACCTCGGGCGCAGGCCAATAAAAAAGCCGCTGCAGCGCCCATGGACTGGCCAGCCGCAGCGGCTTTGTTTGGTGCGGCTGCTTAGCCCTTCGCGGCGGCGGCAACTTCAGCGGCGAAGTCCGACGCTGCTTTCTCGATGCCTTCACCCAGGCCGAAGCGGATGAAGCCCGCGAGCTTCACCGGTGCGCCGATTTCCTTGGCGGCCTTTTCGATCGCCTGCGAGACCTTGGACTTGTCGTCCATGATGTACGGCTGTTCGGCGAGCACGACTTCTTCGTAGTACTTGCGTGTGCTACCCGCGACCATCTTCTCGATGATCTCTGCAGGCTTGCCCGATGCGGCGGCCTTCTCGCGGTAGATCGCCTGCTCGCGCGCGAGCACCGCCGGATCCACGTCGGCGATATGGGCGAACTGCGGGTTCGCGGCGGCGACATGCATCGCGATCTGCTTGCCGAGGGCGGCGAGCTTTTCGGCGTCGCCGGTGGACTCAAGCGCCACCAGCACGCCGATGCGACCCAGACCCGGGCGGATGGCGGTATGAACGTAAGACGCAACCACACCCTGATTGACCGCGATCACCGCGGCGCGGCGGATCGCCATATTCTCGCCGATGGTGGCGATGAGATGCGTGAGCTGTTCCGACACCGTGCGGCTTTCGCCCGGATGCGGCTTGCCCTTCAGCTCTTCGATGTCGCCCTTCACTTCGAGCGCGATCTTGGAGGCGGTCTCGACGAAATCCTGGAACAGGACGTTGCGCGCGACGAAGTCCGTCTCGGCGTTGATTTCGATGGCGGCGCCGACATTGCCTTTCGTGGACACGCCGACGAGTCCTTCCGCGGCGACGCGGCCGGACTTCTTAGCCGCCTGGGACAAGCCCTTCTTACGCAGCCAGTCGATCGCGGCTTCCATGTCGCCGTCGGTGGCACTGAGGGCGGCTTTGCAGTCCATCATCCCCGCGCCGGTTTTCTCGCGCAGGTCCTTCACCATGGAGGCGGTCACAGCAGGCATTGGAATCCTCGTCTCGTCTTCGGGGGAATAGCGCAAGTCTGCGCGTCACAGTGGCTTCGCGCGCTCGCACCCGTGTTAAAAAAAGAGAAGAACGGGCCGGAACGTATCCGGCCCGTTCATAGCGTCTAGCCTTCGGCGGCGGCGCCTTCGGCCTTCTTCGGAGCGCGGGTGCGGCTGCGCGAGGGCTTCTTCACGACGACCGGGCCATCGCCCTTTTCGTCGGTGCCTTCGACCGCTTCACCTTCAGGCAGAGCTTCGACAACGGTTTCTTGGCTGCCGACATCGACGCCCGCCACCTTCATTTCGTCCTGGATGCCTTCCAGGACGGTGTTGGCGACGAGTTCGCAGTACAACTTGATCGCGCGGATCGCGTCGTCATTGCCGGGCACCGGATAGGTGATGCCGACCGGATCGGAGTTGCTGTCGACCACGGCCACGACCGGGATGTTCAGCACCTTCGCTTCAGCGACGGCGATGGCTTCCTTGTTGGTGTCGATCACGAACAGGATGTCCGGCAGACCGCCCATGTCCTTGATGCCGCCGAGAGAGCGGTCGAGCTTCTCTTGCTCGCGCTGGAGCGTGAGCTGCTCCTTCTTGGTGAGACCCGCAAGCGCGACCTCGTTCTTCAGGCGCTCTTCGAGTTCCTTCAGACGCTTGATCGACTGGGACACGGTCTTCCAGTTGGTGAGCGTGCCGCCGAGCCAACGGTGATTGACGAAGTACTGGCCGCAACGCTCGGCGTATTCCTTCACCATCTCCTGCGCCTGGCGCTTGGTGCCGACGAACAGGACGCGGCCGCCGCCGGCGGTGACGTCGTGGATCGCCTGCATCGCGCGCTGAAGCAGAGGCACGCTCTGCTGCAGGTCGATGATGTGAACGCCGTCA
>CANJPQ010000013.1 GCA_947476275.1 Fidelibacterota bacterium
ACATTCCCCGCCTTGGCGACTGTGCCGCAGAACTTCGCCCAGTCGTCCATCATGCGCTGGCGCTTCTCAATGAGGCCCGCGCGCCCGCCGGTGGTTGCCTGGTGGTTGCTATTGGCATTTTGACCACGCTCGTCGAGTGCCTATTTTTAGACTAAGTCATTGATTTGAAATGGTGCCGACGCGCGGAATTGAACCGCGGACCTACTGATTACGAATCAGTTGCTCTACCCCTGAGCTACGTCGGCGCCGATGGGGTCAAAACGGGGCCGCCCTTGGACGGTTGACCCCGAATCGCGCGGCAACTTACGGGGCTCGGGGGTCTCGTTCAAGTCGCGATTCCGCTTAACCTTTCAAGCTGCTTGATCCCCCGCCGGGATGGCGTATCCCTTGGGTCATGACCGACCCCAAACCCCTCGCAAACCAGCCAATGACCGCCGTCCTGCACGCCGATGTCGCCATTGTCGGCGGTGGGCTGGTGGGGGCGACCCTGGCGGTGGCCCTGGCGCGCCACGGCATTAAGGTGGCGGTGGCGGACCGGCTCGACCCGGCGGTCATGACCGGCGAGCAGTTCGATGGCCGGGCATCGGCCGTGGCCTTGAGCAGCCAGCGCCTGCTCGCTGCGATCGGGGTGTGGGAGCACGTGGCGGCGGCCGCGCCCATCCGGGAGATTCGCGTCTCCGACGGACCGTCGCTGTTCTTTCTGCACTACGATCACGCCGTGCTCGGCAACGAACCGCTCGGCTTCATGGCGGAGAACCGGGTGCTGCGTCGCGCACTGGCGGCCGCCCTGCAAGCCGCGGGGGACGGCGTGACGCGCGTATCGGCGGCGCCGGTCGTCGGCTTTCAGCAAGATGCAGACTTCGGTGAACTTACCCTGGCCGATGGTCGGCGTATTCGCGCGCCCGTCGTTGTCGCCGCCGACGGACGCGATTCATTCGTGCGCGGGCTTGCGGGTATTCCGGTGACCGGTTGGACTTACAGCCAAGTGGGGATTGTCGCGACCATCGGTCATGCGCGCGCCCATGATGGTATCGCGCATGAGCATTTTTTACCGGCTGGGCCGTTCGCAATCCTGCCGCTGGCGGACGATGCCGGCGTGCATCGCTCGTCCCTGGTGTGGACCGAGCGCGCCGATGCCGCGGAGAGCTATTTGCGCATGGACGATGCGGCGTTCCTGGCGGAGATCGAGCGGCGCGTGGGCGGATTCCTGGGCGCGCTGCATCTGATCGGGCCGCGGTTTTCGCATCCGCTCGGGCTGCAATTCGCCGCGCGCTATGTGGAGAAGCGCCTCGTGCTTGCCGGCGATGCGGCGCATGGCATTCATCCGATCGCCGGGCAGGGATTGAATCTCGGCTGGCGCGATGTGGCGGCACTGACGGAAATCCTGGTGGATATGAAGCAGCTCGGCCTCGATCTCGCGCATCCGTCAGGCCTTGAACGCTATGAGCGCTGGCGGCGGGCGGATAACTTGATGATGGCGGGCGTGACGGACCTGCTCAATCGCCTGTTCTCCAACGATGTCGGCCCGATTCGCCTCGCGCGCGATCTTGGCCTTGGCGCGATCAATCGCCTGCCGGCGGTGAAGAAGATCCTGATGCGCCACGCGATGGGAACTGTGGGCGACCTGCCGCGCTTGATGCGCGGTTAGATTCTTTTGTTGGCGCATTTTAGAGGGCGAAGCGGAAGACCCCTTCGCCCGAGATTGCGCTAGGGATCCCTGCTCAAGCCCTTTGCGTCGAGTGCGGCGAGATAGGTTTGCCAGCGCGCCTCATGCTCACGCCCAAGTTGGTGCAGGAAGGCCCAGGAATAGATCCCGGTGTCGTGCAGGTCGTCGAAGACGAGGCGCACGGCGTAGTTGCCGACAGCTTCGATGTCGATGATGCCGACGTGGCGACGCCCCGGCACCGTGACGCGTTCGGATGGATTGTGGCCCTGCACTTCCGCCGAAGGACTTTCCACACGCAAGTATTCCGCCGGCAGGGCGAAGACATCGCCGTTATCGAACGTCACGCGCAACGACTTCGCCGACGGGTCGTAGTCGATCGCGCTCGGCCAGACGGACATAGGAATCGATCAGCTCTCGTCGAGGCGGCGCGCTTCATCCGCGAGCATGATGGGAATGCCGTCGCGCACAGGATAGGCCAGCCCCGCCTTCTTACTGACGAGCTCGTGCGTGGTGCGATTATATTCCAGCGGCCCCTTGGTGAGCGGACACACCAGGATTTCGAGCAGCTTGGGATCGATCTCGGTCGGCGCGGTGGGCATTCACTTATCCTACTGCGATGGGCCTATTGCGGGGGGCCATCGGGTTTCCCACTGGATTCAAACACACCCATACGCAACAGCGCCATAAGTGTTTCGGCACGCGCCTTGGCCGAGGGCGCTTCCAGAAGGGCTTGTTTCTCGCGCGGATCGAACGGGCAGATCATGCACAGGGATGTGACAAGGGTGGATTCTGACAGGCCCTTGATGGCATCGACGTTGATCTTCATGCCTTGCGCGTCGAGATAGGGTTTGAGCTGTTCGATCAGGCTGTCGCGATCGAGATCGAATTTGGGCGGCGTTTCGATATCGTCCTTGAACTCATCGTAGGAAACACGCAAACGGCGATAGCCTTTCTCGCCGGCGAGTTCTTCAATCACCCGAAACCGGCTGAGCCCTTTGAGCGTCAGCAACAGCCGGCCGTCTTCGGTTTCCTCAAACGAGGATACGCGGCCGACGCAGCCGATCTGAAACAGCGCCGGCTCGGCCTGGAGTTTCACCACCTTGGCGTCAGGATCGGACCGCTTCTCGGTGCGGTCATAGTCCGGCTGGATCATACCGAAGAGGCGGCCGGCCTTCAGGGAGTCGAGCACGAGATTGAGATACCGCGGCTCAAAGATATTGAGCGGCAAGCGGCCCCAGGGCAGAACCATCGCGCCGCTCAGCGGAAAGACACCGAGGGTCTCCGGCAGGTCCTCGAAGCGGGTTTGGATCGGGCTGCGCATGGCGCTTTCCTAAACTGCACGCGAAGCCGCCGACCCCCCGGCGGCAGAAGGCCCCCGCCTTAAGAGAACAAGATCGACGACAACCGTCTACGCACCGAACTGGTCAATGGATCGGTCGGACCGAACGCTTCCATGAACTTCACCAGTTGTTTGCGCGCGGCTTCTTCGTTCCACGCACGGTCCAGACGCACCATTTCCAGGAGATCGTCGACGGCTTCCTCGCGCTTGCCGGCACCGTAGCGCGCCATGGCGAGTTCCAGCCGCGCTTCCATGTTTTTCGGCTCAGCCGCGATCTTGGCCTCGAGTTCGGTGATCTTGGTGTCGTCGCCGCTGGCGGCGGTGGCGTCCTTCAACTCCAAGGTCGTCACGATCGCGGCGATCTCGGGGGCTTTCTTGATCTCGTCCGGCAGCGTGGCCAAGACCTCGCGCGCCTGGTCTTCATGGCCGAGCGCGAGATAGATGCGCAGCGCGCCGGCAAGCGCTTTCACGTTGACCGGATCTTCGCCGAGAACTTCCTGGTAGATCGCCAGTGCTTCTTCGTTCGCGCCCTCGGCGGCGAACGCGTCGGCTTCCGCGAGGGCTTCATCGAGCGGCGAGCCGGCATTGCCCGTCAGGCGTTCGATGAATTGCTTGGCTTGGGATTCCGTGACCGCGCCCATGAAGCCATCGACGGGACGACCGTTCTTGAAGCCATAGACCGCGGGAATCGATTGCACGCGGAACTGCTGGGCGAGTTGCTGATTGGCATCGACGTCGACCTTCACCAGCTTCACCTTGCCGCCGTACTGCTTGGTAAGCTTCTCCAGGATCGGGGTGAGTTGCTTGCAGGGACCGCACCACGTTGCCCAGAAATCGACGATCACCGGCGTGGTCTTCGAGGCCTCGATGACATCGTGGACAAACGTCGCGGTCGAGCTTTCCTTGATCAGGTCGGCAGGCGGGGGCGCGGCGTCAGCGGGGTTCGATCCGATCAGCATGAACTGGTCCTAAAAGCGCGGGTCCTCGGGAATAGGGGCCGCGGCGGGGCACTGGCGGGGTCGGGGTTGGCCACCACGACGCCCGTCGGGTCGGACGGCGGCCCAACCGACGGTCTTAGTTAAATGAGACGGAACCGGGGCCGAGGCAAGGGGTTTCGACCTGCGCTTGGCCCGGTGGCGGCCGGCGGGGGCCGGCCCGGGGACTGGGCCAAACCCGGCCGAATTCAATGGCCTACAACCCGGACCTGCGGCCTTGCAAAGGGGCTCTGAATGGCTATAGTCCCGCCCTTCGCGCGGCCCGGGCTTGGCAAAGCCGGACTAAACACCGTCGCGAGACGCCAAAGTGAGCGGGCGTAGCTCAGGGGTAGAGCACGACCTTGCCAAGGTCGGGGTCGAGGGTTCGAATCCCTTCGCCCGCTCCATTTTCTCAAAGTGATGCGTTTCAGGGCCGCCGGGGTTAACCCCGGGGCAAGACCCGTCGTCTTAGGGTGGCGGGCTTGGCCAAGGAGTAAGCTGCTATGTCCGTGCTGGTGCCCACGTCCTGGGGCGAGGTGATCGACAAGATCACCATTCTCGAGATCAAAAACGAACGTCTGAACGACGACGCGAAACGCGCGAACGTAAAGCGGGAGCTCGACGAGCTGGTGACGGTGCGGGAGCGCGAGTTCCCGAATCACGCGGGCCTGGCAGCCCTGGCGGCCAAGCTGAAAGCCATCAACGAAAAGCTGTGGGTGGTGGAAGACGACATCCGGGACCTGGAGCGGGCCCGCACGTTCGACCAGAAATTCATCGATCTTGCCCGCGCGGTCTACGTCACAAATGACCAACGCGCCAACGTGAAGCGCGAGATCAACGCCCTGCTCGGCTCCAAGCTGATCGAAGAGAAGTCTTACGCGCCGTATTAGGAGCGTTGCCTTACGCGAGGGTGGCGAGGTGCGCGCGCAGCGCGGGCTCCATCTCCGCGAACACCGATTCCCAATCCTCGTGCCGCGGTTGACGGAACTGCCGCAGCGTCGGATAGAGCGCCGAGGTGGTGCCGCGCAGACCCCATCGCCAATCGGCGATGTGGACTTGCGCGAGCCAGCACGGCCGCGCCAGGGCGCCTGCGAGATGGGCGACCGCCGAATCGCACGCGATCACCAGGTCGAGTGAGTCCATGACCGCGGCGGTGTCGAGGAAGGCTTGGTGACCGGCATCGAAGTCAGCGCCAAGGTCTTCAACCACCATTCCATCCGGCAGCGTGTGGAGCTGATCGAGCCCATCGAACATCTGCAGGCTGATGAGGCGTACGCCCGGCAGGGCGGCGATCCCTTGCAACCGGGCGAGAGGAAACGAGCGACCACTCTCATACTCCTTCTTCGAGTGCCAGCTGACGCCGATGCGGAATCCGCTCTGACCGATGCGCTTGCGCCACGCCGCGACCCGCACCGGATCCGCATGCAGATAGGGTGGGCGAACAGCCACATCACCGAACACCCGCGGCAAGCTGAACATCGCGCAATGCACATCGAAATCGACTTCGTAAGGCCGATTGGTGATCGTAACCGTGGGACTGACGGTGCGGGCGAGCGCGTGGAGAATGTCGGTGAGGGAGAGCGTGACGTTCGCGCCCATCGCCTCCAAGGCCGGAATGTAGCGCATCAATTGGATGGTATCGCCGAGACCTTGCTCGGCGTGAACCAGGAGTTTGCGGCCGGCGATCGGCTCGCCCGGCTGAAGCTCCGGACGCGGAGTCACCAGCACGCCGAGCGGCTCCGGCAGTTGTTTGCGCGCTTCGAAGTCTTCCAGGCCGCGAGCGGTCTCGCCGATCGAAAGCAGGCAAATGGCGCGCCCGACTCGGCTTTGGGCATCGGTGGCGTTGAGGCGAAGCGCTTCGTCGAAGTGGGCCAATGCGGTGGAGGTATCGCCCAGGTAGTGCAGCGTCACCGCCAGATTGCGGTGTTGGGCGCCGTCCTGCGGCGCAAGCGAAAGCGCGCGTTCGAAGGCTGTGCGCGCCACCTCGAACTGACGCAGTTTCAGCGCCGATCGGCCGACATTCGCATGCGCCTCCTTGAAGTCGCCGCGCGCGGATACTGCGCGCCGAGCGTCGTCGAAGGCTTCCGCGAAACGCCCGAGCCGATGAAGTTCGTTAGCGCGATTGTTGTAGGCCGTGGCATTCGCAGGATCGAGCGCGATCGCCTGCGCATAGCGCGCAAGGCAAGCGTCAATTTTCTTGGCGCCGCTCAGGGCAGTCGCGAGGGAGATGTAGGCGGACGGGTTATTGGGAACCACGGTCACATATCGTTCGTAAGCCGCAGCCGCGTCGTCGAACCGGCGCAACGCAAGCAGCGCATCCGCGCGCCGCAGCAACGCCTCCGCATGGTCGGGTTGGCGCGCAAGCAGCCCATCGCAGGCCGCCAGCGCCTCCGTATAGCGCCCAGCACCTTGCAGTGAGGTCGCCAGATTGGCCTGAGCTGCAATGTCATCTGGGTTGGCCGCGACCGCCTTGACCAGCACCTCTGCGGCGCGGGCGTAGCGTGCGGTGTTCATCAAGAGCACGCCGAAGAGGCGGAGCGCGGCGGCATGGTGCGGCCGCTCGCGCAAAATCTCTTCATAGGCGGCTTCGGCTTCGGCGGCCTTGCCGAGCTGATGGAAGGCGATTGCCTCTTGAATGGTAGGCATTGCAGCTAAGCTATCGGCAGCGATCGAGCGGCGTCTTGCGTGCTACGCGGTTCGGCGCCGAGCAGTTCGTGCAACGCCTGTTCCATCTCGATAAAGACGCCGTCCCATGCGTCCTGCGCCTTCTGACGGAACACGCGTGCCGTTGGGTACCAGGGCGTGGTAGGCCCGCTCGGGCGCCAGCGCCATTCCGCGACATGCTTCACCGCGACCCACGTGCGGTAGCCCAACGCGCCGGCGAGATTGGCCACGGAGGTATCGCAGGAAATGACGACGTCGAGGTTTGCCATGACCGCAGCCGTGTCGAGGAAATCGCCGCGGTCGTAATCGTCGCCCAGGAGTTCGACCGTCATGCCTGCCGGCAGGGTAGCGAGCTGTTCCAGTTCCTCGCCCTTTTGCAAACTGATGAGCCGCACCGACGGGAGCCGCGCGAGGCGGACAAGCCCAGCCAGAGGAAAAGTACGCGTGCTGTCTTTAGCTTTCGCCACGCCCCAGCACACGCCGATCTTGAAGCCTTCAGTGCCGATGCGCGCACGCCAGTCGGCAATTGCCTCCGGAGTGGCATGCAGATAGGGAACCGCATCGGGGATCGGCTGATCAATGAAGGCCAACGGCAGACTGAACGTCGCACAAACGTAGTCTATCGCGCCGAGCCCTGCGGTGGAATTTGTGACGGCGATCATGGGACTGAGCGTGCGCAGCAGCCGATGCAACGGAGGCGGAGCCAGAATGACGACGCGCGCGCCTTTAGCCTCAGCGCGCAGGGCATAACGGCAGAGTTGCAGCGTGTCGCAAAAACCCTGCTCGGCATAGATCAAAAGTATCTTGCCGTTGAGATCTTCGCGTCCCGTCCAGGTCGTGCCGTCTCCGGTCCAGATCCCCAGGGGATCGTCGCGCTTCTTGCGCCATTCGTATTCCGCCCAGCCCTCCGCCCAGCGGCCGATGACCAACAGACACAGGGCTCGATCGAAATGCGCCATGACGCGGTTCGGATTGAGCGCCAGTTCGCGTTCGAAGCTCACCAGCGCTTCTTCCGTGCGACCGAGCGCGAACAGGCACACGCCGCGATAGTGAAGGGCGTCGACATCGGTCGGCGCAAGCGTGACCGCACGATCGAAGGCGGCGAACGCCTCCCAATAGCGCCGCAATTGATATAGCGCGAGGCCGGCATTGGCGTGCGCGCCAATGAGGTCTGGATCGCGCGCCAGGGCTGCGCGGCTGGCCGTGAGGGCCTCGTCGAAACGACCGAGACGATACAGTTCTGCCGAGCTGTTGAGCGACGCTGCGGCAAGACTTTTCGACGCGGCGGCAAGATTGGCTTGCGCCGCGGCGTCCGCCGGATTGGCAGCAACCGCCCTGGCCAGCACGTCGGCCGCGCGGTCGATGCGGCCGGTGTTCAGGAGCAGCAAACCGAACAAGGAGAGGGCTGCGGCGTTGGCCGGCTGGGCCGCGATGATTTGCTCATAGGCGGCTTCGGCTTCGGCCACCTTGCCGTGCTGATGGAGCGCTATCGCCTGTTGCAGGGTCACGCGGTCAGGTCTCTCGAATAGAAGCCCGGCGACAAAAAGAAAACGCCGGCCCCGCGGTATCGCAGGGCCGGCGTATCCGCGTAAAGAGGTCTTAGGCCTTGATGCCGCGGATCAGCGGCGTGTTCGGGACTTCGACGACTTTCATGCCGCTCTTCTTAAACTCGGCCGGGAAGTCGATGCGATGCCAATCGGCGTACCAATCCTCATGGTTCCAACGGTAGTTGTACCACAGGGTGTACTTGCCCTTGACGGTTTCGGGGTTCTTGTTGTCGTCGGTCGGCGAGAACACGCCGCCTGGACGCAACACGCGGCCAACTTCCTTGATGATGGCTTGCGTGCCCGTGTAGTTCACTTCGTGGAACAGCAAGTTCGAGACAACGATGTCGAAATGGTTGTCCGGGAACTTCGTGTCTTCCGCCAGACGCTGCACGTAATTGACGGCGATGCCGTTGTCGGCCGCCTTCATATGCGAGTAGCGAACCATCGGACCACCGATGTCCAAGCCCCACACTTCGGCTTCCGGGAAACGGCGCTTCATCGAGCTGGCGAATTGGCCGATCGACGTGCCGATATCGAGAATGCGCTTCACCTTTCCGTCTGCCGGGGTCATGGCGTTGCCCGCCATGCCGATGTGAGCGCCGTCCTGGTAGTTGCGGTCGACGTAGGCGCCCCAGTTGGTGCCGCAGTCGTACATGTGACCGGCGAACTCATCACCGACGTAGCCGCCCGGCATCGAGTGGATTTCGTGGGCGGTGTATTCCGGGATCACCATCTTCGGATTCAGCTCGAGCGAGCCCGGCCCGAGCTTGTCGGCCTTTTCCATCTCCGTCAGGTACTCGTCGGCGTGCTGATGGTAGTAGTCCTGCACCATCTTGTACTTGAGTTTCTGATGGCTCGTGCGAGCGCGGCAGGTCATCGCGATCAGCGGATCCTTGTCGATCAGGGCAACAGCCTCACCCCAACTCATCGGCTTCTTCGGATCGATCTTCTTGGCGGAGAGCAGCTCGATGGCGCGTTGTTCGGCGGCACGCTCCAACTCCTGGCCGCGCCAAGTGTAGATGCCGGAGTAGAAGTCGCCCTTGCTCTCCATGTCCAGTTCGGGCTGACGGGCGTAGATGCCGTCATAGCCGCGCTTGGCGAGACGCTTCACGACGTCAGCGGCCTCGGCGCGATTGGCGGACAGCGAGGCCACTGCGGAGGCAGTGACGGCCGCCGTGGTGTATTGGAAGACTTGGCGTCGATTCATCCAGAACTTCATGTGTGTTCTCCCGAAACCTGATTAAAGGGCTTTTTTGACGGTCGGATCGGGCACGTCGATCGATGCGCCGTAGTGGATGGTGCCCATCACTTTGAATGGATCGTAGAGTTCCGTAACGAAGGTATCGCGGGCCTTCTTCAGCTGCGCCTTCTCGGCTTCCGTCGGAACGTACTTCTCGATCATGTCGCGCGTGACTTTGCCGTTCTTCTCCATCAGGATTTCGGTGATGGCGATGCGGCGCTGCAGCGCCCAGACGTTGGCGCCGAGCGCCATCATCGAGGTGAACATTGCATCGACCGTCGGCGCCATGCCCTCGTTGCTGGTGAACACGGCGGCGTCGTAGTCGGCTTCGACAAACGGCGCGGCATAGGTCTCGTGATTGGTTTGCAGTTTGGATTTTACGATTTTCTTTTCGGCCATCGATAGAGACTCCCCAAGAGAAGAATGATACTAGGTTAGTCTCTGCACAGCGCCCGGTCCACGCCGACGTGGGCATAAGCGCGCCAACGAGTCTCATGCGTATCGCTTATAAGTGCCCATCCGATCTACATTTTTAGGGGTTTGCCATGCTGCGCCTGCTCACACGTCTCGCTGTTGTGACGCTAGCGGTTGTGATCGGGGCTGGGGGTGCGTCCGCCCAGAGCGCCGCCCCCACGGCCGCTGAGGTCGCCAAGGCCAAGGATGAAATCTGGGCCAAGGAACTTGCGATCTATGCCGGGCGGGCGAAGGGGGATGTGACCTACTACTACAACAACGCCTCGCCGGACTTCCTGGCCTGGACCTATGGCACCCCGAAGCCGTTCCAGAACGACAATCTGGCCAAGGCGCGCACCACGATGAAGGGCCAGGACAAGGAGAAGATCGACACCGCGTTCCGGGATTTCTCCCTGCATGGGGACACGGCGATCATCTATTACGTGAATCACCGCACCATGCTGCCGAACGGCACGCCGGTCGATCAGACCTTCGATAACATCCACGTCTGGGTGCGCGACGGCAACGACTGGAAGGTGTTGGCCTCGATGTCGCGCCTGAACGACAAAGCTAACGACAAACCCTAGACCGCCTTCAGCGCCGTGTAGAACGCTTGGGCGAAGCCGGCGACGTCGCAGACGGTCGAGGCTAAGAAACGTTGGCGCAAGTCGGCGCGCAAGGCAGCGCGCGCCGTCTGATCCGCTGCAAGCGCTTTGGCCTTGGCAACGAGATCGTCGACATCCACGGCCACGCCTTCCGGATAGCCGCCGTGGGTCAGATGCGCCGTGGCGTGACGCCCGCAAAAGCGATTCCCGGTCACGGTCAGCACCGGGACGCCCATCAGCAGCGCTTCGCAGGTGGTGAGCCCGCCGGAGTAAGGCGTGGTGTCGAGGATCGCGTCCACCTCGGCATACTGCGCGAGGAACAGTTCGTGGGGGCCGCCGGTACGGAACATGAGCCGTTCCGAGCCGATGCCCGCATCCACGAACAGACGGGTGATCCGGGCCTGACGCGCGTCGTCGGCGAGCATGTGATTGTTCAACACAAAGCGCGCGTCGGGGATCGCCTTGAGCACCGCAGCCCACAGGGCGACGGACGCGGGGCCGATCTTGGTGACTTCACTGAAACAGCCGAAGGTGATGCCGCCGGTGTTCGGCGCCGGCGCCACGGGTGGCGCATAGTCTGGCGCGCGATAGCAGATGTAGTCCGGCGCGAAGCGCACAACGCGTTCGGTGTAGTAGCGGTCGTCCTGCGGCGGCGTGTGGATCGCATCGCCGAGAAGCGCGTCGATGGTTTTGAGGCCGCGCGTGTCGACATAGTCGCCCCAGGCGACTTGCTTGGGCGCCGGCCGTAGCGCAAAAGCGGGCAAACGATTGTGGGGCGCGTGGCCGGAGAGGTCGATCAAGATATCGATCTCATCGCGTGCAATCAGTTCCGCCAATTGGACAGTCGACAGCGCGCGAACGTCGCGCCAGGCATCCGCCGCCGCGCGGAACGACGCGGTGTGGGCGTCGGGTTTGGCGGTGGTCGAATAGCAGGTGAGATGCCAGGCCGCACGATCGCGCGCCTCGAACACCGGCAGCGCGAAGAACAGCATGGCGTGGAAGCGGAAATCGCCGGACACCACGCCGAGACGCAAAGGGCGCGCGGCGGCGCGCGTGCGCGGCGCGGCGTCGGGGAACATGGCGCCGTAGGCAAGATGTTCGCGAAACAGATCTTCGCGCGAGGTTTCCGGTGTGTAGTGCAGGCACATGAGAAGGCTGGAGCGGATCGCGGCGAGGTCGGGCTTGATGTCGAGCACGGCACGGCGATGTGCCGCGGCATCCATGCTGCCGTCGTCCACCAGGTCGGCGAGGCCAACATAGGCCGGCACGAGATCGGGATTGAGCGCGATGGCGCGCCGGAAAGCCGCCTCCGCCTCGCCCTTGCGGCCGGTCTCGCTCAGCACCACGCCCAAGTTGGCGTGCGCTTCGGCGTGGGAGGGGCGCAAGTCGATCGTGCGGCGGAAGGCAGCCTCCGCGGCGTCGAGACGCCCCGCGGCGTGCAGCGCGTTGCCGAGATTGAAGCGCAATTCGGCAGATTTCGGTGCGTGGGCGACCGCTTCGATCAACACCGTTGCAGCCCCTTCCACGTCGCCTTGCGCCTTCATCAAGACGGCGAGGTTGTTGTAGGCCGCGACATGGCCGGGCTTGAGCGCAATGCAGCGCTGATAGCTCGCCGCCGCGGCCTCGATCTCGCCGGCCTTTTGCTGCGCGTTGGCGAGGTTGAAGATCAGATCCGGTTCGTCAGGTGCTGCGACCTGCGCCCGGGTGAGCACGTCGAGCGCCTCGCTGCTACGACCCTGCGCAAGCAAGCTGTTCCCAAGAGTATTGAGCACGAACGGGGCTTCACCGCCGGCGACGATCGCCCGGCGGGCGAAGCCTTCCGCGGCGACAGGATCGCCATCGTCCAGCGCCAAGACCGCAAGAAGATTGAGCGCATCGGCATTGCGGGGCGTTGTCGCCACCACCTGAGTAGCAAGCGTGACGGCGGCGTCGCGATTTCCCGCTTGGTAGAGCGCAATCGCGCGCGCGAGATCGGACATTTCTAAATCCCACCCATGATCTTATCCGAAAACCGGCATCCACTTTCCGGGATCATGCGCTAATCCGCCGCCGCGGCATGAGAGGCAAACTGCAACGCCTGCAGGCGCGCATAGAAACCGCCGGACGCGAGCAAGGCCGCGTGGGTACCGGTTTCGACCACGCGGCCTTTGTCGATGACGACGATCTGATCCGCCCCTGCAACCGTCGAGAGGCGGTGCGCGATGACGATGGTGGTGCGGCCCTGCTTCAGGCGTTCGAGCGCGCCTTGCACTTGGCGCTCGGTCTCGGCATCCAGGGCGCTGGTGGCTTCATCGAGCAACAGAATGGGTGCGTTCTTGAGAAGCGCGCGGGCGATGGCGAGACGTTGCCGTTGTCCGCCGGACAGGCTTTGGCCACGCTCTCCGACGTAGGTGCCGTAGCCTTCGGGCAGAGCGGAAATGAAGTCATGGGCGCCGGCCGCGCGGGCGGCGGCTTCGACATCCGCGTCGCTGGCATCGCTGCGGCCGAAACGGATGTTCGCCGCCACCGTGTCGTCGAACAGCAACGCATCCTGACCGACCAGGGCGATGGCGTCGCGCAGGGAGCCGAGCGTGACGCCGTGCAGCGACTGCCCATCGATGGTGACCGTGCCTGCGGTGGGATCGTAGAAGCGCGGAATGAGGTTGAGCACCGTGCTCTTGCCCGCGCCGGACGCGCCGACCAGCGCAGTTGTTTTACCGGCAGGCGCGGTGAAGCTGAGCCCGTCGAGCACCGTCACGGCGCCGTCGTAGGAGAAATGCACGTCGGACATCTTCACTTCGCCGCCGGAGATTTTCAGCGGCACGGCGTCCGCGGCGTCTTGCAACTGCGGCGGTGTGTCGAGAACGGCGAACAGCCGTTCCGCGCCCGCAAGGCCTTCGTTCACCTGGGCGTTCGCGTTGGCCAGGGCCTTCATCGGACGATACGCCGACAGAAGCGCGGTGATGAAGGAGAAGAACGCGCCGGCCGACGTGACGCCGTTGATCACGCGCCAGCCGCCGTAAACGATGACGACGGTGACGGCGACGCCGCCGAAGGTTTCCATCAGCGGGCTCGAGACCGCTTTGACGCGTTCCGCCTTCACGATCAGATCGCGGATGGCGCGGGTGAGCGTTGCGGCACGAGACGCTTCGTAGGCCTCGAGGCGATAGGCTTTCACAAGCCTGATCCCCGACAGGCTTTGCTCTATCAACGTCATCAGCGCGCCAGTCTGGGCTTGGGTATTCGCGGTGACTTTGCGCAAGCGCCGCCCCAAGCCCGTCACGGGAATGACCGTGGCCGGAAAGGCAACGAACGCGATCGTGGCGAGCAGCCAGTCTTGATAGAACATCACGCCGATCAGCAGCACGATCGACAGGCTTTCACGGCCCAGGCCCGTGAGTGCCGTTGAGACCGCAAGGCGCATGGCGTTGATGTCGGTGGTCAGCCGCGAGATCAGCGTTCCGGTGCGATGCGCGGCGAAGAAGGCGAGATCCATTTGCAGCAGGTGGCTGTACAGCCGGTTCTGCAGGTCGGTGAGGATGGTCTGGCCGACCCGCGTCATGATCATGGTCTGGCCGTAAGCGGCGATCCCCTTCACCGCAAAGCTCGCGAAGACGGCCAGCCCCACCGGCCACAACAGATCGGCGCGGCGCTCGACAAAAATGCGGTTGACCACCGGGTCCATCAGCCACGCGAGTGCCGCCGTGGACGACGCCACCAGCGCCATGCAGCAGCTGGCGAGGATGAACGCGCCGGCATAGGGCTTCACCGCTTCCCGCAGGAGGCGGCGCAGGGCCGTGGGCTGCGGCGATGAATTTGGATCCGGCATGCGCTGACTTAACGCGGGCGATTCGCCCTTGTCCAGCAAGGGCGGGAATTGCCTCGCCCGCGCCGAACGGTTAGGTTCGGCGAAGGTTGCGTGACCGGATCGAACGCTGGGGCCGCGACGCGCGGCCCGAGCCGCCCTGCCCGCGTTCTTTAACCCTAAGGCATTGTTTTGATGCGAGATTTTGCCGAGGCGCCGGTCACCGACCGTCCCGTCGCCTTCATCGACTTGCAGTCCCAGCGCGCCCGCATCGGCGCGCGCATGGACGCAGCGATTGCGCGCGTGCTGGCCCATGGCGCTTTCATCATGGGGCCGGAAGTGGCCGAGGCCGAGCGCCGGCTGGCCGCCCATTGCGGCGCCAAGCATGTTGTGACCTGCTCCAGCGGCACGACCGCAATGATCATGGCGCTGATGGCGAAGGACGTGGGCCGCGGCGACGCCGTGTTCGTGCCGTCGTTCACCTTCACCGCCACCGCCGAGGTCGCAGCGCTCGTGAATGCCACGCCGGTGTTCGTGGACGTGCACGCCGACACCATGTGTATGGACGCGAACAGCCTGGAACGCGCCGTGGCGGTCGCCAAGCAGACCGGTTTGCGCCCGGCGTGCGTGATCCCGGTGGATCTGTTCGGCCAGCCCGCCGATTACGACGCGATCGGCGCAGTGGCAAAGGCCCACGGCATGTGGATCCTGGACGACGCGGCCCAGAGCTACGGCGCGACGTACAAGGGCCGAAAGCTCGGCACAGTCGCCGACATCACGGCCACCAGCTTCTATCCGTCCAAGCCGCTAGGCTGTTACGGCGACGGCGGCGCGGTGTTCACCGACGACCCGGAGGTCACCGAGCGCCTGACCCAGGTGCGCGTGCACGGGCAAGGCAAGGACCGCAACGAGAACGTGCGCATCGGACTCACCGCGCGCTTCGATTCCATTCAGGCAGCGGTGCTGATCGAGAAGCTCAACATCTTCGATGCGGAGATCACGGAGCGCAACGCCGTCGCCGCGCGCTACGATGAAGCGCTGAAGGACTTGGTACAAACACCGCATGTGCCGAAGGACTGCACATCGGTTTGGGCGCAGTACACCATCCGCACGCCGCGCCGAGATCGCATCGTGGCGGCGCTGAAGGACAAGGGCGTGCCAACCAACGTGTTCTACCCGAAGCCGATCCACGTGCAGGCGCCCTATCGCGGTTACCCGGTGGCGGGCAACGGCCTGCCGGTGACGGAAGAGCTGGCTCATGATGTCGTCAGCTTGCCGATGCACCCCTATCTGACGCCGGCGGAACAGGACCGCGTGATCGCGGCCTTGCGCACGGCCCTTCGCTAGACCCTTGGCGATTCACCCGCTTCGTATCGGCGTCATCGGCCTCGGCGCCATGGGCTTGCGCCATGCGCGCGCCGTGGCGGCGCATGCGGATGCGCAATTGGTTGCGGCGGTCGATCCGGACCCGGCGCGACACGTTCAGGATCTCGGCTGTCCGATCCATCTGATACAGGACGCGCTGATCGGCGCGGTGGACGCAGTGATTGTCGCCGCGCCGACGTTGCTGCACACGAAAGTCGCCGTGCCGTTGCTGAAAGCCGGCATCTCGTGCCTGATCGAAAAGCCGGTCGCCCTGACACCCGGGGAATTCGCGCACATGCGCGCCGCCGCAGGTAACGGCACGATCATCCGCGCCGGCCATATCGAACGATTCAATCCGGCGATCCGCGCTTTGATGGCCGCGCAGCCGCAGAACATCCGCAGCTTGACCGCGCGGCGCATCAGCGGCGCGAGCGCGCGCATGTCGGATGTGGATGTGATTGTCGACCTGATGGTGCACGACCTGGATATCGTGCGCGCCATCAAGGGCGCGGCCGTAACCAAAGTCGAAGCGACTGGGACGCGAGACAACGCCACCGCAGTGCTGACCTTCAGCGACGGCGCGACCGCTACAGTCACCGCCGACCGCACCACGCCGACCCGCGTGCGCGATCTGGATGTGGTGACGGCCGCCGGGACCTATCATGTCGACTACATTGCGCGCAGCCTGACGAAAGAAGGTGTGGCGCAGGCCGTTGCAGCGGAGGATGCTTTGGCGACGGAACTGACGGCTTTCATCGCCGCCGTGCGTGGCGCCGCAAACGCCGTCACCCTCGACGAGGCGGAGGCAAGCATGGATATCGTTTGGCGAATCCAAAAGGCGCTCGCTTTATGACGACCCGCGGCCCTGTCTCCCGTGGGCCGATCGTCGCCTATGCGCTGTACGATTTCGCCAACTCCGCGTTCGTGACGGTGATCGGCACGTTCGTCTTCTCCACTTATTTCGCCCAAGGCGTTGCTGCCGATCCGGTCACCGGCGCCGGTCAGTGGAGTCTGGCCATGGCGGCGGCGGGGATCGTCATCGCCGTGATCAGCCCGGTGTTCGGCGCCATTGCCGATCAGACCGGGCGGCGGATGCCGTGGCTGGCGGTGTTGTCGGTGATGTGCGTGATCGCCACCGCGATGCTGTGGTATGTGCGCCCGACCCCCGCCGACGCATCGTTTGCGCTGATGTGGGCCGCGATCAGCACCATCGTGTTCGAGATCGCCACGTTGTTCTACAACGCGCTGCTGCCGACGGTGGCGCCGCCGCACTTGATGGGCCGCGTGTCCGGCTGGTCGTGGGGCGTGGGTTATGCCGGCGGACTGGTGTGTCTTGCGGTGGCTCTGTTCGGCCTGGTGCAAGCGAACCCGCCGCCGTTCGGATTGGACAAGGCCGCCGCCGAGCCGGTGCGCGCCACGGCGCTGCTGACGGCGATCTGGTTCGCGGTGTTTTGCCTGCCGCTGTTCGTGGTGGTGCGCGAACCGCCGGCGCCGCGCGTGGCGCTTGGGGCCGCGGTTGGCAAAGGTATTCGCCAGCTTTTCATGACTCTGCGCGACATGCGCGGCCATAAGAACGTGCTGCGCTTCCTGATCGCCGCCATGATCTACAGCGATGCGGTGCATACGATCTTCACACTCGGAGGCGTGTATGCGGCCGCGACCTACGGCATGGACGTGGCAGGCGTGATCAAGCTTGGCATCGCACTCAATGTCACGGCAGGGATCGGCGCTGCGGCCGGCGGCTGGCTGGACGACCGCTTCGGCTCAAAGCGCACGATCGTGTGGAGTCTGGTCGCCCTGGTGATCACTGCGAGCGGCGTACTTGCTGCACCCGATGAGCGCACGTTCTTCATCGCGGCGATGTGCATGAGCACCTTCTTCGGGCCGGTGCAGGCGGCGAGCCGTACCTTGATGGCGCGCATTGCACCGGAGAAGGAACGCACCGAGATGTTCGGGTTGTTTGCCCTGTCGGGAAAGGTCACCGCTTTCCTCGGCCCGGCCGCGGTCGGCTGGGTCACGCTCGCGACCGGAAGCCAGCGGCTCGGACTTTCATCCGTGCTGATCTTCCTGATCGTCGGCCTGTGGCTGATGCGCGGCGTGCGCGAAGAGGCTAGTGCCTGAAGTGGCGCATGCCGGTGAGGGCCATGGCGAGGCCCTTCTCATCCGCGGCCTTGATGACGTCTTCGTCCTTGATCGAGCCGCCCGGCTGGATGACGGCCACGGCACCCGCTTCCGCTGTCGCCAGAAGTCCGTCCGGGAACGGGAAGAACGCATCCGAGGCGACGACCGAGCCGACCGTGAGCGCTTCCGTCAGTCCCGCAGCAGCAGCGGCTTCCTTGGCTTTGATATGCGCGATGCGCGCGGAGTCCACGCGGCTCATCTGGCCGGCGCCGATGCCGACGGTGGCGCCGTTCTTGACGTAGACGATGGCGTTGGACTTCACGTGTTTGCACACGGTGAAAGCGAACAACATGTCGGCGCGCTGTTGCGCGGTGGGCTGGTTCTTGGTGACGACCTTGAGATCGCCGTCGGCGACGTGACCGTTGTCGCGGCCCTGGACGAGGTAGCCGCCGGCGACATTGCGCACGGTACGGCCGGGCGCGCGCGGGTCCGGCAGGCCATCGGTGATGAGCAGGCGCAGGTTTTTCTTCTTGGCAAAGAGCGCCTTCGCCTCGCCATCCGCGCCCGGGGCGATCACGACTTCGGTGAACAGCTCGGTGATCTTCGCAGCGGTGCGCCCATCGATGGGACGATTGAGCGCGATGATGCCGCCGAAGGCCGAGACCGGATCGCAGATCAGCGCTTTTGAATACGCATCGAGACAATCCGTGCCGAGCGCGACGCCACACGGGTTGGCGTGCTTGATGATCGCACAAGCGGGGGCGGAGAATTCCGCGACCAATTCATAAGCCGCATCCGTGTCGTTGATGTTGTTGTAGCTGAGTTCCTTGCCCTGCACCTGGACGGCGGACGCGACACCGACGCGCTTCTGCCCGGTGACATACAGCGCCGCGGTCTGGTGGGGGTTTTCGCCATAACGCAGGGTTTGCTTGAGCGTGCCGGCGAAGCTGAGCCAGCGCGGGAATTCTTCCTTCAGTTCAGCGGCGAACCAGGTGGAGATCGCCGCGTCGTAAGCCGCGGTGCGGGAATAGGCGCGGGCAGCGAGCTGGCGGGCGGTGGCTTCGGTAACGCCGCCGGCGTTGGCGGTCATGTCGGCGATGACGACTTGATAGTCCGCAGGATCGACCACCACGGCAACGCCGGCATGGTTCTTTGCGGCGGCGCGGATCATCGCCGGGCCGCCGATGTCGATGTTCTCCACGCAGGTGTCGTAGTCCGCCCCGGCAGCGATGGTCTGCTCGAACGGATAGAGGTTCACCACCAGCAGATCGATCGGCTCGATGCCGTGGGCGGCCATGGCCTTTTCATGGTCCGCGTTGCCGCGGATGCCGAGCAGGCCGCCATGTACTTTCGGGTGCAGGGTTTTGACGCGGCCGTCGAGCATCTCCGGGAAGCCGGTGAGGTCCGCCACTTCCTTCACCTTGAGGCCGGCTTGGGCGATGGCCTTGGCGGTGCCGCCGGTGGAGATAAGTTCCACGCCGTGTTGGGTCAGGAACTTGGCGAAATCGATCAGGCCCGCCTTGTCGGAGACGGAAAACAGCGCGCGGCGAATTTTGATCATGAGGCACCCTCTGGTCGCGTGTGGTGCCCAGGCGCGCGGCGGTTTTTCAGCTGCGCTCCCCGATGGTCGATCCATCTATGCGCCAGTCACGCAGCAGTTGGATTTCTATCTCCGCTGCCCGACGCCAAGCAAGCGCGAAGGCGCGGCTATTTCACAAGGCGCAGGGACGGCGGGGCGGAGGGCTGCCCACGGCTCATTTCCGGGACAACTTCCCGCAAGATACCCACAGCCGTAGCGGTATCCCGGCGCTTGCAGGCCTCGGTCAGGGCGCTGAGCTTGCCGTCGATGACCGCGTGGTCGACCGTGCGCGGGCGGGCGAGCAGGATGCCGTTCACGTCGGTGGCAACGAGCGGTTCCTCCCCGTGGAACAGCTCCTCATAGAGCTTTTCGCCTGGGCGCAGGCCGATGATCGCAATAGGCACGTCGATGTCCGGGATCTTGCCGGCGAGGCGGATCATCTGCCGGGCGAGGTCGATGATCTTCATCGGCTGGCCCATATCGAGCACGTAGATCGCACCGAGATCGGCGCGGGCACGGCCCACGGCGGCGGCCTGGAGGACCAACTCCACCGCTTCGTGGGTGGTCATGAAATAGCGTTCGATGTCCGGATGGGTGACCGTGAGCGGCCCGCCCGCCTCAAGTTGCTTCTGGAACAGGGGCACCACGGACCCGGCGGAACCCAGCACGTTGCCGAAGCGCACGGTGATGAAGCGCGTGCCGGATTGGCGCAGGTCGTAGGCCTGGCAGTAGATCTCCGCCAGGCGCTTGCTGCCGCCCATGACATTGGAGGGGTTCACCGCTTTGTCGGTGGAGATAAGGACCATGGTGGCCACGCGTGCGGCGACACAGGCGTCGGCGACATTGCGGGTACCGACCGCATTGGTGAACAGGCCTTCGAGCGGGTTGTCTTCCACCAGCGGCACATGCTTCAGCGCCGCGGCATGGAACACGAGTTCGGGTTCCGTGGCGGCGAAGACTTCCGCGAGGCGCGCCGGGTCGCGCACGTCCGCCAGCACCGGGATCACCCGCAAACCTGAGCGCAGGGCGCGGACTTCCTGATCGATGGTGTAGAGCGCGTATTCGCCGTGATCGAGCAACGTGAGCGTTGCCGGGCCCGCTGCCGAAATCTGGCGCACCAGTTCTGTGCCGATGGAACCGCCGGCACCGGTGACGAGCACGCGCTTACCGACGATCATGTCGCGCATGGCGGTGCGATCGAGCGCCATCTGCGGGCGGCCAAGGAGGTCTTCGATCGCGATCGGTCGCGGGCGCAGGTCCGCATCGCCGGCATCGAAGGCGCGCACTGTCGGCGGCGGCACGCGCGCGAGTTGGCAGCCGGCGGCGTCGGCAACGGCGAGCAGGCGCTGCACGTCCGTGCCGGGCATTTCGCGGCGGACGAGGACGAGTTTATCGACCTTCAGATCGCGCGCCTCGAGCTCGGCGAAAATCTCCGGCAGGTCAGCATCGAGGCCGAACACCTCGACACCCTGGATGACTTGACCGATGCGGGCGCGGTTCAACGTCACCATGCCGACGACGGTGTAGGGCGTATTGGGATCGCGCGCGACGGCGCGCACGAATTGTTCCGCTTCGGGCCCGGCGCCCACGAGCAGAACGGTGTAGGTGCCAGGCGTGCCGCGAATGCGGCCCTGCAACGGTGCGTCGCGGATGATGCGCACGGCGAGGCGCGGCCCCCCGAGCAAGCCAGCCAGCAACAGGCCACTGATGATCGGCAGGGAGCGGGGTAAGCCTTCGAGGCGTGTCGCCAAGAACCAGGCAGGGAGGAACAACAGCACAACAAAGCCGGCGGTGCGCACCACGTTGAACGCGTCGCGCGCCGAGACATATTCCCACACGTGGCGGTACAAGCCGGTGAACAGGTAGACGAACGCCGCCACGCCGGCGAACGCCGCCGCCATCTTGAACACCCGCGGCTCTGCGGTGAGCATGTTCGCACCCAGGCGCAGGTAGAACGCGCCCACGAAGGCGACATAGGCCATGACGACGTCGTGACCGAACACCGCAAGGTTCCGACGGCGGAACAGGTTGCGGGGTGCCAGCCCCACGGCGGCGTGGAACGTGGAACGTGCGAAATTGCGGAAGAGACGCAGGCGGTTCATTGCGGCCCGATTTTACCGGACGCAGACGCGCGTTACCACGCCGACCAGCCACCATCGATCATCAGGCATTGGCCGGTCACGAAAGCGGACAGGTCCGAGGCGAGGAAAGCTGCAGCCCCCTTGATGTCCTCTTCCCCGGCCACCCGGCCCAGGGGGGTGCGAGCGGTATAGCGCCGCCGTGCCGCCGCCCCCCGATCGCCAAGACCCGGAACGATGGCATTGACGCGGACATGGGGCGCCAGGCTGGTGGCGAGCCATCGGGTCATTTGCAGAAGACCGCCGGCGGCGGCCGCTTCGGCGATGGAACCGCCCTCGCCATCTTCGAACACCCGCCAATCCAGGCCGATGGCCCCGTGCAAAGCACCGATCGCGATCACGCTGCCCTTGCCGGAGGCCCGCAGGGCGGGAACGGCTTGCTGGGCCAGCAGGAACGGCGCGGTGAGTTGGGTTTCGAGCGCAGACCGCCACGCGCCGATCCCTTGCTCCTCCACCACGCCGGCTTTGGTCGCGGTGGGTTCCTCCGTGGCGTTCAGCACGAGAATGTCGAGACGCCCACAGGTGTCCACCACCCGCTGCGGGACTTTGCGCACGCCGGCGTCGTCGGCGAGATCGACCGGAATCACCGTGGTCAACACGCCGTAGGTGTCGGTCAGGGCCCGCGCAACATCTTCCGCACCGGAGTCCGGTCGATCGAGCAGCGCCACGGCGGCGCCGAGTTCCGCGTAGGTCTCCGCCAGGGCGCGGCCGAGCGGTGAGGCAGCGCCGGTGATCAGGGCAACGCGGCCTTTCAAGGATGCAAGCGCTGCAAAGGTACGCATCTTATTTGAGTCTCACGGGTCTTGCGGGATTACCAAGAACGGTCGCACCGGCGGCCACATCGCTGACCACAACGGCGCCGGCCCCGATCATCGCGCGGGCGCCGACGTTAACGTCGTGAACGATCACCGCGCCCGCGCCGACATGGACTTCGTCGCCCAAGGTGACGGCGCCGCACACAACGGCGCCGGGTGTGATGTGGCAATGAGCGCCGATGACGCAGTCATGATCGACCTGCGCGCCGGTGTTGACGATGGTATTGGCGCCGATGACGGCCGCGGGCTGAACGATCGCACCGGCAAAAATATGACAGCCGTGACCGAGCTGCGCCGTCGGCGAAATGAATGCAGCCGGACTGATGATCGACGCAAAGCGATAGCCGCGCGCGACAAACCGCTCGAATAAAGTACGGCGTATGGTGAGCGCGCTGTCGCCGATCCGGGCGCGGCGGTTGCCAATCGCGTTCGCGAGAATAATGTCTGCCGGCGGATGCCCGTCGATGACGTCATCGCCGCCGAGGATCGGTACGCCATCCAGTGCTTTACCGTGAAGGGCGGCGTCGGCATCTACCAGCCCGGCGAATTTGTGGCCGCCGGCGCGGAGTTCCGCGATCACCACCCGCGCGTGACCGCCTGCGCCGATAACGATGATCTCGGTCATGCCGGATCGATCATCTCGCCGGCCTGGTAGCCGCGCGCCGAGGGCTTACCGAGGTAGGACCACAGCGCCATCGGTGAAACGCCTTTCGCGGGCGCGAGCCGCAGGCCGAGATTGGTGGGGGTGAACATCTCGCCCGGAGCGATCGGGGCCAGCGTCACAAGCGCCTTACGCGTTTCCGGCTGAGGCCGCGGGCCGCTGTGCAGCGCCATCTCCACATCGCGGATCGCCGACACGGTCGCAGCGAAGCTTTCGTCGGCCGGTTTGACGATGACGCGGGCGCCGAGTGCCACGGCGGCGGCCGCGACCGCGGCGCCGCCGAACGCATCGTACAAGCCCACCGGCAGTTCAAACGTGCGCGTACGCTCGGCGAGGGCTGCGAGATCGAGACGGTCGTGCAGCAGCGTGACCTTGTCCGCCAGGGCGGCCTTACCGGCAGCGGACCGGAACGCCTCGCGAAAGCCACGCGGATGCGGCACGGAGGCCGGCGACTGGACATAGCCGAACGCGATCACCCCGAGGGCTTCGCGGATTTCGGCGTCCGACGCTGCCCCGATCGCCAGAAGGATCGGACGATGGGCGCGGGCGAATTCGAGCAGCAAAGGGCCGTTGCTGATGTCGCTGGGGGTGGTGGCGAGCCACGGCGTATCCGCCGCGGCCGACGACACCGCATCGGCTTCACTGATTTCGAGCACACAGGCCAGACGCGCCGTGCGGCAGGCGGCGATCAGATTGCGTTGTGCGTCCGGCGAGCGATAGGTCGCGGCAAAGCGGATCGCATCCGCGCCGGCGGCAGCCACCGCCGCGAGCATCGTCGGGCCAGGGGTACCCGCCGCATCCGCGACGACAAAGGTTCTGCGCGAGGGAGAGGAAGATGGCAACACGCGAGCTTCCGTGAACTTCCGTACAGGTTGGCTAGACCTAGACCATGCCAATCGCTGGAGCAATTGAATCCACCGGCGCGGACGCTAAAGTGGCGCCGCCGTCGATGGATGCGTTAACCTTTCGCGGCGAGACATGAAGACGCTGGCGCGGTAATTCCCTCGCAATTGAGCGGGTTGCGGTTCCGCGACATACTTCGGCCGAAGAACGAAAGACCACAAAGACCATGGCGCAAAAAGTTGCCCTCATCACCGGCATCACGGGCCAAGACGGCGCCTATCTGGCGGAATTGCTGCTGAGCAAGGGTTATGTCGTGCACGGCGTCAAACGCCGGTCGTCGTCGTTCAACACCGGTCGCATCGATCACCTGTATCGCGACAAACACGAAACCGGCGTGCGGTTCTTCCTTCATTACGGCGACATGACCGATGCGACCAACCTAATCCGCCTCGTACAGGAAGTGCAGCCCGACGAGATTTACAATCTCGCCGCCCAGAGCCACGTGCAGGTGAGCTTCGAAACACCGGAGTACACCGCAAACGCCGATGCGCTGGGCACACTGCGTTTGCTGGAAGCAATCCGCATCCTCGGCCTGAAGGACAAGGCGCGCTTCTATCAAGCGTCGACCTCCGAGCTGTACGGCAAGGTGCAGGAGACGCCGCAGTCCGAGACAACGCCGTTCTACCCGCGCAGCCCTTATGCGGCTGCAAAGATCTATGCCTACTGGATTACGGTGAACTATCGCGAGGCGTATGGCTATCACGCCTCCAACGGCATCCTGTTCAATCACGAGAGCCCCTTGCGCGGCGAGACGTTCGTGACCCGCAAAATCACCCGCGCCGCAGCGAGCATCGAGCTCGGTTTGCAGGATAAACTCTATCTCGGCAACCTGGACGCCAAGCGCGACTGGGGCCACGCCCGCGACTATGTGGAAGGCATGTGGCGCATTCTGCAGCAGAAGACAGCGGACGATTATGTGCTAGCGACGGGCGAGACCCATCCGGTGCGTGAATTCGTTGAGCTGGCCTTCGCCGAAGTCGGCCGCGAGATCACCTGGTCCGGCACCGGCGTCGACGAGAAGGGCGCGGACAAGAAGACCGGCCGGGTGCTGGTCGAAGTCGATCCGCGGTATTTTCGCCCGACGGAAGTCGACCTTCTGCTCGGCGACCCGACGAAGGCGAAGAAGGTGCTCGGCTGGACCTACACCACGCCGTTCAAGGACATGGTCAAAGAGATGGTGGCGGCGGATCTGATTGCCGTGAAAGAGGAAGCGCAGCGCTTCCATCGCGATGACTGAGGCCTTTTCCCTCGCCGGCAAGCGCGTCTGGGTTGCGGGTCATGCGGGCATGGTCGGCTCCGCTCTGGTGCGCCGTTTGGGCCGCGAAAATTGCACGATCCTTAAGGCCACCCGCAAAGAGCTCGACCTGCGGCGTCAGGCGGATGTGGAAACGTGGATGGCGGCGAATAAGCCCGATGCCATCTTCCTGGCGGCGGCCATTGTCGGCGGCATTCTGGCCAATGAGTCGCACCCGGCCGAGTTCCTGACGGATAACCTGCAGATTCAGACCAACATCATTGCCACCGCCGACAAGCTCGGCGTCGCGAAGCTGTTGTTCCTGGGTTCGAGCTGCATTTATCCGAGGCTCGCACCACAGCCGTTGAAGGAAGAGTACCTGCTCACCGGTCCGCTGGAGCCGACGAACCAGTGGTATGCGGTGGCCAAGATCGCCGGCATCAAGCAATGCCAAGCCTATCGCCGCGCCCGGGGCCGCGACTTCATCAGCGCCATGCCGACGAACCTTTATGGCCCCAACGACAACTTCGACTTGGCCTCCAGCCATGTTCTGCCGGCGCTGCTGGTGAAAGCGCATCAGGCCAAACTGGCCGGCGCGCAGGAGTTGACCGTGTGGGGTTCGGGCAACCCGCGCCGGGAGTTCCTGCATGTCGACGACCTTGCGGACGCCTGCGTCTTCCTCATGCAACGCTATTCGGCCGACGAACACGTCAACGTCGGCATCGGCAGCGATGTGACCATCCGCGAGCTGGCGGAGATGATCTCTGCCGCGGTGGGGTTCACCGGCAAGTTCGTCTACGACAGCTCCAAGCCGGACGGCACGCCTCAGAAGCTGCTGGACTGTTCGCGCCTGCATGGGTTGGGCTGGCACGCGGGCACCTCGCTGCCCGACGGCATCGCCGCAACGTACAAATGGTATCTGGAAAACGCCGCCTAACAGGCGGAAATCCTTGAACCATCTGCCTTCGGCACGTACAACCCGAAGGACGCGCTTTTGAGTGCAGTTTTCGGAACTGCCGCGCGCTTCGGACCGAACCCCCGCGATGCAGATCTATCTGCCCATCGCCGAAATGTCGGTGAACATCTTCCTCATCCTCGCCATGGGCGGCGGGGTGGGCTTGCTGTCGGGCTTGTTCGGTGTCGGCGGCGGATTTCTCATGACGCCGCTGTTGATCTTCATCGGCGTGCCGCCGGCGGTGGCCGTTGGAACCCAAGCCAATCAGATCGTCGCATCCTCCGTGTCCGGCGTGCTGGCTCACATGCGCCGCGGCAATGTGGATTTCGTGATGGGGGGCGTGCTGACGGCCGGAGGTTTCGTCGGCTCCGGCTTGGGCGTGTGGGTGTTCAACATCCTCAAGCGGCTGGGTCACATCGACGTCACCATTGGCATTGGTTATGTGGTGTTCCTCGGCATCGTCGGCGGGTTCATGATGTATGAGAGCCTGCCGATCGTGATCGGCAAACCGCTGCCGAAGGCGTTTGCGATTTCCGAGCGCGGACCGGGCCGCCACATGTGGATGCACGGCCTGCCCTTCAAGATGCGGTTCCGCCGGTCGAAGCTGTACATCTCCGCGCTGTTGCCGCTGACGGTCGGATTCCTGGTCGGCGTTCTGGTCGCCACCATGGGCGTGGGCGGCGGCTTCCTGATGGTGCCGGCAATGATCTATTTGCTGGGCATGCCGACACAGATCGTGATCGGCACGTCGCTGTTCCAAATTATCTTCGTGACGGCGACAACCACCTTGCTGCAGGCGGCGGTGAATCAATCCGTCGACGTTGTGCTGGCGTTGCTGCTGCTGATTGTCGGTGTGGTCGGCGCGCAAGTGGGCGCGCGGCTCGCGGGCCGCTTCAAAGGCGAACAGCTGCGCGTGGGGCTGGCGTTGCTGGTGCTGGTGGTGGCGTTGCGGCTTGCGCTCGATCTGGTGATTCCGCCGCGCGACCTGTTCTCGCTGGGTGGCGAGTGATGCGGGCCGCCGCAGCCCTCGTTGCATTGATACTGATCGTGTGCGCGCCGGCGCGGGCCGATGACGTGCCGCTGGTGGCGGATCTTTCGAGTCACCTGGTTGCCATCACCACGGGGTTCACCGGCACCGACGTGCTGTTATTCGGCGCCACCGATGGGCCGGGCGATATTGTGGTCGTGGTGCGCGGCCCACAGAAGGATATCGACGTGCGCCGCAAGGAGCGCTTCGGGCCGATCTGGGTGAACGCGACGTCGGTGAGTTTGAAAGACGTGCCGTCATACTATCGCGTCGCCTCGACGCGGCCCTTGGCGGAATTCGCGCCGGATGAATTGCAGGAACGCTATCAGCTCGGATTGCAGAATCTGCGTTTCAACATTCCGTCGACAAATCTGCCGCCGGAAGAAACCGGCGCGTTCCGCACCGCGCTGGTGCGCCTGAAGACCGAGAACGGCCTGTACAACGAGGAGGTCGGCTCGGTGAACATGATGTCGAGCCGCCTGTTTCGCACCGAGCTGCACTTCCCATCCAACGTGCCGACTGGCACTTACCTCGTCGAAGTCTATCTGTTCCGCGATAACGCGGTGACGTCGGCGGAGATCGTGCCGTTCACGGTGTCCAAGATCGGCGTCGGTGCGGATGTCTACGACTTCGCCATGAACTATGGCGCGATCTACGGAATTCTGTCCGTGATGCTCGCAGTGGCGGCCGGGTATGCCGCCAGCGCTGCGTTCCGGCGGACGTAAGGGAGGACGCATGAGCGATTCCGACCCAACGACTCGCAAATTCCTGGTTGTGGTCGACAATTCGAGCGAGCTGAAAGCAGCACTGCGTTTCGCCGGCCGCCGCGCGCTGCATACCAATGGCGCGATTGGGCTATTTCACGCCGTACCGCAAGCGGAGTTCCATCACTTCGCCGCTATCGGGACATTGATGGAGCGCGAAGCGCGCAGTGCCGGCGAGCGGTTGCTGCAGGATGTGGCCGGCGAAGTGCATCGCCTGACCGGCATTTTCCCGGCGCTGTACATCCGCGAGGGCGACACAGCCGAGCAGCTGATTAAGGTTTTGGCGGAGGATCCGACCATCTCGGTGCTGGTTCTGGGGGCCGGAACCGGCACGGAGGGGCCCGGTCCCCTGGTGAGCGCGTTGTCCGGCCAATTGGCCGGCAAAATCCGAATACCCGTCACGATTGTGCCCGGCGATTTGGACGAAGCACGCATCGACGCCCTGACTTGAGGCATTTGAGTGCAAAAACATCCGTTTGCCGTGCTTTTTCGCGGCGTTTTGCACGGCGAAGTGTAGCGGCCGCGGCCGCAAGGGCTTAAGTTATCCCCACACCGCCGCGAGTTGCGCGGCTTTCAGGCATCATCATGTTCATTCAGACCGAAGAAACCCCCAATCCGGCGGCCCTCAAGTTTTTGCCGGGCCGCAGCGTGCTGTCTGAAGGCGTGCACGATTTCGCGACCCGCGAAGCTGCCGCGCATTCGCCGCTCGCCCGCCTGCTGTTCGAGATCGACGGCGTGGCCGGCGTGTTCCTGGCGACGGAGTTCCTCACGGTCACGAAGGCCGGCGATAAGTCCTGGCAGACCCTGAAACCCATGGTCCTCGGTGCGATCATGGATCACTTCACCTCGGGCGCGGCGGTGATGGACGAGGGCGCGAGCACCGAAAGCGATGAGATGGGTTCCGACGTGAGCGAGGAAATTGTCTCGCAGATCAGGGAACTGATCGATACCCGCGTGCGTCCGGCTGTGGCGCAGGACGGCGGGGACATCATTTACAAGGGCTTCAAGAAAGGCACGGTCTATCTGCATTTGCGCGGCTCCTGCGCAGGATGCCCGAGCTCCACCGCGACACTGAAAATGGGCATCGAGAACATGCTGAAGCACTACGTGCCGGAAGTCCTTCAAGTCGAAGCGGTGATGTGACGGACGCCATGGCCCGCCCTCAACCCCAACGCGCCCCTGCAGCAAAAACCGCAGCCCCAAAAGCCGCTGCCGTGAAACCTGCCGCGACCATGAGCGACGACGCGGTCGCCAGCCGCACCGGCAAAACCTGGCGCGAATGGTTCGATATTCTCGATGCCGCCGGCGGGACCGGCCTGGAGCGCCGCGAGATCATCACGCTGCTGGGCGAGCATGAGGTTGGCCCGGTGTGGCGCGCGATGGTCGCAAGTGGCTACGAGCGCCATCTCGGCCGCGGCGAGGCGCCGAAGCCGGTCGCGATTGTCAAAAAAGCCGCTGCCGGCAGTTTGTCCACGAGCGTCACCCGCACGGTGTCGGCGACGTTGCTGGCGGCATATGGCGCCTGGGAACGCCCGACGCGGCGGAAACGCTTCTTTCCCGAAGAGATCACCTTCGCCACCCGGGCCGACGGCAAGACGCTGCGGTTCGGCTGGAAGCCCGACGCCAGCCGCGTGTCGATCGTGTTCAAGCCGCTCAGCAAGACCCGAACCCAGGTGACCCTGTCCCACGACAAACTCAAGAATCCTGCGGACGTCGATCGGCTGAATACCTTCTGGACCGAGACGCTGGACCATATGCAGGCCCTGCTCGAAAAGACCGACGATTAGATGTCTATGCTGCGCTGCAGCATAGACATTTATGCTGCACCAAATCGCGCAGCAAAATGAGCAAAATCAATACCTTGGAAATCTACCGGGCGGGCAGGAAGCCGACTGTCCGGTAAACTTCGGCCAGAAGCGGGGCGGCGGTCTCCCGCGCCTTTGCTGCACCCTTGGCCAGGATGGCGTCGAGTTCCGCCGGGTCCGCCATCAGGCGCGCCATTTCGGCATTGATCGGCCCGAGCACGCCCACCGCCGTTTCCGTCAGGCGCGTCTTGAACTGGCCGAAGCCCCAGCCGGCGGTTTCCGCCACAACCTCGGCAAGCGTGCGGTCGGTGAGGGCGGCATAGATATTCAGGAGGTTGGCGGCTTCCGCCCGCCCCTCCAGCCCCGCCACCGACTCGGGCAGGGGGTGCGGGTCGGTCGTGGCCTTGCGGAGCTTGGCCGCGATGTCGTCGGCACTGTCAGTCATATAGATGACCGCGTAGTCCGATCCGCCGTCGGACTTCGACATCTTCTTCGCGCCGTCGCGTAAGGACATGACGCGGGTGGCCGCGCCCTGGATGACCGGCTCCGGCAGGACGAACAGGTCGACGCCATAGTCGTGATTGAACTTCTGGGCGATGTCGCGGGCCAACTCGATGTGCTGCTTCTGGTCCTCACCGACGGGCACGTGAGTCGCCTTGTAGATCAGGATGTCGGCCGCCATCAGGTTTGGATAGACGTACAGGCCCGCACTCGCGGTATCGCGGTTCTTGCCGGCCTTGTCCTTGAATTGGGTCATGCGGTTCAGCCAGCCGAGGCGGGCGACGCAGTTGAAGATCCAGGCGAGTTCCGCGTGCGCCGGCACGTGGCTCTGCACGAACAGGGTCGCGCGTGCCGGATCGATGCCCGAGGCGATATAGCCGGCCGCGACTTCGCGGGTGGTGCGGGTCAACTCCGCCGGTTCGATGCGATCCGCGGTGATGGCGTGGAGATCGACCACACAGAAGAAGCACTCATAGTCCTTCTGCATGGCGACCCAATTGCGGATCGCGCCGAGATAGTTGCCGAGGTGGAGATTTCCGGTCGGCTTGATGCCGGACAGGATGCGGCCGCGGGACATGGGGAATCCTTTTGGAAGGGACCTAGCTCAACGAAGGCGGCTAGGTAGCGCACCCGGCATGCGGGAGCAAGGCTAGCCGCGTTTACGCTTGAGCAGTTGAAGATCGGCGCGTGCTGCCGCGCCGGTCGCAAAGGCGGCGATGGCGAACACCGCAGCACCGCCGCACACCAGGATCGTCAGGGCAACAGCGCGCAGCAGCTTATCGCCGGCGGGTTGGCCTGGCAGCCCAAACACCGGACCGAACACCGCGCCGATGCCGATAAGGCCGCCCCACAGCGCCACGCCCATGAGACCGCTCGCCAGGATCGTGCGCGGCAGACGGCGCGTCAGGCGCGCATCAGAGACGAGGTGACCGCGGCGATGAAGCACAACGCCGAGGATGCCCGCATTGACCCAGGCGGAGATGGAAGTGCCCAGCGCAATGCCGACATGGCCGAGGGATTTCATGAGGGCGATGTTGATGGCAACGTTGACGATCAGCGCCACGGCGGACGCCTTCACCGGCGTGGAGGTGTCGTGCCGGGCGAAGAACCCGGGGGTGAGTGCCTTGTTCAGCACATAGGCGGGCAATCCGAGGGAGAAGGCCAACAGCGCATGCGCCACGGCGCCGCGGTCGCTGGCGGTGAACTGGCCGTGCTCGAACAAGGTCGCCGTGATCGGTTCCGCCAGCATGCCGATGCCGACGGCCGCGGGGACCGTGAGCAAGAGACTGACCTCGATAGCGCGGTTCTGGCTGGCGAGGGCCACATCCTCTTGCCCCGCCTGGATCTGGCGTGTGAGCAGCGGCAGGAGCGCCACACCGATGGCATAGCCGAAGATGCCGACCGGGAGCAGGTTCACGCGGTCCGCGTAGTAGATCCATGACACCGCGCCGACGCCGATAAGCGAGGCGATCGTACCATTGATGACGATATTGACCTGATAGAGCCCGGCGCCGAACGCCACCGGCAGGATGCGCGCCAGCAGGCGCTTCACCTCCGGTGTCAGGCGGGGCCGCACCAAACGGAAGCCGACGCCGACGCGGCGGCAATCGAACAGCAGCCAGACGAACTGCACGATGCCGGTGGCAAAGATTCCCCAGGAGAGATACAGCGCGCGATCGCCGCCGGCGCCGACGCCGACCAACAACGCCGCAATCATGGTGACGTTCGCCAGCACCGGCGCGGCCGCCGGCACTGCGAAGCGACCGAGCGAATTCAGCACACCGGATTGCAGGGACGTAAGCGATACGAACAACAGATAAGGAAACGCGATACGCGCCAGTTCCGTCGTGCGCTCCATCTGGCCGGGGATTTCCTTGAAGCCCGGTGCGAGCGCGTAGAGAACAACCGGCATGGCGATCATCATCGCCGCACAGAACAGCAGCAGGACGACCGTCAGCACCGCGAAAGCCTGATCGGCGAATTCCTTGGCTTTATCCTTGCCGTCGCGCTCAAGCGCTTGGGAAAAGATCGGTACGAAGCCCGCGGAGAAGGCGCCCTCTGCGAACAGGGAGCGGAACAGGTTAGGAAAGCGCTGGGCGACAAAAAACGCATCCGACGCCAGACCCGCGCCGAGGAACGTGGCGATCAGGGTGTCGCGCGCAAAGCCGGTGATGCGGCTGAGCAGCGTATAGCTGCCGACCGTCGCGAAAGCACGAAACAGGCTGGGCGGTTGGGACATCTTTTGGTGTTTAGCCCATCCCGTGGGGCGAAAATACGGCCGAGTTCTATTCGGCCGCGGCAGAGTTCGGTGGGCGGCTTTCGACGCTGACATCCGCGGCGGCGACGCCGATGGCCTTGCCAAGGCCTTCGCGGATCTGGCGGATCTTGGTCTCGTGCTCGACCTTCATGCCGAACACGTCCTTGACGTAGAAGACGTCAACCACGCGTTCGCCATAGGTGGAGATGTGCGCCGACGCGATCTGCAGGCCCAGGTCCGTGATGGCCTTGGTGACGTCGAACAGGAAGCCCGGCCGGTCGTGGCCGTTGATCTCGATCACGCTGCAGACTTTGGAGGCGGTGTTATCGATGATGACCCGCGGCGGCACTTCCATGGCCTGCACTCGGGCCGGCAACCGATGGCGCGTCTGTGCGAGTTCCTGGTTCAGACGGATACGGCCTTCAAGCACGCCGATGATGCGGCCGCGGACACGGGCCTGTTTCTCCGGGTCCGTGATGGGATTGCCGTCGAAGTCCTGGATCGCGAACGTGTCCAGCGCCATGCCGTTGGCGAGCGTCAGGATTTTCGCATCCACCACCGACGCGCCGGACAGGGCAAGCGCCCCGGCAATGCGCGCGAACAGACCTGGATGGTCGGGCGCGTAGACCAGCATCTGCGTGACGGCACGATAGGCATCGGTCGCGAAATCGATGGCAATCTTGCGGCCGGCCTGCTCGGTGGTGCGGATAACGTCGGCATGACGCACATGCGCGGCCGTGTCGTAGCTGAGCCAATAGGCGCTTGAGCCATAGGCGAGTGCAGCGTCGATATCCTCCTGCGGCCACTCCTTCAGGGCCTCGCTTAGAGCTTCGCGTGCGGCGACGGCGCGATGTTCGGCGCGCGCCTCTGTGCGTGCACCAGGACCGGCGACGGCCTGCTCGCCGGTCATGCGCTCGATCGCGCGGTGGAACAGATCGCGCAGCAGCGTGGCTTTCCAATTGTTCCACACCGCCGGCCCGACCGCGCGGATATCGGCGCAGGTGAGGATCAGGAGAAGCTTGAGCCGTTCCGGCGATTGAACGGCCTGGGTGAATTTGGCGATGGTCTGCGGGTCGTCGAGATCGCGCTTGAACGCGGTATTGCTCATCAACAAGTGGTGGCGCACCAGCCATGAGGCGGTTTCCGTCTCCTCCGCGGTGAGGCCGAGACGTGGGCAGAGCTGCAGCGCGATCTCCCCGCCGAGTTCGGAGTGATCGCCGCCGCGGCCCTTGGCGATGTCGTGCAACATCACCGCGACGTAGAGCGCGCGGCGCGAAGATATCTTTTTCGCCATCTCCGTGGCCACGGGCAGCTCGTCCACCAGCGTGCCTTGCTCGATGCGATTCAAGATCGCGATGGCGCGGATGGTGTGCTCGTCCGTCGTGTACTGGTGGTACATGTCGTACTGCATCTGCGCGACCACGCGCGCAAAGTCCGGGATGAAGCGGCCGAACACGCCGCTCTCGCTCATCAGGCGCAGGGTGTTTTCAGCACCCTTCGGTGAGCACAGGATATCCATGAAGATCCGATTGCCTTCGGGATCGTGACGCAAGCCCGGCACCAGGCGCGCGTGCCGTTGGATCATGCGCAGGACCTGGGGCTGAAAATCGAGCCGGTTTTCAAGCGCCACCTTGAAGATGCGCAACAGCTTCAGTGGCTCGGTTTCGAAGTCCGCTTCCGATCTCACATTGATGCGGCCGCGTTCGATCACAAACCCGTCGATGTTGCGCCGGCGCAGCGCCGCCGGCAGGCGGAAGAGCGGTTTGCGGCGGCCGCGCTCCTCCAGCACCGTGAGGAAGAGACGCGTAAGGTCGTCGACATCGCGCGCTACCAGAAAGTAGTGCCTCATGAAACGTTCGACGGCGTTTGCGCCGGCGCGGTCGTGATAGCCCAGACGCGGCGCGATCTCGCGTTGCAGATCGAATGTCAGGCGATTCTCTGGGCGCCCCGTAACGTAGTGAATGTGGGTACGCACGGCGGTGAGGAATTCATGGGCCTTCATATAGCGGCTGGCGGCCGCCGCATCGATCACGTGCATGTCGGCGAGCTTGCGCATGTCGGACGTGCCGTAGAGATACTTTGCGATCCAGCCCAGGGTGTGGAGATCGCGCAAACCGCCGCGGTCCTCCTTCAGGTTCGGCTCGAGGCGATAGCGTGAGCCGCCCAGCTTCTCGTGGCGCACATCGCGCTCGCTAAGTTTGGCCTGAACGAACTGGGTGCCGGTGCCGTCGACCACTTCTTTCTGAAAGCGCGCGGTGAGTTCCGCCGCCAGGTCCTGGTCGCCCCAGATCCAGCGCGCATCGAGCAGCGTGGTGCGGATGGTCATATCCGCCTTGGCCTGGGCCAAGTTCTCGTTCACGGAGCGCACCGCCTGGCCGACCTTCAGGCCCAGGTCCCACAGCAGGTAGAGCATGAACTCCACCACCTGCTCACTGTAGGGCGTGTCCTTGTAAGGCAGCAGGAACAACAGATCGATGTCGGACAGGGGCGCCAGCTCACCGCGGCCATAGCCGCCTAGGGCAACGATGCTCAAACGCTCACCGGTGGTGCGCACGCCGGAGCGCACGAAGTAGCGCGTGACGGCATCGAACAACACGCGGATGACTTGATCCATCAAATAGCTATGGGCGGCCACTGTTTCCGCGCCGCTCGCCTTGCCCGCCTCGAAGCGGGCACGGATCGAAGCAATCCCCTCGCGATGAGCATGCTTGACGATTTCGAGCAGCACGCCCCGCAGCGCATCGGCGCGAGCGTCTTGCGCCGCATCCTCGATGCGTGCCGTCAGCGCGCGGCGATCGATGATCTGACGAGGGTTGAAGATGTGGGACACGGGTGTGGTTTGGTTCCGTTCGAGCGTGGAATTGCCTATATGGAGCCGCGCAGCGTCGTCACAAGCTGGCGCGCGGCGCGCGGGTGACACCCTGTTTGCGGGCTTCCTCTTCCGGGATGGTGATGACCCGATCCTTCTGCGCGGTCATGGAGACCGCGGGCTTCGGCGCCACCGGCTGGGACCCGGCCATGACGACATGCTCCATGGCGAAACGAGACTTCACGCGGGCGCTGATCACCGCAAGCAGCTCAATGGTCTTGGCCTGGCCCAGCATGACCGTGCCGAACAGGAAGGCGGCGAGCGCCCCGGCGATGGCGTAGGTCTCGTTCACCCAGGAATACCGCGAGAACGCCAGCAGCATGCTGCCGATGCTGCAGATGAGACTGAGCATGCCGAAGATGCCGAGGATGCGCGCAATGCCGGGCGTGTTGGGCTTGTCCGGATCGATATCGAACATGGGCTGCTCCTGAGACCGCCCACACTATAGCAGATTCGGCCCGTTAGCCCTGTTCGAGCAGGGATTTGAGGCGATAAAGCGCGTCGAGGGCGTCTTTTGGGCTCAGGCTATCCGGTGCGAGGCCCCGCAACGCGTCAAGGGTTGCCGCTTCGTGGGGGTTCACGGGGGTCGCCTGCACAGCCGCGGGCTTGGCGACGGCAAACAGGGGCAGGTCCTCGGCGAGGTCCACCAGGACCCGCGTGGCCTGGCCGCTTTGTTCGCCGCGTTCCAGCGCCCCCAGCACCTCTTCGGCGCGGGCGACTGCAGCCTCCGGCAAGCCTGCGAGCCGCGCCACGTGGATGCCGTAGGAGCGATCCGCGGCACCTGGCCCGATCTCGTGGAGGAATACCACGTCGCCCTGCCACTCCTTGACCCGCATGGTGTGCGGGGCCAGAGCCTTCAGCCGCGCCGTGAGCGCGGTGAGTTCGTGATAGTGGGTGGCGAACAGGGCGCGGCAGCGATTGACGTCGTGCAGATGCTCAAGCGTGGCCCAGGCAATCGAGAGGCCGTCGTAAGTCGCGGTGCCGCGGCCGATCTCGTCCAGGATCACCAACGCCTTCGGACCGGATTGATGGAGGATCGCCGCGGTCTCCACCATCTCGACCATGAAGGTGGAACGACCACGGGCGAGATCGTCCGCCGCGCCGACGCGGCTGAACAGCCGATCGACCACGCCGATATGCGCCGACGTGGCGGGCACGAAGCTGCCCATCTGCGCGAGCACGGCGATAACCGCATTCTGGCGCAGAAATGTACTTTTGCCGGCCATGTTGGGGCCGGTGATCAGCCACAGGCGGCCGGGCCCCGACGTGCCGTCCACCAAGGTGCAATCGTTGGCGACGAACTGCTGGCCACCATCGGCACGCAAGGCGGCTTCCACCACCGGGTGACGGCCGCCAGCGATGGCGAAGGTGGTGCTGTCGTCCACCTGGGGACGCACGAAGCGTTGATCGACCGCAAGCTGCGCCAGCGCCGCAGAGACGTCGAGGGCGGCGACGGCACGAGCGGCGGTCGCGATCTCCTGGCCGCGGGCCTCCACCTCCGTCACCAGATCGGCGAACAAGGTGAGTTCCAGCGCAAGCACGCGATCCGCGGCAGAGCGGATGCGGTCATCCAGGTCGGCGAGTTCCACCGTCGTGAAGCGCATGGCGTTCGCCAGCGTCTGGCGGTGAACAAACTTCACACGCCCTTCTTTACCGTCGGCCATGGCGGCGCGGTCTTCGTCGATCAGCCGCTCGCCCTGTTTCGCGGGCACTTCGATGTAGTAGCCAAGCACATTGTTGTGCCGGATCTTCATCACTGCGATGCCGCTGGCTTCGGCATACTGCGCCTGTAAGCCGGCGATGAGTCGGCGGCTGTCGTCGCGCAGGCCTTTGAGCTCGTCGAGGCGCGCGTCGTATCCGCTCGCGATGAAGCCGCCGTCGCGGGCGAGCAGCGGCAACTCCGCTGCCAGGGCGCGCGATAGGCGATCCACCAGGACATCGTGGTGGCCGAGCACGCTGAGGTTCTCCGCCACCGGCGGCGGCAGCGGATGCAAGGGCGCGGCAGTGACGACCCTGCGCAGCTTTGCAGTAAGCGCCAGCCCATCGCGCACGGCGGCGAGATCGCGCGGACCGCCGCGGCCGAGCGTGATGCGCGATAGGGCGCGCTCAATGTCGGGGCAGGCGCTCAAAAGCTCGCGCAAATCCGTGCGCACGGGCGTCATGTCGGCGAAGAACTGCACCGCATCGAGACGGGCGGCAATGGCTGAGGGATCTGTCAGTGGCGCGCTCAGCCGCTCATGAAGCGCACGCGCGCCCGCGCCCGTCACCGTGAGATCGATCACGCTCAACAGGCTGCCGCGGCGAGTGCCGTTCATGGTCTGGGTGAATTCGAGATTGCGCCGCGTCGCCGCGTCGATCTCCATCACCGCGCCGGAGGACAGTCGCTGCGGCGGCGAGAGCCGCGGCAGCTTGCCCTTCTGGGTCAGCTCCACATAGTCGACCAGCGTGCCGGCGGCGGCGGTTTCGGCGCGGGTGAAGGACCCGAACCCCGCCAGCGTACCGACGCCGTAGAGTTTCTCGAGCCGCTTGCGCGCGTTTTCCGAATCGAAGCGCGGGGCTGGCAGCGGCGTCAGTAGAGCTTTCCACGGCGCGAGCGCGGCGGCGATGTCGTCATCCGCCAAGACCCGATCGGGCACCAAAAGTTCACCGGGAGACAGCCGCGCGAGTGCCGCACCCAGGCTTGCCACGGTGACCGGCTGCACCTGGAAGCTGCCGGTGGAGATATCGAGCCACGCGAGCCCCGGTTCGCCGTGCACCACGGCGAACGCGGCGAGATAGTTGTGGCTGCGCGCATCGAGCAGAGAGTCTTCGGTGAGCGTGCCGGGCGTGATCAGGCGTACCACGTCGCGCTTCACGACGGATTTACCGCCGCGCTTCTTGGCTTCCGCCGGGTCCTCCATCTGCTCGCCAATGGCGACCTTGAAGCCGGCGCGGATCAGGCGCGCGAGATAGGCCTCATGGCTGTGCACCGGCACACCGCACATGGCGATGTCCTGTCCGAGGTGCTTGCCGCGCTTGGTGAGCGCGATATCGAGCGCCGCCGCGGCCTTCACCGCGTCGTCGAAGAACAGTTCGTAGAAATCGCCCATGCGATAGAACAACAGGGCATCCGGATAGGCCGCCTTGATCGCCTGGTACTGGGCCATCATGGGGGTGACGTCGCCGGTCACGGCCAGCGGCGCTTCGGCGGAAACGCCGTCGCCGGTCAGTTCGGTGAGCGGAAGCGGATGGGACACGGGCACGTACTGCTTGCCTGGGGATTGCGGGACACTACACCAGCGGATGAATGCAGGATGGTCATTTTACGTACACATGCACTTGCGGCACACTGGCACGCCATGACTTATCCACAGATTTGACCATGTCCCCGACTTTCCGCCGATTGACCGCTTGGGCGATCGGGCCCTGCCTGCCTGCGTGGGTGGTGCTGCTGGCCCTCGCCCTGTTCCATCGCATCGCCTGGAACGATGCGCTGATCGGCAGCGCACTCGTCTTCGTGGTGTTGGCGGCCTTCACGCTGAAGCGCCTCAAGGACTTCGACGGTGTGATCGGCTACGCCGAGGCCCTGTTGGTGAACCCAGAAGCGCCGCCGCCGGAACTACAGAACTCAGCCACCGCCGCGCGGCTGCAACGGGCCCTATTGGCGTTGCGGGAACTGTGGTCGGAACGGCGCGATCAGGCGGAGGGGCTGGCGCGTTCCCGCCAATACATCATCGACGCCCTGCCCGACCCATTGCTGCTGTTGGACCGGCGGCGGCGCGTGCGCGGCACGAACGCGGCGGCGCGCGAACTGTTCGCGTTCGATCTGCAGGCGGCGGTCACCCAAGGCGGACGCATCGTCGCGGACCGCGACCTCACCAGCTTGATCCGCGATCCCAAGATCTTGGAAGCGGTCGATGCTTCGTTTGCCACAATGACGACGGCCTCGGCCCAGGTGACATTGCCGGCCCCGGTGGAGCGCACGTTCCGTGTATTGATCGTGCCGTTGGGCGGAGACGGCGATACCGCGATGATCATCTCGCTGACGGACCAGACCGAGATGATCAAGGTGGAGCGCATGCGCGCCGACTTCGTCGCCAATGCGAGCCACGAATTGCGCACGCCTCTCGCCGCCGTGCTGGGCTTCATCGAAACCCTGCGCGGACCGGCAAAAGACGACCCTGCGGCGCATGTCGAGTTCCTTGAGATCATGTTCAAACAGGCCAGCCGTATGGCGCGGCTGATCGACGATCTGTTGTCCCTGTCGCGGATCGAACTACGCGAGCACACGCGCCCCGCGGAGCCGGTCGATGTGGCGTTAATCATGCGCGCGACGGTCGAACTACTGCAGCAGGAGGCAGCGCGGCGCGGCAATCATGTCGTCATCACAGCGAGTCCAGACTTGCCGCGAGGCTTGGGCGATGCGGGCGAACTAGGTCAGGTGTTCTCGAACCTGCTGGCGAACGCGCTCAAATACGGCGGTGAAAAAGGCCGCGTCGAAGTCAGTCTCGACATCGCCCCGGAGCGGCCGCCGTCCATGCCCGGGCGCGGCCCGTGTCTCAAAGTGGCGGTGCGAGACTACGGCGAAGGCATCGCGCGCGAGCATATCCCGCGATTGACCGAGCGATTCTATCGCGTGGACAACGCACGCTCCCGCGCGCTTGGCGGCACGGGACTGGGCCTGGCGATCGTGAAACACATCGCGCTGCGCCATCGCGGCGCACTCACCATCGAGAGCACCGAGGGCCAGGGATCGACCTTCACGATCTGGCTACCGATTGCCGCAGGGCGTGTGGGCTAATCAAGCCCTCTAGCCTGCCGCGGGAAAGCCGCGCATGGTCGCGGGCGAACGGCGGGAGATCGGGGCGTGTCGGAGAGCGGAACAACGATGAGCGCGCGCGCCGCGTGGGGCCTGGTGCTGATCCTGGCCTTCTGCAATGCGCTGTCGTTCGTGGATCGCCAGTTGATCGTGCTGCTGACTGAGCCGATCCGGAAGGATCTCGGCCTGAGCGATACCCAGCTGGGCCTGTTGCAAGGCACGGTGTTCGCCTTCACATACGCCTTCCTTGCCATCCCCTGCGCGACATTGAGTGACCGTACCGTCCGCACCCGCGTGGTCGGTGCCGGTGTGCTGCTGTGGAGCGTCATGACAGGCTTTGCCGGCTTCGCGCGCAACTTCACCATGCTGGCGATCTCGCGTTTCGGAATCGCGGTGGGTGAGGCGACGCTCAATCCCGCTACGTTCTCCATGCTGTCGGATGTGTTCCCGCCGAAGAAATTGGCGCTTCCGTTGAGCCTGTATGCGGCAGGCACCGTGACAGGTTCCGCCATGGCGTTCCTCGGCGGCGCAGCGCTTTACAAATACGTGCAGGAGATGGGTGGCTTCACGCTGTTCGGACATCAGCACCCGGCATGGCAAGCGGTGTTCCTGGCGGTCGGTCTGCTGGGCGTCGCCGTCGCGCCCATCCTGTTTTTCATCCGCGAACCTGCGCGTCGTATTGTTGCGCAGGACAAAGAAAAGGTCGACTTCGCCGAGCCATTCCGGTTCATCTGGCAGGAGCGCGCCACCACGATCCCCCTGTTTCTCGGCTTCGGCTTCAACGGGATGGCGGCGAACGCGATCAATTCCTGGATCTCGTCGATGCTCCAACGCACGCACGGATTCACGGTGACCGAAGCCGGCACCGCCATCGGCCTCGTGTATCTCATCTCAGGCGTGAGCGGGAACGCCTTCTTCGGCTGGCTGTCGGACGCGTTGGAGCAGCGCGGCGTGAACAGCGCGAAGTTGCGCGTCGCGGCTGCGTCGCTGGTGCTTGGATCCTGCGCGAATATCTATGGGCCGCTGTCGCCGACGGGGACAACGGCGGTTGGTGCCTTCGCGGTAACGATCTTTGCCGCCGGTGGTGTCGCCGGGACGATCTCCGCCGCGCTCCAGACAATGACGCCGAACCGTCTGCGCGCGACCGTCAGCGCGACCTACCTGTTCTGTTTCAACATCATCGGACTGGGTCTGGGGCCGGTCACCGTCGCGCTGGTGTCGGACCACATCTATGGCGGCGGCGGAACCAATCTTCGCTATGCCATCGTGACGGTTGCGGGATTGGCGGGGCCTTTGGCGGCCGTGCTTCTCTACATCGCCTCGCGGCGGATCAAGGTGCTGGCGTCTTAGGCTTCTGCCGCCGCGCGACCATGACGGCGAGTGGCGTAGCGATTACCGCCGGAATCAGCGCCGTGACGAAGAAGAACACCACATAACCAGCCGCGAGCGCGTGCGGCGACACGCCCAGGTTTTCCGCACCACTGGCGAAGCTGCCGGCCGGCAGGGCCTCGAACCACGTCATCAACGGCGCGAACAAGCCGCCCTCATTGGCCGATCTTGCCGCCGCTTCGACCATGCGGCCGGTCTGGGTGATGATCACCTTGTCCGGGAGGGAATACAGCGATGAGAACAGGGCGTATTGCGTGGCAGTGAAGCCGATGCTCGTCAGGCTCGACATATAGGCGATCAAGCAGGTACCGGCGAACGCCTGGGCGCTGTTGTTGAAGCCGAGCGCAATGAAGAGAGCCGGAATGTCGGGCCCTTGGGTTGTGAGCCAGGCGAACATCACATTGCTCACTGGGGCGACAATGGCGCCGATGACGACGGCGCGCATGAGACCCCAACGCGCGATCGCTACGCCGCCAAGTGTGGCGCCGAGCAGGAACATGAACGCGCCATAGATCTTCCGCACGCTGGCGATCTGGGTCAGCGTGTATCCGAGGTCGAGATAGAACGGGTTCATCAAGTTGAGCATGAAATCGGACAGGCGGTAGGAACACACCAATCCAAGAATGAGCAATGCCAAGGAACCGAAGCGACGAACGAAATCGGCGATGGGATCGCCGAAAGCATGGGAGAGATAAAGACCCGGCTGGGTCGGCTTTCCCGGCAACGGCCAAGCGGCGAACACGATCACCGCGAAGCCGATCAACACCGCAGTCATTTGCGCCGTGACGTTGCCGGCCCACATAGCCTTGAAGGCCGCGCTTGCGTCCTGCGACAGCATCGAAGCAAGCAAGTCGCCTTTGCCTGAGAGGCCCGAGCCAAGAATGATCGCGCCGACGGCGAGGATGGCGAGGCGAACGATCCATTCGACCGTCGTGGCCACCGGCCGCGGCGGACCGTCGGGGCGCGGCAGGGGCCGAACGTGATGTTCCTGTTCACGCGGTGCCAAGAACACGCCGGCAACGCCGATGAGCATCAGTGAAGCCATGGCACCATACGAGAGCGGCCAGCCGAAGGTATCGGCGAGCAGCAAGGGTGCGGCGCCGGCGACGATAAAGCCGATGCGATAGCCCCATTGATAGGCCGCGACCATCACGCCCTGGCGATTCTCCGGTGCGACTTCGATGCGCCAGGCATCGATGACGATATCCTGCGTCGCGCCGATGAAGCCGGTAAGCACGGCGAGCGAGGCGACCAGCGCGAGATTAGTCGCCGGTTTGCCGGCGGCAATCAGCACAAAGCCGATCATGATCCCAGCTTGGCAGATCAGCATCCAGGAGCGGCGATGGCCGAGCCGTGAGGTGAGCCACGGAACTTGCGTGCGGTCCACCACCGGCGCCCACAGGAACTTAAATCCGTAGGCGAGTGTGGCGAGATTGAAGAAGGCGATGGTCTGCAGCGACACCCCCTCTTGGCGCAGCCACGCCGAGAGGGTGTCGAAGATCAGGAGGAACGGCAGCCCGGCGGCAAAGCCAAGCGCGAACATGGCAAGCGTGCGCCGTTCGCCATAGACGCGCAGCGCCGCAAGCCATCCGTCTTTCTGAGACGCCTCTGCCATGCTTTGTTGTCGCATGGCTGGGCGGCTTTGTGAATCCGGCGCCTACTCCGCCGCGGCGGCCTTGGACATACGCTTGCGCATGTTCACATCCAGATACCGCTTGCGCAGACGGATGGCCTTGGGCGTGACTTCCACCAGTTCGTCGTCCTGGATGTAGGCGATGGCATCTTCCAGGGTGATCTGGCGCGGCGGCGGCAGGAACTGCTTGTCGTCCTTCATCGTCGTACGGAAGTTGGTGAGCTGCTTCGACTTGGTCGGGTTCACTTCCAGGTCGTTTTCGCGTGTGTGCTCACCGACGATCATGCCGGCATAAATCTTGTCGCCGGGGGCGACGAACTGCGGGCCGCGGTCGATCAGGTTGAACAGGCCGTACTGGTTGGCTTCGCCCGGATCGGTGGCGATCAACACGCCTTCACGGCGCGAGGCGATGTTGCCCTTGTAGGGCGCGTAGCTGTGGAACAGGCGGTTCATCACGCCGGTGCCGCGGGTGTCGGTGAGGAACTCGCCGTGGTAGCCGATCATGCCGCGCGACGGGGCGTGGAAGATCAGGCGCGTCTTGCCGCCGCCGGCGGGCTTCAGCTCCTGCAGCTCGGCTTTGCGCTGGGACATCTTCTCGACGACGATGCCGGAGTAGCCTTCGTCCACGTCGATCACGACTTCTTCGATCGGCTCCAGGCGCTTGCCGTTCTCGTCGGCTTGGAACAGCACGCGCGGGCGGGAGATCGACAGTTCGAAGCCTTCGCGGCGCAGATTCTCGATCAGCACGCCGAGCTGCAATTCGCCGCGGCCGGCGACTTCGTAGGCGTCCTTGTCCTCGGACTCTGAAACCTTGATCGCCACGTTGCCTTCGGCTTCGCGCATCAGGCGCGCACCGATCACGCGGGTGGTGAGCTTGTCGCCATCCTGGCCGGCGAACGGCGAATCGTTCACCGAGAAGGTCATAGCCAGCGTCGGCGGATCGATCGGACGGGCCTTGATGGCCTCTGTCACTTCCGGCGCGCAGAAGGTGTCGGCGACGTTGGCTGTCGTCATGCCGGCAAGCGCGATGATGTCGCCGGCTTCGGCGGATTCGACGGGCACGCGTTCCAGGCCACGGAACGACAGCAGCTTGGTCGCGCGGCCGGTTTCGAGCACCTTGCCGTCGCGGCTCAGTACTTTCAGCGGCATGTTGACCCGGGCGATGCCGGTCTGGATGCGGCCGGTAAGAATGCGGCCGAGGTAGGGATCGGACTCGAGGGTGGTCGCCAGCATGGTGAAGGGCGCTTCGAGATCATGCGCCGGCGCTGGGACGTGAGAGACAATGAGATCGAACAGCGGCGAGAGATCCTTGCGCTCGTCCTTCTCCATGTCGCGCACGGCCCAACCGTCGCGGCCAACGGCGAACATGGTCGGGAAATCGAGCTGTTCATCGTTCGCGCCGAGCGCGCTGAACATGTCGAAAATCTCGGTGTGAACTTCGTCGGGACGCGCATCGCTGCGGTCGATCTTGTTGACCACAACCATCGGACGCATGCCCAGACCGAGTGCCTTGGAGAGCACGAACTTGGTTTGCGGGAGTGGGCCTTCGGCCGCGTCGACCAGCAAAACGACGCCGTCGACCATCGAGAGGATGCGTTCCACTTCGCCGCCGAAGTCGGCGTGGCCCGGGGTGTCGACGATGTTGAGTTTCACACCCTTCCATTCCACGGAGGTGCACTTGGCAAGAATGGTGATGCCGCGTTCACGCTCCAGGTCGTTGGAGTCCATCGCGCGTTCCTGCATGCGTGCATTGGCGCGCACAGTACCGCTCTGCTTGAGCATCGCGTCGACGAGCGTGGTTTTGCCATGGTCGACGTGAGCGATGATGGCGATGTTGCGCAGATCCATAAGGTCACTCGAGGCCGGGCGTTCACCGCCGGCCACTCCAAAAAACAGGGATCACAGAATCAAAACCGGGCAGCCACTTCAACGGCGCCCGGAAGCCTTTGGCCGGTTCAAAAGGCGGAACTCCCGCCCCCGGCCGGCGCGGGCGGTATATAACGATCCGCCCCTCGCTGGCAAGGTGCAGTGCAGCGAAGACGCGATTTTGGCAGAAAAATTAAGGCTTTATGCCTAAAGCCCGGCCTTGGTCATGAGCTCTCGCAGGCTGGCCTCGGGCCGGGCGCCCATGTGGCTGATCACCTCACCCGCCGCCAAGGCGCCCAGAAGGGCGCAATTCACCAGGGTGCGGCCATGGGTATAGCCATACAGGAAGCCCGCCGCGAATAGATCGCCGGCGCCGGTGGTGTCGACCAACTGGGGTATCGGGGAGGCCGGCACGGCCGCCACTGACCCGCCATCGATGACAACAGCCCCAGATGCGCCGCGGGTGACCACGGACATCATTTTCGAGGATGTGAGTTCCCGTGCCGCGGAGTCGAAATCGGGCTTGCCGGTGAGGCGCAGGACCTCGGCCTCGTTACCGAACAGGATATCGATCTCGTCCCGGATCAGGGCGGTGAGATCGTCATAGTGGCTGTCGATGACGAACACGTCGGATAGAGAGAGGGCGCGCTTTTTGCCCGCCTGTTTCGCGATTCCGGCGGCCTTGCGGATCGCCTCCTTGGAGCGGGGCGTATTCCACTGGTAGCCCTCGATGTAGAGCACGTCGGCATCAGCGATTACCTCGGGGTCAACGTCCTCCGGGCCGAGATCCGTGCAGGCGCCGAGATAGGTGTTCATGTAGCGCTGGGCGTCCGGCGTCACGAGGATCATGGAGACCGCCGTGGGCAGGTTCGGCGACGGCGTGCCGCCGAAGAAATCCACGCCTGCCACCTTGATCTCGTGGGCGTAAATCTCGCCCAGCTTGTCGTTGCCGACCTTGCCGATAAATGCGGCCTTGCCGCCGAGGGAGGCGACGCCGACCATGGTATTGGCGCCGGAGCCGCCGGAGATTTCGACCGCGTGACCCATGCGGTCGTAGAGCGACTTCGCCCGATCAGCATCGATCAATTGCATGGTGCCCATGCCCTCCGCTGCGACGAAGGCGGCATCGGCCTTCGCGATCAGGTCGACAATGGCGTTGCCGATGGAGACGACGTCGTAGGGCATGAAGGCTGGGGGGCTGGGGGTGGGAAGAATTGCGCGCGGAGTATAGCGGCGCGAGGCGGGGTCACAAGTAAAGCCGCAGCACCTATAGTCGTCCCGTCATGATACGTGCCTATGGATTGGCGTTCGCCCAACTGCTCGACCCGCGCATCCTGCGGTGGGCGATGCTCAGTGTGCTGATCACCCTGGCGGTGTATGGCCTGCTGATCGGCGGGATCGTCCTTGTGTTAAGCCAAGTGGAATTGGCGACGATCCCCTGGCTCGACATGCTGGCGCGGTGGGGAAGCGGGTTGGCGGCGGTTTTGCTGGCGACCCTGATGTTCCCCGGCGTGGTGTCGGCGGTGATCATGCTCGGCCAGGAACGCATCATCGATGCGGTGGAAAGCCGCCACTATCCCGGCCTAACACCGGCGCGGCCCCTCGCCCTTGGGGCGGCGATCGGGGTCGCCCTGCGGCTGTTGGGGCTGACGGTGCTGCTGAACCTGCTGATGCTGCCGGTCTATATGGCCTTGCTGTGGCTGCCGCCGCTGAATGTGCTGGTGTTCGCCGTCGTCAACGGAGCGCTTTTGGGCCGCGACTATTTCCAGACCGTGGCCCTGCGGCGTCTCTCCCCGGCCCAGGTGTCAGCCCTGCGACTGCCGCGCCGCAAGCAGGTCTGGGCCGCCGGAACGGTGGCGGCCCTGCTGCTCACCATCCCCGGACTGAACCTGATTGCCCCGGTGATCGCCACAGCCGCCTTCGTGCATCTGGTCCAGGAGCCCGGTTGATTCTGTTGCGGGTTGCCGTACTCGAAAAATTAACGCGTCGGGCCTATGCTTTCGGTCATGACTCCTTCCGAGCTTTCGCCCACCGGCGCGACGCAGGACACCGAGGCTGACGCCGCGGTGCCCCGGGTCGCTTTTCCAACCGTGCGCAGCCGACCGCCCACCAAAGTTTTTGCGACCAAAAGCCTCTCCGCCCGCAGCCTGATGGCGCAGGCGGCGAAGGGTGATCGCGTGCCGCTGCATGAACGGCTGCACGGAAAGGCGCCCCTCGTAAAATGGCCCAAGAGCGCAATTCGTAAGACGACACCCGTGGCAGGTCCATCTGCCGACGCTGTTCCTGCGGAGACGCAAGAGCCGACGCGGGGGGAAAAGAAGAGGGAGAACATGTCCGAGCGTTTCATCGCCGAGCGGCTGCTGTCGGGTCGCGGCGGCTCCACCTTCAATCCGCAAGTGCCGCGGCGCGTGCTGGACATACCGAGCCCCGGCGCGGTGAAGTCCACCGAGGCCGACATGGAAGGCAAGCGGCTGATCATCGGACGGGCGGTTTCGCTGACCGGTGAAATCGGTGGCTGCGAACGGCTGATCGTCGAAGGCAAAGTCGACGCCACCCTGCGCGACATCAAGACACTCGAAGTCGGCGCCCAAGGGAGCTTCAAGGGCGAAGCGGCCGTGGAGACCGCGGTCATCGCCGGCACGTTCGAGGGCAAGCTGGCCGTAAGCGGACATCTCGACATCGGCGCCAGCGCCGTGGTGAAGGGTACCGTCAGCTACGGCACGATCGCCGTGGCAAACGGCGGCAAACTGCTCGGCACGGTCGAGAGCGCCTAAAACCGTCTTCCGGCGTTATCTTTTCCATCGATCAACTTTAGGCGGGACGAACATGGATGACGCGCGCGCGATCCGCGAGCTCGTGCAAACGTGGATGCTGGCGAGCAAGGCCGGCGACACAGCCAAAGTCTTGAGCTTGCTGACCCAAGACGTCGTGTTCATGGTGCCGGGGCAAGAGCCCTTCGGCAAAGACGCCTTCGCCGCCATGTCCGCCCAGCAGCAAAGGGCGCAGATGGAGATCGACGGCACGGCCGAGACCGTGGAGGTCGAAGTCCTGGGCGACTTGGCGTATATGCGCAATCGGCTGGAAGTGAAAGTCACGCCCAAGGGCGGCGAAACCGTCACCCGCAGCGGCTATACGCTCACCATCTTGCGCAAAGAGAACGGCCAGTGGCGTTTGGCGCGAGATGCCAATTTGCTGACGCTGACGAACCGCTAGCGCTTCATCTTCGCCTTGGTGCGCCTTGCGCCTTTCGCGGCGCCGACGGCCTTGGACACACGCTTCGGCCTTCCCTTCGCCTTCACATCCTTCGCCAGCGCGCCCGGCGGCGGCGTCTTGTCCTTGAACGCGCAGAGGTCGTTCACCACGCAGCGCCAGCACTCGGGCGTACGCGCCTTGCACACGTAGCGGCCGTGCAGGATGAGCCAGTGATGCGCATGCTGCTTGAACTGCGGTGGCGTGACCTTCTCGAGCTTCAATTCCACTTGCAAAGGGTTCTTGCCCGGCGCGAGCCCTGTCCGGTTCGAGACACGAAAGATATGTGTGTCCACCGCGATGGTGTACTCACCGAACGCGACATTGAGCACCACATTGGCGGTCTTGCGCCCGACGCCCGGCAACCCTTCGAGCGCTTCGCGATCGCGCGGCACCACGCCGCCGTGCTGGTCGATCAGGATGCGCGCGGCGGCCATGACGTTCTTGGCCTTGGTGTTAAAGAGCCCGATGGTCTTAATATAGGACTTCAAGCCGTCTTCGCCGAGCGCCAGCATCTTTTCCGGCGTGTCGACGGTCTTGAACAGATCCTTCGTCGCCTTGTTCACCGACACGTCTGTCGCTTGCGCCGACAGCGCAACCGCCACGACGAGGGTGTACGGATTGACGAACTGAAGTTCGGTCTTTGGCGCAGGCTCGTGCTCTCGCAGCCGACTGTAAAAGTCGACGACTTTCTCCGGCTTCATAGCCCGAGAACGTCCTTCATCGAGTAAAGTCCTGCCGCATGGCCTTTGGTCCAGAGCGCCGCACGCACGGCGCCGCGGGCGAACACCACCCGGGACGAGGCCTTGTGGCCGAGCTCAATCCGTTCGCCGTCGGCGGCGAAGATCACCGTGTGATCGCCGACGACATCGCCGCCGCGCAATGTCGCGAAGCCGATCTCGCCAGCGGGGCGGGCACCGACTTGGCCTTCGCGCGTCCACTTGCCGACCTTCTGCAGATCGACCTTGCGGCCGGCGGCGGCGGCTTCACCGAGGCTGAGCGCCGTACCGGAGGGCGCATCGACCTTGTGACGATGGTGCATTTCAAGAATGTCGATGTCGTATTCCGGTCCGAGCGTACTCGCGAGTTTTTCGGTCAGCGCGAATAGCACATTCACGCCAACGCTGAAGTTCGATGCATGCACCACGCACACGGACTTCGCTGCATTGACGACCGCTTCTTTCGCGGTCGCGTTCAAGCCCGTGGTGCCGAGCACCAACGACGTGCCGGTCTCGGCGGCGAGCTCGGCGTGCCGTGCCGCGACCGAAGCGACGGTAAAATCGATCACGCAGTCGCTGGCCTTGAACAAGGCAGTAGCATCGCTGCCGACTGTCACGCCGACCGGCGCTACGCCAACCAGCGCGCCGAGATCCTGGCCGACGGCCGGACCGGATGGCTCCATGCCACCGCCGAGTTCAGCACCGGGCGTGTCGAGAATCTGCTGGATCAGCGCGCGACCCATGCGGCCGGCGCAGCCGACGATACCGATCTTCATAGACGAGAGCCCCTGTGTGTGGGGTCGAGTGTTGTTGCCCTGAACCCCCGGGTCAAGCCCGAGGGTGACAATCAAAAGGACGACCGCGCCGCGGCTTAGCGGGCGACGTCGGCGATGAATTCTTTGACCTTGTCGAAGAAGGACGTGCTTTCCGGGGAGTAGGTCCGCTCGTCGCTTTCTTTGGCGAACTCCTCGAGCAGCTTCTTCTGCTTGTCGGTGAGGCTGACCGGCACTTCGACCGCGGCTTCCAGGAATATGTCGCCGCGCGCGGCGGAGCGCAGCACGCTCATGCCCTTGCCCTTGAGGCGGAAGCGGTGGCCGTGCTGGCAGCCCTTCGGAATGCTCACCTTGACCTTCGTGCCGTCGATCGATGGCACTTCCACTTCGCCGCCTAAGGCCGCGGTGGTCATGGGGATCGGCATGCGCATACCGAGGTTCGCCCCGTCGCGCTGAAACATCCTGTGCGGCGCGATAGCGAGGAAGATGTAGAGATCGCCGGCCGGGGCGCCGTGCACGCCCGCTTCGCCTTCGCCGGCGAGACGGATGCGCGTGCCTTCCTCGACGCCGGGAGGGATGGTGACTTCGAGTTGCTTTTCTTTGCGCTGGCGGCCGGCGCCGTTGCACTTCTGGCAGGGGTCGCTGATCACCTGTCCGGCGCCCTGGCACATGGGGCAGGTCCGTTCGACCGTGAAGAAGCCTTGCTGGCTGCGCACCTTGCCGGCGCCGCGGCAGGTCGGGCAACCTGCGGGGGCGGCGCCGTTCTTGCCGCCGGAGCCCTTGCAGGCATCGCAGGTGATCGACGACGGCACGGTGATCTTGGCCTTCTTGCCGCCGAAGGCTTCCTCGAGCGTGATCTCCATGTTGTAGCGTAGATCCTGGCCGCGCCCGGTGCTGCGCCCGCCGCGGCGACCACGGCCCATCATGTCGCCGAACATCTCGTCGAAGATGTCGGCGAAGCCAGAGCCGAAGCCGAAATCGCCCGCGCCACTACCGCCACCGCCGCCCTGTTCAAAGGCCGCATGGCCGAAACGGTCGTAGGCCGCGCGCTTCTGCTCGTCGCGCAGGACTTCGTAGGCTTCGCTGATTTGCTTGAATTTCAGTTCGGCGGATTGATCGCCCGGGTTCTTATCCGGGTGAAACTTCATCGCAAGCTTGCGAAACGACTTCTTGAGCTCTTCGCCCGAGGCCGTCTTGGTCACTTCCAGCGTTTCGTAGTAGCAAGCCTTGGTCGCCATCGTGCCGCTCTCGCCCCCGCGTGTGAAGACGCCCGGCGGATGCGGCCGCCGGGCGCTTCGTCTCTCGGTTTTAGGGTCGCGCTACTTCTTGTTCTTATCGACTTCCTCGAAGTCGGCGTCGACAACGTCTTCCTTGGCGCCTTCGCCGCCGGCGCTGGCGGTCTGCTCGCCGCCGGCCGCCGCCGGATCTTGCTTGTACATGGCTTCGCCCATCTTCATGGACGCCTGCAGGAGCGCGTCGGTGGCCGACTTGATCTTTTCCGCATCGCCGCTGTCGAGGACGTCTTTTACAGCGGCAAGCTTCGTTTCGATATCCGACTTGTCGTTCGGCGCAATCTTGTCGCCGTGTTCCTTCAGGTTCTTCTCGGTCTGATGGATCAGGCTGTCGGCGCTGTTACGCGCATCGACCGCGGCGCGCCGCTTCTTGTCGTCTTCGGCATGAACTTCGGCGTCCTTCACCATCTGCTGGATATCGCTATCCGACAGGCCGCCGGAGGCCTGGATGCGAACCTGCTGCTCCTTGCCAGTGGCTTTGTCTTTGGCCGATACGTTGACGATGCCGTTGGCGTCGATGTCGAACGTCACCTCGACCTGCGGCACGCCGCGCGGCGCGGCCGGAAGACCCATCAGGTCGAACTGGCCGAGCATCTTGTTGTCCGCCGCCATCTCGCGTTCGCCTTGGAACACGCGGATGGTGACCGCGGTCTGATTGTCTTCCGCAGTGGAGAACGTCTGGCTCTTGCGCGTCGGGATGGTGGTGTTGCGTTCGATCAGACGGGTGAACACACCGCCCAGCGTCTCGATCCCGAGCGACAGCGGGGTGACGTCGAGCAGCAACACATCCTTCACTTCGCCCTTCAGAACGCCCGCCTGGATGGCGGCGCCGATGGCGACGACTTCGTCCGGGTTCACGCCCTTGTGGGGCTCACGGCCGAAGATCTCCTTCACGACTTCCTGCACCTTGGGCATGCGGGTCTGACCGCCGACCAGGATCACTTCGTCGATCTGGCTCGCGTTCAGGCCGGCGTCCTTCAAAGCCTTCTTGCAAGGCTCGACGGTGCGCTGGATCAGTTCTTCAACGAGCGACTCCAGCTTGGCGCGGGTGATCTTGATGTTGAGGTGCTTCGGGCCCGACGCATCCGCCGTGATGAACGGCAGGTTCACATCGGTCTGGCTGGAACTCGACAGTTCGATCTTCGCCTTTTCCGCACCTTCCTTCAGGCGCTGCAGGGCGAGCTTGTCGTTGCGCAGATCGATGCCGGATTCTTTTTTGAATTCCTGGGCGAGGTAGTCGATGATGCGGGCGTCGAAGTCTTCACCGCCGAGGAACGTGTCGCCGTTGGTGGACTTCACCTCGAACACGCCGTCGCCGATTTCCAGGATCGACACGTCGAAGGTGCCGCCACCCAAGTCGTACACGGCGATGGTGCCGGAGTGCTTCTTGTCCATGCCGTAGGCGAGGGCTGCCGCCGTCGGCTCATTGATGATGCGCAGGACATTGAGGCCCGCAATCTTGCCGGCATCCTTCGTCGCCTGACGTTGGCTGTCGTTGAAGTACGCGGGAACCGTAATGACCGCTTCGGTGACCTTCTCGCCGAGATAGGCTTCGGCAGTCTCTTTCATCTTGCCGAGGATGAACGCGGACACTTGGCTGGGCGCGTACTTCTCGCCGCGCGCTTCGACCCAGGCGTCGCCGTTATCGCCTTTGACGATCTTGTAGGGGACAAGCTTGCGATCCTTTTCGACCATCGGGTCGTCGTTGCGACGACCGACGAGGCGCTTGATCGCAAAGAGTGTGGCTTCCGGGTTCGTGACCGCCTGGCGCTTGGCCGGCTGGCCGACGAGCCGTTCGCCGGAATCCGTGAAAGCAACTTGCGACGGCGTGGTGCGCGCGCCTTCCGCGTTCTCAATGACGCGCGCGCTTTTGCCGTCCATCACCGCGACGCAGGAGTTCGTCGTACCAAGATCGATACCGATAACTTTACCCATATTCAAAATCCTCTCATGCGGCAGACATCTGGAGCCCGTAGCAGCGGGGAAACTGCTGTCGTGACCGGCACCCCGGATGTCCCCAGGGGTTAGCAGGTTCGCGTGCATCCCCTCGAACCTGCCGCGTATATAAGGGGGGGTCGAAAACCCCGCAACCGTCGAACCGACTCAATTTGCAGGGTTTTTGGCTGCGAAATCAGCCCTTGCCGAGAACTTTTAGCCGTCCCACATAGCCGCGCGCCATGCCCAACCCCGCCCAGCAGCCAGATCTATTCGCAAACACCCCCGCCTGGACCCCTCCAGCGGGACTTTTGCACCTTTCGGGGCTATTTGAGTGCCCCGAACAGGCCGAATTGGCCGTCGCGGTGGCTGAGATTGCCCGGCGCGCCCCCTTCCGGCACCCCAGGATGCGCGGCAAGGGCGTGTTCTCCGCCGCGATCACCAATTGTGGGGACGTCGGCTGGTGGAGCGACGAGAAAGGCTACCGCTACCTTCCAGGCCAGCCGGACGGGTCCGGCCCTTGGCCCGCGATCCCCGACGCCTTCCGCAGGGCCGTGGGGCGTGCGGTCGCCGGAACGCGCTGGGAGGGATTCGCACCCGACGCGTGCCTGATCAATTTCTACGGCCCCGACGCCAAGATGGGGCTGCACCAGGACAAGGACGAAGCCGACTTCACACAGCCGATCGTCACCGTTTGCCTGGGCGACGCCGCGGACTGGATGATCGGCGGACCGGCGCGGGCCGACAAGGCGACGGCATTTCGGGTGAACAGCGGCGACGCGCTGGTGATGGGCCCGCCGGCGCGCATGCTGTTTCACGGCGTGCGGCGCGTTCACGCCGGCACAAGCCCGATCGCGGATCTCGCCGGACGCTACAGCCTGACATTCCGAAAAGCGTTGTAAGGCGATCCACGCGTCGGCGGTGGCGTCTCGCGCGGCTCGGTTACAGCTTGGGATAAATCAGCTCGAAGCGCTCGACGATGATCGGCATGGCGTCGGTGACGGCGCGGCCGATCTTCGCGAGTTCCTTGCCCCAGAAGTCACGATGCAGCGGCTTCCACACGGCCAGGTCCTGGACCGGCGGCCCGTCCAGACCCGTGTGTTCCCCCGTAATACCGCCAAAGGTGGTCTCCTCCGTGGCCGTGAGGCGGATCGCCATGCGCGGTGTGCCATCCCAGGCAATCAGCACGATCGGATCGCCGACCTTTGCGGAGGCGTGGCCCTTCGCTTCGAGTTGCCACGGCAGACGGAACGTGGCGACCTTGGTGCCCGCTTGAATGAATTCGAAGATCGTTTCCGTCGTTGGCGCATCGATGCCGATCCAGCGCACCTCGTAACTCGCCGGGAGCGTGAGATCGGGACGCGCGATCACCACCGCGCGCCAGAATGCATCCAGCGCATGGATCGAAGGTCGCGACGGGCCCGGCGGCAACGCTTCGATGCCGCGCGCTTTCGCCGCTGTCGGATCGGTGGCCGGATGGAGCCGCTTAAAGTGCTCCACGACCACCGGCATGTCGTTGGCGAATTGCAGGCCTACTGCGGCGAGTTGCTTTGTCCAGTGCGGTTGATGCACGGCCTTCCATGCGCCGAGTTCGCGCACGCCAGGACCGTCGATGGCGGTATGGGCGCCGGTGACGGTGTCGTAGGTGATGTGCTCAAGCTCTGTGGTGGTGACCAGTGCGACGGGTTTGCCGTCAAAGCCCACCAGCACGACGTAGTCGCCGACCGTGGGTGCGGTGCCCGGGGTCTTGGCGTGCAGTGCCGGCAAGGAGAACGTGCCGCGTTTGTCGCCACGCAGCACGTGCCCGAGAATGGAACTCATCGCTTCGGGGGTGTTGCCGATGGCGCGCACGCGATAGGCATCGCCGCGCACGGTGTCGGGATTGGCATGCTTCGCCGATTGCCAGAAGGCAGCGACAGCAGCCAGGTCAGGTGTGGCGGGTGCGGTCATTGCGCTTAGTTGCCCTTGTAGGAGACGCGCCACAGCGTGCCGGACACGTCATCGGCGATCAGCAGGCTGCCGTCCTTTGCGACCGCCACGCCCGCCGGGCGTCCCCAGACTTCGGGGCGCTGCTCCTTGTCGGCCCAGAAGCCGGCGGCGAACACAGTGTAGCTGTCTGAAGGTTTTCCATTCACGAACGGCACATGGACAACATGGTAGCCGCGCGGCGGTGTGGCGTTCCACGATCCGTGCAGCGCCACGAATGCGCCGCTTTGGTATTCTTTGGGGAATTGCGTGGCGGCGTAGAACGTCATGCCGACGGGGGCGGAGTGGGACCGGAACGGAGTTTCCGGCACGCGCGCTTTGGCCACGAGATCCGGGCGCTTGCCGTCCATCTTCGGCTCCGGATTCTGGCCCATGTAGGAATAGGGCCAGCCGTAGAAACCGCCATCGACCACCTTCGCCATATAGTCGGGCACGAGTTCGTCGCCCGCTGTGTCGCGTTCGTTGACGACCGTATAGAGATCGCTGGTGCCGGGCGCGTAACCCAGGCCGACGGCGTTGCGCAGACCGGTCGCATAGGTGCGCTGCTTCGACCCGTCGATGGAGAATTCCTGAATCGTCGCGCGCGGCTCCGGCTCCTCGGCGATGTTGCCGCGAGAGCCGATCGACACATAAAACTTGGTGCCGTCCGGCGAGACGATCACGTTGCGGGTGGCGTGGCCGGCAGGATCGCCGATCGCGCCTTCCGCGGTGATGCGCTGCTGCTTCGCCTTCGCGGTGGTGTCGCCGGCGCCGTAGGGAATTTTCCAAATGCCGTCGAGATCGCCGATCAGGATGGAGTCCTTGGCGAAGGTGAAACCGTAGGCGCCGTTGAAGCCTTCCGCGAAGGTGCTGATGACCTTGCCTTTGCCGCTCCCGTCGTCGCGCAACAGCAGGACCTTTCCGGCACTTTGCAAGACTGCAAACACATCCCCATTGGGTGCCACAACCACATTGCGTACCGCGCCGAGTTTGTCGGCGAACACATTGACCGCGAAACCCGCCGGCACGGTCGGCATGGCGCCCGAGGGCTTGTCCACGGTGCGCGGTGGATTTGCCTTGCTGGGCGGCGCGTAGGGCGTGGGCAGTTTCGCGAGATCAATGTGGATCCGCTGGCCCGGCGTCTGATCGGTGCCGATGGCGAAGGCTGGCAGCGTCAGGACCAGCGAAACCGCGAGAGCTGCGACGAAGGGGCGATGGACCATAAGCGCCTCGGCATGCGGGGGACGGGTGCCTCCTTTGTGCCATGGCGCCCCCAACCACCACAAGTTGGGGCACACGCGGCGGCCCTTGACCGCGGCGTTTCTGAGCCGCGTGAGCGGCCGTGTTACGGAAAGTGGGCGCCCTGAATCCGGCCGTGCTCTGTGGTCTTGTCATAGACCACGTCCCGCGCCGCGCCCTGGTCGAACAGGCGATGACCCAGCGCGTTCGCCTTTTCCTTCATTGTCTTACAGCTCGACTCCGCGGGAAGGGCGCGCAGCGCCGCATCGATCTCGAGGGCGGTCTTGCGGGCATTATCGATATGTCCGGTTTCGTGGACCGTCAGGCGTTCGACATATTCGCCGAAGTGCTCGCGCACTTCCTCATCGCCGGTAGAGAGCCGCGGCATGATCAGGTTGACGTGAAACCGGGTGAGGACATCACGCACCCCACATGCCTCGCCGACAGCGTGCAGATTGAACGCCCAATCGATACGAGCGTCTGTTCGGCCGTGGAAGCGCTCGCCGTTGTCGTCGGGCGGACCGCGCGTGTCGAGTTGTTCCATGATGGCGTCGATGTTGTCGCCTGCCACTTCGTAGTAGGTGACGCGCTCGTCGCGGTCGACTTTCGCCGCGACCGGCTGGATCGCTGCAAGCACAGCGATCAGGGCTGCCGCTCCGGTGGCAGCGAATTTTACCCGCACTATGAAGTCCCCCAAGCTTAAGCAAATTCGTAGCGAAAGTGCTCGTGTTAGGGAAGTACGGTTTTGTTGCGGCCGGCGTTGCCGGTCTAGGCCTTTGGAATCATAAGCGAGCTTTGAACCACGTTAGGCGGTGGTATTCACGCCGGGGTTCGCGGGGTTCGCTGCGGCAGCTTCGCGCTTCGGCCCGCCGCGGGAGACCACAACCATTGACGGACGCAGCAACCGGTCGTGGATCACGTAGCCTTCCTGGAACACCTGCACGACGGTGCCGCTTGGCACAGCTGTGTTTTCGACTTCCTGGATTGCGTTATGGAAGTTGGCGTCGAACGGCTGGTTAAGAGAGTTGATCTTCCGCACGCCCTGCTGCTCGAGAATGCTGTGCAGCTCCTTCTCGGTCAGCTCCACACCGAGCGCCAGGTTCTTCACCGTATCGTTGTTGCGCGCGTCAGCCGGCGCCGCCAGAAGGGCGCGGCTCAAATTATCCGCCACCTGCAGCAGCGCCTTGGCGATGTTGGAGACCGCATACTTCGCGTTGTCGGAAATGCGCTTATCGGCGCGGCGACTGGCGTTCTCGCCTTCCGCCAAGGCGAGCAGACGCTCCTTCTTCGCAACTTCGAGCTGGGCTTCAAGCTCGGCGATGCGGGCGTCGGCATTGAATTGCGCGGCATTTTGGGTTGCCGCGGCAGCGTCCGGAGCGGCGTCGGCGGGGGTCTCGGAGGAAGCGGCGGGATCGAAGTCAGACGTCATTTCAGGAGCTCTCTGGATCGATGATTATTGGCCAAGCACGCGACCGACCAACTTGGCGGTGTAGTCCACCATCGGGATGATACGTGCATAATTGAGCCGAGTCGGGCCGACGACGCCGATGGCGCCGACGATCTGCTCGCGGCTGTTGAGGAACGGCGCAACCACCATCGAACACCCGGTCATGCCGAAGAGTTCGTTCTGGGCGCCGATGAAAATCTGTACGCCGTCGCTTTTGCCGACCAGGTCGAGCACGCGCACGATCTGTTCGCGCGTCTCAAGTGCTGCGAACAGTTGGCGCACGCGCTCCAGGTCCTCGAGCGCTTTGATGTTGTTGAGCAGATGGGACTGACCCTTGACGATCAGCGCGTTGTGGTTCGCTTCGCCACCCCAGGTGGCCAGGCCCTGTTCCACCAGCCCGCTGGTGATCTCGTTCAATTGGGCGCGGCGCGAGGACAGTTCGGCGAGAATCTCCTTACGCGTTTCCGGCAACGTGCGGCCGGCGAGACGCGCGGACAGGAAATTGCCCGCCTCCACCAGGGCAGACGCAGGTAGGTCTGCCGGCACTTCGAGAAGCCGGTTCTCGACCGCGCCGTCCTCGTTGACCATCACGACCAGGGCGCGGCCCGGCTTCAGCAGCACGAATTCAATGTGCTTGAGCGGCACGTCGTTCTTCGGCGCGAGCACAATGGAGGCGCATTGGGCGAGGCCGGCGAGCGCGCCGGTCGCCTGGGAGAGCACTTCTTCCGTGCTGCGGCCCGCTGCCTGGCAGTGGGCGTCCATCGCCCGGCGTTCCTCAGCGTCCAGGCCGCCCACTTGAAGTAGACCACTCACAAACATGCGCAGACCCGCTTCCGACGGCAGACGGCCGGCGGAGGTGTGGGGTGCATAGAGAAGGCCCGCGTATTCCAGGTCCGCCATGACGTTGCGGATGGTGGCGGGCGACAAGGACCCGTTGAGCTTGCGCGCGATGGTGCGGGAGCCGACGGGCTCGCCGGTCTCCACGTAGGCCTCGACGATATGCCGAAAGATGTCGCGGGAGCGCTCGTTCAGCGCGGCGACGGAGTTCGGCGCAGCTGTGTGGGCGTCGAAAGCGGACATGGGCGGTATGTAAGCCCGTGGGTATGGGCCGTCAATGCGACCACCCCTATCGGGGGGCGGTTCCTTTACCCTTGCCCCCTCAGGTGTTAGACGGGGCGCCACCTTTTCCGGAGTATTCGCCGATGTCCGACACCCCCGTGCGCCGCCTGGGCGGTCGCCCCGCCGACGCCCTGCGGCCGGTCAGCTTCGCCATGGGCGTATCCAAACATGCCGAGGGCTCGTGCCTGGTGAAGTTTGGCGACACCCACGTCCTGTGCACCGCGACCGTGGACGAGCAGCTGCCCGGCTGGCTCAAAGGCTCCGGCAAGGGCTGGGTGACGGCGGAATACGGCATGCTGCCGCGGGCGACCAACACCCGCACCGCCCGCGAAGCCACCAAGGGCGGACAGTCGGGTCGCACCCAGGAGATCCAGCGCTTGATCGGGCGGGCGCTGCGGGCGGTCACGGACTTGCGCTCGTTCGGCGAAGTGCAGATCCGTCTGGATTGCGACGTGCTGCAGGCCGATGGCGGCACGCGCACCGCATCCGTCACCGGCAGCTACCTGGCCCTCGCGCAGGCGTTCGGCACGATGAAGCGCCTTGGCGCCATCAGCCGCAATCCGCTGCGCGAACCGGTCGCGGCGGTGAGCTGCGGACTGGTGAAAGGTGCAGCACTGCTCGACCTCGATTACAGCGAGGACTCCACCGCGCAAGCCGATTCAAACTTTGTGCTCACGGGCTCGGGCAAGATCGTCGAGGTGCAAGGCACGGCGGAGGATCATCCGTTCGAGGATGCGGAGTTCCAGGCGCTGATGAAGCTCGCGCACAAGGGCGTGGCGGAACTGGTCGCCTTGCAGAAGGCGGCGCTTCAGGCTGCGGGGCTGTAGTGGCCCGGCGATTCACCGGCGGCAAACTGATCGTCGCCAGCCACAACGCCGGGAAGGTGCGCGAGATCCGCGAATTGCTGGCGCCGTATTCCGCCAATGTGATTTCCGCCGGCGATCTCGGCCTGCCGGAGCCGGAGGAGACCGGGACAACGTTCATTGCGAACGCTGAGCTCAAAGCGCGCGCGGCGGCAAGTGCTGCAAATCTTCCCGCACTTGCCGATGATTCCGGGTTCGCGGTCGATGCCTTGGATGGCGCGCCGGGGCTTTATTCCGCGCGCTGGGCGGGACCGAGCAAAGACTTCGCGTTCGCGATGAAGCGGGTGGAAGACGAGTTGCGCGGGAAGGCCGATACCCGCGCGCATTTCATCTGCGCGCTGTCGCTCGCTTGGCCCGATGGCACCTGCGAAAGCTTCGAGGGGGCGGTGCATGGCCACGTGACGTTTCCGGCGCGCGGGCTCAAGGGTTTCGGCTACGACCCGATCTTCATCGCCGACGGTTTCAAGGTGACGTTCGCGGAGATGGAGCCCAACGAGAAGCACGCCATCAGCCATCGCGCCGAAGCGTTCCGTCAACTCGTCGCCGCGTGCTTCGCTTAGTAGCGATCGCCGCCGACGTAATCCTTCGCGATCGGCACCAACTCCGGCGGCAGCGCCGGCTTGTAGGGCATGTCGAAGGAATAGGGCACTTGCTTGGTGTCCCACACGTTCACATGCTTACCGGCGCGAAAGCGGATCAAGGACATCGTGCCGTCGCGGCTGCCGAAGGGCCCGTGCGGCACTTCCGGCGGACGCCAGAAATATCCGCCGGGACGCTTGATGCCGTGGGGGCCGGCGATGGAGCCGGCGAGGTGAAACGACTCCTCCACGCACCGATGCGTCAGCGTCGGGCATTCCCAATTGGTCGGCGCGATCTGCGGTGCCGAGGAAAAAACGAAGGTCGATTTCTGCTCGTACACGGGATCCCAGCGCAGCGTTTTGGAGCGGTTGCCCATCCACGCCAGCGAAGGATCGCTGCCCACCTCCCACTTCAGGTCATAGAGGTTGAGGTATTCCACACTCACCGCGCCGCTCTTCACGGGCTTGGTGGTGAGTTCGGGAATGCCGTCGAAGAAGGTGATGGCCACGCAGCCTTTGGCCGAACTTGCCGACTGCCGCACATAGCCTGCGGGGAAGCAGGCGTAGCTGTCGCGCGCATAAATCCGACCGTTGATGGTAATTTCCCCGTCGAGGACATACATCTCTTCCTCGACTGAGAGAGCTTCCGGCTTGGTCTTCGCCCAGCCGGCGGGATAGCGCAGGATAAGCGAGGATTCGCCCAGATCTCGGTCGAAGCTTAAGACCTTCGTCTCGACATCGCCGCGCACGCCGGCGACCGCGACACCGGTCTGCCAGGGAAGGCATTGGGAATAGATGTATTCGATCAGCGGCCGACCCATGATGCGCTCCTTGTTTCAGAGGCAATCATCGCAAGCTGAGCGCGGCTTGTCATGATGGGAGATGAGGGCTTCGGCCTCTATATCCATTGGCCGTTCTGCATCTCGAAGTGCCCCTACTGCGATTTCAACAGCCATGTGGCGGAGCGCGTCGACCAGGGCGCATGGCAGACCGCGTTGCGCGCGGAACTTGCGCATTTCGCAGCGCGCACGCCCGGCCGCCGGCTGACCAGTATCTTCTTTGGCGGGGGTACGCCGTCCTTGATGGAACCGGCGACCGCAGAAGTCTTGATCCAGGATGCGCGCCGCGCCTGGACACCGGCGAACGATCTTGAGGTCACGCTGGAAGCAAATCCCGGCACGGTGGATGCGGACCGGTTCGCGGCTTTCCGTGCCGCGGGGATCGACCGCTTGTCGATGGGCGTGCAGGCGCTCAACGACGCCGATCTGAAGTTCCTCGGCCGGAAGCATGGCGTAGAAGAAGCACGCACCGCCTGGCGTGCGGCGTCCAAGATCTTCGAGCGCGTCTCGTTCGACTTGATCTATGCGCGCCCGGGCCAGACGGCGGACGCCTGGACAGCAGAGTTACGCGAAGCGTTGGACGAAGTGGACCGCTGCGGCATTACGCACCTCTCGCTGTATCAGCTCACCATGGAAGACGGCACGCCTATGGCGGCGGATTATGCGCGCGGGGCCTTCCGTCTGCCCGATGAAGACAACGCAGCCTCGCTGTATGAGATCACGCAGACCCTGTGCGAGAGCGCGGGCTTCCCGGCCTATGAGATTTCCAATCATGCGCGCGAGAGTGCCGCCTGCCGGCACAACCTCACCTATTGGCGCGGCGGCGACTATGTCGGCGTCGGCCCCGGCGCCCACGGACGCGTGACGCTCGACGGCGTGACCCACGCCACGCGTCAGATGAAAGCGCCGGCGCTATGGCTCAAGAAAGTCGAGCGCGATGGGGCCGGCACGCAGGAGGAAGAGGTGTTGCCCGCCGACGCGCGCGCGGAAGAGCTGGTGATGACCGCCCTGCGCACGACGGAAGGAATCGACAAGACGCGGTTCGCGCGCCTCAGCGGACGCGATCTCGCTGCGACCGTGAATCAAGAGGCCCTCGCGATGCTTGTCCGCGAGGGCCTGATGATCGAAACGCCGGGCGCTCTTCAAACCACCGCGCGCGGCCGGTTGGCGTTGAACGCCGTGGTGCGGGCGCTGTTGGCCTAATTACTTTACGCCCGAGACCATGAACCAGCACCGGTGCACGCCCTTGTGGACGTCGCCGAAGCCACCGGCGCCGGGCACTGCTTTGTTGACCGCGTCCTGATAGCCGGTCTGCACATCCTTGAAACCGGCTGCGCGCACGAGTTCGCCGAAGTCCGAGGTGAGCGCACCGCGCCAGAACGGTTCGTTGTTGTAGCTGATCTCATAGTCGCCGCGAATCCGTCCCCAGGTGTCGAGAGATTCGTATTTGGCCGGAACCTCGAGATGAATCAGCACGCCGCCCGGCTTCAGGATGCGGCGGCACTCCGCCATGATGCGCGGCAGCGCCTTGCGCGACGTCTCATGAAGCACGGCAGAGCTGAACACGAGATCGAAGTGATTGTCGGGAAAGTTGGTTTGCTCGGCGTTCTGCTGGGAGAAATGGATGCCGTAACCCAAGTGTTCCGCACGGGCGTAGGCATAGCGCAGCAGCCCTTCGCCGACGTCAATGGCATGCGTTTCCGCAAGCGGCGCGTAGCTCGCCACGGCGAGTGTTGAATGGCCGACCGTGCAACCGATGTCGAGGATGCGCGCGTCCTTGCGGTTCAGCGTCTTGTCCGAGAAGCGCGCGAAATAATGCGCCATGACGGTGTGGCCGCGGATGTCATTCATGAATCCGCCGTTGCGGCCCATGTGATAGATCGCCGCCGCACGATCGAATAGCGCGCCCTGGCGAACGTCGTTTTCACCGACCACGGCATGGTAATTGCCGGGCATGCAGTGAATGTCGACCGCATCGATATAGCGCGGCACCTCAAAGTTCGGATCGACGGTGAGGGAGCCCTTCGGCGCCTTGACGTCGGCGAGGGACTTAAGGTCCTCAAGCTGACGGTCGACGCAGGTGCCGGCGCTGTCCCACATCATCTCTTGGGCCGTGCGCGTGAGGAGCGCCCAGTTCTGATAGGAGCCCTCTTTCGCCAACTCCTTGCCGACCTCGATGTGGCTGGCGGGCTTGGCGCCGGTGCGCGCGGTCATTTCCGGGAGCACCTTGTTGTTGACCACATCGCGCTGCGACGGCTCGATATCGCTGCCGATGAACGCCTTGAAGTCGGCGACGAACATCTGCTCCGACATCTCGTCGTGCGTGAGGCCGGGCATCATCGGATGCGGCTTGAGGGGATTGTTGCTTGGCGTGGCGCTCATTGACTCTTCTCCGCTCAGCCGTCGTTGATTTCGGTGATGACCTTATCGAGGCCTGCCTCGTCGACCTTCACATCGTAGCGCGCGAGGTCTTCTTTCAAAACGCGGAAGACTTTCCGCATAAGGCGGGTGCGCTGCGCGCTGCGCTCGGCCATCGCCTCCGGACCTGGCAGAAACTCGTCTACGTCCGGCGGTGAAAATACGCCCTTGGCGGCCGCTAGGCGTTCGTGGGTATCGAGCCTTTCTCGGAGGATCGAAATCTCGGCGGTCATTGCCACGACCATGGCCATGAGCTGATCGATCGCCCGATCGTCGTGGAATTGGGGCTGTTTGCCCTTAGCGAACCAGACCTTTTCCTTGGCTCCGGCGGTGCCCGGTGCGGCAACCATGACGTCTCTCCTACGGCCCTGAAGCACTTAGGATGTAAGGATATTTCAGTCGGCAAGCTAGGGCGCCGGTGGAATTGTTCGGGTTCCGAGCAACACCTTGAGATTAAGGGATTTTGCGTGATTTCCACTCTGGCGTGGGTCCGATTAATCTTTTGCCTTAAACATTAGTCCCATCTAACTGGAATCGGCTACCTTTTTGCGGTCTGTTTACGTTTCGTATAAACTCTCGGCTGTAAGCATCTGGGGAGAACCGGGATTCCCCGGGATTTGGGCGGCGGATGTACAATACGCGTCTCGATGGGCTGACGGAGTACCCGTTTCAGCGATTGGCAGCCTTGCTGGAGGGGATCGACCCGCCGGCGGGCGTTTCACCGTTGATCATGTCGATTGGCGAGCCCCAGCACACGCCGCCGCAACTGCTCCACGAGGGTCTGGCCAAGAGCGCCGGCGATTGGGGGAAGTATCCGCCCACGCCGGGCAACCCCGAATACCGCCAGGCCGTCGCGGCGTGGTGCACGCGGCGCTACGCCCTGCCGGAGCGATTCATCGACGCCGATAAGCACGTGATGCCGGTGGCGGGGAGCCGCGAGGGTTTGTTCATGGCGGCCCAGCTGTGCGTTCCGCCGACAAAGAACGGTGCGCAGCCCACGGTGCTGATCCCGAATCCGTTCTACCAAGTCTACTTCGGCGCGGCGGTGATGGCCGGGGCAGAGCCGGTATTCGTGGCCGCGACGGTCGAGACCGGATTCCAGCCGGACTATGCGACCGTCGCCAAGGACGCGCTGACGCGCGCGGCGATGGCCTATCTGTGCACGCCGGCCAATCCCCAGGGCACAGTGGCCAGTCTGGAGCGGCTTAAGAGCGCGATCACGCTCGCCCGTACCCACGATTTCGTCCTCATCTCCGACGAGTGCTACTCGGAGATCTATGACGTCGCGCCTCCGGCCGGCGCGCTCGCGGCGTGTGCTGCCCTGGGCGGCGATCTCAAGAACGTGTTGGTGTTCAATTCGCTTTCGAAGCGCTCCAGCGTGCCGGGCTTGCGCGCCGGGTCGGTCGTCGGCGACGCGGACCTGATCGCCAAGTTCTCCAAGCTTCGCGCCCACGGTGGCGCGGTGCAGCCCGTGCCGGTGTTGAATGCCGCCGCCGCGTTATGGCGCGACGAGACACATGTGGAAGAGAGCCGCGCGCTGTATCGCGCGAAGTTCGACGACGCCGCAAAAGTCTTCGGCAATCGTTTCGGTTTCTATCGGCCCGGTGGCGGCTTTTTCCTGTGGCTCGACGTAGGCGACGGCGAGAAGGCGGCAAAAGCGCTGTGGCGCGACGCCGGAATCAAAGTTCTACCGGGTGGCTACCTCGCCCGACCCGATGCGTCCGGGCGTAATCCCGGCGCCAGCTACATCCGCGTTGCGTTGGTGCACGACCGCGCCCGCACCGCCGATGCCCTTGCCCGCATGAAAGACGTGCTCGAACGCCTGTAAGGATCCGATCATGCCCGCCGCAACCCGTTCCGATGCCGTCCCGTTCCTGCCGCCTGCGTGGGCCGCAACCTTGCGCCGCAGCGTGAACGCCGCCTTGGGCGCGATGATCCTGGCGGTGTGCGCCGCGGCGCTGACGGCGTTGGCGAGCTATAGCCCGACCGATCCCTCCTTCAACACCGCGACGCCTTCACAAGCGCAGAACCTGATGGGGGCGCCAGGTGCGGTGTTCGCTGATGCGGCGTTGCAAACCGCCGGCATCGCTGCAGGCGTGCTGTTCCTTGTGATCGGCGCGTGGGGTTTGCGCCTGACGCGCGGCGAGACGGTTGGCTGGTTGTGGCTGCGCACGGTGGGCACGATCGCCGCCGTGCTGTTGCTGGCGATGGGTCTCGAGGGGGTGCCGACGCCGTCGTGGTGGCCGATCAGCGCAGGCCTTGGCGGCTCCGCCGGGCAAGTCTTGGTGGACCTGTGCGTGCGCCACGGCGCCTTGATGGCGCGGCTGCATCTGGTTGGTGAAATCCTGCGGTTGACGGTTGCGGGTGTCGCAGCCGTGTTCGGCGCGGGCCTGCTGCTATGGGCGTTGACCGTGCGTCCCATCAGCGTCGGCGCGTCCATGGGCACGGTGATGCGTACGCTGGCCACCAGTGCGCGCACCGCCGCGGCTTGGCCGGTTATGCTGTTCGAGCGCCTGACGACGCGCGAAGTGAAGGTTGCCAAACCGCGACGTGAACGCAGCGAACCGAAAGTCTCTGCCGCGGACGACGATGAAGGCCATGCGCCGGAAATCGAGGACGACGCGGACGAGGCCCCTGCCGCCGCCGTTGCCGAAGAAGAGCCGCGCCGGATCGAAACGACTGTGGTGATGCCGCGTGCGAAGTCGACCAAGCCGTCCAAGCGCGAGATGGAGTCCCGTCAAGGCAGCCTGTTGCGCGACAAGGCACACGGCTTCGAGCTGCCGCCGCTCGATCTCCTTGCGCCGCCGCCGCCGGAATCCAAGAGCCGCCAGATCAGCAAGGAAGCGCTGGAAAGCAACGCGCGCATGCTGGAATCCGTGCTCGACGATTTCGGCATCAAAGGGCAAGTCGTCAAAGTGCGACCGGGCCCGGTGGTGACGCTGTACGAACTGGAGCCCGCACCTGGCACCAAAACCTCGCGCGTGGTGTCGCTGGCCGACGACATCGCCCGCTCCATGAGCGCGGTGTCGGTGCGCATCGCGGTGATCCCGGGGCGCAGCGTGATCGGCATCGAACTGCCCAATGCCGTGCGCGAGACCGTGTACTTGCGGGAGATGCTGGCGTCTGAGGAATTCGAAAAGGGTGACGGAAAGCTGATCATGGCGCTCGGCAAGGATATCGGCGGCACGCCGATTCTGGCCGACCTCGCCCGCATGCCGCATCTGCTGATCGCCGGCACCACCGGTTCGGGCAAGTCGGTCGCGGTCAACACCATGATCACGTCGCTTCTCTACAAGAACACCCCTGCCGATCTGCGTTTCGTCATGATCGATCCGAAGATGCTCGAACTGTCGGTCTATGACGGCATCCCGCATCTGTTGGCGCCCGTCGTCACCGAGCCCGGCAAGGCCGTGATGGCCCTGAAGTGGGTCGTGCGCGAGATGGAGAATCGCTATCGCTCCATGAGCCAGCTGTCGGTGCGCAATATCGCCGGCTATAACCAGCGCCTGATCGAGGCCTCGAAGAAGGGCAAGTCGCTGACGAAGACGGTGCAGACGGGCTTCGACCCGTCCACCGGGGCGCCGACCTACGAAGAACAGGCGCTCGATCTCACGCCGCTGCCCTACATCGTGGTCATCATCGACGAGATGGCGGACCTAATGTTGGTTGCCGGGAAGGATGTCGAGCAGGCCGTGCAGCGCCTGGCGCAAATGGCGCGCGCCGCCGGCATTCACGTGATCATGGCGACACAGCGTCCGTCGGTCGACGTGATCACGGGCACCATCAAGGCGAATTTCCCGACGCGCATCAGCTTCCAGGTCACGTCCAAGATCGACAGCCGCACCATCCTCGGCGAACAAGGTGCGGAGCAGCTGCTCGGCCAGGGCGACATGCTTTACATGGCCGCCGGCGGCCGCATCACCCGCGTGCACGGGCCGTTCTGTTCGGACAAGGAAGTCGAAGCGATCACCGAGCAGCAGCGCGAGCAGGGCCAGCCCGACTATGTCGAAGAGGTCACGCAGGATGACGACGGCGACGGTGCGCCCGGTTTCTCCACCGGCGGCAATACCTCCAGCGGCGACGCCCTGTTCGACCAGGCGGTCGCACTGATCGCCCGGGAGCGCAAGGCGTCCACCAGCTTCGTGCAGCGTCACTTGCAGATCGGCTACAACCGCGCCGCCCGCATCATTGAAGAGATGGAAAACCAGGGCATGGTGAGCCGCGCTAACCATGTCGGCAAGCGGGAAGTGCTGCTGCCGTCCACGGGCGAAGCCGCCTAGGTAGACTTCGCCTTCACGTCGCCATACTGTGCCGCCACTTTGTGGGGCACAGCTATGGAGCGTCCCTGATGCGTCGCCTGATTCTCATCGCCTTTCTCACGCTGTTTGCCGTGCCCGCTTTCGCGTTGACGGACGCGGAGAGCGCGATGGTGAAGAAGGCCGAGACGTATCTCAACGGCATCGCCACCCTGAAGGCGCGCTTCACCCAGGTGAATGCGGATGGGTCGAGCCACGAGGGCGACCTGTACATCTCGCGCCCGGGCAAGATGCGGCTGGTCTATGACCCGCCCACGCCGATGCTGATGGTCGCCGACGGGGTGTTCCTGATCTACGTCGACAAGGACATGGACGACGTCAGCCATATCGATCTCAACGACACGCCGGCGGGACTGCTGCTGAAAGCCAATCTCAGCTTCACCGATGCGGCCGTGAAACTGATCAGCGTGAAGCAAGGACCTGGCACGGTGGAAATCACCGCAACCCAAACCAAGGATACTGCTGCGGGTAAGCTTACCTTCGTGTTCGCCGACGGACCTTTCGAGCTAAAGCAGTGGCGGGTGGTGGATGCGCAAAACAAGGAAGTGCGCGTGACCCTTTCCAACACCGTTTTGGGCGGCAAACTCGACTCAAAATTGTTCAAATACGACGCCCGCAAGGAAAGCCGGGGCACGTCGGACCGGGATTAGCCCAGAGTCCCTCCGTTCGAGTCGTTTTAACCCGCTGGACGATTCTTGGAAGAGTTGTCCGAAAATTGCCTTTTGCCGGCCCAAGAGCCGCCGTCGCCGTTTTGGCAGGATAGGGCGAAGGGATTGTTCCCAAACCCTTTTCGGACCCATCGCCAGAAACGCGCAAAAATGTATGGCGGCCATGTGCAGGCGCGCCTTTGAGACGACTCGAAACGGGCCCCATAGTCCTCGCCAGATGTTGCGCTTCTTCTTGGCCGCAACGGGCTGGGTTCCGGTATCCCCTACCTTCCCGGCGCTATCATCGGCGCCCGATGTCCCCCACATCGGGCGCCATTTTTTTGCCCCCCCTTTATCGCGACCGACGCCTGAATGCTTTCGCTGCTGACCTGGAACGTCAACTCGATCCGCAAGCGGATCGACGGCCTTGCGCGTCTGGCTGAAACCACGAACGCGGACGTGATCTGCCTGCAGGAGACCAAGGTCGATGGTCACCTGTTCCCCACCGACGCCATGACCGAGATCGGGTTTCCGTACCAGGCCATCGCCGGACAGCCCGGCTACAATGGGGTGGCGATCCTGTCGAGGTGGCCGCTGCATGACATCGCGCGCATCCATCATTGCGAACGCCAGGACGCGCGCCACATTGCCGCGACCATCCGCCCGGAAGACGGCGCTCCGATCGACGAAGCGATCCAGATTCACAGTCTGTATGTGCCCGCGGGCGGACCGATTCCCGATCCCGAGGCAAATCCGAAGTTCGCGCACAAACTGAAATTCCTCGATGCGGTGGCGGATCATTTCGCTGGCGGTTACGGCTATCGCGACCCCATGGTGCTGATGGGCGATTTCAACGTGGCACCCTTGCCTGCTGACGTTTGGGATCACTTGAAGCTTTCCAAGATCGTGACCCATACGCCGATCGAGATCGCCGCACTTGAGCGGTTGAAGCGCTCGCTTGCCTTCATCGATGTGGTGCGCGAACTGATCCCGGCGGATGATCCGGTCTTCACCTGGTGGAGCTACCGTGCAGCGGATTGGCAGGCGGTGAACAAAGGCAGGCGGCTGGATCACATCTGGGTCACGCCGCCGCTGAAGGCTCATATCGCGGGAGTTGAGGTTCTGGTCGACGTGCGGCATTGGCAGCCGCCTTCGGATCACGTGCCGGTGCTTCTGAAGCTTGGAAAACCGCCAGCCATCTGACGGTGGCGGGTCAGCTTGCAACCGTTGTGCAAACATCCCATGTTGAGACTTCCCCCAAAGCTTTCGAGCGTCTTATGAGTTCTGAACCTTCGATGCACGGCACCACCATCCTGGCGGTGCGTAAGAACGGCAAGATAGTTATCGCCGGTGACGGTCAGGTCACGCTCGGCCATCAGATCGTGAAGGCCACCGCACGCAAAGTGCGTCGTTTGGGCAGCGGCGGAAGCGTGATCGGCGGATTCGCCGGTGCAACCGCCGATGCCTTTACCCTTTTCGAGCGATTGGAAGCGAAGCTCGAGAAACATCCCGGCCAGCTGACGCGGGCTTGCGTGGAACTGGCGAAGGATTGGCGGACGGACCGTTATCTGCGCCGCCTGGAAGCCATGATGGCGGTGGCGGATCAGGATGTGTCGTTGATCCTCTCCGGGACCGGCGATGTGTTGGAACCGGATGACGGCATCATCGGCATCGGCTCAGGCGGAGCCTATGCGTTGGCCGCGGCGCGCGCGCTGATCGATCAGCAGGACTTGGACGCGGAAGCGATCGTGCGCCGCTCCATGGCGATCGCCGCCGATATCTGCATCTACACCAACCGCAACTTGACGATAGAAAGCCTATGAGCACGAGCGCGTTTTCGCCGCGGGAGATCGTTTCCGAACTCGACCGCTACATCATCGGCCAAAATGACGCCAAGCGCGCCGTGGCCATCGCCCTGCGTAACCGCTGGCGCCGGCAGCAACTGGCGCCGGATCTGCGCGAAGAGGTGATGCCCAAGAACATCCTGATGGTCGGGCCCACCGGTGTCGGCAAGACCGAGATCGCGCGCCGGCTGGCGCGCCTGGCCAACGCGCCGTTCCTGAAGGTCGAGGCGACAAAGTTCACCGAGGTGGGTTACGTCGGCCGCGATGTGGAAAGCATCATCCGCGACCTCATGGAAATCGCCCTGACCATGACACGCGAGCGCCTGCGCAAAGCAGTGACGGCGAAAGCCGAAGCGGCGGCGGAGGATCGCGTGCTTGATGCCTTGGTGGGCGACAGCGCGTCAGTCGAAACGCGGCAGAAGTTCCGCAAGATGCTGCGCGAGGGGTCCCTGGCGGAAAAGGAAATCGAGGTACAGGTGCAGGACGCCGCCGGTGCCACGATGCCGACGATGGATATTCCGGGCATGCCCGGCGCGCAGATGGGCATGGTGAACCTGGGCGAAATGTTCGGCGGCATGTTCGCCAACCGCACCCGACCGCGGAAAATGAGCGTGCAGCAGTCCTACGAAGTGCTGATGCGCGAGGAATCCGACAAGCTGCTCGATCAAGAGCGCGTGACGCGGGAAGCCATCGCAGCGGTCGAGAACGACGGCATCGTATTCCTGGATGAAATCGACAAGATCACGGCGCGCCAGGATGCCCGCGGTGCCGACGTGAGTCGGGAAGGTGTGCAGCGCGACTTGCTGCCTTTGATCGAAGGCACCACGGTGTCGACGAAACACGGCCCGGTAAAGACCGACCATATCCTGTTCATCGCCTCGGGCGCATTCCACCTCGCCAAGCCGGCGGACCTGCTGCCGGAACTGCAGGGCCGCTTGCCGATCCGGGTCGAACTCAAGGCGCTGTCGCGCGACGATTTGGTGCGCATCCTGACCGAGACGGAGGCCAGCTTGATCCGCCAGTACACGGCGCTGCTGGCGACGGAAAACGTCACCCTCGAATTCGCCGACGACGCGGTTCCTGCAATTGCGGACCTGGCGGCGGAGATCAACACGGCGGTCGAGAACATCGGCGCACGGCGGCTGCACACAGTGCTGGAACGTCTATTGGAAGAGATCAGCTTCACCGCCACCGATCGTGCGGGCGAGACCTTCCGGGTCGATGCGGCCTATGTCCGCAGCCAGGTGGGTGAGCTCGCGAAGAAGGGCGACTTGAGCAGATTTATTCTGTAGCTAGCCGGCGAGCCGCGTGGGTGTCTTCTGCTCGAGAACCGCGCCGATCTTCTCCGCCAGCTCTTGCTTGCGAAACGGCTTCTGCAGCAGCTGCACGCCCGCATCGAGGCGACCATGGTGGACAACCGCACGCTCGGTATAGCCGGACATGTAGACGACCTTGAGCGACGGTCGCATCTTCAGGGCCAGTTCCGCCAACGCGCGGCCATTGTAGGCGCCCGGCAAGATCACGTCCGTCAGCAACAGGTCGGGAGCCTGCTTGGCTAACACGGCCAGGGCTTCTTCTCCCGAGCTTGCCTGCAGCACGCGATATCCCAGGCTTGCCAGCATGGTTTCGGCCAGAGCGCGCACGTCCGCGTCGTCCTCCACCACCAGAATGGTTTCCCTGCCGGTGCGCAAAGGCACGGTGGACGTGACGAGTTCAAGCCGGGCGGCGTCATGCATGCGCGGCAGATAAATCCGCACGGTCGTGCCTTGACCGACTTCGCTGTAGATCTTCACGTGGCCGCGCGATTGCTTCACCACGCCGTAGACCATGCTCAAGCCCAGACCCGAGCCCTTGCCCGGTTCCTTGGTGGTGAAGAACGGATCGAAGACCCGCTCCATCAATGCCGCCGGGATGCCGGTGCCCGTGTCTGACACGGCCAGCATGACGTACTCGCCGGGGCGAATATCCGCGCCTTGCGCCGTGGTTTCGTCGAGTTGGGTATTGGCGGTTTCGAGCGTGAGTTTTCCGCCGGAGGGCATCGCATCACGGGCATTGATGGCGAGATTGAGCAATGCACTTTGGATTTGGCCCGGATCGACTTCGCAATCCCAAAGCGCAGGATGCACAGTCAGCCCGATCTCTATGTTCTCACCAAGCGTGCGGGTGAGCATGTCGACTGTCTCGCGCAACAGCTTGTTCATATCCACCCGGGTCGGGTCGAGCGGCTGCTTGCGCGCGAAAGCCAGCAGGCTCTTCACAAGGGCAGCGCCACGGTCCGCGCCGCGAACGGCGGTTTTCACAAGACCCAGAAGCGCCGGCTGATTTTCGAGCGCAACTTCGAGCAATTCGAGATTGCCCAGGATGACCATCAGAAGATTATTGAAGTCGTGCGCGACGCCGCCGGTGAGCTGACCGATGGCTTCCATCTTCTGCGCTTGGCGCAGCTGCAGCTCGACCTGGCGCTTGTCGGTGATGTCCTCGGAGAACCCAAGCAGAAACTGCGCCTGACCTTTCTCGTCGATCACCGGGACGGCGCGGGTTTGCAGATGGCGCACGCCGCGATCACGCGTCGCGATGACTTCGTCGAGAATTGTTTCCGGCTGTGCAGATTTCAGAACGCGTTCGTCACGCGCGAGGAACTGGTCGGCCTGTTCGCGCGGGAACACTTCGTGATCGGTCTTGCCGATGAGTTCGGTGCGATCATATCCCAAGAGCTCTTCGGCGCCGCGATTGAACAGCACGAAGCGATGCTCGCGCGCGTCCTTGATGAAGAGCATGCCAGGTACGTGTTCAATCACCAGCTTCAGGAAGGCGCGCGTGCGCACGAGGTCCTCATCCTTCAGCTTGAGCGCGTCGCTGGTAGAGGACAGCTGTGCTGTGCGGGCGGCGACGTCCTCAGCCAGGCGCGCATTCAGCCGGTGCAATTCCGCTTTCACCGCGTCGCGTCGTTCGGCATCGGTACGCATAACCAAGAGGACGAAGCCGATCAGACCGATACTCAGCACGGTGCCGCCGGTCAGAAGGGCCTGTGCAAGCGCCGCCGTGGCCGCAGCATTGCGTGTGCGATCGCCATAAAGGACGGCCTCGGCCCGATTCATTTCCGTCGTGGATTTGTAAACCCCATCGAGGGCTTCCTTCGTGGCCATCATGTCCGGCATCGCACCGCCGGCCCTCGCTTGCGCCAAGTCGGCGTCGATCCGTGCGAAGCCTTCGTTTAAGCGACGCTCAAGTTCCTCAAGCCGCTGCGACTGCGGGGGGGTGTCGTCGACGAGGACTCGTACCGAGCCGACCGCCTCTGTAAGGCGCTGGCGCGCCGAATTGTACGCCTCGACAAAGTACGAATCGCCGCCGATGAGGAAGGCGCGCTCGCGCGCCGCAGCAGCGGTGAGATTGATCACGATCTCATGGAGACCAGCGATGACCTTCTGCGAGTGATCGACCAGAGCGTTGGCGCGTTCGAGCCGCGCGAAGGTGATCCACGAGAACCCGCTGGTGGCGCAAATCAGCACAAACGCGAGCACAACGAGCGGCTTGCTCAAGCGCATCAGGAAGGTGCTGTCGCTGGCCTCGGCCATCATGCCGTCCCGTCGTCGCTACCGGGCCATTTTTAACACCATGACGGGTCTAGGTGAAATAGCGGGAGATATTTTGCCACTTCCGGTTGTTGTTTGGATGGGAAGAGCGTCTGTTAAGTTCTTCTGTGGCGACGCAAAAGCACGTAAAGCGCGCCGGCACCCCCGTGGCGGGGCCCGGCTTCCCGGACCGCCAGGATTAGCGGTCGCAGGGAGGGGTGGTCGAGCCAGTGGATCGCCTCCGCACGGATTCGCCCACGACCGCCGGGCTCACGATCGGCGCCGCCCTTACCGGTGATGATGATGACGAATCGCTGGCCGTCGTTCGCCGCCGCGCGAACAAATCCGCTGACCGCGGCTTGCGCCTCCTTCAGGGTGCGGCCGTGAAGATCGAGACGGCCGTCGATCGCCATCTGGCCCTTGGCAAAGCGCTGGGCCGTCCGCCGGTCGATGCCAGCGTTGGCTCCTAGCGCAAGCGGCGCGGCAGCGACGCGACGTGGCGGTGGTGCTGGTTCCTGCCGGACCGCCGCTGGCTCGTCGGGTTGGGGATGTCGCGGTGTCGGCGCCGCCGGCGGAACGCTATGGCCATAGTGCGGGGTCACGCGGCGTGTGACGAACCGCCAGAGGGCAAGCTCTTCTTCGGTTATATCGCGACGGCTCATGGGGTGGCGCGCAGCACAGGCGCGGGCCGGCGTGGAAATTTAGAGGTCGAGTTCTTTAAGACGCGTGCCGTCGCCAACGTCGTCATCCCCCGCACGGGGCTTGTTGAAGGTGTTGAATGTTTCCACACCTTCCATCTCCATCTCCGGCAGATAGCGCGTCACAAACGCCCGCCAATCGCCGTCCGGCGAAACGCAGCGCGTCTTGTTCATGTAGTTCAGCGCGATGACGAGACCGCCCATCTTCCACAGGATGTTCCAGTTGTGGAGATTGTCGATCGCCGCGTCGAGGGCGCGACGATACAGCCGTTGGGCGACCCACGGGCGCACCACGAACAGATAGAACAACACACCGAGCACCATGATCGCGGTGCCGAGGAGAAGGTTGAGGAAGAACATCACAGCCATCGCACCGCCAAGGATCAGGAGCAGCGGACCGACGTTCTCCCACGGGTCCCACACCGGTGACTTCGGATGGTTGAGCCGATCGAAGTCGACAAAGATACCGATACGGTCGGCCTGGTAGGACTCCACCAGGCGCGCGTATAGCGCTCGATCCCGCTTCTTTTCGCCAGGCTTCGACATACGCGGAGGGTAAGTCCGACAACTTACTGAAAACTAAACATGAACCAGGCGCCGTCACGGTGGATCGCGCGGCACAAGGACCATATAGCGCCCTGGGCTTTTCATGCGAGCTGCAGTGGTGAAGGCGGTTTCGCCGAACCCCCAAAACACATCGCCCCGCACGACGCCTGTAATCGCCGCACCGGTGTCTTGCGCAACGATCAGGTGCCGAAAGGGATGGCCGTCCGGATCTGTGGTGTCGAGCCACAGCGGCGCGCCCAAGGGAACCACCCGTGGATCTACTGCGAGAGACCGCTGTGGTGTTAGCGGTACCCCGAGCGCACCGATCGGCCCACCGTCCGCCGCACCCAGCTTGAAGAAGATATAGCGCGCGTTTTGGTTCATGTAGGCCGCCGCTTCTGCCGGATGCTCCCGCAGCCAGGTGCGCACATTGTCCATGGTCGCCGATTTCAGCACACCAGCTGAAAGCAGGATGCTGCCAATGCCTTTGAAGCGGTGGCCATTGTGGCCGGCGAAGCTCAGGCGCAGCGTCGTGCCGTCGGTCAACGCAACGCGGCCGGAGCCCTGGATGTGTAGGATGTGGGCCGCAACCGGATCGTCGACCCAGACCAGCGCGTCGGCGCTGTCCGCCACGGCCCTATCGGCGTCGATCTCCGCGCGCGTGAAATAGGGGGTGAGGGCCTGCCCGCGCGCGCCGGTCGAGACGCGCCCGACAACTTGACGCGGCATCGCCGGCGGCAGCTTATCGACGAAGGCGGAGAGATCCACCGTCACCAGATCGCGCGGTACGCCGTAGATCGGCACCGTGTGACGTTCGTCCTTCGTCCGCGATCCGTTGAGTTCGGCTTCGTAGTAGCCGGTGAAAGTACCGGTTGTCCCGGTGCCGGATTTGTCGGTGTCGGCTGCCGCGACGGCAAGCGCGGTGAAATTGGCTTCGATCGTTGCGCGCAATACGTCATCACCGGACGCCGATGCAATGGCCGCACACGCTTTCTGCCAATCCTGAACGGGCCGCGCGAGCGCACCTTCTCCAATCGAAGCTGTCGCGGGCTTTCGGGCAAACACCCCACAGGATGCCTGTAGGGCGGGGAGTGCCTCCACCATTCGATCTTCCCGCCATCCCGGCAGGTCGGCGAAGGCCACCGCCGAAAGGACGGGTGTGTCGGATTGTGCGACCGGTTCGGGTTTGGCAGGCAATGGTCGCGACGCCGCAAACCACCCGCCAGCGAAACCTGCCGCGACCCCGGCAATCCCTGCCATGCCGATGAGAAGTGCGGTCCGCACGGCGTCTTAACCGCGGGCGGGAGAGCAGGCGATCATTCCACGCTGCGGGTGGCGATCAGGATCCAGTTGGGATCCCGGCTCGACGTGTCGCGGGCAAATGTCCATATGTCGATCAAGGAATCGACGTGATCCTTGTCGCCCTCGATGATCTTGCCGTCCTTGTCTTTAATGACGTTGACCTGCTCGCTCTGGAAGCGCACGGCGAGCTCGGCGCGGGTCCCGTTCATCTCGGCACTTTCGAGCTTTGCCGGCTTCAGGACGACGAGTTCGGTCTCCATCGTTTCACCGCGCTCTTCCCGATCCTGGATCGCGCCGGCAAAGCGGCCGAACACTTCCGTGGAGAGCAGCGGACGCAGCGTATCGATGTCGTGACGCGCAAAGGCGGTGACGATCATCTCAAAAGCCTTAGACGCGCCCTCGAGAAAGCGCGACGCCACGAAAGTGGGGTCGGCCATTTTAATCTGCACAAGGCCAGGTTCGAGCGGCGTGTTCTGGTAGGCGGGTTCGATGTCGGTGACGTCGCGCGGCCGGTGCACGCCCGGAAGGCTGACGACATTGTCGGAGCCGCGATCCTTGCGCCCGAAGGCGTCGGGAGTCAGCCCGTCGCGGGCCGGCTCGCGATTCTCGCTCGGGTCATGGCCGGTACGGCGGCCAAGGACGCTGCGCAGGCGCAGCACTATAAATCCCGCCACCATGGCGAGAATTATAATGTCGATAAACTGAAAGCCTTCCATCTGGTTGCGATCCAGTCGGCGCCGGAGCGGGCCGGGTGAGGGGGGAAGCGCGCGAGGGCCGAAGGGCCGGAACGACCCGTCGAGTACGCGCGCCGAACCCGTCACAGGAAAATAGGCGGTCGCCCCCTAAAGGGCAAGGCGCCCCCCCGGGAGTTGGATTATCGTGGATAAAACAGCGGGTCACGAAACGTCGGCGGGCAGCGCCACGGCGGCGACTCTTGTTTCCCGCCACGGAAGCGTGGTAGGTCGCGGGCCGCAAAAACCGCCGTCGGCCGCGACGCGGCCTGTGATCGCAACTGGAGACCTCCGATGAGCGAAGCGCCCGACCCGACCCGTGACAATCCACCTGCCCCGCTCGCTCCGTTGCGCATCCTTGCCCAATACATCAGGGACCTCTCTTTCGAGGTTCCCGGGGGTCCGGAGATTTTCACGCTGCTGCGGACCGCCGCACCGGAGATCCCGACCTCCATCGACATGTCGATGCGCCATATGTCCGGCACCATGTACGAAGTCATCTTGTCCGCCCATGTCGAGGCGTTCGTGAGCGGGAAGACAGCGTTCATCCTCGAGATCGAATACGGTTGTGTGGCGGAGCTCGACGAGACCATCATTCCGCCCGACCACATCCACCCGGCGCTGTTGATGGAAGTGCCCCGGTTGATATTCCCGTTCGTGCGCCAGATCGTGGCCGATATGACGGTCAGCGGTGGTTTCCCGCCGCTGATGCTGCAGATGATGGATTTCGGCGACATCTACCGGAAGAAGTTCGGACTGGGCGGCCAGTTGGTCGAAAAGACCGGCGATACGGCACCGCCCGAAGGCTCGACCATCAACTAAGCCGCGGCGGTCGCGTCCGCAGGCTTATTCCACAGCGGATTTTTCAGGGTCGTCACAAAGGCAGCGTGTGCCGCGGCTTCCTCTGCGCTGGGCGCATGAGGGCGGGGTGGATGTACTGCAGCCGCGTGTTCTCGCGTGGCGATGACCGGCGCCGGGGTCGAGGCGTTGGCGACATTCAACAGCAGGCCCGGTTCGCGGCCGCCGACCAGTTCCAGATAAACTTTCGCCAGCAGTTCCGCGTCGAGCAGCGCGCCGTGTTTCGTGCGGTGCGTCGTATCGATCTGGAAGCGGCGGCACAGCGCGTCGAGGCTGGCCTGAGCGCCGGGGAATTTACGACGCGCCAGTTCCACCGTATCGATCGTGCGATCGGTGGGGAGCGGATTGCGCCCAGCGCGCTCCAGCTCCGCGTTAACGAATCCAATGTCGAAAGACGCGTTGTGTGCGACGAGCAGCGCATCACCAATGAAACTGAGAAATTCGTCCACGATTGCAGCGAACAGCGGCTTATCCGCCAGGAACGCCGCGGAGATGCCATGCACGCGCTCTGCTTCCGCGGGCATGTCGCGTTCCGGATTGATGTACACCTGATAGGTGCGCCCGGTCGGCATATGGTTCACCAACTCGATCGCGCCGATTTCCACCAGGCGATCGCCGCCACGCGCGTTCAGGCCGGTGGTTTCCGTATCGAGAATGATCTGGCGCACGTGTTAGTCCCCCGCAGGCTTGCGCCCAAGATGACGCAAGGGAGTCAGTCGGCGCAAGGCTTCACGTCGGCCGAGGCCGGTGGGAATCACCACGAACGCCTGGTGGCGCTTGGTGTGATCTGCCGTCTGACGCGCGAGGATGGCTTTTAGCCGATCCGCCGTCATGCCTTTGCGCGCCATCGCCCGCTGGCGTTGCAAGAATCCCGGAGCGGATACGACGGCGACCACGTCGGCCGTGAGATCCGCGCCCGTCTCGAACAGCAATGGGACGTCAAGCACCACAACCGGCTCGCGCCGCAATGCCGCCTGCAAAAGGAATTTGCACCGCGCACGTCCCACCAAGGGATGGAGGATGGCTTCAAGCCGGCGCAGCGCTGCCGGGTTGCCGAACACCGCCTGCCCCAATGCCTGCCGATCAACGCCCTGGGGGCCGACGACCTTGGGAAAGGCTGCGCCCACATGCGGCACTGCCGCACCACCGGGGCCCGTGAGACGATGGACAGCGGCATCGGCGTCGAACACCGGCCAACCCAACCGCTTCAGCATATTCGCCGTGGTCGTCTTGCCCATCGCGATGGAGCCGGTGAGCGCGATGGTGATGAACGGCCAGGCGCGGAGTGGGCGCCGCCAGCGCCGACGGGCGAAACTGACAGGCCACGGCCGGTGCGTGCTCACGACTGCGCCATCACATGAGCCCGCAAGGCTGGCGTCACCTCTGGCGTTTTTCCAAAGAAGGCCGCGAACGCCGGCTGCGCCTGGTACAACAACATGCCTAGCCCATCGACCACGGCATTGCCGCGCAACTTTGCTGCCTGCAACAAGGCCGTTTCCAAGGGTGCATAGACGATGTCGTTCACCACGGCGTGTGCCGGCAGCTGCGCAAGATCTATCTGCAACGGCGGCTGACCTTGCATCCCGAGGCTGGTGGTGTTCACCAACAAAGCCGCTTCGGCCAATATGTCGTTGCGGTCGTCCCACGCGACGACGTGCACGGATTTGCCCAGTGCCGCGGCCAAGGCGTCGGCACGTGCACGATTGCGATTGGTGAGGCGGATCTCCGGACAGCCGGCGTCCATCAGCGCCACACAGACGGCACGCGAGGCGCCACCGGCCCCCAGTACAACGGCCGGACCTTTACTGGCTCGATAATTTGGCGCGCCGGTGGTGAGATTGGTGATGAAACCGTAAGCGTCGGTGTTCGTCGCTGCGAGCTTGCCATCATTCACAAGCACACAGTTTGTTGCGCCGATGCGCCGCGCCACGTCGTCAACGGAATCGACCATGGCCAGAGCCGCTTCTTTGTGTGGCACGGTGAGATTGACCCCGGAAAATCCGCGCTCGGGCAAGGCATGCAATTCCGCTCTCAAGTTTTCCGGTTGCACCGCGAGTGCAATATAGCTGCCGTCCACGCCGTGTTCGCGCAGCCAGAAACCATGCAATGCAGGGGACTTAGAATGCCCGATCGGCCAGCCCATGACGCCGGCTTTTTTCATCGCAGACTCACGTCGTGTTCGCGCAGGAAGTTGAGCAAGGGCAAAAGAGGCAGGCCGAGAATGGTGAAGAAGTCGCCGTCGATAGCCTTGAAGAGTTGGACGCCGGCGCCTTCGAGCTGATACGCGCCGACGGAACTCAACACTGCTTCGCCTGCATGCGCCAGGTAGGTTTCGAGAAACGCAGGGTTGAGATTGCGCATGGTGAGTTTGGGCGCGGATCGGTGCTGCCAGATGCGTGCACCCCCGCGGGCCACGATGGCCACCGTTGGCAAGGTATGGGTCTTTCCGCTGAGCGACATCAAATGATCGCGTGCCGCATCGACGTTTGGCGGCTTGTCGAACCAGCGGTCCTCACATGCGAGCATCTGGTCCGCGCCGATCACCAGGGCGCTCGGATGCGCCTGGGAAATCTTCAACGCTTTCAACTCTGCGAGCGTCTCTGCGCAATCGAGCGCCGTGGCGCCGTCCGCCTTCATCGCCGCCTTGACCGCATCTTCATCAACATGCGCAGCAATCGCGGTGAAGGGTAAGCCCGCCGCAGTGAGCAGGCGCGCGCGGCTGGCGCTGGCGGAGGCGAGGATGACAGTTGTGCTCACGACGCGGTGGCGTGACGCTGGTTGTAGAGCTGGACGATCGAGGCGGCGGTTTCTTCGATCGAACGCCGTGTGACGTCGATCACCGGCCAGCCGTATTTGGTGAACAGACGGCGCGACTCCGCGACCTCCTCACGCACGGAATCGACATCGGCATAACTCACCGACCGTTCCTCATTCATGATGCGCAGCCGGCTCTGGCGGATGTCAGTCAAGCTGCGCGGTTCGCGGGTCAGCCCGACGAATAGCGGCTTCGGCGCAGCGAAGAGTTCGTCCGGCATCGTCATGTGCGGTACGAGCGGAATGTTGCCGACCTTGAATCCACGATTGGCGAGATACATGCACGTCGGCGTTTTCGACGTGCGCGACACGCCGACCAGAATGATATCCGCCTCCGCCATGGTTGCCAGCGACTGGCCGTCGTCGTGCTGCATGCCGAAATGCATGGCGTCGATGCGCTCGAAATAGCCTTCGTCGAGGGCGTGCTGCCGACCGATCTCCGCGAGGCCCTGACGTTTGAAGAAAGCCGCCAGGGCCTGCATCACAGGATCGAGCGCGGAGACACACGGTATCTTCAGTTCGCGGCAGGCCGTTTCCAGGGGCTGGCGGATCTTGGCGTCGAGCAGTGTGAATATGACCAGGCCGGGCGCGGCCTTCAGCCCCTCAATCACCCGCGCCATCTGGCCGGGCGTGCGGACCAGCCACCAGAAATGCTCGGTCACCTCGACTTCGTCGTATTGAACCAGACAGGCGCGAGCGATGTTGGTCACGGTCTCTCCGGACGAGTCGGAGACCAGATGAAGGTTGAAGGCGCCGCTTGCGGTCATGGTGGCGGGTTCTGAAGGCTGCTTTCGACCGGCATGCGGTCGGGGTTGATCCGGTGGATAACATATTCTTAGCGCGGATAACTCAAGCCTCGCGCCGCTGCGGCCAAAACCGGTCCCGGTGACCCTAATTTGGTACCTGATCTACACATTCCGGCCGGGACGCGATGAATTGTGGGAATCAGGGGACAGGGGAAGATGTCCCCAGCCTTCAGCTCCTTTTCCCCATCAATCAAGGGGCAACCTCCCGTTGGATTGCACACGCTTTCCACCGCGTTTTCCACAGGGTTTGCGGAAACAGATGTGACGCACCGACGCCATGGGGATAATCAGCCTGCAAGGGTGAATCCCCGGCTCGCACAGGCCCAACATCTACAACTACCAAAAGGATTCTTTCTTCAGATTGGTATCTAAGTCGGGATAAGTCCGTGGTCGGAACAGGCCAGGTTCCCCAGCGAGATCATTGACTTGTGGGAATGTCTCCCGTATCACTCCCACGGTCACACATCGGGCGGTCGTCCCGAAGCGCCGAAGTTTTCCTTCCGGCAAGCGTCTTCCCTCCGCTTTCAATGCGGGCCTCTCCCGCCTCCTGACACCACCTCCCCGCGTCCCTCGTAAATTCATCGATCCTTCTCCAGGCCATGCCATGCACCTCCAAGAACTGAAGAAAAAGACCCCGGCCGAACTGCTGGCGTTTGCCGAAGAATTTGGCATCGAGAATGCCTCCAACCTCCGGCGGCAGGACCTGATGTTCGCCATTCTTAAGGTGTTGGCGGACAAAGACACCTCGATCGATGGCGACGGCGTCCTGGAGATTCTTCAGGACGGGTTCGGGTTCCTACGGTCCCCTGAGGCCAACTACCTTCCAGGTCCGGACGACATTTATGTCAGCCCCAGCCAGGTCCGGCGCTTCGGTTTACGAACGGGCGACACGGTTGAAGGGCAGATTCGCGCTCCCAAGGACGGGGAGCGCTATTTCGCCCTGGTGAAAGTCGACCGGGTCAATTTCGAGGACCCGGACGCGGTCCGCCATCGCATCAATTTCGACAACCTGACGCCGCTTTATCCGGACGAGAAGCTCCGTCTGGAACTCGACGATCCGAAAGCGAAAGATATCACCCAGCGGGTGCTGGAATTGGTTACGCCCCTCGGCAAGGGCCAGCGCGCCATCATCGTCGCACCGCCGCGCACCGGTAAGACGATCATGCTGCAGAACATCGCCGCAGCGATCGCAGCCAACCATCCGGAAGTCTATCTGATCGTGCTGTTGATCGATGAGCGGCCGGAAGAAGTCACCGACATGGACCGCACGGTGAAGGGCGAGGTGGTCAGTTCGACCTTCGATGAACCGGCGTCCCGGCACGTGCAAGTCGCGGAAATGGTGATCGAGAAGGCCAAGCGCCTGGTCGAGCACAAGCGCGACGTTGTGATCCTGCTCGACTCCATCACGCGTCTCGCGCGTGCCTATAACACCGTCGTTCCGTCCTCGGGCAAGGTGCTTACCGGCGGCGTGGATGCAAACGCGTTGCAGCGCCCGAAGCGCTTCTTCGGTGCCGCGCGCAATATCGAAGAAGGCGGCTCGCTCACCATTATTGCCACGGCGCTGATCGACACCGGCAGCCGCATGGACGAAGTGATCTTCGAAGAGTTCAAGGGCACGGGTAACTCGGAAATCGTGCTCGATCGCAAGCTGTCCGACAAGCGGGTGTTCCCGTCGATCGACATCACCAAGTCCGGTACCCGCAAGGAAGAGCTGCTGGTCAGCCAGGGCATCCTGTCGAAGATGTGGGTCCTGCGCCGCATCCTGGATCCGATGGGCATCCAGGACGGCATGGAATTCCTGCTGGAAAAGCTGCGCGAATCGAAGAACAACAACGACTTCTTCGATCGGATGAACAAGTAAGTCCGCCCAAGGTACGTTTGGCCGCGGCAGGGGCGGTGCGATTAAGGCACTGCCGCCACATAAACACCTCTAGTTCTTCAAGGTTGAGCCCGATTGCGACCATCGGGTGCGCTCATATTCCTTCGTGCCAGTTCGGGGCATACCCGGGCGCAGAAGTACGAAGGAGGACGTTATGCAGGTTTCCAAGATTATCGCTGGTGCTCTGTCGATCGGCCTGATTGCTGGAGCGGCGTACGCGCTCGACAAGAGCAGCGAGAAGGGCATGGTCAACGCGCGCGAAGCGATCTGTGCCAGCACCTCCCTCGGCGTCATTGATCAGAGCGAATGCAAGACGCAAATGCAGGCCGCGAGCACCGAAACTGAGAAGCAACAGATCGCGACGCGCTATCGCTCGAAGGCGGATATGCGTGCCTTCCGCGAATCCATCGGTGTCTCGAACTCCGGCGGTGTGAGTGGCACGACAGCGACGCCCAGATCTTTGAATGCGCCGAACGCGACCACCCAGCCAGCGGCTCCCAGCGCCCCGGCGGTGAAGAAGTAACCCGAGAAGCGAACGCGTGAAAAACCTGGGCCGGCCGCCGTGGCCGGCCCTTTTTTCTTACGGCAGTAGGATCGTCGATCCGGTGGTGCCGCGGCCTTCAAGCGCGCGATGCGCGCCCGCTGCATCGGCCAGGGGGAACGACTGGCCGACATCGACCTTGATCGCGCCCCGACCGACGACATCGAATAATTCGGCGCAACCGCGTTCCATGTCGGCGCGTGCGCTGACGTAGTCACCGAGCCGCGGTCGCGTCACAGACTGCGATCCCTTCCCAGCGAGTGTTCCTGAATCGATCGCTGGCACCGGCCCAGACGCGTTGCCGAAGGTGACCATGAGCCCGCGCGGTCGGAGACAATCGAGCGAACTCATGAATGTGTCCTTGCCGACGCCGTCGTATACCACCGGCACGCCTTTGCCGCCGGTGATGTCGCGCACCTTCTTCACCCAATCCTCCTCGCGGTACAGAATGACGTGGTCGTACCCGGCGCTCTTGGCAAGATCGACTTTCGCGGCCGACCCGACCGTGCCGATGACAGTCAGCCCGAGCGCGCGCGCCCATTGTCCGAAGATCAAGCCGACACCGCCCGCCGCGGCATGAAACAGCACCGTGTCACCCTTCTGCGGTACGAAGTGCAGGCCGCGCAGCAGGTACCACACGGTCAAGCCGCGCAGCATCATACCTGCGACCTGCTCGTCTTTGAGTCCGGACGGAACTTTCACGACCGCTCCGGCAGGGATCACACGTTCTTCCGCATAGCCGCCGACCGGACCATTTCCATACGCCACGCGGTCGCCGACCTTGACGTCTGTCACGCCATCGCCAATCGCTGTGACGGTGCCGACGGCTTCAGAGCCTGGGGTCAGCGGCAGCGGCAATTTGTAGAGGCCCGAGCGATGATAGGTGTCGAGGAAGTTCACACCGATGGCGGTCTGCTTGAGGCGAATCTCGCCAGGCTTGGGCGTCGGCACCGTGACGTCGGCGAGTTTCATTACGTCCGGTCCGCCGGTTTCGGTCACGACAATCGCTTTGGTCACGGGCAAGCCTCCTAGAGAAGTGTCACCGGCAGCGCGCCTTCGAGCTGCAGTAAGGCGGTCTTTGTATCCAAACCTCCTGCGCCGGAATAGCCCCCGAGCTTCCCGCCCGCGGCCACCACGCGATGGCACGGAATCAGGATCGGCAATGGATTGCGGCCGCAGGCAGTGCCGACGGACTGGGCGCTGGCGTCGAGATTGCCGGCAAGCGTGCCGTAGGTTTGAGTCTTGCCATAGGGGATGCGCAGCATCAGACGCCAGACGTGTTTCTGGAAGTCGGAGCCATGGGGCGCGAGCGGCAGATCGAATTTCGTCAGCTTGCCGTCGAAATAATCCTCGAGCTGCGCTTTGGCTTTCTTGAGGAGCGGTGTGGCGGTCTGATCGCGGCCCCAGCCCCAATCGACGGCGACGATCTTCCCGTCGTCTTCACTCAGGGTGAGATCGCCCAAGGGGGAATGCATCGAGAGTTGCGGCATGGTTACACCAGCGCGGCTGTAAGATCGGTAGCGGATGTGACCGGCGCCTCGCACACCGGCCCGCGACAGATATATGCCGTCGTCTTGCCATCGACGCGTTTCTTGCCGTGGGCGGGATGTGACGGCGCCAACGCATCGCCATCGTCGATGCGAGCGACGATCAAGTTCGGCGCCGGCGAAGTATGCGCCGCCGTCAGCATTGCGGCTGTCTCGGTGGAGTCCGGATGCCCGACGATCACGACCTGGATAGAATCCTCCAATAGCGCAAAGCCGGAGAGGAGTGCGGTGCCGTGGGGAAACGCACGCAAGGCCTCGACACTGAGCGCAGCGACCGTGGCACCAGCGCGGGTGCGGTCATCCGCTTCGCCGGTGATGTAGTACAGCCGCGCCAATGCAAAAACCATCGCGCCATTGCCCGACGGCGTGGCGGAATCGTTGGCGGTCTTGGTGCGTACGATCAGGGTTTCCGCGTCGCTGGCGGTGAAGAAATAGCCGCCGCTCTCCTCGTCCCAATAAAGCGCATGGGCCGTCTCGACCCAATTGCGTGCGTAGCCGAGATAGGTGGAGTTGCCGGTGACCTCAAACAAGGCTAGCGCCGCATTCGCCATATGCGCGTAGTCATCGAGCATCGCGGTCGCCTGTAGCCGTCCGGCGCACCAGGCGTGGCCCAAGCGCTCGCCGCCGTCTTCGTCAGCCCACGTCATCGTTTCGCGCACAGCGGCGAAGGCACGCGCGGCGGCGGCGATCCAAGATTTTTCCTTGAACGTGGCGCCGGCGCGGGCCAGCGCAGCAATCATCAGCCCGTTCCAATCGGCCAAAGCCTTGTCATCGCGACCTGGGCGGATGCGGCTTTCGCGGGCCTGCAATAGCACTTCGCACATCTGCGCCATGTGCTCTTCGTCGACTGTGTCGTAGGGCGTTGCGGTGCGATTGGGGATCGCATGCCCTTCCCAATTTCCTGACGCTGTGACGTCATAGGCGGCCTTAAAACCTTCTGCGTCTGCACCTAGAAGCTCGTCGATCTGCGCTTCCGTCCAGACGGTGAATTTGCCTTCCTTGCCTTCGGAGTCCGCATCGAGGGCCGCCGCGAAGGCGCCGTTGTCGGCGAACATTTCCCGCAGAAGCCAGGTGACCGTCTCTCGCACGCGCGCGGCGAACAGCGGCGCGCGTGTATCTCGCCACACCAGCGTCAGAAGTTCGATCAGCTGCGCATTGTCGTAGAGCATCTTCTCGAAGTGCGGTACCAGCCAGCGCGCATCCGTCGAATAGCGCGCAAAGCCGCCACCGACGTGATCGTAGATCCCGCCCTGGCAAATCGCTTCGAGGGTATGTGTAACGGCATCTCGTAATTCGACGCGCTCGTGGCGATGGGCCATGCGCCAGAGGAAATCGTACACAAAGGGCATCGGAAACTTGGGCGCGCCTTTGAGGCCGCCGTATTCCGTGTCGATGTACTCGAGCAGGCTGATGGCAACGTCCTGCATCAGCGGCAGCGAAAGGCCATCGCGCAATTGTTCCTGACCGTGTTTGCCCAGCGCCTCGACCAGGGCCGCACCCTGTTTGCCAACGTCGTCGCGCATCTCGCGCCACACGCGATCGATCTGGGTCAGGACTTCGGTAAAGCTCGGGCGGCCGTAGGCCGGCTGCGGCGGGAAATAGGTACCGCCCCAAAACGGGGTGCCGTCGGGTGTCAGGAACATGGTGAGCGGCCAGCCGCCGTGTTCGCCGAGTAGTGCAAGTGCCTTCTGGTAAATCGCGTCGAGGTCGGGGCGCTCCTCCCGGTCGACCTTGATGTTCACGAACAGGCGGTTCATGTGCGCCGCGACGTCGGCGTTCTCAAAACTTTCATGGGCCATCACGTGGCACCAATGGCAAGCAGAGTACCCGACGGACAGGAGGATTGGCCGATCCGCCACCACGGCGGCCTGAAGGGCATTGTCGCACCACGGCCACCATTCCACCGGATTGGCCATGTGTTGGCGGAGATAGGGGCTGGTTTCCGCGCCGAGCCGGTTATGCCCGGGCGGAAAATATGAATCGACGGACATTGCGCTTAACGATGGGACCGGTCGTGGACAGGGAGCGGGAGCAACCTCTACCTTAGGACTCCCCCAAGCCCTTTCCTAGCAGCAGGAGTGCACCATGAAGGTCACCGTTAATATCGACTGCTCACCGGAAGAGGCGCGGGCTTTTCTCGGGCTCCCGGACGTTGCACCTTTGCAAGATGCAATGATGGCCCAGATGAAAGCGCAAATGGAGAAAACCGCCGCGGCGATGGACCCGGAGACCTTTATGAAGACGATCTTCCCTGCGCAAGCCGGCGGCCTTGCCGAAATCCAGAAAGCGTTCTGGGCGCAATTCACATCCGGAAATTCCAAGCCCTGAAGAGTCACCCCTGATCGACGACACCATCTTTGCGCTCGCTTCAGCGCCCGGCCGCAGCGGGATTGCCGTTGTGCGCCTGTCCGGTCCCGGCGCGGGCAAGGCGCTGCAGTTCCTCGGCACCGAAATCCCTGCGCCGCGCAAAGCGACACGCGCGCGATTGGTCGATCCTGAGTCAAAGGATCTCCTCGACGATGGCTTGGTCCTGTGGTTCCCACAGCCCGCGAGTTTCACGGGTGAGGACGTGGTGGAACTGCACCTTCACGGCGGACGGGCGATTGTCGCGTCGGTGTTGGCGGCTCTTGGCGGGATGCAGGGCCTGCGGCTCGCGGAGCCCGGCGAGTTCACGCGCAGAGCTTTCGCGCACGATAAGCTCGACTTGACGCAGGCGGAGGCCCTCGCGGACGCGATCGATGCCGAGACCCGTGTCCAGGCAAAGCAAGCGCTGCGGCAAATGGGCGGTGCGCTGAAAGAGCTGTACGACGATTGGCGTCAACGTCTGATCCACACACTCGCCCATCTCGAAGCAGCGATCGATTTTCCGGACGAGGATCTTCCGCCGGATGTGGCGACGAAGGTGTGGCCTGAGTTGGCGCTGTTGCAGACCGATATCTCGCGGCACCTCGATGACCGCGGCCGTGGCGAGCGCGTGCGCGAAGGTTTGCGCATCGCTATTTTGGGGCCGCCGAATGCGGGCAAGTCGAGCTTGCTGAATTGGCTCGCGCGTCGCGATGCGGCGATCGTCTCGGCCATCCCGGGCACGACCCGCGACGTGATCGAAGTGCAGCTCGATATCGGCGGCTACGCGGTGACAGCCGTCGATACGGCCGGATTGCGCGAGACCACCGACGCGGTCGAGCAGGAAGGCGTACGCCGTGCAGAGGCCCAGGCCCGCGACGCAGATCTGCGGATCGTGTTGCTGGATTGCGCGTCTTATCCTGAGCGCGACGGCGCGACGCTGGCGATGATCAACGGCGACACGCTTGTGGCGGTGAACAAGGCCGACTTGCTTGACGCACCGCGGGAGATTGGGCGCGACGGCGACACCGGACAGCCGCTGCACTACATCTCCGTCGCGACCGGCTTCGGCCTCGACACACTCATGCATCGCCTGCAAACCTTGATCGCGCAGCGCTTCGACTCCGGTGCCGCGGTGCCGTTGACCCGGGCGCGCCACCGCCGCGAGCTTGAGGCGTGCATTGCCGCTCTCGGCCGCGCCGAAAGTAATGTCCAGGCGGAACTGGCGGCAGAAGACATCCGTATTGCGGCCCGTGCGCTCGGCCGGCTGACGGGTCGGGTCGAAGTCGACGAGGTGCTCGACGTGGTCTTCCGGGATTTCTGTATCGGCAAGTGAGTGGTTGAGTCGCTGGACGTGGACCCCTCGTTTGCGTTAAGCCGCGCCCATGAGGGACACGCGCTCCTTTGACGTGATCGTCGTTGGCGGCGGCCATGCGGGCTGCGAAGCTGCGGCGGCGTCAGCGCGAGTCGGTGCGCGCACCCTGCTCCTCACGCACCGCCCCGACACCATCGGTCAGATGTCGTGCAACCCGGCCATCGGTGGTTTGGCCAAAGGGCATTTGGTGCGGGAGATCGACGCGCTCGACGGCATCATGGGCCGCGCCATCGATCGCGGCGGCATTCAGTTCAGGATCCTCAATCGGTCTAAGGGTCCAGCGGTCCGGGGTCCCCGGGCGCAGGCGGACCGGAAGCTATACAAGCAGGCGGTCCAAGCACTGCTGGCGGAACAACCCAATCTGGAGATCCGGGCCGGAGGCGTCGAAGATTTGATCCTCTCCGAGGATCGAACCTGTGTTGTCGGCGTCATCACGGGCGAAGGACAAACACTTCGGGCGGGTGCCGTGGTCCTGACAACCGGAACCTTCCTTAATGGATTGATTCATCGAGGAGAAGAGCGAATTCCCGCTGGTCGCGTTGGCGAGGCTCCAGCGCTGAAGCTGTCTGAAACACTGACATCCTTTGGCTTTGCCCTCGGACGTTTGAAGACGGGTACGCCGCCACGATTGGATGGGCGTACCATCGACTGGGCAGGGCTGGATCTCCAGCCGGGGGACGACCCGCCAGAGCCATTCTCCTTTATGAGTGGTTCCATCCATACCCCCCAGGTCCAGTGCGGGGTGACCTACACCACGCCGGAAGCGCATCGTCTGATCCTGGCGAATAAGCACCGCGCGCCGATGTATAACGGCCAGATCAAGAGCGCCGGCCCTCGATATTGTCCCTCCATCGAAGACAAAGTGGTGCGCTTCGCCGACCGCGATAGACACCAGATTTTCTTGGAGCCGGAAGGGCTTGACGATCATACCGTGTACCCGAACGGCATCTCTACGTCCCTGCCTGAGGACATACAGCGCGGCATCGTTAATTCCATGGCCGGGCTTGAGCACGCGGTGATCCTGCAAGCGGGCTACGCGATTGAATATGACTTCGTCGATCCGCGGGAGCTGCGCCCGAGTCTTGAGACGAAGAAGGTCGGCGGCCTCTTCTTCGCCGGCCAAGTCAACGGTACGACAGGCTATGAGGAAGCCGCTGCCCAGGGACTGCTCGCAGGCATGAATGCCGCGCGGCGTACCGGCGGATCCGAGCCGGCGACGTTCGATCGGGGCGAAGCCTATATTGGGGTGATGGTCGATGACCTGACGACGCTGGGCACATCCGAGCCCTATCGCATGTTCACCTCCCGTGCCGAGTACCGGCTGCTGCTTCGCGCGGATAACGCCGACCAACGTCTGACAAAGCGCGGCGGTGTCTTAGGCTTGGTAGGAGGCGAGCGCGCGAAGGCGTTCGCGGCCAAGGAAGCCGCCCTGACGGCGGCGCGCGCGGCCCTTACAGCCCAAGCTATGAGCCCAAAGCAGTTGGCGGATAAAGGTATTTCGGTCAATCAGGACGGCGTTCGCCGGACCGCGATCGATCTGTTGGCGCTGCCAGACGTGACGTACGCGCGCGTGACTGAGGTTTTTCCCGCCGCGGCAGGTCTCGACCCATCGATCGTTGAGCAACTCCATACGGACAGTCGCTATGCGGGGTATCTGCAACGACAGGACGCGGACATTCGCGCCTTCCGTCGCGACGAGGCGCTCCGCCTCCCCGCAGATTTGGACTATAGCCAAATCGGGGGGCTCTCGACTGAAGTCCGTCAGAAGCTGGCGACGACGCGGCCCGTCACCCTCGGTGCGGCATCGCGTATTCCGGGAATGACGCCGGCGGCGTTGACGGCGCTGCTGCGCTATGTTCAGCGCCCTCCCGTGTCGGCGCTTGCCGAGACCGCCTGATTGTTTCACGTGAAACAGCCCCCGACCTACGGACCAGACGCCTTCGCGGCCGATACCGGTGTTTCACGTGAAACACTTGACCGCCTCCGGGCCTATGCAGGCCTCCTCACGATCTGGAACGCCAAGATCAACCTGATCGGACGGGCTACGGTCGCGGACCTTTGGCATCGGCATATGCTGGACTCGGCCCAGCTTGTCCCCTTGCTCCCAAAATCAGCCGCAACCCTCGTTGATATGGGTTCCGGTGCCGGATTTCCTGGCCTGGTCCTCGCCGCCATGGGAGACGTCTCAGCCCATCTGATCGAGGGCGATCAGCGCAAAGCGGCCTTCCTCCGTGAGGCGGCGCGGGTGATGGGGGTATCTGTTTCCATCCACGCGTGCCGCATCGATGCGGCTCCACACATCGCCGCGGATGTCATCACCGCCCGCGCTCTGGCCCCGCTCACAGATCTGCTGGCCCTGGCAGAGCGGTTTTCGGGCAAATCGACCATCCATATTTATCCCAAGGGACAAAATATGGAGGGTGAATTGACGCAAGCACACAAAATATGGACAATGGGGCTCGAAAGATTTCCGAGCCGCACGGATTTGGCGGCATCGATCCTACGCTTGAGCGAGGTTCGCCGTGTCTCATCTGGAACTGCCTAACACCATCGTCGCAGACGTGATCAACGCGTCGAAAGCGCCGCATTCCCAGCGTATTATTGCGATCTCAAATCAGAAGGGCGGCGTCGGTAAAACCACGACGGCCGTGAACCTCGCCACAGCGATTGCGGCCGTCGATAAGAAGGTCCTGGTGATCGACATGGACCCCCAGGGCAACGCCTCCACCAGCCTGGGCATCGACCAGAAGCAGCGGGCGGTGAACACCTACCATGTGCTGGTTGGTGACGCGCCCCTGGCCTCTGCCATTGTTCCGACCGCGGTCCCGGGGTTGAGCGTCGTTCCGTCCGGTGTCGATCTGGCCGCCGCGGAGCTGGAGCTGATCGACATCGAGGAGCGTCATGCCCGCCTCCGCAATGCCCTCACCGAAGGCGCCAAGGACTTCGACTACATCCTGATCGACTGCCCACCTTCTCTTGGGCTGCTGACCTTGAATGCCCTGGTCGCCGCGCATGCCGTTATGGTCCCCCTGCAGGCGGAGTTCCTGGCGCTGGAAGGCATCAGCCATCTCGCCAAGACGATCGAGCGTATCCGCAAGACCTTCAATCCGACCCTGGAGCTCCAGGGCATCGTGCTGACGATGGTCGACACCCGTAACAAGTTGTCGGAAATGGTCGAATCGGATGTGCGCGGGTACTACGGCACCAAGGTCTATAAGACCACCATCCCGCGCAACGTGCGTATTTCCGAGGCGCCCTCCTACGGCAAGCCGGTCCTTCTCTATGACTTCGGCTCCAAGGGCGCCCGCGCCTATCTCGACCTTGCCGGCGAAGTTTTGAAGCGAGAACAAGGAGTTGCGGCATGAACGCTGAGACCTCAAAGCGCAGACATCTCGGCCGCGGATTGAGTGCCCTGTTCGGCGAACAGGAGGAGGCGGACGCCACGCCGACGTCTAGCGCTGCCCCTATTGCCGAGGACTCCTCCGCGGCCCCTGCCAGGGGGATCTCTACTTTCCCGGTGGACCTCCTGCATCCCTCACCGCTGCAGCCGCGCCGGCATTTCGACGAAGGCGCCCTGACCGAGCTCGCCGCGTCGATCGCCGAGAAAGGCGTGCTCCAGCCGTTGTTGATTCGGCCGGATCCGGCCAATGCCGGACGGTTCGAGATCATCGCCGGTGAGCGCCGCTGGCGTGCCGCCCAGCGCGCCCAGGTCCATGAGGTCCCTGCCATCGTGCGCGACTTCACCGACACCGAGGTGTTGGAAGTTGCCCTGATCGAAAACCTGCAGCGCCAGGACCTGTCGCCGGTCGAAGAAGCCCGCGGCTATGATCGGCTTCACAAAGAATTCGGCCATACCCCTGAGCACGTTGGTGAAATCGTGGGCAAGAGTCGTGCCCACGTTGCCAACATGCTGCGCCTTCTGACTCTCCCGGAGGCAGTTCTGGACATGATCGACAGCCGCCAGCTGACTGCTGGGCAGGCGCGCCCCCTTATCGGGCTTTCGGGCGCCGAAGCTGCGGCTCGTCTGGTCGTGAAACGGGGCCTGAGCGCCCGCCAGACCGAGCGCCTCGCCAAGGGCTTTGGCAAGAAGCGCAAGCTTCAAGCCGTCGCTCTGGCGAAGGATGCCGACACGGTTGCCCTGGAGAAGAGCCTCGAACAGGCCACGGGTTATGACGTGAAGATCAGCTTCGACGGCAGCAGCGGGACCGTCCAGATCGGCTATGGCAGCCTTGAGCAGCTCGACGATATCGTCCGGCGTCTCTCAAGCGGCGGCAAGCAGTCCAAAGGCCGAGATACCCGCGACCCGGACACAGTGGATTTGGAAGAGCTACTTCAGGAAAGCCGTGCCTAAGCAGCTCGTCGTGTATATGCAACTAATATGAGCGGGAAACCGGACCTTTTTGGCCCGTCCACGCCATATTAGATATGCAGCTACATCACTATAACGCGCTTAGCGTCGTCCTGCCCCGCGCGCGGCCTGTGCGATCTGGATCAAAGCCCGTTCGGTGATCGCCTCCGCCGGCATGTCGGTGGATTTCGCCTGAAGTTCGGCGTCCGTGAGCACCGTTAGCCCGCGCGCCAGCAAGACTTCGGTCCAACGATTCGCTTGGGCCTGGAAGCGGCCCTTGAATTTGAAGAACACCGGCGGGCGCAACGACATCATTGCCGAATCGACGTTGCGGCCGTCCGCGACCTTGCCCCGGATCTCATGGAGCCGAACCAAGTGCCGCGCGGCAGCCGTGAGAATGCCAATCGGCGAGGTCCCCTCCGCCGTCAGCCGCGCAAATGTGCGCTGCATCGAGGCCTGGTCGCCATCGGCCATGGCGTAGATCAGGCCGTCTAGATCGAACGCCGCCGTGTCGCCGACACATGCCAATACGTCGTCCTCGCTGACGGTACGGCCCGCACCGCCTGCATCCCCCTTGGGCCCCATATACATGACGAGCTTTTCGAGTTCGCGCCGCGATAGTTCGCGATCGCCGCCGAGGTGGTCGATCAGCCAATCAAGCGCGTCGCCAGAGATCGACAAACCCGCGGCCTTGAGCGTTTCACGCACAACCCGCCCAACGGCCTCGTCGTCGTCCAGATAACAGGCGAGTGCCGCAGCCTCGTCGGACTCCTCAAACGCCGTGCGCACTTTGGAGCGCGGACTCAAATCGCCGGCCGTGACAATCACCAAGGCATCGCCGATGGGGTTCTCAAGCCATTCGCTGAACACCGCCCCTTGCGTCTCCGCGACATCGCGAATGCGCACCACGCGCCGTCCGCCGGTGAGCGCCATGGATGCCGCCTCATCGCGCAGGCGCGCCGGATCTTCCTTCAATACATCGGCGGAAAATTCGCTCACGCGGAACGGATCGTCCACGCTGCCGGCGATGCTGCGTGTCAGCGCATTCATGCGCTCGCGCACCAACCCCGCATCGGGGCCATAAATAAGCACAGCGCGCACCTTCGCGTCGGGCTTGGCGATGAAACCATCCGCGCGTGCCGGCTGAATTTTCATTGTTAACCGTTCGCGGCCAGTTCGTGCTGGCGGTGCTCAAAATAAATCGCGAGCCGCATCTTAATCTCTTCGCCGACTTCCTTGATGGCGCGCTCGCCGGCGTTACCGACGGCGGTCACCGTCGCGTACTGATCGTCGAGGATGTTGTAGCTGACGATGGATTGCACAGTGTCGCCGTAGATGCGCCGACCGCCCTCGGTCAGTGAAAAGCGCGCGGTGTAAATCAAATTGGCATGGGACGCCGTCGCATCGCGTCGCACGCCGAGTTCCTGAACCTGGGACACCAATTGGATACTCAACTCATAGCGCGGCGATTTGGCGATGCCAGCCGGCTGCATGCGCTCACGCAGCGCTTGGCGCAATTTCACGCCATCCTTGTTGGCAATCGGCTCAATCAAGACCGAGGTCAGCGCCGCGCTCACCTGCGGCGACGTCGCCGCAATGGACTCGTTGGTTGCATACAGCGGTCGGAACCCGCACCCGCTCAACATAAGAGCGGCGGCAATCAGTCCAATCCGGGCGGCAAGGGCGATCATGGGGCGCAAGCTTAGCACCAGGGTTGCCTAGGCGGCGACGATATTGACGATCTTATTTGGCACGACAATCACCTTTCGCGGCGGCTTGCCATCGAGCAGCTTCTGCACCGTCGGCAAATCCAAAGCGGCCGCCTCGCAGGTGGCATTGTCGGCACCCTTGGCCACGGTGATGGTGCCGCGCAGCTTGCCGTTGACCTGCACAGCCAGGGTGATTTCGTCGTCCGCCAACAGGGCCGGGTCGAAAGTCGGCCAGGCGGTGTCCACAAGCATCTCGGTATGCCCCAGCGCCCGCCACATCTCTTCCGCGATATGTGGGGTTAGGGGATTGATCAACTGCGCGATGGTCTGCACCCCGAACCGGTAAACCGTCGCACCCAGGTTCTCCCGCGACATGTCATTTACGGCGTTCGAGATCTCACGAATCCGGGCCACCGCGGAGTTAAAGCGGAATTTCTCCAGATCATCGCTGACCGCCGCGATTGCCTTATGAATCTGCCGCAGAACGCCGGCGTCAGCGGGCGTCAGAACCGAGATCGCCGGCACCGTCGTAAACGGAATGTCTTTGGCGACCGCCGCCATGCGCCACAGCCGATTGAGATAGCGCCACGCGCCCTCGATCCCGGCATCGGTCCACTCCAGATCGCGTTCCGGCGGAGAGTCCGACAGCATGAACAGCCGCGCCGAATCTGCGCCGAAAGTCTCGATAATCGCCTGCGGATCGACCGTGTTCTTCTTGGACTTCGACATCTTCTCCGAGCGGCCGACCGTCACGGCGGCGCCATCGGACACACGCTTCGCCGTCCCGTCGCTCTTGGCGTCGACATCGCCCGGCTCAACCCACGCACCATCCGCCGCGCGATAGGTCTCGTGGCAGACCATGCCTTGCGTGAACAACCCCGCGAACGGTTCCTTGAGATTCAAGTAGCCGCATTCCCGCATCGCGCGGCTGAAGAAGCGCGCATAGAGCAAGTGCAGCACTGCGTGTTCGACACCGCCGATGTACTGGTCCACCGGCAGCCACTTCTCCGCTTCCGCCTTGTCGAAGGGCACGTCCGTCGCATGGGGCGAACAGAAGCGCGCGAAGTACCACGACGACTCAAAGAACGTGTCGAAGGTATCCGTCTCGCGCAGGGCCGCGCCCGAACAGCTCGGACATGTGGTGTGCTTCCATGTCGGGTGGCGGTCGAGTGGATTGCCGGGCTTATCGAAGGTGACATCTTCCGGCAGCGTTACCGGCAGGTCCTTGTCCGGCACCGGCTGCGGACCGCACTTCTCGCAATGGATGATCGGGATCGGGCAGCCCCAATAGCGCTGCCGCGACACGCCCCAATCGCGCAGACGATACTGCACGGTGCCCTTGCCGAGGCCGAGAGACTCCAGCTTTGCGATCGCCGCGCGCTTTGCATCGGCGACCTTCAAGCCGTTCAGGAAGTCGGAATTCACTGCCACACCGTCGTCGGTGAAGGCGACGTTGCCGGTTTCTAGGTCCTTTGCGAAGGCCGCGGCGTCCGCGCCCGCCGGCGCGACAACACAGTGCACAGGCAGTTTGTATTTGCGCGCGAATTCCATATCGCGCTCGTCGTGACCTGGGCAGCCGAAGATCGCGCCGGTGCCGTAGTCCATCAGCACGAAGTTGGCGACGAACACCGGCACACTCGCCCCCTTCACGAACGGATGGCGCGCTTTCAGGCCGGTATCGAAGCCCATCTTCTCCGCCGTCTCGATCGCAGCGGTGGACGTGCCGATCCGCGAGCATTCGGCAATGAAGTCGGCAAGCGCGGTATCCCTCTCCGCCAGCTTCGCGGCCAAAGGATGCTGCGCGGAGATCGCGCAGAACGATGCGCCGAACAACGTGTCGGGGCGCGTGGTGAACACTTCCATGCGCTCACCGCGATCCGTGCCGTCGCGATTTATCAGCGGCCAGAAGACGCGCGCACCTTCCGACTTGCCGATCCAGTTCTGCTGCATCACCCGGACCTTCTCCGGCCAGCGCGGCAGATCATCCAACGATGCGAGCAGGTCCTCGGCGAAATGCGTGATCTTGAGGAACCACTGGTTCAGCTTGCGCTGCTCCACCAATTCGCCGGAGCGCCAGCCGCGCCCGTCGATCACCTGCTCGTTGGCAAGCACTGTGTGCTCGACCGGATCCCAGTTCACGAGCGCTTCTTTCCTGTAGGCGAGGCCGGCCTTCAGGAAGTCCAGGAACATCTTCTGTTCGTGCTTGTAGTATTCGGGTTCGCAGGTCGACAGCTCGCGATCCCAATCCAGCGACAAGCCCAGCGGTTGGAACTGCGCGCGCATGACGCCGATGTTCTGGCGCGTCCACGATCCCGGATGCACACCGCGCTCAAGCGCGGCGTTCTCCGCGGGCAAGCCGAACGAATCCCACCCCATCGGATGCAGGATGTTGAAGCCCTTCGCCTTCTTGTAGCGCGCCACCACATCGCCGAGCGTGTAGTTGCGCACGTGCCCCATGTGAATGCGCCCCGAGGGATAGGGAAACATCTCCAGCACGTAGTACTTCGGCTTGGCGCTGTTCGCCTCGGCCTTGAACGAACTTTTGTCGTGCCACGCTTCCTGCCAGCGGTGCTCGACCTCGCGATGATTGTAGCGGTCTTCCGATGTGGCCATTGCGGTATCCCGCCGCGCCGGACGCACATCCGCGCGGCTCAATTCAGAAACGTCGCTCCGAACGCGCAGCCGTCGCGGCTGCGCGCTTACGCTTCAGTCCCGTCGCCGGGCCTCAGCTCTTTTCGTTAACCGCCTGAAGTCGCAGCTGGCGGGCACGGGTCAGCACCGCGTCCTCGAACTCGGTCGAGACTTCCGCCCCGACGGCCACGTCGCTCCAGGTGCCTTGGGCATTGCGCTGCTGGCGGAAGACGGAAATCTTCAGTCCGTCGGCGCGCAGGGCCCGGCCCAGGATGTAGGCAGTCACCTTGAAACGCTCTTCCGGGGTTTCCGGCGGCGCATACCAGTCGGTAATGATCACCCCGCCAAACGGGTCGGCCGAGGCCAAGGGCATGAAGGCGAGCGTGTCGAGCGAGGCGCGCCAGAGGAAGGCGTTCACCGCCACCGCCCCTTCGGACCCGTCAGCCTTGGAATTTCCGAATAAATTCAATCCCATACCGCCCTGGGCTTCGCCTTGGGAGCCGGCCTGGCCTTGAAACGTGTTCTTTGAGTGGCCGCAGCCGGAGAGGGCCAGGGCGAGCGCGAGGCCCGCAGCACCGACGATCGCCCGTGTGGTCCGGTTGAAACCCGGCATTCCGCTATCTCCTTGATATCCGCGGCCCCAAGAACGGGGCGGGGTCGAAAAATCGCCCGAGGCGCGCCGTTTATAACGGACCTCCGGTGCATTGCGAAGGGGCGCGCTGACACCGCAGCCCGGAAGGCGCTTTACCACCGTTCCGGGTGCCGGTTTCACAAAATCGTCATCGATCTGTCACGGAAACGCTCGCAGTGCCTCCCTAAGGTCCGCGCCGGCACGCCGGGGGAGGGTCCTCGGTGGCTGGGGGTCGCACGCTTCCTGCGGGCACCCAGGGGATAACTGAGGGAATTAGACCGATGAACAAGCTTTACGCCGTCACCGCGGCGCTTCTGACGAGCACTGCGCTGGCAGCGACGCCCGCGCTGGCCGCCGAGAAGCAAACCGACCTCGCCAAGCAGGTCCAGATGCTCCAGGACCAGCTGCGCACGATGCAGCAGCAGATGGATGCCCTGCGCACCAGCGACCAGGCCACCCGTGCCACCGTCGCGCAGGAAAAGGAAATCATCGAAGCGGAGCGTAAGGCCCGCGCCGAAAAGGAAATGGCCGAAAAAGAGCAGGCCATCAAGGACGGCGCCAAGACGCGCATCGTCAACGGCAAGACCGTACTCACCCCGGCCCCGCTGCCCAAGATCGTCGAGCCGGCCAACCACCGCTTCCAGTTCTCCAGCGCCGACGGCGCCTGGACGATCGCGCCCACGGGCCGCGTTCACTTCGACTACGGCGGGTACCTGAATCAGAAGCCGGATGCGGCGCAGGCTGTTGGCGTGGGCGAAAACCGCCTCACCAGCGGAACCAACGTCCGCCGCGGCCGCGTCGGCGTCACCGGCAAGGCGATGACCGATTTCACCTATAGCTTCGTCGTGGAAGTTGGCGGCTCCAGCGATACCACCAACACTGCGAACGGCGGCGCCATCACCGGCCTGATCAACCAGGCACAGCTGAGCTACACCGGCTTCCGCAATACCTCGATCGACTTCGGCTACTTCGCCCAGTACTTCGTGATGGAAGAGGCGATGAGCTCCAACGACATCCTGTTCATGGAGCGCGCTACGCCTTCTACTCTGGCTTCATCCTTCGGCGCTGGCGACCCGCGCTTCGGCTTCGGCTTCCGCACCTGGGAACCGCGCTGGTTCTTCTCGGCCTACATCACGGGCACGCAGCCGGGCGTCCGTCACGACCTGACCTATCGCAACTGGAACGGCTTCGTGCGCGGTTCGTATCAGCTCGTGCAGTCTGACACCCAGACCCTGCATATCGGCGGCGGCGTGATGACGACGCTGCAAGTGCCGAACGGCGGTCCGCCGGCGGCCGGTGTCAACACCGCGCGCACCATCGGCTTCTCCGATCGTCCGGAACTGCGTGTGGATCCGACCACGCTGCTCAACACCGGAGCGCTCGGCACGGCTGCAAACCCGGTCAAGAGCGCGCAAGTGTATGCGGTCGAAGCGGCTGGCACTTACGGCGCCTTCTTCGTCCAGGGCGAATACTTCAAGTATCACGTGAACCGCGCCAACTACGTGCCGACCGCCAACGTCAACGGCGATCCGAACTCGCTGAACTTCGACGGCGCTTATGTCGAAGCTTCATACGCGTGGGGCGGCCGTCACACCTACAGCGTCAACTGCGGTTGCTACGGTGGCATCAACCCGATCGATCCGTTCTCGATGTCGGGCGGCGGAATGGGCGCTTTCGAACTTGCCCTGCGCGTCAGCTATGCGGACTTGATCGACAAGTACAACTCGAGCCTGATCGCCGCAGTGCAGCCCGGTTCCGTCAACGGCGGCCGTCAGACCAACTACACGGTCGGCTTCAACTGGTTCTTGAACTCGAACATGGTGCTCAAGTTCAACTACGTTCACAGCATCTTCGACAAAGCGAGCGCCAATGCCCGCACGGGCGTAGCGTCCGGCTTCAACATGGATGCCCTCGCCGGCCGCGTTCAGTTCGTATTCTAAGCTTCGGGCGTGATCGCAAGATCACGCCCACCGTTTCCACTTCCCACGGCCCCGCCCACCACTCCCCCGGGATGGGCCGATCTCGCCGCCGGAGACTTGCCCCTCAAGTCTCCGGCGGTATCCGTTTCAGGGGTTCTCTCGAAGCCCTTGATCTGCCTACAGTGTCGGCCTCCGAGACCGACCCACGAATCCCGTGCGCACGTTCTGCTCCACAGTTCTCGCCGCAAGTGCTCTGTTTCTAGGCGCGACTCACGCCGTGCAGGCGGCAGAGCCCATCACTCTCACGCTGGGCGGGCGCCTGCGGGAATTTTTCTATGTCGCAGATCAGACCAACAGGCCCGCGGAACGGCTGAACGCCACCGGCGTGATCAGCGATGTGCGGGTCGCCTTCCAAGGCCGCACGGTGCTGGACAACGGCATCACAGTGCGCGCGTTTGCGCGCATCTACGCGGTAGGCCGGTTCAACCGAACTCTGGACGAAGCCTTTGCCGAGGTCAGCACCGGGGTTGGTAAGTTCCGGATCGGCGAGACCGAAGGCGTGAATGCGCGCTTGCTCGGCGACACGGTCCCCGAAGCGTTCCTCTCCCGCGACGAGGAGCTGCTCGATCAGGCCCTGGTGCCGCGCACCGGAATCACTGTGCGGGACGCTTTCAGCTTCCGCCGCTTCACCGGCAACGCCCCGGGCGTGGCTTACGAAACACCAGAATTCGGATCGCTGAAATTGGGCGTCGCCTATCACCCGAGCCTGTCGCCCTTCGCCGGCGGATCGCCGATCGACAAGCGTTTCGCGCCCAGCAACGGCGTCGATGTGTCCGGTGCCTACGCGGGCGATTTCGCCGGCGGGACATACAGGATCGGCGCGGGCTACTTCCATTCCAACCCGAGTCTCCTGCGCATTGACGGCAACACGGCATTCAACGTTACCGCCGGTGTGACCTACGGCGGATGGGAAGTCTCGGGCGGCTACATGGATGTCTCGCCGACCAGCGGCCTCGACGAAACGGCGTGGACGGTCGGGGCGCTCTACGCCATCGGGCCGTTTCGCATCTCCGCGAATTTCATGCGCGCGACACGGGAAGCGGTCCGCACCGGCAGGCGCCGCGAACGGCTCGACCGCGAATCGCTGCAGGGCTCCTACAAGCTCGCACCTGGTGTGACTCTGGGCGTCGCCGGATTCCGCGCCGATCAGACCGATGCTGCCGGGGCGTCCTGGGACGGCGCCGGGTTCCTCAGCGGCATCAAGCTGCAGTTCTGATCATGCTGACGGCGTACGCCCTTACCGACGGTCGGCTCGAAAAGCTCGATGTACGGGAAGGCGATCCGATCCCCGAACGTGCGGTGTGGATCGATCTGCATTCCCCCACCCCGGCGCAATCCGCCGTGGCCGTCGCACTAACGCACATCGACGTTCCGACGGAAGCAGACCTCGATGTTTTGTCCGACACCGACCGGCTCTATCGCCAGGGCGGCGCGCTCTATCTCGAGTTCACCGTGTTGCACCGCAGCCAGCCCGGCGTCACACCCGATACCACCGACCTGGCGGCAATCTTCTCGGGCGAGCGCCTCATCACCGTGCGATATGCAGATCCGTTCCCAATCACGCGATTCGTCACAGCGCACGAGCGCGTCTCGTGTGTGTCCGCTAGCAGTGTGGGAATCTTTGTCGGCTTACTTGAGAATTTTCTCGCCCGCATCGGTGAATACGTCGGGGCCAACAGTTCTGAGCTTTATGCCATCTCCCGCGAGGTATTCCATCGCAAGGTCGATCAGTTCGGCGCCGCGCAGCTCGAAAGCGTCCTGGACCGCCTAGGACGCGCCGGCGACACGAACGCGAAAGCCCGCGATTGTCTTGCCAGCATCAATCGCCTCCTTGCCTTCAGCACCGACGAACTTGAGGCGGTTACGGACAAGCCCACCCGCAATGCCTTTCGCGCGATCCGCCGGGACGTGATGGCCATCACCGACTACGCAAACTTTGTCGCCGGCCAACTGACCTTTGTGCTCGACGCGGTGCTCGGGCTGGCGACGGTGGAACAAAATCGGGTGATCAAAATCTTCTCGGTGGTGGCGACGTTGTTCATCCCGCCGACACTCTTCGCAAGTCTGTGGGGCATGAACTTCAAGCACATGCCCGAGCTGGACTGGACGTGGGGCTATCCGATCGCGCTGCTCACCATGTTGTTGTCGGCCCTTCTCCCCTACCTCTACTTCCGTTGGCGCGGCTGGCTGTAGCCATGGCGCGCGCTCCCAAGACGCCCGCTCCCAAGTCAGCCGTTCCGAAGCTGGAGGCGAAGGCGAAGCGCAAAAAGATCGGCTGGCGCGAATGGGTCAGCCTGCCCGAGTGGGGCATCAAGAAGATCAAAGCCAAGGTCGATACCGGCGCGCGCACGTCGGCCATACACGCGTTCAAAGTGATGCCATTCACCAAAGACGGTGGCGCCTTCGTGCGCTTCCTGGTCCACCCGAAGCAGCGTCACCGTAAGCCCGAGGTGACCTGCGTCGCCCGGGTGATCGATCAGCGGCGCATCACCGATTCCGGCGGGAACTGCCAGGAGCGATACGTCGTTCGCACCACTTTGAAACTGGGAAATTCGTCGTGGCCGATCGAGCTGACCTTGAGCAACCGCGACAGCATGGGGTTCCGCATGTTGATCGGCCGCCAAGCCATCCGGCGACGCTATGTGGTCGACCCGGCCCGATCCTACGTCGTACGCAAGAAAAAGAAAACTGCGCCCAAGAACCGAAAACCGTAATAAAATATTGAAATCAAAGGGTTTTCCCCCCTCGAAATCCGCTTTGTCACGGCTGTGCGGTTGAACGCGGTGACGCGTTATCATAGCGCTTGGTCGAAACCTGCTTCTTCTCTCAGCGACAGCAACACGGCGCGGCACATGGCTCTAGCGGAAGCCGAGACGACGACTACTAAGCCGGCTGAGCCGAAGCCGGCCGCGAAGCCGCGGTCGCAGGCGAAGAGTTCGCCAAAGCGGCCGTTGCGCCTTGCCATGTTGGCACGCAATGCGGATCTGTATTCGCACAAGCGCATCGTGGCGGCGGCGCGCGCCCGCGGCCACGAGATCGAGGTCTTCGACACGCTGCGCTGCTACATGAACATCGTCGCGCACCGTCCCGAGGTACGCTACCGCGGTCGCAGCCTCGAAGGCTTCGATGCGGTGATCCCGCGTATCGGCGCCTCAATTACCTTTTACGGACTGGCGGTTTTGCGGCAGTTCGAGATGATGGGCGTCTATCCGCTCAATGAATCAGTCGCCATCGGCCGGTCGCGGGACAAACTGCGCTGCTTGCAGCTGTTGTCGCGCAAAGGCATTGGGCTGCCGGTGACGGCATTCGCGCATCGCACCAGCCAGGCGGATGATCTCATCGACATGGTCGGCGGCACGCCTTTGGTGGTGAAACTGCTGGAAGGCACCCAGGGCATCGGGGTCGTGCTGGCGGAAACCCGCTCGTCGGCCAAATCCATGATCGAAGCCTTCGGCGGCGTCGAAGCCAATATCCTGGTTCAGGAATTCGTGAAGGAAGCGTCCGGCTCCGACATCCGTGCCATCGTCATCGGCGGCCAGGTGGTCGGCGCCATGCAGCGCACCGGCGCCCTGGGGGATTTCCGCTCGAACCTGCACCGCGGCGGCAAGGCGGCTGAGGTGAAAATCACCCCCGAAGAGCGCTCCACCGCTGTACGTGCCGCCAAAATCATCGGCCTGAACGTGTGCGGCGTGGACATGCTCCGGTCCAATCATGGTCCGGTGGTGATGGAGGTGAATTCAAGCCCCGGCCTCGAGGGCATCGAAGCCGCCACCGGCAAGGACATCGCCGGGAAGATGATTGAGTTTCTGGAACGCAACGCCAAGCCGAACAAGACCCAGACAAAGGGCGAGGGCTGACGACCGGCGCGGCCCGCCCAATACGGCGTCGAGTCGCATACATCCTATGGGTGAAAATCAGGCCCTTCCGGCGAGCCTGTCCGGGGTCTTGTTACGCTTCAGTGGCATAACGCCAAATAGGTGGTTAAAACGCCGCAAAATAACGAGATTTGCCCGGAAAACTGTGCGCTAATTGCAACAAGCTCAGGGGATTATCGGCGGTTGGTGGTGACCGCCTTGACCCCTCACGGTCGCGATGCAATTTATCATAAGCGTTAACAGATTGGCGCGCGCAGAGTGTGCGGTAGAGATGCGTAACGTTCATTTCAAAGTTGCCTTGCTGATCCTGGCGCTTGGTGCGCTCTCTGCACCAGCCGCTGCGCAGCAGACGCGCCTCGGCTCCTCGTTCACCGAAACCATCACGGCCAGCGAACCCACGACTACAGTGTCCGCGTCGGGCTTCACCCCACTCGCCACCGGTTCGTTTACCCCGGCGTTCGGCGCGCTTGCGCTGGGTGTCTCGTCGAACGCCACACCGGTCGGCACAGCGCCCCTGTTCGGCTCCGACCCGCTCGCGTCCCAGAATTTTAACGCCAGCTTCGCGACCACCGTCTACGGCAGCGAACTCGGCTTCTTCGCCGGCTACAACGGCGCCAACTCGATGTTCAACATGACGCCGACGCCCGGGTACAACCTCGGCGCCACTGTCGGCTTCGGTGGCTTCTACGTGGCGGCCGGCGTGTCGGACAACACGCAGCAAACGCTGCGCCTCACCAACGATCCGAAGCAAGGCTGGCTGGCCGGCTTCGGCTACAAGCGCGGCGCCTTCAACGTACGCTTCAGCTACATGATGGCCCAGGGGTTCAGTGGCGCTGAGCCCGATACCCGGACCTGGATGATCGGCGGTATCTATCAGCTCAATTCCAGCCTGCGCCTGAACGCCGACGCGTTCACCAGCCCGCGTGCCGCGGCGGCGTTCACCACGCCCGCGCCGGCCACCAACGCGGCCCCGCAGGGCACTGGCGCCCGCGTCGGCCTGCAACTCCGCTTCTAGGTCCTCGCTAAACCACTGATCGCGGCAAACCCGTGCACCCGTGCATGCACGAGCCGTGCAACGTTCGAATCCGAAATCCCGCCTAGCGCGATCACAGGCTGTGATGTCGCGCGCGTCAGGGCGGCAAAGCGTAGTGGCCCAAGGGTCCGAGCGGTCGGATGGCTCGCCGTGTCGAACACCGGCGCGAGGATGATGGCATCGGTGCCCAGCCGTGTTGCGCATACGATTGCGCGCGCCGAGTGGGCGGCCATGGTCAGCAAGCCTTTGCGCTGACGCCGCCACAGCAACGCACCCGCAGCCGCGCCTCGCTCCGGCAAGTGAACGCCGTCGGCACCGACGGCCGCAGCCAGCCGCCAGTCCAGTGCGATCAGGCACACCAAACCGCGCGCGCGGCACAGGGGGCGAATTTTCCATGCGAGGGCTTGGCGTGCCTTTGCATCCGTATGCCTCAGGATCACACCGCTCCCACGCGGCAAGTGCGCGATCGCGTCACTCGGATTCGGCAGCCGCACGGCATCGGTCAACAGCCATAGTGTCGGCAGTGCCATACGCCGTGCCGACTTTGCTTGGAGCCGCGCCGCAGCGTTTGCTAGGTTGCCCATGTTCCGATCCATCTCCCGATCATCCCCGCAATTCAGCGTCACGTCACCATGTCGGATGCGTCCGTCTCCGCGCTCAACGCCATTAAGAGCCAAGTCCCGGCGACGACCACCGTCATCGCCGTGACCAAAACCGTCGATGCCAGCAACATTCAACCGGTCATCAACGCCGGTCATCGTGACTTCGGCGAAAACCGCGTGCAGGAAGCCGCAGCGAAATGGCCGGCCTTGCGCCGACCCGACACGCGGCTGCATCTCATCGGACCGCTACAGTCCAACAAGGCTGCTGAAGCTGTCGCGCTGTTCGATGTCATCCACACCCTCGATCGCCCAAAGCTCGCGCACGTGCTGGCGGAAGAGATGGCGAAACAGAGCCGGCGCTTGCCATGCTTCGTTCAGGTGAACACGGGCCTCGAGCCACAAAAAGCCGGCATCGCCCCCCAGGACGCAGATGCGTTCATCGCCCAGTGCCGTAGCGAATGGAATCTCCCGGTGGTCGGCCTCATGTGCATTCCACCGGTGAATGAGGAGCCGAGCCCGCACTTCGCGTTCCTGCGCGAGATCGCGCGGCGCAACGGGCTCGATCAACTCAGCATGGGCATGAGCGGCGACTACGCCGTCGCCGTCTTGTTTGGCGCCACCCATGTGCGGGTCGGCAGCGCGATCTTCGGTGTGCGGACCTAAGGTCTCACGATAACGGCGCTGTCTGCCGAAACGCCGCGCAGCACCTCGCGCAAATCCTCCGGCGCGAGCGCGACGCACCCGGCGGTCGGACCGCCGTCTTCCGGCATCACGTGCAGAAAGATCGCACTGCCGGCGCCCGGTCTCACCGGCGCATCGTTGTGGCCAAGCACGATGACGACATCGTACAACCGATCGTTGCGTATCATGACTTCCGCACTGGCCGGATAGGGCAGGACGACGGGCCGATTGTAGGCGGGATCGTCCGGCGCATCGCACCAGCCGTCGTTCGGCGCAATGGCGTGTGCGTCCAAAATGGTTGCAGGCTTCGCGCCGCGATCGGCGCGATATAGCACGCGCCGTAGGGCAAAGCGTCCGACCGGGGTCGCTCCGTCGCCCTCGCGCTTGTCGGTCTTCACACCATTGCGGCCCAGGACACACGCATAGGTCTTGCCGCCAAATGCGAGCGTGCCGCGCTGAGGTGTTTGTGCATCCGGAACGACAATGAGATCGACACAGGTCATGCGACCGAGTGTAGACGCGCGGCGGCGATTATTGGAGGCCGTGCTCGTGGCGGAAGTCCTGGATCGCCTTCAGGCCGGCCGCGGTATCGCGGGCCTCGCGCGCTGCTTTGTCGGCGTCCTTGGGCGGTAAGGGCGTGGCCTGGCCGGCCGCGACCAGCGCCTGCACCGCGGCGCCGCTCGGCAGCGATTCATTGCGCGGCGGCAGTGGAAATTCCCGCGTCGTCTCGCGGCGCAGCGGGAAGAAGCCGTCCGCGCCACGTCCTGACCCTTGCGGTGAGGCGCCGTCAGAGACCGATGTGGCGCGCTCCACCGGCCGCATAATGCGCGTCACGGGGCGCGGCGCGGTCTGGCCTGCACGCACAGCTGCTTCGGCGGCCTGCAATCGGGCCATTTCCGCATCGGCCGTCGGATCGGCCAATGCAGGCGCGGCAATGCACAGAATGATAGAAAGGGCGCGAAACATGCTTCGTACAAAGCAATTCCGGTGCGAGCGCCAAGACATTGAATGGACTGGAGTCGGCGTCATGATGCCGCAAACATAGCCGGCAAAAGTTACCGGATTGCCTACAACAAATGCCCGGACCGCTTGGCTTTGGTCTGAAGATAGGTCCAGTTGTGTTCGTTCGACGGGAAGACGTGGGGCACGCGCTGCGTCACTTCTATACCGTGACGCGCAAGCGCGCCCACTTTCGCCGGATTGTTCGTCAGCAGCCGCACCCGGGTAAAGCCAAGTGCCCGCAACATGCGCACCGCCGGCAGATACACGCGTTCGTCGTCATCGAAGCCCAACAACTCATTGGCGTCGAGCGTGTCGAAGCCCTGATCCTGCAGTCCATAGGCGCGCAGTTTGTTGACCAAGCCAATCCCACGCCCTTCCTGGGCGAGGTACAGCAGGACGCCGGCGCCTTCCTTGGCGATGGTCTGGATCGCACCGCGCAATTGCTCACCGCAGTCGCAGCGCAACGATCCCAACAAATCGCCGGTGAAACACTCCGAATGCAATCGCGTGAGAACCGGGGTTGCGGGATCCGGACGTCCGATCAGAATCGCAAGATGCTCCGCGCCGCCGTCGCGCGGACGAAAGGCAACAATGCGTGCATCCTCGCAGTCCGCGAGCGGAACCCGCGCTTCGCTTACCGGTGACAGGTCATCGGCTTGCAGACGGTCGTAGGAATGCAGGGCGTCCGCCGGCACGACCAGGCGGCCTTGCGCTTTCGCCCAGGCTTGCGCGTCGCCCGTAATCGGCGCCAACACAACAGCCGGCAATAGACGCGCGATCTTGGACAGGCGGATCGCCGCCGCGGCGACGCTTTGCGGCGCCGCGAAAGTTGCGCTGATTCCCGACGGCGGCACGCGATGATCATCAGCCTGCGGATCGATTAACGGCCGGATGCGCTCGGGCGTGAGCTCGGTGTCGCTGAACAATTCAACCGCGGCTGTGCCGACATCGCTCAAACCCAGGATCGCAGCACGACGTCCTGTCACCACCACGCGCAAGGGGCCGAGGCCCGGCCGGTCAAAGGTCGGAAGGGGCCAAGTGTCGACGGTTTCGGCGGCGCGGACCAGCGCCCCCTCCCTTTCCGAGACAACAACCACGGCCGCTCCGCGGCGCAGTTCGGCCACGGCGCGGTCCGCCGCTTCCAGTGCGATGATGTCGGGATTTGGCCCAGCCGGGTCCGGTGTCAGGCGATTCATGACGCTTGTATACCGCTCGGCGCAGGGGCCCGCCACGGAAGAGGCGCGATTTGCGTCTGTTTTGTAACCATCCGAACGCCGTGGCGATATCTGACGAAATTGCCATGAAAGCGGCTGCTCCAAGGCGGCTATCATGCAGTTCTCGATAAGTGTGAGCACGGAAGGAATTTCACGCAGATGACGGTGGGACGCACCCTTTTGATCGTTGATGACGACGACGTTCTGCGCCGGGCGCTAATCGATCAGCTCACCCCGACGGAGACCTTTGCGATCATTGATGAAGCCCCGACCGCTGCTGTGGCCTTGGTCAAAGCGAAAGCCCGGATTTACGACCTGATCCTGCTCGATATCGGTTTGCCGGATCAGGACGGCCGCGATGCCTGCCGGGCGCTGCGCGCCGCCGGCGTCCGCTCGCCCATTATCATGCTGACGGCAGCCGATTCAGACGACGACACCATCACCGGCCTCAATGCCGGCGCGAACGACTACGTTACCAAGCCATTCCGGATGGCTGTTTTGCTTGCGCGGGTGAAAGCGCACTTGCGCCAGCACGACCAGTCCGACGACGCGATCTTTGTGATCGGGCCTTACAAATTCCAGCCGGCGGCGAAGATGCTGGTGGTCGGCGAGGGCGACAAGAAGATCCGCCTTACGGAGAAAGAGACCGCGATCCTCAAATACCTCTATCGCGTCGGCAACAAGAGCGTGCCGCGCGAAACGCTGCTCGACGAAGTGTGGGGCTACAACGCCGGGGTCACCACGCACACGCTGGAGACCCACGTTTATCGACTGCGCCAAAAAATTGAGCCGGACCCCCAACAGGTCCAGCTCTTGGTAACGGAACCGGGTGGCTACCGGCTCAATCCATAGTTTTCTTGGCCATAGCTCGGCCTTGTCGGTCCGCGGGCGCTCAGTCGCGCCCGGGCCGGCTCATTTCGTATGGCGCGCTACTCGCGTTTCGAAATGTTGCTCAGAAGCTCGAGGACGTTCTTACGCAGGTCGGCGTTGTGGAGGCGCCAGTACGAGCGAACCAGTTCCAAGGTCTCCGTGCGCTGCATCGGATCGGCGTCGATGCCAACGGCTTCTTCCGCCAAACCTTCTGCCGCGCGGGCACCCGGCATCGAACGATCACCGGTCGTCTCGGCACTGATGTCCTCGAAGAAGTAGGCGATCGGACAATTGAGCACGCGCGAAATGTCGAAAAGACGGCTCGCGCTTACGCGGTTATGTCCGCTCTCGTACTTCTGGACCTGTTGAAACGTCACGCCGATATCACTCGCCAGCTGCTCCTGGCTGATATGGAGGAGCGTGCGCCGTAGCTTGATCCGTTTCCCGACATGAATATCAATCGGGTCCGGGCCACCGCCGCGGGCTCCTGGCTGCCGGCCTCTGCCGCGGGATTTTATTGCGATCACTGCCACTTCCATTTACCCATGTTAATTGTGTTTTTGTCGTCTCTGCCGACGTTACGGCGTCCTCAGTTTAGAACAGGACCCATATGGTGTCGCGACGAGAAAGTGCAAAGGGCCCGTTACGAAACCTTAAGGGAACATCGTCAGGGTCCCCTTTAGCGTAGTAGCGACCGGCGTTTTTCAATCGATAGGCGTCCGCCCGTTTGATAGAAGGGCGCGTAATCAACAAGGTAGGAAGCGATGCGTACGGCATCGGTAGAACGCAAGACGAAGGAGACGAGCATTCGCGTCGCCGTCAATCTCGACGGCACCGGACAGTATCGTGTCGCGACGGGCATTGGTTTTCTGGACCACATGCTCGAGCAGCTGTCGCGTCATAGCCTTCTCGATATCGACGTGGAAGCGAAGGGTGACCTCCACATCGACTTCCACCACACCACAGAAGATGTCGCGATCTGTATCGGCGAAGCGGTTGCGAAGGCGCTCGGCGACCGGAAAGGCATTGTCCGCTACGGTTCGGCGAACATTCCCATGGACGAGACGCTCACGGAAGTTGCGATCGATTTGTCCAATCGCCCGTATCTTATCTGGAAGGTAAGCCTTTCGAAGCCAAAGCTCGGCGACATGGACACCGAACTGTTCAAGGAATGGTTCCAGGCGTTCTCGCAAGCCGCCGGCGCGACCTTGCACGTCTGGAATCATTACGGCGAAAACAACCACCATATCGTCGAATCTTGCTTCAAGGGCTTGGCGCGCGCACTGCGTCAGGCCGTTGAGATCGATCCCCGCAAAGCCGACGCGGTGCCGTCCACCAAGGGCGTTCTCGGCGGTAGCCTTTAGATCTTCAGATGAGCGTTGCGATCATCGATTACGGCTCGGGCAACTTGCGGTCCGCCGCAAAAGCCATCGAGCGTGCCGCGCGTGAAGCCGGCTATGCCGGCGCAGTGGAAGTCACTGCGTCGCCCGACGCCGTGCGCAAGGCCGATCGCGTTGTGCTGCCAGGCGTCGGCGCCTTTGCCGATTGTCGCCGCGGTCTCGCCGCTGTCGCCGGCATGGAACAGGCGCTCAGCGAAGCGGTCATCACCAACGGGAAGCCCTTCCTCGGCATCTGCGTCGGTATGCAATTGATGGCGACGACCGGGTTCGAACACGGCACCTGCGATGGGTTGGGCTGGATCCCGGGCAAGGTCATCGCCTTGAACCCCAGCGCAACGGACGCCGGCCCCGGCGGCACCGGCTATCGCATCCCGCACATGGGCTGGAACGAACTCGAGATCGGCAACGCCAATCATCCCGTCTTGAAATCGCTGAGCGCACGCGACGCGGCGGACCGGCACGCTTACTTCGTGCATAGCTATCATCTGGTCGCGGATCAGCCGGCCCACGTGCTGGCGACGGTGCAGTACGGTCAAACCATTGCTGCGATCGTCGGACGCGACAACATGATCGGCACGCAGTTCCATCCGGAAAAGAGCCAGGCGGTTGGCCTTGCTTTCATCCAAGCCTTCCTCGCGTGGTCGCCATGATTCTGTACCCGGCCATCGATTTGAAGGACGGGGCGTGCGTGCGCCTGATCAAGGGCGACATGGATCAGGCAACCGTGTTCAACGAGTCCCCCGGCAATCAGGCGAAGCGCTTTGTCGATGCCGGTGCGGAATGGATTCACGTGGTCGACCTCAACGGAGCGTTCGCCGGCAAACCTGTCAACGCCGGCGCCGTCGATGCAATTCTGAAGGCAGCGCAAGTGCCGATCCAACTCGGCGGCGGCATCCGCGACATGGCAACGATCGAGGCGTGGCTCACCGCAGGCGTCGCGCGGGTGATCCTTGGCACCGTCGCTGTAAAGAATCCCGGCTTGGTGCGTGAAGCTTCGAAGACATTCCCCGGCAAGGTCGCTGTCGGCATCGATGCCCGCAGCGGCAAGGTCGCTACGGAGGGCTGGGCCGAAGCCTCGGAACTTGACGTGGAAGACCTCGCGCGGCGCTTTGTCGATGCCGGGGTCGCCGCCATCATCCATACGGACATCGACCGGGATGGCGTTCTCGGCGGTCCGAACGTCGCGGCCTCCGCGGCGCTCGCCCGCGCCGTGCCGATCCCGGTGATCGTCTCCGGCGGGGTATCCTCCCTGGAAGACCTCCGCGCCGTCAAAGCGGCGGAGCCTTCAGGTTTGGCCGGCGTCATCTCCGGCCGCGCCATATATGACGGTCGCCTCGATCTCGCCGCAGGCATCGCCCTGCTCAAGTAAATTGAATTGCGGGGCGGTCTGTGCGATCAGACGCCCATGCTCAAAATCCGCATCATTCCCTGCCTGGACGTGAAGGATGGCCGGGTGGTCAAAGGGGTCAACTTTGTCGACCTCAAAGACGCCGGCGACCCGGTGGAACAGGCGCGCGTCTATGACGCCGCGGGTGCGGACGAACTCACGTTTCTCGACATCACTGCCAGCTCCGACAACCGAGACACGCTCTACGACGTGGTACGACGGACGGCGGAACAATGCTTCATGCCGCTCACAGTGGGCGGCGGCGTGCGCACGGTGGAGGATATCCGTAAATTGTTGCTGGCCGGTGCGGACAAAGTATCCATCAACACTGCGGCCGTGAAGACGCCCGAGTTTGTGCGCGAAGCGGCAGAGAAATTCGGCAGCCAGTGCATCGTCGTGGCGATCGATGCCAAGCATGTGCCGTCGGGCACCTTCGAAATCTTTACCCACGGTGGCCGCAACGCTACGGGCATCGATGCGGTGGATTGGGCGAAGCGTATGGAAAGCTACGGCGCCGGCGAAATCCTGCTCACGTCCATGGACCGCGACGGCACGCGGGTCGGGTATGACTTGCCGCTGACCCGCGCGGTTGCCGATGCGGTCAATGTGCCGATCATCGCCTCCGGCGGCGTCGGCAACCTCGAACATCTAGTCGATGGCGTTCGGCAAGGCCACGCCAGCGCCGTCTTGGCGGCATCGATCTTCCACTTCGGACAGTTTACGATTGCCGACGCGAAAAGCGCGCTGGCGCAGGCCGGCATACCGGTGCGGAGAGCGGCATGACCGAACCTAATGAAAAAATCCTCGAGGAAGTCTATCGCGTGATCTCCGCGCGCAAGGACGCCGATCCGGAGACATCCTATACGGCGCGCTTGCTGGCCAAGGGCATCAACAAGATTGCCCAGAAGCTCGGCGAAGAAGCGGTCGAGACCGTCGTTGCCGCGGTCGGCGAAAGCGACAAGCACGTCGTCAGCGAAAGCGCGGACCTCTTATATCACTTGCTGGTGCTATGGTCGGCCCGCGGTGTGGCACCCGCGGACGTGTGGGCGGAACTCGATCGCCGCTTCGGCGTTTCGGGCCTCGCCGTGAAGGAAGCGCGTAAGAAGAGCGGTTCGTAAAGCGATGTCGACTTACGACGAGAACAATATCTTCGCCAAAATCCTGCGCGGTGAAATTCCGTGCAAGAAGGTCCATGAGGACGAGCATACCCTGGCGTTCGAGGACATCGCGCCGCAAGCGCCGGTCCACACTCTGGTTATCCCCAAAGGCAAATATGTCTCGGTCGATGACTTCGCCGCGCGCGCGACCGATGCGGAAATCGGTGCCCTGATCCGCGCTGTCGGCAAGGTCGCGCGGCTGAAGGGCGTTGCCGATCCGGGCTATCGGTTACTGTCGAACATCGGCGCGGAAGGCGGTCAGGTCGTGCCGCATCTACACTTCCACATCCTCGGGGGCGTGAAGCTCGGCACGATGTTGGTGAAGGTCTAGCTTTACTTCGGCGCCGCGGCCGTCGGGCAGGGATGCTGTGCGGCGCTTGCACACACAACCGATGACGTCAGGAACGTGACCGCATCGTCGAGATCGCCCTGGCGGATTTGCGGGGCTTGCGTGAACGGCTCCGTGCGCCACGTGCGACTCAGCATGTAAAGAGTCACGCTGCCCTGAACGGCCTTCGTATAGCGGGTCTCGCCGAAGTTCCCGCGCTTGTCGCGTTTGCACCCCAGCGTCCAGAACGCGGAGGGGAATCCGTTGTTGAGGCCGCTCTGCAGGCGACCCTCTACCACGCCGACGCAATTCTCCCGCATCTGGCCGAGGGCGCGGCGCTGATAGGCATCGATCGGCAGCGTATTGGTTTCGTGGTGAATCTCGAGCGAGATCTTTTCGCGCCATGTCGATGCGGTCTGTCCTTGCGGCACATATTCGACCACCTCGATTGATCCCGGCTGCTTGGAAAGCTCCACCCAGCCAGACGGAAAGCGCGGCATGGCGATGTGTTCGTCCGCGAGAGCCTGGCGCCCAGGCGCGGCTTTGCCCAGGTTCGAGCCGCCGGTCGCGGAGCTTTGCGCGAACGCCGTGCAAGCGATTGTGGCGCTCATCACCGCAGAGAGGACGCAGCGTCGCATCATCGGAAGCCTCCAGCTAATTCGCGCGCTTTATCCTGTCAGTCCAACCGCCGCGCGGCAATTTATGTGACCGCACAGTGCCCGTCTTTCGTATATGCCATGGCATGATTGCACAGCCGAGTGTCAGTTTCAGGGCAGATGCGTAACCAAACTATCCTCGTGATCGGCGCCGGCATCGGTGGCCTCTCCTTTGCCCTCGGCGCGCAACGCGCCGGTTGCCGCGTGATCGTATGCGAAGCTGCGTCGCAGCTCGGCGAGGTCGGTGCGGGACTCACCGTCAGCCCCAACGCCACCCATGCGCTGGAATTCCTCGGTCTCGGAGAGGCGATGGCGCGCTTGAGCGACCGTCCTGAAAGCGGCGCCGGCTATCACTACAAGACCGGCGAGATTCTCTACCGCACGCAAACCAGCGGCAGCTTCAAAGCCAAATACGGCGCGGATTACTACCAGATTCACCGGGCCGATCTGCATGACGCCCTGGCGGCTGCGGTACGCGCTAATGACCCCAACGCAATCCGCTTGACGCACCATTTCGTCGGGATGGAGCAGACCGACAAGGGCGTCACGGCAACTTTCAGCAACGGCCAGACCATCACGGCAGATGCACTCATCGGTTGCGACGGTTTGCGCTCCGGGGTGCGCAGCGTACTCTTCGGCAATGAAAATCCGCGGTTCACCGGCCAGGTGTCCTTCCGCGGGATGGTGCCGGCGGACTTGGTCCGGCACTGCATGGTGCCGACCCGGTCCGGCGTGTTCGTCGGACCAAGTCGGATTTTCACCCGCTATTTCCTGCGTAACCTCACGTTGGTCAATTTCGTCGGCATCTGCAAAACCGACAGTTGGAAAGAGGAAGGCTGGTCCACGCCGGCCACCACGGAAGAGGTGCTGGCGGAGTTCGAGGGGTGGCACGAATGCGTGCAAACCATCATCAAGGCCACTCCTCCTGGTAAGTTGTTCAAGTGGGCATTGTTCGACCGGGACCCGCTCCCGGTATGGACCAAGGGCCGGGTCACGCTTCTGGGCGATGCGGCCCATCCGATGTTGCCGTTCCTCGGTATGGGTGCGGCGATGGCGATCGAAGACGCCGCCATCCTTGCCCGCTGTATCGCCGCGGCCGGCACGTTCGAGGAGGCCTTCGCGCGCTATGAAACGGCGCGAAAGGAACGCACGACTTACGTGCTGTTGAAATCCCGCGCGCAGGGTGAGCTTTACCAATCCCGCACGCCGGAAAACCTCAAGTCGGAAAGCGGCACGGGCGAATTTCGCCTCGGGCTGTTCGACTACAATCCGGGTACCGTTCCCGTTTAGCGATCCGCGATCAATTCCGTGAGTTCGCCCGCCGGCCCTTTAAACGTGGCCGCGCGCGTGCTGCCGTACACCGCTGCGGGGGCTGTCATGAACGGCGCATCGATGCCATCGAAGCCCGCGACCGAGAAACTCATAATCGCGGTCCCCGGCGGCAATTGTCCCGTCTTACGCGGTTGCGGCTTGGTGGCGCCGGGTGGGAACTCGTCGAGCTCTATCTTGTTGCCGCGTTCGGCGGCCACCACCACGCCAAGCTTGTAGATGTGATCCAGCGGCAGGCCATGGGCCTGCGCGCGCGATTCGACCGGTAGCGCCTGGTCGCCCTGGTCCGCCAGCGCGAAGCGATCCTTGTAGAACGTCTTCAGCGCTGCGAAGTCCGGCCCGGCCAACACGGCGATGAACGGCCGATCGACTTGCGAGTTCGGTTCGGGATGATTCGACGCCGCCCGGTCGCCGGTGTTGGCGGTGAGATATAGGACTTCGCCGGCCGGCCCACGCACCTGCATGGCATAGATCGGCGAATTGGGGCCCAGGGGATGCGGCTCGCCCAACACCGCGATCGGCGCTGTGAGCCAGCCGGCCTTGAGCTTGGCGTAAAGTGCATCCAGGTCCCGCACCGCGATCTCGATGGCGCTCCAGCCCCACGTGGTCAGCGGCTTCGCGGGGGCGATCTTATCGATCTCCACGGCGCGGATCGGCACGTCGCCGCCGTTCTCCGGCGTCATCGCGATCATGTGTCGCCCGGCCATGGCCGGTGCACCCCAGGACTTTGCGAGGTCCGCGGTAATCGTGCTGCGCTCGGTCACCCGATACCCTAGGGCGCCCGCGTACCACCGCTCCACAAACGCAAGATCGTGCGTGGCGATGGTGGCCGCGCGGATACGCCGCAACTTGGCATTCGCCGCCGCCGGGTTCTGCGCGAAGGCAGCGGTGGGGCAAAACGCGGCGCCATGTGCCACGAGCAGAAGACGACGGCGGCTGAGCATCCTTGCATCCTTCCCCGGTACGACCTTCCGCGAGCCTACTGGATGCGGCGCAGCAGGGGCAGAGATTTGATGGCGGTCAATGCGGCATCTCGCGAAGGACCATTGACTGAACCCAGCATTGCCAAGCGAACGGAGGAACATCTCGTGCCTGAAGGCTCTCGCGCACTCGATACCCATCGGTTGGCCGATATCGAAGCCCCATACACGCCCACCCACAACGAAGTCGCACGCCAGCGCTTCGTCAGTGCGTTGCGCAAGCACGTCCTCATCGACAAGGCCGTGGAAATGCGCGCGGCCTACGATGCGTCAGCCATGGCCACGTACACAAAGTCCCACGGCCATCCGCCGCGAGATCATTGGGACATCAAGGATGCGATGCGCACCAGTGGCGCCTACCGGGTCTATTCCGCGTTGCGTCTCAATGCGCAGGAGATGACGTGGCAATCCGTGATGGACCCGGTCGAGCGCGGCCTCCCGGCGATGATCGAAATCGCAACGGATGCCGCGCACCTCAACCCGGCGGGGGGCTCCTTGCGGATCGATCCGCAGTTCCAACCCCCGGGCTACGTGGCGGACGTCGATGTCCATCACATTCCCGGCTCATTCACCGCTGAGCTGACGCAGGATGACGTCGCGATCGGCGCGGTGGCGGCTCACGGCACGCGCGTGTTCTCTGGTGGCCTTCCACACCGCAAGGACAATCCGGGCGCGGTGGCCGAAAGCGTCGCCCACTACTTGAAACTCGCCTACCCGGATTTCAAACCGCGCCGGATTCTCGATTGCGGCACCGGAATCGGCAAGAACCTCGCGCCCTATCGCGATGTGTACCCGGATGCAGAATGCTACGGAATCGACGTGGGTGCGCCGGGCCTGCGATACGGCCATGCCCTGTTCGAGCATCAGGGCATCCCGCTGCACCTATCGCAGCAGAACGCCGAACGAACCGACTTTCCGGACGGCTATTTTGATCTGATCGTCTCGAGCTTCTTCTTTCACGAGATGCCGGTCGCCTCCACCAAGCTCATCCTGAAGGAGAACCGCCGCCTGCTCGCGCCGGGTGGCCGCATCGTGCACATGGAGCTTCCCCCCAACGCGGAGGTCGACTCATATGCGGCGTTTGTCATCGATTGGGACAACGACAACAACTACGAGCCGGATTACGCGGACTATCGCAATCAAGTTCCCACGGCGCTCTGCGCGGAGGCCGGATTTGCGCCCGCGACGTGCTGGCAGCGATTCATTCCGAACTGGCGAACTTTCGGCGCCGAACCGTTCGCGCGGTTTGTGAAAGGCGATTGCGCCGCACCTGCTTACGGCAACGGGTCGTGGTTCGTCTTCGGCGCGCAAAAGTAATTTAGGAACCCGCGCCCGCAAGCGTTCGCCCAGGCATCACGCGGCGGTACGACAGCGCCTCGGCAATATGAATGCGCCGGACCTGCGCGCTGTTGTCTAGATCCGCGATGGTGCGCGCGACGCGCAGCATGCGGTGATAGCCCCGCGCCGACAACAGCATCTTCTCCGCCGCCTGAGTCAGCAGCGCGCGGCCGTCCGCGTCGGGCGCCGCGATCTGCTCGAGCATTTCGCCGTCGGCTTCCGCGTTCGTCATCACGTCTGTATTCAACGCACTCAGGCGCTGGAATTGGAGGTCGCGGGCCGTCGCGACCCGCGCCGCCACAGTCGCAGACGTTTCCGAAGCGGAGGGCAGCGAGAGATCGAGCGGATTCACCGCCGGGACGTCGACATGCAAGTCGATGCGGTCGAACATGGGTCCGGAGATCTTGGTTTGATAATCGACGGCGCATTTCGGCGCCTTGCCGCAGCTCAACTGCGGCTCGTCGAGATGGCCGCAGCGGCACGGGTTCATGGCCGCCACCAATTGGAAGCGCGCCGGAAATGTCACATGGCTGTTGGCCCGCGCGACGGTGACGCGACCGGTCTCCATCGGCTGGCGCAACGCCTCCAAAGTGGCGCGCGCGAACTCCGGTAATTCATCGAGAAACAACACCCCCCGATGGGCCAGCGAAATTTCGCCGGGGCGCGTGCGCAAGCCGCCGCCGACCAGCGCGGGTGTCGACGCACTGTGATGCGGATCGCGGAACGGCCTTTGCCGCCGGATTCCGCCGCCGGGCAATTGCCCGGCGAGGGAATGGATCATGCTCACATCCAGCGCCTCGGCCGCGCTGAGCGGGGGCAACAATCCCGGCAGCCGCGCGGCCAGCATCGATTTTCCCGAGCCGGGCGGTCCCATCATCAGCAAATTGTGTCCACCCGCTGCGGCAATCTCTAACGCGCGTTTTGCGGTTTCCTGGCCCTTGATGTCGCGCAGATCTTTGGTTGCCGCGATCTCCACCAAGGGGCTGCGCGCCGGGGTGCTCAGAACGCTGACACCCTTGAAGTGATTGATCAGTTCCAACAGCGACCGCGGCGCCAACACGTCCAAACCGCCTGCCCAGGCCGCCTCGCCGCCTTGCGCGCCGGGGCAGATGAGTCCGCGGTCGGATGCGTTTGCGGCAATCGCCGCCGGCAACACGCCGTTCACCGCCGCGATGGATCCATTGAGACTCAGTTCGCCGAGCACACAGTAGGATGCGATGTCCTCGATCCCGATCACGCCCATGCTCACCAGCAAGCCCAGCGCGATCGGCAGATCGAAGTGGCTGCCTTCCTTTTGCACGTCGGCCGGCGCGAGATTCACCGTGATGCGCTTCGGCGGCAGGGCCAGGCCGATGGCGGCCAGCGCCGTGCGCACGCGCTCGCGCGACTCACCGACCGCCTTGTCCGGCAAGCCGACGATGGTGAAACTCGGCAACTGCCCGCTGATCGCCACCTGCACCTCGATCGGCAGGACCTCGACGCCGGCAAACGCGACGGTGTGAATGGTGGCGATCATCGCTCAGCGAATCCCCCTACTCACCGCCACTATAACGGGAACTAAAAGAGAACGAAATTGGCGCGCTTGACTATGGGTTTTTCAGATGTATCTTAAGATACATCTTCAGACGAAATGGCTCGTCCGGAGCTATCGTAAGATATATTTTTAAGGAAATTGAATGACAGATGCTCACGGCCCCCATCGGGGTGAAGGCAAAGACCGCGCCCATGGTCCCCATGGCGGCGGCTTTATGAAAAAGATCGGGATGAAGATGATCGGTCGCCACCGCGGCCGGCGCGGCTTCGGCGGTTTTGGCAGTGGCGGTGGATTCGGCGGCGGCTTTGGCGGCCTCATGGCGGGCCGCAAGCTCGCCTCCGGCGACTTGCACCTGGTGATCCTCACCCTGCTCGCCGAACAGCCCCGCCACGGCTACGACATCATCAAGGCGCTCGAGGAACGGTCCAAAGGCTTCTACGCACCCAGCCCCGGCATGGTGTACCCGGCCCTCACCTACCTCGAAGAACTCGGCCACGCCGAAGTCGCAGCGGAAGGTGCCAAGAAGCTCTACACGATCACCGCAGAAGGCCGCGCTCATCTAACGGCGAACCAAGCCGAAGCGAGCGCAATTATGGATCAGCTCGCTGCGGTTGGCCGCAAGCTCGAGCAGGTTCGCGAATTCTTCAGCGGCGAGGAAGAGAGCGGCGACACCCTCCACGCGGCGCGCCACGACCTGCGAGCTCTGCTGCGTGACAAGCGCCACGCCGATCCGGCGGAACGCAAGCGCGTGGCGGAAATCATCCAACGCGCCATTGCCGACATCAAAGCGAAATAAGCTGCGACTCAGCCGTAGATGCGACCACGATGTGGGTGATCGGAAGACGGCCGCGAAATTCTGACGTAGGTCAATCATCCCACTGCAGAGAACGCCGATAAAGCCGGAAGCGCCGCATATAGCGGCGCTTCCACTCGAAAGGCTTTACCGATGCTTTCCAAGACACGCACTGCCGCATCCGCCCTTGCCCTCGCAACGGCGCTTCTCGCACATTCTGCCTGCGCGGCGGACCCATACGATGCCGGTACTGTGCTGCTGCGCGCCCGCGCGATTGGCGTCATACCCGACGAACGCAGCACGATCTCCGTCATCGCCGGCGCCGTCGACGCTAGCAATCGCGTCGTTCCTGAATTCGACGTCACCTACTTCGTGACGCCAAACGTGGGCTTCGAACTGATCGCCGCCGTCACCAAGCACAGCGTCGTGGCAAAGGGTACAGCCGCCGGCACCGTCGATCTCGGTTCGGCCTGGCTCCTGCCGCCGACCCTCACGGCGCAGTATCACTTCGACGTTGGCGGCCTGAAGCCGTACGTGGGGGCCGGCATCAATTACACGACCTTCTTCAGCACCAACCTGCCCAAGACGGGCCCGGTCACCGCCATCAAATACGGCGACAGCATTGGCCCGGCCCTGCAAGTAGGCGTCGACATCCCCACGTCAGATCGCTGGTTCATCAACGTCGATCTGAAGAAAGTCTGGCTCAAGACGGAGGTGAAAGTGAACGCAGGCGCTATCAACGCGTCCGTGCATCTCGATCCGTGGATCGTCGGCGCTGGCTTCGGCTATCGCTTCTAGACTTTTAGGACGCGGCGGCGCCTTGCGACGGCGCCGCCGGACGTGCGACCAAAGGTGTTGGTGGCAAATAAATGCCGGCCTTGGCAAAAGCCACCAGCACGCGCCGCTGCAGATCGAATTGCACCGGGCCCATGTCGGCCACTTTGGTCCACACCTGGAACACAATCTTCACACCGGCCTCGGTAATCTTCAAGACGCCGACGGTTGGTGCTGGAACCTTCAGGATACGCGCGTCCTTCTCGACTTCCTGCTGAATCGCGGCCAAGGCCGTCTCGATATCGCCGGTGGGATGAATCGTAATCTCCATATCCGCCCGGCGTGTCGGATTGCTGGTGAGGTTCTTCGTCACCCCCGACCACACACTGCTATTGGGGATGATGATTCGGATGTTGTCGACCCCGGTGATCTCGGTGGTGAACAAGCTCACTTCCGTCACGGTGCCAGTAACGCCCGCGGTTTCAATTAAATCACCGACGCGGAACGGCCGAAACAAGATCAGCATGAAACCCGACGCCACATGGCCAAGCGTGCCTTGGAGCGCGAGGCCGATGGCCAGACCCGCCGCGCCGATCACCGCAACCACGCTGGTGGTCTGCACACCGAAGTTCGACAGCACGGCAACCATCGTGAAGGCAAGCACGCCGTACTTCGCAAGCGACGCCACGAACGTCACGACCGTCATATCGAGATGCGGCGCGCGACGCCCGGCGCGAATCAGCCCGCGCTTGAGCAGACGGGCGACGAAGTAACCCACCAGCAGGATGGCGATCGCACCTAAGATGCGCAGGCCGTAGTTCGTGCCCAACGCGATGCTCGTGTCCCACATGCGCTCCAGCGCGCGTTCCCACTTGCTCGGCGTCATGGCGATATTGAGGGCAGTGTCGGCCATGGCTGCCTACTTCGACGGTAGACGCCGCTCGATGGCGTCCCACACATTGCGTTCGAGCGCGGACCCGTCGAAGCGGTTGATCTCCTGGATCCCGGTCGGCGAGGTGACGTTGATCTCCGTCAGGTATTCGCCGATCACATCGATACCTACGAAGATCAGGCCGCGCTCCTTCAAGGCCGGGCCGATGATCTCGCAAATCTCCCGCTCGCGCTTGGTCAGCGAGGTCTTCTCCGGACGCCCGCCCACATGCATGTTGGAGCGCGCTTCGCCCTGTGCCGGCACGCGATTCACCGCGCCCACCGCCTTGCCGTCGACCAGGATGATTCGCTTGTCGCCCTTGCGCACTTCGGGAACGTAGCGCTGTACGATCACCGGCTCGCGCCAGGTGGTGGTGAACATCTCCAACAGCGCGCCCAAGTTCTCGTCATCGGGCCGCACGTGGAACACACCGGCACCGCCATTGCCGTAAAGCGGCTTGATGATGATGTCCTGATGCTCTTTTCGGAAATCGCGGATTGCCTCGACGTCCGCCGAGATCAACGTCGGCGGCATCACCCCTTCGAAGTGCGTGACGAACAGCTTTTCCGGCGCGTTGCGCACATGGGCCGGATCGTTCACCACCAGGGTCCTCGGATGAATGTGCTCCAGCACATGGGTCGCTGTGATGTACGCCATGTCGAACGGCGGATCCTGGCGCATCAGCACCACATCCATGCCGGCAAGATCGAGCGGCTCTTCCGGTCCGAAAGTGAAGTGGTTTCCCATCTCCCGGCGCACTTCCAGCGGCCGGGCACGCGTCACGACGCGACCTTCCTTAAAGCTCAGGCGCCGCGGCAGGTAGTGCCACAACGCATACCCGCGCCGCCGCGCTTCCAGCGCCAGCGCGAATGTTGAGTCCGCATTGATGTTGATGGACTCAATCGGGTCCATCTGAATGGCGACCTTCAGCGACATCTTACCCTCTTATAGCGGCGAATTTAATGCAGGCGCTCGCGCAGCTCTTGAATGACCCCGGCGATCTTGCGGCGGTCCGGCCCGTCCGGTGCGCGCGCCATAAATCCCTCGAAGGATTCGACCGCGTGTTTGAGGCGGCCCAGACGCATCTGCATCACGCCGGCCTCGCGCCACAAGGCCGCTTGGCCCGGGCTCAGAATTTTCATGTGCTCCAGTGCATCGAGCGCATCTTCCACCTGCCCCAGATCGAGGCGGCGCGACTTCACATTGTTCTGCAGCCGGATCAGGATGTCGCGGTTGGAGACGTCCTTGTAATGGCCGGACTCCAGCTCCTCCGCCTGACCCGCGACCACCTTCAAGAGTTCGCGCAATGCATGGGCTTCCATTACCCGCCCATTGTGAAACGGGTCGAGGATGACGCGTCGTCCGTCGAGGCTCTCCAGCCGGATGAGAAAATGTCCGGGGAAATTTAGGCCCGCCGCGGACCAGCCTTGCGACCGCGCGGCATAGAGGTAAAGAATCCCCAACGCCACCGGCAGACCTTTGCGGCGCTCGATTACCCGCATCAGATTGGCATTGTCGAGATCGTCATAGGTGTCTTCGTCGCCGGCGTAGCGAAACTCGCCGGAGATGACTTCCGACAACACGCCGGCCAACTCGTCCGGCCCAAGGGTATCGGGGGACTCGCGCCGCGCCACCGCCGCCGTAACGGCAGACGCAAGCTCACGCAGATGCGCGCGATAGATCTCCAGGTCCGTCGCTGGATGATCGAACGAGGCAAGCACAAGGGCCGCCTCCGCCAGGTCGATGGCGTCGTCGGTCTGTGCGGCGATGCGCTGTAAGGCATCCACCGCCGCGCTGTTCACCACGACCGCGAGCCGACGGCCGCCGCGCGGGCTACCCTCGCTTTTGCCGTTTTCCATGTTGCTCATGGGGTGGTGGTCTCGCTCACGTCGCCCGTGTCCTTACGTTCCCACACCTCTACGCCATTCGCGCCGGCATTTCCAATGACTCTGCCGCTCACGGCGACGGCATCTGCCATGCATCTTTCAGATGGTATGGCCACAGGCCCGTGCCCACGATCATGACATCGAAACGCGCCGTACACTGCGCAAGTTCGGGATGGTGCGCCAGGAAGGCCTCAGCGGCGCGGCCAATGCGGCGCTGCTGGTTGTGGCCGATAGCCAACAGGCCCGCATCCCGCGCCTGCCGCGCCTTCACCTCGATGAAGGCAATTGTGCCACCCCGCTTGGCGATGAGGTCGATCTCCCCGCATGCCGTTCCCCGTATGCCTGCATATCTACGCGCGAGAATCCGCCACCCCGTCAGGGTGAGCCGCACGACGCACAGCCCCTCCGCCCAGCGCCCACGCCGTTCCGCCGCACGTTTCCGGGCGGTAGCATGGCCGCTCATGTGTCCTCGCGCGCCAATGCGAGCGCGCGTGCGTAGACCGTGCGCTTTGGCTGTCCCAGCGCCGCGGCGACTTCACTTGCCGCATCGCGTACGCTCATGGTCGCGAGCGCCGCGCGCAAGGCTGCATCCACATCCTCCGGCGACGCTTCTGCCTCCGCCGCAGGTCCGCCGACGACAATAACGATTTCGCCCTTTGGCGCGCCTTCCGACTCATAGGCGGCGGCGAGCGTCGCAAGATCGCCGCGACGCACTTCTTCGTAGCGCTTCGTGAGTTCCCGACACACCGCCGCCATGCGCGGGCCCAACTCCGCCGCCATGTCGGCCAATGAATCGGCAAGGCGCGGCGCGGATTCATAGAACACCAGTGTCGCCGGCACAGCTTTCAACTCGGCAAGGGCGCGCCGCCGCGCGCCCTGCTTCGGCGGCAGGAACCCCGCGAACAGCACCCGATCGGTCGGCAACGCCGCGGTCACGAGAGCGGCCAACATCGCCGAAGCCCCCGGGATCGGCGTCACCACAATCGATTGCGCCGCACACGCCTGCACCAGTTTGAATCCCGGATCCGACAGCAGCGGGGTCCCCGCATCGGAGACCAGCGCAATGCGTCCGCCGGCCGCCATTTGCGCCAGCAGTGCCGGCCGCACCCGTTCGGCGTTGTGGTCGTGATATGGCATCATAGGCGTGGCGATGCCGTAACGGCGCAGCAGCACTGCGGTCACCCGCGTGTCCTCGCAGGCAATCGCGTCGACGCTCTGCAGCGTGGTCAGCGCGCGCGCGGAGATATCCCCAAGATTGCCGATCGGCGTTGAGACAACGTAGAGACCGGCATTTAGGGCGGATTTACTTGGCCCAGGGCCAAGGCTAGGTTGGCCGCAGCTTTCTAAGGGAGTCTCTTGCGACGATGGTAAACGGGACACGTGAAAACCGGGTCTGGAAAAGGGCAAGCGCCAGTCTAGCGGCTTGTGCGCTTGCCGTCGTGCTAGCTGCGTGCGCCGCCACCCCGACCGCGCCGGTGCCGCGGCCCGCCGGCCCGCCCATGCGCACCACCCAAACCCTGCCGCAGTCCCAGGCGGGTCAATCGATCCTGCCGCGCAACCAACAACTCATCCCCCGCTCGGCTCCCGGCGCCCCGGCGCCCGCGTCGACGGGATTAATGCGTGCGGCGCTTCTCGTGCCCTTGTCGGGGCAATCCGCGGCCCTCGGCCAGGCGCTGGTGAATGCCGCCCAAATGGCCCTGTTCGACGTCGCCGACGAACGCTTCGTGCTCCAGATCTACGATACCCAAGGCACGCCGGATGAAACCGCCCGCGTCACCGCGAAGGCGATCGGCGAAGGCGCACAGATCATCCTCGGGCCGGTGTTCGCCGCCGATGCCAAGACGGCCGGTGCGACGGCTGCGGCCAGCGGCATCAACGTCGTCACCTTCTCCACCGATCCCACCATCGCCGGCAACAATGTCTATGTGATGGGCTTCACGGTGGATGAACAAGTCCGCCAAATCCTGAGCTATGCCCGTGCCCAAGGCCGCGAACGTTTCGCGATCCTGGCGCCCGATACCGCCTACGGCACCGCAGTGGTCGAAGCCTTCAAGAAACACGCGCCCGGCGTGGATTTCAGCAAGATCGGCATCTACACAGCCCAGGCCGGCAATATCGACCAGGTTATCAAGCAGATCGGCAATTTCGATACGCGCAAACGCGCGCTCGCGGTGGAAAAGAGCAAGCTTGCCAGTAAGACCGACGACGCCTCCAAAGCCGCACTCAAGAGCCTGGAGAAGGCCGACACCTTCGGCGATGTCGATTTCGATGCGATCCTGGTGCCCGAGCAAGGCGCGCGCCTCACACGCACGGCAGCGCTTCTGCCGTTCTACGATATCGATCCGAGCAAGGTGCAGCTCTTGGGCACGTTGTTGTGGAACCAGCCGGGTCTGGGGCGCGAACCGGCGCTCATCGGCGGCGTGTTTCCCGCCCCCTCGCCGGACGGCAATCGACAGTTCTTCGCGCGCTATCGTGAGCTCTACGGTGCCGCCCCGCCCACACTCGCCTCCCACGGCTACGATGCGGTGGCGCTTGCAGCGGCTTTGGCGCACTCCGGCATGGCGCGCCCGTTCTCCGCGGAAACGCTGACCGCGGCGAGCGGCTTCGCCGGCGTGGACGGCATTTTCCGTTTCCTGCCGAACGGCCTATCGCAGCGCGGCTTTGCGATCATGCAGGTTACGCGCGAAGGCACTGCCATCGCGCAGCCCGCGCCCGCAGCGTTCAACACCGCGACAAATTAGCGACTAAGGATAAAACGCGCTAACGATTCACGGGCGCCGACAGCGGTTCGCGGCTGATCGGCGCACCGGCCGGGGCCGTGGTCTCCGGTTGTGGGGGTGCGTAGTTCGCCGACGGAGCCGCCGACGCGGCGGGTTGCTGCTGCGGGGCGCTGCCCCTTTGGTTGGCGCGTGCCGTGCGGGTGCGCATCAGCGCGTCCTTCAGGTTCATTGCCGCGCGCAGGCCGCCGCGTTGGACGATCGCGCGCGGATCCGCCTCGAGGCCGTACACCGCAGCGTTCCAATCCTTGCGCGGCTTGATCACCGCGCCCTCGAACGATCCGCCGGCGAACAGTCCTGCGTTGGTGGAATAGGCGACGATGTCCTGGCCGACGTGGGTCGTCGTCGCTGCTTCGGCGCCGGCACCGACGGTGCCGATTGCGATGCCGACATTGGCGCCGAGTTTGAACTCGTCGTTCAGCACCGCGGACATGCCCTTCTCGGTGCGGATGACGAACACCATGGCGGAGGACTGCATCCCGATCTGCAAGCCGATCGACCCTGCTGTCATGCGATAGAACGCCGGGTCGCTAAAGTCGCCGTTCGGCAAGCTGCCGATCAACACGCCGTCGCCGTAGGCGCCGCCGATGATGAAGCCGGCCTTGTAGAATTTCGGAATGATCAGCACGCCGACCGCTTCCAGCAGCAGATTGTCGAGCTCCCCGGAGCGCGCGGTCTCCTCGCGTACGCCTTCGACGGTGTAGGAAGCGTCGTCGATCACGCGGCGCGCCTTCAGCACGTCCTTGGATGCGTCATCGGCCGCAAAGGCGTAGGTGGGCAGCAACGCCACCGGTGCGGAAAGGATCAAGCGGCGGGAAATCGTCATGTCAGGGCCTCGTCGTGTGGGGAGGAGTCGCCAAAAGTTAACACCGGATTCACCCTAAGAGGGAACCGTGTCGGCACTGTGGCAAGCGGAAGAGTCTACTGACCCGCGTTAAGGAGCAAGCCCTTGCGCCGGGCAACGCGGAACATGGCCATGAATACACCTATCCCCAGCGCGAGGTAGACTAGGTCCAGCCCAAGGGCCGCCGCCAGGTAATCGAAGCGCACCTGTCCGTCGATCACAAGGGCGCGCATGCCCTCGAAAACGTAAGCCGTCGGCAGGCACCAACTCACCGGCTGCAGCCAAGCGGGCAGCGCCGATACCGGGTAGTACACGCCCGCGATCGGCATGAACACGAACATGGACGCCCAGGCGAATCCCTCCGCCGCCAAGCCCCAGCGGATCAGAATGGCCATCACCAGCATCCCGAACGACCACCCGAACACGGACAGCAGCAGGTAGAACAACGCCAACGTCGGTCCGATACTCAGCACCGAATAACCGAACAGCAGGGGCATCAGGATGACGCCCGGCACCACGCCGATCAGCGTGCGTAGCGCGCTGGCCACGAGGCAGGCAGTCACCAGTTCGAGCGGCCGCAACGGGCTCACGAACAGGTGGCCCAAATTCCGTGAATACAGTTCCTCCACGAACGACAGGGTCATGCCCATGTTGGAGCGGATCAGGATCTCCCACAGGATCACCGCGCCCAGGAAAATACCCATGGCTTGCGTCACGCCGAAGGCGGGGCCGCGCAGGTATGTGGCGATGAAACCCCACACCAGCATGTTCATGAACGGCCAATAGAACAGCTCGACGATACGGATCGGCGAGCGGCGCATGACGTAAACATGCCGCATGACCATCGCGCCGATACGAGAGGCATTCATGACGCGCGCTCCCGGCCGCGGGCGATGTCCAGGAATACCTCTTCCAAGGTCTCCCGGCCGTAGCGAGCGATCAGCGCGGTAGGCGTACCCTGGTCGTGCAGACGACCGTCGCGCATGACCAGTACGTCATCGCACAGTCGTTCCACCTCGGTCATGTTGTGGGACGCGAGGAAGATGGTCACGCCGCGCTCACGCGCATACTGCAGCAGGATGCTGCGCACCCAATCGCCGGTATCGGGATCGAGCGACGCGGTCGGCTCGTCCAGGATCAGCACCGCGGGCTCGTTGATCAGCGCCTTGGCCAACGCGAGACGGGTTTTCTGCCCGGCGGAAAGTTTGGTGACTTCGCGATCCATCACCTCGCCCAGCTGCAACAGGTCACGCAGCGCCGCCATGCGTGCGGCGAGGTCGGCAACGCCGTAAAGCTTCCCGTACACGTGCAAGTTCTCACGCACCGACAAGGCACCGGGCAGATCGACATAGGGGGAGGAGAAGTTCATCGCCGGCAAGGCGCGGTGTCGCGCGGTCGCCATGTCGTGCCCGAGGATGCGCGCGGTGCCGGAGGTCGGTAGCAACAGCCCCAGCAGCATCATGATGGTCGTGGTCTTCCCCGCGCCGTTGCCGCCGAGCAGGCGCGTCTCATGGCTCTGCCCCAGCGGATTGGTCAGCGTCTCGGTGTTCTGTGTGGCGGCGTCGCTCATAACTTATCCCGCCCGCCGCCGGTTTGATTTCAACGAATCGAGGAAGCGGCCTTGGAACAACGTGACGCCGTTC
>CANJPQ010000014.1 GCA_947476275.1 Fidelibacterota bacterium
CGAACTGCCGGCGGGCACGGAAATGGTGATGCCGGGCGACAACATCCAGATGCAGGTCAACCTGATCGCGCCGATCGCGATGGACGAAGGCCTGCGCTTCGCCATCCGCGAAGGCGGCCGTACCGTCGGGTCGGGCGTCGTCGCAAAGATCGTCGAGTAAGAAGAATAATAGGCCGGCATCCCTCCTGGGAGGGATGCCGGTTCCTTTTGAGACCGCGCTAAACAGGGTATTGGGCCATGATTGATAGCCAAAACATCCGCATCCGCCTGAAGGCGTTCGATCACCGCGTGCTCGATCAGTCCACGAAGGAGATCGTCAGCACTGCGAAGCGCACGGGCGCACAGGTGCGGGGTCCGATTCCTCTGCCGACGCGGATCGAGAAGTTCACCGTCAACCGTTCGCCGCACGTCGATAAGAAGTCGCGCGAACAGTTCGAGATCCGCACCCACCGCCGTCTGCTCGACATCGTCGATCCGACGCCGCAGACCGTCGATGCTTTGATGAAGCTCGACCTGGCCGCCGGCGTCGACGTCGAGATCAAGCTCTAAGCGACAGATCGAAACGAAGGTAACTGTCATGCGTACCGGATTAGTCGCTACAAAAGTTGGAATGACCCGCGTGTTCATCGCGGATGGCAGCCACGTGCCTGTCACCGTGCTGAAGATCGATAACCTTCAGGTCGTCGGTCAGCGCACCAAGGAGAAGGACGGCTACGTCGCCCTTCAGCTCGGCATCGGCACCCGCAAGGCCAAGCGCACCAGCCGCCCGCTCAAGGGCCAGTACGCGAAGGTCAAGATCGAGCCGAAGCGCAAGGTCGTTGAGTTCCGCGTCGACGAGCAGGGCCTGATCGAAGTCGGCGCCGAACTGGCCGCCTCGCACTTCATCGCCGGCCAGAAGGTCGACGTCACCGGCACCACGATCGGTAAGGGTTTTGCCGGCGTCATGAAGCGCTGGAACTTCGCCGGTCTTGAAGCCACCCACGGCGTGTCTGTGTCGCACCGTTCACATGGTTCGACCGGTCAGCGTCAGGATCCGGGCCGCGTGTTCAAAGGCAAGAAGATGGCGGGCCATCTCGGTGTCGAACGCGTCACCACCCAGAACCTGGAAGTCGTCTCCGTTGACGACGACAAGGGCTACATCTTCATCAAGGGCGCTGTCCCGGGTCACGACGGCGCTTATGTGCTCGTGCGCGACGCGGTGAAAAAGGCTGCTCACAAGGACGCGCCGGTTCCGGCCGGTCTGAAGGCCAAGAAGGAATAGCGCCGTCATGAAAGCGGACATCATCTCTCTCGACGCCAAGAGCGTCGGCAATCTCGACCTCTCCGACGACATCTTCGGCGCCGAAGTGCGTGGCGACATCCTGCAGCGCGTCGTGCGTTGGCAGCTCGCCAAGCGCCAAGCCGGCACCCACAAGGCCAAGATCCGTCCGGAAGTGCACGGCACCACGAAGAAGCCGTTCCGCCAGAAGGGAACCGGCTCGGCCCGTCAGGGTTCGCGCAAGTCGACCCAGCATCGCGGCGGCGGCATCATCTTTGGACCGGTGGTCCGCAGCCACGCCCACGACCTGCCGAAGAAGATCCGTCGTCTCGGCCTGATCAGTGCGCTGTCGTCCAAGGCGAAGGACGGCAAGCTGGTCGTGATCGACAGCGTCGGCAAGTCCGCGAAGACCAAGGACCTCGCCGTTCAGTTCAAGAAGCTCGGCTGGGGTCGCGTCCTGATCATCGACGGCGCCGAAGTGAACGAAGGTTTCGCGAAGGCCGCCCGCAACATCATGAATGTCGACGTGCTGCCCTCCGCGGGTGCGAACGTGTACGACATCCTCCGCCGCGACACCTTGGTGCTGACCAAGGATGCGGTTGCGAAGCTCGAGGAGCGCCTGAAATGAGCAAGGCACCGAAGAAGGCCAAGACGGCCGACAAGTCCACCGCCGTCGATCCGGCGATGTACGACCTGATCCGCGCACCGCTCATCACCGAAAAGGGCACCTTGGTGTCCGAGCACAATCAGGTGGTGTTCCGCGTGCCGCTCTCGGCCACCAAGCCGGAGATCAAGACCGCGATCGAGAAGTTGTTCAATGTCAGCGTGCTGGCCGTGAACACCCTGATCGCGAAGGGCAAGCTGAAGCGCTTCCGCGGTCGTCCGGGCCGCCGCAGCGATATCAAGAAGGCGTTCGTGACGCTGGCACAAGGCCAGTCGATCGACGTGACGACGGGGCTTTAAGTTATGGCATTGAAGACATTCAATCCGGTTACGCCGTCCCTGCGCGGCACGGTCCTGGTGGACCGGAGCGACCTGCACAAGGGCAAGCCGGTCAAGTCCTTGACCGAGGGCATGCATTCAACGGGTGGCCGTAACCACTCCGGCAAGATCACCAGCCGTTTCATGGGCGGCGGTCACAAGCGCCGCTATCGCTTGATCGACTTCAAGCGCAAGAAGCGTGATGTTGCCGCGACGGTCGAGCGCCTGGAGTACGATCCGTATCGCACCGCGTTCATCGCGCTGATCAAGTACGAAGATGGCGAACTGGCCTACATCTTGGCGCCGCAGCGCCTGAAGGCCGGCGACAAGGTGATCTCCACCGCCGATACCGCCGATATCAAGCCGGGCAACACCATGCCCATGAAGAACATGCCGGTCGGCACGATCGTGCATAACATCGAGCTGAAGCTCGGCCGCGGCGGTCAGATCGCCCGCTCGGCCGGCTGCTACGCCCAGCTCGTCGGTAAGGACTCCGGCTACGCTCAGGTGCGCTTGTCGTCCGGCGAAGTGCGCATCGTGCGCGGCGAATGCGTCGCCACCATCGGTGCGGTGTCCAACCCGGACAACCAGAACATCAACTTCGGCAAGGCCGGCCGCATGCGGTGGATGGGGTTCAAGTCCCACCAGCGTGGTGTGTCCATGAACCCCGTCGATCACCCGTTGGGCGGCGGCGAAGGCAAGACCTCGGGCGGCCGTCATCCGGTGACCCCGTGGGGTAAGCCGACGAAGGGCAAGCGCACACGCACCAACAAGAAGACGCAGCGCCTGATCGTGCGCAGCCGTCATCTCGCCAAGAAATCCTAAGGGAAACGCACATGGCACGTTCCGTTTGGAAGGGTCCTTTCGTCGACGGTTATCTGCTGAAGAAGGCAGAGACAGTCCGCGCTTCGGGCCGCAATGAAGTGATCAAGATCTGGTCGCGCCGCTCGACCATCCTGCCGCAGTTCGTCGGACTGACGTTCGGCGTGCACAACGGTCACAAGCACATGCCCGTGATGGTCACGGAGAACATGGTTGGTCACAAGTTCGGCGAGTTCTCGCCGACGCGGACCTTCCACGGTCACTCCGGCGACAAGAAGGCGTCCGCGTCTCCGGGATCGAAGGGTTAGTCCATGAGCAAGAAAGCCACCCCACGTCGCGTCGGCGATACGGAAGCCCGGGCCCACTCCCGGTCGATCCGCATCAGCCCGCGCAAGCTCAACCTCCTGGCGCAGTCGATCCGCGGCAAGTCCGCCGGTGCGGCGCTCGCCCAGCTGTCGTTCTCGCCGAAGCGTATCGCCGAAGACGTCCGCAAGGTGCTCGAGTCCGCGATCGCCAATGCCGAGAACAACCATCAGCTCGACGTCGATCAGTTGGTCGTCTCCGAGGCGTATGTCGGCAAGGGCATCGTCATGAAGCGGTGGCGCCCGCGCGCCCGCGGCCGCGTCGGTCGCATCACAAAGCCATTCAGCAATCTCACCATCATCGTGCGTGAGAAGAGTGAGAAGGGGGAGACCGCCTAATGGGTCAAAAAGTAAATCCCGTCGGTCTGCGCCTCGGCATCAACCGCACGTGGGACTCCCGCTGGTACGCAACCAAAGCCAACTACGGCAAGCTGTTGCATGAAGACCTGGCGATCCGCGAATACCTGAAGGAAAAGCTGGCTCAGGCCGGCGTCTCGAAGATCATCATCGAGCGTCCCGCCAAGAAGGCCCGCGTGACCATTCACACCGCCCGCCCGGGCGTGGTGATCGGCAAGAAGGGCGCCGACATCGAGGTGATCCGCAAGGAACTCCAGAAGATGACGGGCAGCGAAGTGAACCTGAACATCGTCGAAATCCGTAAGCCGGAAATCGACGCGACCCTGGTCGCCGAAAACATCGCCCAGCAGCTCGAGCGCCGCGTGGCGTTCCGCCGCGCCATGAAGCGCGCCGTGCAGGCCGCGATGCGTTTGGGCGCCGAAGGAATCCGCATCACCTGCGCCGGCCGCCTGGGCGGCGCGGAAATCGCACGCACCGAGTGGTATCGCGAAGGCCGCGTGCCGCTGCACACCCTGCGCGCCGACGTGGACTACGGTGAAGGCACCGCCTTCACCACCTACGGCGCTTGCGGCGTGAAGGTGTGGGTGTTCAAGGGCGAGATCCTCGAGCACGACCCGATGGCCCAGGACAAGCGTCTGGGTGACCAGACTCAAGCCGCGCAGCCGCGCTCCTAATCACGGCTTTACGCGACCGGAATGGATTGAACGACCATGTTGCAGCCAAAACGCACGAAGTACCGCAAAGCCTTCAAGGGCCGTATCCACGGCAATTCGAAGGGCGGCACTGCCCTGAACTTCGGCTCCTTCGGCCTGAAGGCTTTGGAACCTGAGCGCGTGACCGCGCGTCAGATCGAAGCCGCCCGCCGCGCGCTCACCCGCTTCATGAAGCGCCAGGGCCGCGTGTGGATCCGCATCTTCCCGGACGTTCCGGTGTCGAAGAAGCCGGCCGAAGTCCGCCAGGGTAAAGGTAAGGGTACACCGGAGTTCTGGGTGTGCCGGATTAAGCCGGGCCGGATCATGTTCGAGGTCGATGGCGTCAACGAGGCGACTGCGCGCGAAGGTTTCACCCTCGCCGCCGCCAAGCTGCCGATCAAGACCAAGATGATCGCCCGCATCGGTTAAGAGGGTAAGGCAATGGCGAAAGCACAAGACTTGCGCGGCAAGAGCAACGACGAACTCGAAGGCCGTCTCTCGGAGCTAAAGAAGGAGCAGTTCAATCTGCGCTTCCAGAAGGCTTCCGGGCAGCTTGCGAACACCGCTCAGGTGAGTGTGGTGCGTCGTGAGATCGCTCAGATCAAGACGATCCTCACCGAAAAGCGCGCCCAAGCGTAAGGAAACGGAACAATGCCGAAGCGAATTCTCCAGGGTGTGGTTGTGTCCGACAAGCAGGACAAGACCATCGTCGTGCGCGTCGAGCGCCGCCTGATGCATCCGATCTACAAGAAGTTCATCCGCAAATCGAAAAAGTATTCGGCCCACGATGAAGCCAACACGCGCAAGATCGGCGACGTCGTGCGTATCCGCGAATGCCGCCCGATCTCGAAGAACAAGACCTGGGAACTGGTGACGGACGAAGGCTGAAAAGCCCCGCTGTCTCAACCCACTAAAGGACGTACGTCATGATTCAGATGCAGAGCAATTTGGACGTCGCGGATAACTCCGGGGCCAAGCGCGTTATGTGCATCAAGGTGCTGGGCGGCTCGAAGCGCCGTTTCGCCGCCATTGGTGACATTATCGTCGTGTCCGTGAAGGACGCGATCCCGCGCGGCCGCGTGAAGAAGGGCGACGTGCACCGCGCCGTGATCGTGCGCACCGCGAAGGAGCTGCGTCGTCAGGACGGCACCTCCATCCGCTTCGACCGCAATGCCGCCGTGCTGATCAACAAGCAGGGCGAGCCGATCGGCACCCGTATCTTCGGGCCGGTCACCCGTGAGCTTCGCGGCAAGAAGTTCATGAAGATCGTTTCGCTGGCGCCGGAGGTGTTGTGATGGCCAAGCTCAAGATCAAGAAGGGCGATAAGGTCATCGTCCTCACCGGCCGCGACAAGGGCCGCACCGGCGAAGTCGTCAAGGCGCTGCCGCGCGAAAACCGCGTGGTCGTGCAGGGCATCAATATCGTGAAGCGCCACACCCGCGCTTCGCAGGCGTCGAACGGCGGCATCATCGAGAAGGAAGCGTCGATCCACGCGTCCAACGTTGCCCATCTCGACCCGAAGGAAAACAAGGCGACCCGGATCGGGTTCAAGACCCTCGAAGACGGCCGCAAGGTGCGCGTTGCGCGCCGGTCCGGCGAAGTCATCGATCAATAAGGACGACGGCAATGACGCGTTTGCAAAAGCATTTCGACGAAGTCGTGCGTAAGAGCCTGACGGAGAAGTTTCAGTACGCCAATCCGATGCAGGTTCCGCGTCTGACCAAGATCGTCATCAACATGGGCGTCGGCGAAGCGTCTCAGGACAAGAAGAAGATCGAAGGCGCGGTCGACAATCTCACCGCCATCGCCGGCCAGAAGCCGGTGATCACGAAATCCCGCAAGGCGATCGCGAACTTCAAGCTGCGCGAGAACCAGATCGTCGGTTGCTCCGTCACCCTGCGCAAGCAGCGCATGTACGAGTTCCTCGACCGCCTGGTCAACGTTGCCATGCCGCGCATCCGCGACTTCCGCGGCGTGTCGGGCAAGAGCTTCGACGGCGCCGGCAACTACAACATGGGCCTCAAGGAACAGCTGGTGTTCCCGGAGATCAACTACGACAAGATCGACAAGGTCCGTGGCATGAACATCACCATCTGCACGACGGCAAAGACCGACGAGGAAGCGCGCGCGCTTCTCGAAGGCTTCGACGTGCCGTTTCAGAAGTAACGGGACAGGACCCCATGGCAAAGACCTCAACCGTCCAGCGCAACAAGAACCGTACGCGGCTCAACAAGTCGCTCACGCCCAAGCGCGCCAAGCTGAAGGCCATCATCATGAACAAGGAGACGAACGATGAAGATCGCTTCGCCGCCGTTCTGAAGCTGGCCCAGGTGCCGCGCAATTCCGCGAAGGTGCGGATCCGTAATCGCTGCGAACTCACCGGCCGCCCGCGCGCCGTGTATCGCAAATTCAAGATGGCCCGTAACAAGCTGCGGGAGCTGGCCTCTAAAGGTCAGATCCCCGGCATGGTCAAGTCGAGCTGGTAAGGAGACACCGCCCCAATGTCTATGTCAGATCCCTTGGGCGATTTGCTAACCCGCATCCGTAATGGACAGCGGGCCGGCAAATCCGTCATCACCACGCCGGCCTCTAAGCTGCGCGAGAACCTCCTCAAGGTGCTGGAGCGCGAAGGCTATATCCGTAGCTTCGAGCGCTACGAAGTGCGCACCGGCATCGACGAGATCAAGGTCGAGCTCAAGTACAACGAAGGCGAGCCCGTGATCAACGAGATCACCCGCGTCTCCAAGCCGGGACGTCGCGTGTACGCGAAGATCAAGGACCTTCCGAAGGTCTACAACGGCCTGGGCATCTCGATCCTGTCCACGCCGCGCGGCGTCATGTCGGACCAAGAGGCCCGGCAGGCGAACGTCGGCGGCGAAGTGCTCTGCCAGATCTTCTAATTCAAACCCGGTCAGTGGGCCGGGGCGGTTAAGGAAGCGAAATATGTCGCGCGTAGGTAAAAACCCGGTTGTCGTCCCGTCAGGCGTCACCGTCACTCTCAACGGCAAGCTGCTGGCCGTGAAGGGTAAGCTCGGTGAACTGAAGCTGGACGTCTCCAGCGAAGTCGACACGACGATCGAAGACGGCAAAGTGTCGGTGAAGCCCCGGTCCGAAACCAAGCGCGCACGCGCCCATTGGGGCACCACGCGCGCCCTCATCAACAACATGGTGAAGGGCGTCAGCCAGGGCTACAAGAAGACGCTCGATCTCAACGGCGTCGGTCTGAAGGCTGCGGCCCAGGGCAAGAAGCTCAACCTGAGCCTGGGCTTCTCCCATGACGTGAACTTCGTGGTGCCTGAGGGCATCGACGTGAAGACGCCGACACCCACGCAAATCGAAATCACCGGCGCTGATCGTCAGCGCGTTGGCCAGGTGGCCGCGAACATCCGCAGTTTCAAGGGGCCGGAGCCGTACAAGGGCAAGGGCATCAAGTACTCGGATGAGACGATCCTGCGCAAAGAAGGCAAGAAGAAGTAAGGGCCCGACATGTCCAGCACATACAAATCAACCAACCGTCGTCGCGTTCGCACGCGTTTTGCGGTCAAGGCCGCGGCGCATGGCCGTCCGCGCCTGTCGGTGCACCGTTCGGGCAAGCACATCTATGCCCAGGTCATCGCCGACGCAGAAGGCAAGACGCTTGCCTCCGCCTCCAGCATCGATACCGAGCTCAAGGGCAAGGTGAAGGGGCTGACCAAGGAAACCGCGGCAGCCGTCGGTAAGTTGGTGGCGGAACGCGCGATGAAGGCCGGCGTGACGTCGGTCGTGTTCGACCGCGGATCTTACATGTTCCATGGCCGTATCAAGGCTCTCGCCGACGCCGCCCGTGAGGGCGGACTGCAGTTCTAAGGGAATACGCATATGGCACGGACTCCGACAGGCGGTAACGAGCGCGACGGTGGTCGCGGTGGCGAGCGCGAAGGCGGACGCGGTCGCGGACGCGGCGGCGAGCGCGATAATCGCGGCGGTGAGCGCGGCGGTCGCGAAGAGCGCGGCGGCGATGAGTTCATCGACAAGCTCGTTCACATCAACCGCGTCGCCAAGGTGGTGAAGGGCGGACGTCGTTTCGCATTCGCAGCGCTTGTTGTCGTGGGCGATGCCAAGGGCCGCGTCGGCTTCGGTTCGGGCAAGGCGCGTGAAGTGCCGGAAGCCATCCGCAAGGCGACCGAGTCCGCGAAGCGCCAGATGTTCAAGGTGCCGCTGCGCGAAGGCCGCACGCTGCATCACGATCTCTACGGCCGCTTCGGCGCCGGTAAAGTCATCCTGCGTGCCGCTCCGGCCGGTACCGGCATCATCGCCGGCGGTCCGATGCGCGCTGTGTTCGAAACCATGGGCATTCAGGACATCGTCTCGAAGAGCGTCGGGTCCAACAACCCGCACAACATGGTGAAGGCCACCCTGGTTGCTCTCAAGAGCATGACCTCGCCGCGCGCAGTTGCTACCAAGCGCGGCAAGAAGGTCGCCGAGATCGTCGGTCGCCGTGAAGAACCGGCCAAAGAAGCCGCTAAGGAGGCCTAAGTCCGATGGCTGCGAAGAAGAAAGCGTCTGAGAAGAAGACCGTGACCGTGACTCAGGTTCATAGCGCGGCGGGGCGTTACGCCTCCCAGCGCGGGACCCTGATCGGTCTCGGCCTTAACAAGATCCGTCGCACCTCCACCCTGGAAGATACCCCGGCGGTGCGCGGCATGATCAATGCGGTTAAGCACCTCGTCACTGTGGACGAAGGCTGATCCACACCCCATGTAGGGGCGGAGGCTTCCGATAAGGGGGCGCCGCTGAACAGGGTGCGGCGTGAAGGACGAAGCAAATGAAACTCAATGAATTGCGCCCGCGCGCGGGCTCGACTAAGACCCCCAAGCTGCTCGGTCGCGGTATCGGTTCCGGCCTCGGCAAGACCTCGGGCCGCGGCGTAAAGGGTCAGAAGGCACGCACCGGCGTTGCCGTGAACGGGTTCGAAGGCGGCCAGATGCCGCTGTTCCGCCGCTTGCCAAAGCGCGGGTTCACCTCGATCGGTCGCAAGAAGTACGTGCCCATCAACGTCGGCAATCTGCAGGCTGCGGTGGACAGCAAGCGTCTCGATCCGTCCAAGACGATCACCGCGGAAAGCTTGGTGGAAGCCGGCATCCTGCGCCGTGCGCAAGACGGCGTGCGTCTGCTCGGCGACGGCGAACTGAAGGCGAAGCTCACCATCGAAGTCGCTGGCGCGACCAAGACCGCGCTCGCCGCAGTGGAGAAGGCCGGCGGCAGCGTGAAGCTGCTGTTGGCCGAGAAGGCCGCGGCGCATGCGGCGGCTCCGTTGAAGGGCAAGAAGGCGCCGACCAAGCGCGCCGAACGCTCGAAAAAGGCCGCTGAGAAGAAGGCCTCGCGCGCTTAAGCGGGGTTTGCGTTGCCGCGTGAATGCGGTAGCGCAGAGTTGAATAGGTTAAGCCGCGAGCCGCGGTAAGGAAGGTCCCCAGACGGGGTGTCTTCCCGCGGCTTGTGCGCATTTTGGAGACGGGTATGGCTTCTGCTGCCGACCAGTTGGCTGCGAATATCAATCTCGGCGTCTTTTCGAAGGCGACCGAACTGAAGCGCCGTATCTGGTACACGCTCGGCATGCTGATCGTTTACCGCATGGGCACGTTCATCACCCTGCCGGGTATCGATCCCGCTGTGATGGCCGACATCATCAAGACGCAGAGCCGCGGCGTGCTGGGCATGTTCGACGTGCTCGCCGGCGGCGCTTTGTCGCGCATGAGCATCTTCGCGCTCAACATCATGCCGTACATCTCGGCGTCGATCATCCTCCAGCTCATGTCGTCGGTGAATCCCGCCCTCGAGAACATGAAGAAAGAGGGCGTGTCGGGCCGCATCAAGATCAACCAGTACACCCGTTATCTCACCGTCGCGATCACTGGCCTGCAGGCCTTGGGCATCGCCTCGGGGCTTGAGTCCGCCACCGGCACCAACGGCGCCTTGGCCGTGATGAATCCCGGCGTATTCTTTAAGTTCACCACGGTGATCACGCTGGTCGGCGGCACCATGTTCCTGGTGTGGCTGGGCGAACAGATCAACGAACGCGGCATCGGCCAGGGCATCTCGCTCCTGATTTTCGCGGGCATTGTCGCCGGGATCCCCGGCGCGATCGCCAACACCCTCGAACTAGGCCGCACCGGCGCCATCTCGCCGTTCGTCATCATCTTCCTCGGCCTCGGCTCCGTTGCCGTGATCGCCTTCATCGTGTTTGTGGAACTCGCCCAACGTCGCGTGCTCGTCCAGTACCCGAAGCGACAGCAAGGCAATAAGGTGTTCGGCGGCGAAAGCTCGCACCTGCCGCTGAAGATCAACACCGCCGGCGTCATTCCGCCGATCTTCGCGAGTTCCTTGCTGCTCCTGCCGCTCACCATTGCCGGCTTCCAGCAGAAGGGCTCGGGCGAGGGCATCTTGAACACCATCGGCGTGCTGCTCGGCCGCGGCCAGCCGCTGTACCTCGTGCTCTATTCCGTGCTGATCGTGTTCTTCGGCTTCTTCTACACCGCCGTGATGTTCAACCCGACCGAGACCGCGGAAAGCTTGCGCAAGTTCGGCGGCTTCATCCCCGGGATCCGTCCCGGCAAGAACACGGCCGAACATATCGACTACGTGCTCACCCGCCTCACGACCGTTGGCGGCATCTACCTCATCATCGTCTGTCTGTTGCCTGAAATTCTGATCTCGCGTTTGTCGGTGCCGTTCTACTTCGGCGGCACCAGCCTCATGATCGTTGTGAACGTCGTGCTCAACACCATGCAGCAGATCCAGGGGCACCTTCTTGCCCACCAGTATGAGGGCCTGCTGAAGAAATCGCGGCTGCGGGGCCGCAAGTAGGGGCGATGGCGAAACGGCTCATTCTCATGGGTCCTCCCGGGGGCGGGAAGGGGACCCAGGCAAAGCGCATCCAGGAGCGCTACGGGATTCCGCAACTCTCCACCGGCGACATGCTCCGCGCCGCCGTGAGTGCCGGAACGCCGATTGGGAAGCAGGCGAAGACGGTGATGGACGCCGGAAAGCTGGTGTCCGACGAAATTATGGTGGGGTTGATCGCCGAGCGGATCGATCAGGCGGATTGTGCGACCGGATTTATTCTCGATGGCTTCCCGCGCACTATTCCGCAGGCGGAAGCGCTAGATAAGTTGTTGAAGTCAAAGGGAATTAAGCTCGATTCCGTGATCGAAGTGCAGGTTCCGGACGAAAAGCTGGTGACCCGTATCACCGGCCGTTTCACCTGCAAGGCGTGCGGCGAGGGCTATCACGATACGTTTAAGACCCCCAAGAAGGCGGGGGTTTGCGATGTGTGCGGCGGTGCGGAGTTCAGCCGGCGCGCCGACGACAACGCGGAGACGGTGAAGGCCCGGCTGGCGGCTTACCACGCCCAGACGGCCCCGCTGCTGCCCTACTACGAGGGCCAGGGGCTTCTGAAGGTGGTGGACGGCGACCGGGATATGAGTGTGGTTACGGCCGATTTGGAGGCCATCTTAGGGCGTTGAGGGTGCGTTGACTCGGAAAGCTAACTGCCTATAATGGCGCGCTTTTCGGGTTGCCGAGGCCCCCAACTTACAACTTTAGAGTTCAACAAGGAGTACGCGCCTTGGCACGTATCGCTGGCGTTAATTTACCGACGAACAAGCGGGTGGTGATTGCCCTCCGCTACATTTACGGCATCGGCCCGACCAATGCGGCGCAGATCGTTGAGCGCGTTGGCATCGATCCGACGCGTCGTGTCAATCAGCTGACCGAAGACGAGATCATTCGTATTCGCGATGCGATCGACCGCGACTTCCGCGTCGAGGGCGACCTGCGCCGCGAAGTGGCGATGAACATCAAGCGCTTGATGGACCTCGGCTGTTACAAGGGCCTGCGTCACCGCAAGGGCCTGCCGGTTCACGGCCAGCGCACGCACACGAACGCCCGTACCCGCAAGGGCCCGGCGAAGCCGATCGCCGGCAAGAAGAAAGTCACGAAGTAATCGACGGAGCGCGGCCGCGATCCGCGCGGCCCACGACCCGAAGCACCTGGCACGAGAGAAGACGATCCCATGGCTAAAGCAGAAACCGCCGCCGCCGCTCCCGCGGCTTCCGGAGCCCCCGCTGCCGGCGCGCCACGCGCCCGCAAGCGCGAGCGCAAGAACATCAGCTCGGGCATCGCGCACGTCAACGCGACCTTCAACAACACGATGATCACCATCACCGACGTGCAGGGCAACACCATCGCGTGGGCCTCGGCCGGCGCGCAGGGCTTCAAAGGCTCGCGCAAGTCGACCCCGTACGCCGCGCAGGTTGCCGCGGAAAGCGCGGGCCGCAAGGCGATGGAACATGGCATGAAGGTGCTGTCGGTGCTCGTAAAGGGTCCGGGAACGGGCCGTGAGTCGGCGCTGCGTGCGTTGCAGGCTGTCGGCTTCACCGTGACGTCGATCCAGGACGTGACCCCGGTGCCGCACAACGGCTGCCGCCCGCGCAAGCGCCGCCGCGTCTGATTTCAATTCGCTCGAAGCCGGCGGTCGCGAACATCCTTCGCGTTACGTCGGCTGACGTGCATAAGGACTAAACCCGAGATGGGGACAGCTGCCGTGATCCAGAAAAACTGGCAAGAAATGATCAAGCCGTCGAAGCTCGCCGTTGAGACGGGCGACGACCACCGCCGTTTGGCGACTATCGTCGCTGAGCCGCTCGAGCGCGGTTTCGGCGTCACGTTGGGCAACGCCCTGCGTCGCGTTTTGCTGTCCTCGCTGCAGGGTGCGGCGGTTACGTCCATCCGCATCGATGGCGTCCTGCACGAGTTCTCCTCGGTTCCGGGCGTGCGCGAAGACGTCACCGACTTGATCCTCAATATCAAGCAGCTGGCGCTCACCCTGCACGGCGATGGCCCGAAGCGCATGACCCTGAAGGCCAAGGGCCCGGGCCCGGTCACGGCCGGTCAGATCCAAACCCCGGCCGACATCGAGATCATGAACCCGGATCTCGTGATCTGCCATCTCGACGAAGCCGCGAACCTGTCGATCGAATTTGAAGTGAACACCGGCAAGGGCTATGTCGCCGCCGTCAACAACCGCAAGGAAGACGATCCGATCGGACTGATCCCGGTCGACGCGATCTTCTCCCCGGTCCGTCGCGTCGCCTACAAGGTCGACAACACCCGTGTCGGCCAGCAGACCGACTACGACCGTCTGTCGATGACCGTTGAGACCAACGGCGCCGTGAAGCCGGAAGACGCAGTCGCGCTCGCCGCCCGCATCGTCCAGGACCAGCTGAAGCTGTTCATCAACTTCGACGAACCGCAGGCCGCTCTGGCCGAGCGCGTCGACGACGAACTGCCGTTTAACAAGAACCTGCTGCGCAAGGTCGATGAACTCGAGCTGTCGGTGCGTTCCGCCAACTGCCTCAAGAACGACAACATCATCTACATCGGCGACCTGGTCCAGAAGACCGAAGCCGAGATGCTGCGCACGCCGAACTTCGGCCGCAAGTCGCTCAACGAGATCAAGGAAGTGCTCGCTCAGATGGGCCTGCACCTCGGCATGGAAATCGCCAACTGGCCGCCTGAGAACATCGAAGAGCTGGCCAAGAAGCTCGAAGAGCCGTTCTAGTTTTCTCGTCATCCGCGGGGCTCGCCCCAAGGGTGACGAACGAAGATGACTTCGGACCGCTGTGGTCCACCCCGCCGTACCGTTTTGGGGCGTCGGGCAGTGCAATCGGTCTCGCGCGCGAGGCCAGAGTGATAGGAGACGAAGATGCGTCACGGAATGGGTACGCGTAAGCTCAATCGCACCAAGGGGCATCGCCGCGCCTTGTTCGCGAACCTCGCCAACGCTCTGCTGAAGCACGAGCAGATCTCCACCACTCTGCCGAAGGCGAAGGACCTGCGTCCCTACGTCGAGAAGCTCATCACCCTGGGCAAGACCGGCACGCTCCACGCGCGCCGTCTGGCCGCCTCGAAGCTGCGCGACGACGCGGTGGTGGCGAAGCTCTTCAGCGTGATCGGGCCGCGCTACAAGGATCGCGCCGGCGGCTACACCCGCATCCTGAAGGCTGGCTTCCGCTACGGCGACGCCGCCCCGATGGCGGTCATTGAACTGGTCGATCGCGATCTGGACGCCAAGGGCCTGGACTCGGGTCCGAAGCCTGAGCCCAAGCAGGTCGACGAAGCGCCCGTCTAGATCTAAAGACGCCACACTCCGAGCCAATCTAAAAGGGGCAGCCGACAGGCTGCCCCTTTTTGCTACCCTCCCCCTTATTCCGGGGAGGGATGCATGCGTGGCTGCCTGATCGCTGTTCTGATCGCTCTTGCGGGGTCTCCCGCGGCGCTGGCCCATAGCCCGACTGCGCCGGTGAAGCTCGACACCGGCCTTGTCGTCGGCCTCGAACACAACCGGGTCGAATTCTTCAAAGGCATTCCCTACGCCGCGCCGCCCGTCGGGCCCTTGCGCTGGCGCGCCCCGCAACCGGCCGCCGCATGGCAGGGCACGCGAGTCGCTGAAGACTACGGCGCGGGCTGCATGCAGGTCCCGCGCGAAGGCAGCATCACAGGCAATCCCAACGCCATGAGCGAGGATTGCCTCACCCTCAACGTGTTCCGGCCACAGGGCGCGGCGAAAAAGCTGCCGGTGATGGTGTGGATACACGGCGGCGGCCTGACCAACGGCGCGTCCGGTCTGCCGATCCATGACGGCACTGCGTTTGCGCGCGGCGGCGTCATCCTGGTGAGTATCAACTACCGCCTCGGCAAGCTGGGCTTCTTCGCCCATCCCGCGTTGGAAAAAGATAAGGCCGACGGCGCTCATTTCGGGAACTACGGCCTGCTCGACCAGATCGCCGCGCTGCAGTGGGTGAAGCGCAATATCGCGGCCTTCGGCGGCGATGCCGACAACGTCACCATCTTCGGCGAAAGTGCCGGCGGCTATTCCGTGTTGACCCTGATGGTGTCGCCGGAGGCGCGCGGCCTGTTCCACAAAGTCATCTCGCAGTCGGGGTATGGCCGCGGCGCATACCTCTCGCCCGCCGAGGCCGATGCGGATGGAGTCAATCTCGCGGAAGCCCTCGGCGCAAAAGCTGCAGACGCAGCCGCGTTGCGCGCCCTCCCGGCGGACCAAGTCGTCGCGCAACGCTCCGCGCTCACCGTGTTCATCAAGGACGGCAAGACCCTGCCTCAGGACATATGGGACGCCTTCCGCAAAGGCCAGGAAGCGCCGGTGCCGTTGATGATCGGCAACAACAGCCAGGAAAATCCGCCGGTGGATATCAATTCCGCCACCGTTCGTAGCCTGATCGCGCCTGCCGACGACGCGGTGCTCGAAGCGGCCTACGGCGGCCGGACGCAACTCCTCGCCCATCTCGGCGGCGATTCAACCTTCGGCGAACATGCCCGCGGTATCGCCCGGCTGCACAGCGCCAACGGCCGCCCGACGTACCTCTTTGTCTTCGGTGTTGTGTCGCCGGCGGCGGCGGCGAAAGGGGAGGGGGCCCGCCACGCCACCGATATTCACTACGTGTTCGACACCCTTCGCGCGCCGCCGAAGCCGGTGCAGGACCCTGTACCGGCCATCGCAAAGACCATGAACGGCCTCTGGCGCGCCTTCGCCGCTACGGGATCGCCCGGCCCGACCTGGCCGAAGTACGACGGCCAGACCGTCATGTCGTTCACCAGGGACGGCGCGAGCGCTGGTTCCGATCTGCGCAACCCCCGCCTCGACGCGCTGACCAAGATCGTCGGCCCGAAGTCGTAAGGAGTCTCCATGCGTTTCACATCCTTCCTTCTCGCCCTCAGCCTGCTCGCGTCGGCGGCCTCCGCCGAAACGGTGAAGATCGATACCGGGCTTCTGTCCGGCGTCACCACCGACGGCGTGGAAATCTTCAAGGGCATCCCTTACGCCGCGCCGCCGGTCGGCGACTTGCGCTGGCGCGCGCCGCAGCCCGCGGCCAAGTGGCGGGGCACGAAGGCCGCAGACACGTTCGGAAAGGCGTGTATGCAGAACGTCAGCGACAATCCGGCCTTCGGCGTGACGCGAGAGGACCAAAGCGAGGACTGTCTCTTCCTCAATGTCTATCGGCCCACGGGCGAAAAAGGAGCCGGCGCCAAGAACCTGCCGGTGATGGTCTGGATCCACGGCGGCTCCCTGCTCACGGGCGCCTCGTCGCTCGCGGTCTATGACGGCACCACCTTCGCCAAAGGCGGCGTGATACTCGTCAGCATCAACTACCGCATGGGGCGCTTCGGCTTCTTCGCCCATCCCGCCCTCACCAAAGCCAATGCCGACAAGGGGCGCCTCGGCAACTACGGCCTGATGGACCAGATCGCGGCGCTGCAATGGGTGAAGCGCAACATCGCGGCCTTCGGCGGCGATCCCGGCAACGTCACCATCTTCGGCGAAAGCGCAGGCGCTTTGTCGGTCGATGGCTTGATGGTGTCCCCGGAAGCGCGCGGTCTGTTCCACAAGGCGATCGCCCAGTCGGGCTACGGCCGCGGCCAGTTCGTGCACTTGAAGGAGCCCAGTTCCAACAGCGAGCTCTCCGGCGAAGCCGAAGGCCTTTCCGTGGCGAAGATGATGGGCAAGGAGAAAGCCGATCTCGCAACATTGCGCAAAGTTCCCGCGGACGACCTGGTGGCGACCACCAAGGGCTTGTTCTTCGTCTACTTCATCCAGGACGGCCACACGATCGTCGAAGACATGTGGGACACCTTCCGCAAGAACAAGGAAGCGCCGGTGCCCTTCCTCCTCGGCTCCAACAGCCAGGAGTCACCGCTGGGTGCGACGAACGAGGATCCGCGCATCCGCGCCCTCGTGCCGCAAAGCGCGGATGCGGGCTTGACCAAGGCCTACGGCGGCAGCATCGCCTATCACCTCCATCTTTCGAGCGACATCACCTTCACCCAACAGGCCCGCGCACTTGCGCGGCTCCACCAGAAGAACGGCCATCCGACCTTTCTCTATGTCTTCGGATTGACCTCACCCGAGGATGCCGTGCTCACCAAGGGCGTGGCCCATGGCGGTGAGTTGCGCTACGTGTTCAACACCCTGGAGACCGCGGGCAAGCCCGTCACCGACGAGGCGCAGAAGAACGGTGCACGCGCTCTGAACCGCTTCTGGCGTGAATTCGCGATCAAGGGCGATCCGTCCGTGCCGGACCGCACGATGTGGCCGAAGTACGATGGCCACGGCATCATGACCTTCCTTCGCGACAAGCCGCATTACCTTAACGTCGATCCGCGCGAAGGCCGCCTCGACGCCCTGTCCCTGCTCGTCGATCCGAAGTCTTAAGGAGCCGCAATGCGTCTGCTCGCGCTCGCCCTGGCTTTCGCCGCGACTGCGGCCCTCGCGGACCCGGTGAAGATCGACACAGGCCTTCTTTCCGGCGTCACCGTCGACGGTGTCGAGAGCTTCAAGGGCATCCCCTTTGCCGCGCCGCCGGTGGGGAACTTGCGCTGGCGCGCGCCGCAACCGGCGGCGAAGTGGGACGGGGTGAAAGCCGCCGATAAGTTCGGCTTCGCTTGCATGCAGGAAGTCCGCAAGCCACCGCAGACCGTCATTCCCCGCGACACGATGAGCGAGGATTGCCTCGCGCTCAATGTGTGGCGTCCCGTGAAAGCCAAGAAACTGCCCGTGATGGTGTGGATCTACGGCGGCGCGCTCGTCACCGGCTCATCGGCCTTGCCGACCTACGACGGCACCGCCTTTGCAAAAGGCGGCGTGGTGCTGGTGTCGATCAACTATCGCGTCAGCCGTCTCGGTTTCTTCGTCCATCCCGCGTTGGTGCAGGAGAACGCCGACGGTGGCGCCATGGGCAACTACGGCCTCATGGACCAGATCGCCGCGCTCCAATGGGTGAAGCGCAACATCGCGGCCTTCGGCGGCGATCCCGCCAACGTCACCATCTTCGGCGAGTCCGCCGGCGCACAATCGGTCGATGGCCTCATGATCGCCCCGGCCGCCCGCGGCCTTTTTCATAAGGCGATTTCAGAGTCCGGCTACGGCCGCCAATCCTACCGCCGCATTTCCAAACCCGCGCCGGACGGCCAGCCGTCGGCGGAAGCCGAAGGCGTCGAGGTTGTGACGAAATGGGGTTTGACCAATCCCGATCTCGCCGCCTTGCGCGCCTTTCCCGCGGACAAGATCGTCGACAACTCCGGTGTCGGCGGCAGCACGCTCAACTTCTATGTCGACGGCAAGACCATCGCCGACGACTTGTGGACCGTATTCCGCGCTGGCAAAGAGGCTCCGGTGCCTTTCCTGCTCGGCTCCAACGGCCTTGAGTTCCCGAGCAGTACCAACAGCGCGAAGACAATCGCTGGCGTGCTGACTCAGGAGGAGGCGGAGAGTCTGGCGCCGACCTACGGAACCGGCCAGACGCGCATCGACAACCTCACCAGCGACATCCTGTTCACGCAGCAGGCGCGCGCACTGGCGCGCTTCCACCGCAAGAGCGGGCACCCGACCTATCTCTATCTGTTCGACGTGGTGCGCGACGGGGCAGCGGCGAAGGGCGCCCGCCACGGGGCAGAACTGCCCTATGTATTCGACACCCTCGCCAGCGCTGCGCAGCCCATCTCCGGCGCGGCCGAGACTAAAATCGCCAAGACCATGAACGCCCAATGGCGCGCGTTCGCCACCACCGGCGCCCCCACCGGCGCCGGCCTGCCGGCCTGGCCGCGCTACGACGGTCAGCAGGTGATGGAGTACAAGCTCGAAGGGGCCACGGTTCACCCCGACGTCCGCGCGCCGCGACTGGATGCGCTCTCTCGCCTGATTGATCCCAGGTCCTGAATAGATAATTGCTCTAACTTGCTCCGGGCTTCGCGCGTTGAGGGTGCAGATGTGATCTCCACCCCTGCGGCGAGGCTACCGTTATGAGTTTCAATTTCATCGGGATTTTGATTTTCGCCGCGTTCTCCACCGCGGCCGTTCCGCCGGCATCCGCAGAGAACGTCGCAGTCGTGCCGCAAGCACAATCCCAGGCCGCCTCCAAGATCGTTATCCTCGCGGTGATCGTCGGACCGACGGCTCCATCAGCAACGCGACCGTGGAGAAAAGTGCCCGCGCCGCCGCCGCGCCAGCCGGTCGCCCAGCCGACCATCAAGGCCGTGCCGATGCTGCACGTTTAGCACGTCGACTCAGCTAACCACCAAAGAGGTCAGCAATAGCAGCCCTTTTTGCTGTGTGGTCTCCGCCGCTGCGCGGTTGCGCACGAACAGCGATGTGTCCAAACCCCGCCGCTCAGCGAGACTCTTCCCGCACGGGGGCAGGGCGCATGGTCACCATCGGGTATCTCATCATCGCGGCGGCGGCCTTCGCTTGCCTTGTCTGGTGCTGGCGCGCCTATCGCGCACAGCCCAGCACGATGCTGCTGCTCATCCTGATCCCGCTTCTGGGGCTGTGGTTCGACTCCTTTGCGGTCGCCATGGGCCGGTTCGCCGGCGAGGGCCCGGTCCTCACCGCCATGACCTACATCCGCTTCGGCGCGCATTGGACGACGCTACCGCTCTTGTTCATTGTCGCGGGCATGATCGCGCGCCGCGCCGGCTTCCGCTGGGCGCAGCCGAAGCCGGTGATGGCGCTGTTCTGCATCGCCGCGGTGTATTTCATCTGCGAAGACGTGCCGCATCTCTGGCAGGTGGAGTTTCACCCGGCCTGCTACGCGGAAACGCTGCGCCTGGTCACGCGCGTCGCACCGACCGAAGCCTGCACGGCCGCCGATGCCGGCATTGGTGTGCGCGTCTCCCCGGCGGCGGCCATAGGTGCCAATTTGCTTCTGATGCTGATCGGCTTCGGTCTGTGGTGGAAACACCGCTTCCCCTGGCTCGCCCTGGGCTGCGGCACCATGTTCGTCGCCGCGGCGATCCCGCAAAGCATCGTCGGCCCCATGCTGGGCAATGCCGGCGAACCGATCTTCAATGCGGCCTTGATCTATAGCGGCATCCGCTTTGCGCGGCCTATCGCTGCACCGACCGTCAGCGTCGCCGCCGCTCAATAAGGAAGCTGCGGTCGATCTCGCTGATCTTTGCCGCGCCCATCAGCACCATCGCTCGCTCTACTTCCGTGCGCAGCAGTTTCAGCTGCCGCTCCACGCCTTTCTGCCCGCCGGCCGCGAGCGAATAGAGATACCCGCGACCGATCGAACACGCGTTCGCGCCCAGGGCCAAGGCTTTGACAACATGCGTGCCGCGCCGGATGCCGCCGTCGCAGATCAGCTCCAGCGCATCGCCCACCGCATCGCGCATCGGCGCAATGCAATCCAGCGGCGCCGGCGCGGTCTCCAGCTGCCGCCCGCCGTGATTGGAGATCATGATGCCGCTCACGCCTGATTTCACGGCGTTGCGCGCATCCTCCGGCGACTGCAGCCCCTTGATCAGCAGCGGCCCGTCCCACTTGCTGCGCAGCCACTCCACATCCTTCCAGGTGACGGTGCGGTCGAACTGGCTGTTCATGTATTCCATCAGCGGCATGGTGCCGCCGCCCAAGGCATCGACCTTGTGCACCACATTGGCGAGACGGAAGTCCGGATCGCGCATGAAGTGGAACGACCAGGAAAACCGCGTCGCGAAACTCGCCAGGTCGGCGAGCCCGAATTTCGGCGGCATGGTCATGCCGTGCACGAAATCCCGTTCCCGGTTGCCCGACATGGGCGCATCCACGGTCAGGCAGATGGCGGTGAACTTCGCCGCCTTGCACCGTGCGACGAATTCCTCCGTCAGGCTGCGGTCCTTCAGGATGTATATCTGGAACATCTTCGGGCCCTCGCTCGCCTTGGCCACGTCCTCGATGCTGGTGGTGCCCAGCGTTGAGAGCGAATACAGCGTGCCGGCCTTCGCCGCCGCCCGCGCCACCGCCGGTTCCTTCTCGTGGTGGAACAGCCGCGACATGCCCGTGGGCGACAGGAACACCGGCCAGTCCAGGGTCGTACCCAGCACTTTGGTCTTGGTGTCGATGGCGCTCACATCCACCAGGAAACGCGGCATCAGCTCGTAATCGGCGAACGCCTCCGTGCTCCGCCGCAGGGCAATTTCGTCGTCCGACCCGCCATCGATATAGTGGAACATCGGTGCCGGCAGCTTGCGCTTCGCCAAAGCCCGGAAGTCGGCCACTTTAAAACAGCGATCTATCGACACCGGCAACCCCCAAAACACCCTAATTTTTGGGATTTTGCAGGGACTTCTGGCCCTGTGTCGACCCCGTTAGAATAGCCGCCGGACCCTTCCGAAACCGCCCCGCGCGCCCCATATGCGGGGCCTGCCGCAACCATCGAGTATCCCGCCCGTGAATCGCCTCCTGTCCGTCATCCTCGGCTTTGGCCTCAGCCTCGGCCTCCTGGCCGCCCCCGCCATCGCCCAAGAGAAAGCCGTGCCTGGCACCAAGCAGCAGGTCACGCTCACCTTCGCGCCCGTGGTGAAGCAGGCCGTCCCGGCGGTGGTGAACATCTTCACCAAGCGGGTCGTGCAACAGCGCATGCCGATGTTCGACGACCCGTTCTTCCGCCGCTTCTTCGGCAACCCGGAAGCGCTCGGCCTGTCGCGTGAGCGGGTGGAACAGTCCCTCGGCTCCGGCGTGCTGGTGCGCGCCGACGGCACCGTGGTCACCAACCATCACGTCGCGGCGGACGCGAGCGAGATCCGCGTCGTGCTCTCGGACCGCCGCGAGTTCGAGGCCAAGCTCGTCGGGTCTGACCAGCGCTCCGATATCGCCGTGCTCCAGCTTCAAGGCGTGAAGGAGAAGCTGCCGTTCCTGGACCTGAACAGCGCTGGCAATGTCGAAGTCGGCGATCTGGTGCTCGCCATCGGCAATCCCTTCGGCGTCGGCCAGACCGTCACCATGGGCATCGTCTCCGCCCTGTCGCGCAGCGCCTCGAACACTGCGGACTTCAGCTCTTTCATTCAAACCGATGCGGCGATCAATCCCGGCAACTCCGGCGGCGCGCTCATCACCTCCGACGGCCGCCTGATCGGTATCAATACCCAGATCATCTCCAGCAACGGCGGCAACATCGGCATCGGCCTGGCCATCCCATCGGACATGGTGCGCACGGTCGTCGCCAGCATCCTGAGAGAAGGCCACGCGGTCCGCGCCTGGTTCGGCGCCACCGGCGCCACCGTCACCGCCGATCTTGCCCGCAATCTCGGCCTGTCCCGTCCGCAAGGGGTGGCGATCACCCGCGTGGCGCCCAGCGGCCCTGCGGCGCGTGCCGGGTTGAAGGCCGGCGACATTGTCGTCCGCGTCAACGGCCGCGAGGTGAATGAGGATCAGGAACTCCGCTACACCATCGCCACGCTGCCGGTCGGCGGGATTGCGGAAATCGAAGTGATGCGCGATGGCGCGCCCGTGAAACTCAAGGTGGCGCTTCAGGCGCCGCCTGATCTGCCGGCGCGCAAAACCACCACGCTCACCGGCCGCCAACCGTTTGCCGGGGCCACGGTCGCCAATCTCAATCCCGCGCTTGCCGAAGAACTCGGCCGCGAGCCGCCGGACGAGGCCTGGGTGATCGTGCTCAAGGTTTCGGCCAACAGCATCGCCGCCCGCCTTGGCGTGCAGCCCGGCGATTTGATCTGGGAGATCAACGAACGCCCGGTGAAAAGTGTGGATCAGGTGACCGCTGCGCTGAACGAACCCGTGCGCGGCTGGGATATCACCATCAATCGCAACGGCCAGGCGCTCAAGATGTCGGTCCCGAACAACTGATGGTCGATCTTTTCGCTGGAATCGAGCCACCGCAGGACGAGGATAGCGCCGTCGCCGACGGCCCACGCCCGCTCGCTGACCGCCTGCGCCCGGGCGATCTGTCGGAGGTAGTAGGGCAGGATCATCTGCTTGGTCCCGCAGGCCCCATCGGCCGCATGCTTGCCGCGGGCCGCATGTCGTCGATGATCCTGTGGGGCCCGCCCGGGTGCGGCAAAACCACCATCGCGCGCCTGCTGGCGAAGGGCACGAAGCTTGCCTTCCAGCCGCTCTCCGCCGTGTTCTCCGGTGTGGCGGATTTGCGCAAAGCCTTCGACATCGCCGCCAAGCGCCGCAAGGCCGGGCAGGGGACGCTGCTGTTCGTGGACGAGATCCACCGCTTCAACCGCGCCCAGCAGGATGGTTTCCTGCCCTATGTGGAGGACGGCACCGTCATCCTCGTCGGTGCGACCACGGAAAACCCGTCCTTCGAATTGAATGCCGCATTGCTGTCGCGCTGCCAGGTGATGGTGCTGCGCCGCTTGGACGATGCAGCGCTGGAACAGTTGCTCGTGCGCACGGAAGCGGACGCCGGCAAGCCGTTGCCGCTCGACCCTGACGCCCGCGCCGCCTTGCGCGCGATGGCGGACGGCGACGGCCGCCACATCCTCACTCTGGCGGAAGAGATTCACATGCTCTCGCCCACGCCGGCGCAGCCGCTCGACGCGGCGGGCATGTCCGCGGTCGTGCAGCGCCGCGCCCCGGTCTACGACAAGGACCGCGAAGGCCACTACAACCTTATCAGTGCCGTGCATAAGTCCCTGCGCGGCTCCGATCCCGATGCCGCGCTCTACTGGACCCACCGCATGCTCGATGCCGGTGAGTCGCCGGCCTATCTCCTGCGCCGCCTCACGCGCTTCGCGGTGGAGGACATCGGCATGGCCGATCCGCAGGCCCTGCAAAGCGCCATCGCGACCTGGGAAACCTACGACCGCCTCGGTTCGCCCGAAGGCGATCTCGCCATCGCCATGCTGGTGATCTATCTCGGCACCGCACCGAAATCGAACGCGTCATACACGGCCCACAACGAAGCTTTGCGTGCGGCGAAGGAAACCGGCTCCCTCATGCCGCCCATGCACATCCTCAACGCGCCCACGCGCATGATGAAGGACATCGGTTACGGCAAAGGCTACGCCTACGACCACAGCGCCGAAGACGGCTTCTCTGGCCAGAACTATTTCCCCGACGGCATGCCCCGCACCCAGTTCTACCGCCCCGTCGAACGCGGCTTTGAGCGCGAGGTCAGCAAGCGATTGGCGTATTGGCAAAAGCTACGCGAGAAGAAGAGCGGGGGCGGGGAAGAGCCGTAACCCGCATCACCACACCCCAACCACCCCCTCTCCTTGGTCCCTCCATGCAATTGGGCGGGACCTGAGCCGCGAAATGAACAGCAGCGTGACTCCCATTCCCCCTGTAAAATAGCGCCGTCATGACCTTACATTCCCCCCAAATGCCCTCCGAAATTTTCGCGCGTATTTCGCGCGATAAAACGCGCGGGGCGACTCGCGAAATCCCCCCGTGCTCGCGCGTAACGCCGCGCGGTGCCCCATGAGCGGCGGTGTTCAACAGATCCCCGTCTCCCCCGACGACGGCACCCTGCGGCTGGACCGCTGGTTCAAGCGGCACTTCCCCACGGTCAATCACGGCCGCCTGGAGAAGCTATGCCGCACCGGCCAGGTGCGCGTGGACGGCGGGCGCGTGAAGGCCAACCACCGCCTTGAGCCGGGCCAGATCATCCGTGTGCCGCCCTTGGGCGACGCCGGTGTGAAGGCCAAGCCGGGCGAACGTCCGGTCAAGGCCCGCGATGCCGCCATGGTGCAGGAAGCCGTCCTCTACAAGGACGACGACATCATCGTCCTCAACAAGCCCGCCGGCCTCGCGGTCCAGGGCGGCACAAAGACCGAGCGCCACCTCGACGGCATGCTCGATGCCCTGCGCTTCGGCTCGGAACATCGGCCGCGTCTCGTCCACCGCCTCGACCGCGACACCTCCGGCGCCATTGTGCTCGCGCGCACCCCGGCCGCCGCCACACGCCTCAGCCGCCTGTTCCAGAGCCGGGACATGGAGAAGATCTATTGGGCCCTCGTGGTCGGCCAGCCGAAGCATCCCGCCGGCACCATCTCCGCAGCGCTCGCCAAGGTCGGCGAACACGGCAAGCAGAAGATGGAATGGGACGACGAGGAGGGGAAGAACGCCGTCACGGATTATCTCACGGTCGCCGGCGCCGGCAGCAAGGTCACTTGGCTCGAACTCAGCCCGCGCACGGGCCGCACCCACCAGTTACGCGCGCATTGCGCGTTGCTCAATACACCGATCCTTGGCGACACCAAGTACGTCGGCCATTCCCGCACCACGCCGGACTCCGGCCTGCTGGCGGAGATCGGCGACCGGCTGTGCCTGCACGCGCGCATGCTCACCATCCCGCGCGAAGGCAAACAGAAGCCCCTGGTGATCAAAGCGCCGCTGCCGGAACACATGGAACACGCGTTCCGCCAACTCGGCTTCGAGGAATCGGAGGCGGACGATTGAGCTCCCCGCTGCGCCTCGCCATCTTCGATCTCGACGGCACCATCATCGACAGCCGCAACAACATCGTGCGCGCGGTGGCGGACACGGCGAAAGTCTGCGGCCTTACCCTTCCGGCGGCGGAGATGATGCCGCGCGTCATCGGCTTGGAGCTGGACGAAGCGCTGCTCACGTTGTTCCCCGAAGTCGCTCCGGCCGACATCACCCCGGCGCGGCAGGCGTTCGGTGAATGTTTCGTGCGGTATCGACAGGAATCCGACTATCGCGAACCGCTGTTCGAAGGTGCGCTCGACGTGTTCGAGACCTTCAGTGCCGCCGGTTTTGTGCTCGCCATCGCCACTGGAAAAGCGCGCCGCGGCGTCGACTATTTTTTGAACCAACACGGCCTCATCGAGCGTTTCGTTTCCATCCAGACGCCGGACACCGCGCCGGGCAAGCCGCACCCGGCAATGGTGCTGCAAGCGATGGCGGAGACCGGGGTTAGCCCTGAAGCCACGGTGATGATCGGCGACACGACATATGACATCTTGATGGCACGCGCCGCCGGCGCTGGCGCCATCGGCGTGTCCTGGGGCAATCATGCGGCGGACGAACTCACCGCCGCCGGCGCCCATACCCTGATTGATCGCATGACCGATCTGCATCAGGCTGTGGACAGTCTCATCGCGCAACGGCTCGGCGAGTCCGCAAGCGCGGCAGCAGGAGAGGCCCTATGAAATTTCTGAAGATCGCTGGCGGCATCGTCGCCGTCCTGGTCATCGGCGTCGTCATCTTCGTGATGACCTTCGACATCGCCAAGTACAAGGGCACGATCGAGGCCCAGACCAAAGCCGCCACCGGGCGCGACGTCACCATCGGTGATATCCGCATGGGCCTCTCGCTCACGCCTACCATCGTGCTGTCGGACGTGGTGCTGGGCAATGCGTCCTGGGGCAGTCGCCCGCAGATGCTGATCGTCAAGAAGCTCGAGGCGAAGGTCGAGCTGCTGCCGCTGCTCTCGAGCCAGGTGAACATCAGCAAGATCGCCGTCGACGGCGCGGACATGCTGCTCGAGACCAACAAAGCCGGTCAGCAGAACTGGGTCTTCCAGGCGGCCGCTCCCCAGCAGGCCGCGGCGCCTGCCGGCCAGCAGCAAGCCGTGAACGTCTCCGCCATCGACGCCACCAATATGAAAGTCGCGATCAAGGACGCGCAGGCCAATGGCGACATGGACGTAGCCGTGAAGTCGGTCGCGCTGCGGATCAGCGGGCCGATGACGCAGATGAACATCTCCAGCATGAGCATCGACGGCGCGACGGTGAACCGCCGCGACGGGCAGGACACGGTCTCCGCGTCCATCGGCAAGTTCGCCATGGAGTCCTCCGGCCCGATCATGGATATGGGCTTCAAGAAGATCGACGTGGCCGACATCAAGGTGAGCGGCAAGAACGCCGGTCAACCCATCGCGGCCGAAGTCAGCAAGGTGTCCCTCGACGAGAAGGGCGCCTTCGAGATGGCGGCGAAATACAACGGCGGCGACATCTCCGCCAAAGGCACGCTCGGTGTCGCGTCCATGAAAAAGGGCGACAAGGCCGTGCCGATGAAACTCGCCCTGGAAGGCCTGGGCCTGAAGGGCGACGTGGATCTGAGCGTCGACGCCACCGCCAAGCCGCCGTCGGCGAAAGGCACCGTCAACATTCCCGAGATCGATCTGACGAAGCTGCTCCCGCCGCCGAGCGGTGGCGCGGCCAAGCCTGCGTCCGCACCGGCGGCAGGCGGCGCGTCTGCGCCGGCCAAGACCGCAGCGCCGGCGCCGAAGGGCGGGCCGATGTTCTCAAGCGATCCGCTGCCGTGGGAGATGCTCCACACCGCCGACGCGGACGTGAAGGTCACCGTCGGCACGGTAAAGCTCGCGGACGGTCAGACGATCACTAACGTCTCCCTGCCGATCAAACTCGCCAAGGGCCACTTGCTCCTGAATGACGCGAGCTTCGACATGGTCGGCGGCAAGATTGTCGGCGACATCGACGCCAATGCCGCCACCAAGGCCGTCGCGATCAACGGCACCGTGAAGGGTGTGAGCGCGGAGTCCATCGCCAAGACCTACAAGCTGACAGACCTCATCACCAACGGCCCGCTCGATGTGGCGGTCGATGTCCGCGGTGCCGGCGCATCGCCGCGCGCCATCGTCGGCACGCTGAATGGCTCGTTCGTTGCCGGCATGGGCGAAAGCCGCATCCGCACCGACGCCATCGGACCGGTCGGCATGCAGATCCTCGCAGCGATCAATCCCATGGGCAACAAGGACCCGTACACCGTCGCCAAGTGCGCGGTGACGAATTTCCAACTCACCAACGGCGTCGCCAATACCCAGAACGGCGTTGCGATTGTCACCGACAAGATGTCGCTCACTGCCGCCGGCAAGATCGATCTCGCCCAGGAGCGCGTGGACATGACCGTGAAGCCCATCGCCAACAGTCTGATCGGCGGCGGCCTCACCAAGATCGTGTCGCAGGTGAAAGTGAGCGGACCGATGGCGGCGCCGAATATCAGTATCGATGCAGCCAGCGCCGTGAAGGGCGTTGCGGGCCTCGCGGTTGGCGTTGCCGGCGGAGGCGCGGGCGTGCTCGGCGGTCTGGCCGGCGGCTTGTTCGGCGGCGGTGCAAAGGCTCAGCCCGCCGGCGGTGCCAAGGCTGCGGAAGCCGCGCCCAGCGGCGACATCTGCGCCGTCGCGCGCGCCTGGAACCGGAAATAGCAGGACCCGACCGCGATGACCGAAAACGGCGGACCATCGGGTCCGGACCTGTCGCGCATTCCCGTGCGCGAACCGCCACCGCCCAAAGCCAAACGCTTCTACAAGGAAGTCAGCGTCGCCGCGACGGGCGCGGGGCATCGCGTGCTGCTCGACGGCCGTCCGATGAAGACACCGCTGCGCCGGGTGCTTGAAACTCCTTCGCTCCCCCTCGCCGAAGCCGTCGCGCAGGAATGGCACGCGCAAGGGCCGGAGATTGAGCCGCTGACGATGCCGCTGACTCGTCTGGTCTCAACCGCGCTCGATCGCGTCGGACCGGAGCGGAACGCCATCGTCGCCAATCTCTTGGCGTACGCGCACACCGATCTGCTGTGCTATCGCGCGCCGCACCCGGCGGACCTCAAGGCGCGTCAGGTCGCATTGTGGCAGCCGATCCTCGACTGGCTGGAGGCTGAGCACGCCATTGCCCTGTCTGTCGTCCACGGCATCATGCCGGTCACCCAAAGCCCCACCTCTTTAGCGGCGGCCGAGGCGGCGCTGAATGTGCTGTCGGATGAAGTGCTCACGGCTCTGCAAGCTTCGGTCGCGACCACCGGGTCCTTGGCGCTGGGCCTGGCCCTCGTCCATCGACGAATCACGCCTGCTGAAGCCTTTGCTGCCGCGCAGCTCGACGAAACCTATCAGAACGAGACGTGGGGCGAGGACGCGGAAGCGATGCGCCGTCGCGAGCGGTTGTCCGACGAAGTCACGGCCGTCGGTCGCTATTTGGCTTTGCTTAAAGGAACGAGCGCCTGAGGGCTGGCCGCGACGGCCAGGATGGGGGCCTTAAGTCCGCGGCGAATCGTCAGCGGAGTCGGTCTTGCCACTCTCGGCGGCGGCACGGCACGGGGCAGCGGACGAGACGGAGGCATTGCGAAGTCCTAAATGCGATCAGCTTCGCCCGCAGGCGTTTCCGGGATGGTGTGTTTCATGATCGTGGGGATGAGCGCAAGGCTGAACACGAGCGTCAGCGGCATCACGACAAAGACTTTGTAATCGACCCACAAATCGGTCGAGAAATTCCGCCAGACAATCTCATTCAATCCCGCAAGGGTAAGGAAGAAGCCGATCCACGCCCGCGTTAGCACCAGCCATCCGCGCTCGGTCAAATTGAGCGCCGGGCCCAGGACAATTTTGATGAACAGGCGCCGCAGCGTCAGGCCGGCGGCGAGGATGCCGGCGAAGCATAGGTTGACGATGGTCGGCTTGAGCTTGATGAAGAGATCGTCCTGCAAAAAGACCGTCAGGCCGCCAAACACCATCACGAATGCGCCGCTCACCAGCGGCATCACCGGCACCGTGCGCGAGATGGCATACGACACGGCCAGAGCGATCGCCGTGGCGGCCATAAACACCAGGGTGCCTTGCAGAATGCCGAGCTTGCTGTTGGCGAGGAAGAAGACCATCAGCGGGCCCATTTCCAGCACGAGCTTTAGAAACGGGCTCAGGGACTTAGGGGTGTTTGTCATGGGCCGGGGTTATAGCCGGTGCGCCTCCCCCGCGCTAGCCGCGCAAGGTGCCTTTTCAGTCCCTGACACCCGCGCCAACCCCTCGGAAATGCTCGAAAAATTGCTGTCTCTACCGCGCGCCTGTGATAATCCCGAGGCCACGCCCGGCGGCCACAGCCTTACTCCGCCGCCCCTGGGGACTTAAGGGACACCGCATGAGTCAGATCATCCAACAGCTCGAAGCCAAACGCGCGGCTGCCCGCCTAGGGGGTGGCCAAAAGCGCGTCGATGCACAGCACGCCAAGGGCAAGCTCTCCGCCCGGGAACGCATCGAGCTCTTGTTCGACGAAGGGTCTTTCGAGGAATGGGACATGTTCGTCGAGCACCGCTGCGAAGATTTCGGCATGGGCGAACAGCGCGTCCCCGGCGACGGCGTGGTGACCGGGTACGGCACCATCAACGGTCGGCCGATGTTCGTCTTCAGCCAGGACTTCACTGTGTTCGGCGGCTCACTTTCGGAATCGCATGCCAAGAAGATCCTGAAGATCATGGAAAAGGCCGTGCAGGTCGGCGCGCCCGTTATCGGCATCAATGACTCCGGCGGTGCGCGCATTCAGGAAGGCGTGGCCTCGCTCGCCGGGTACGCCGACGTGTTTCTGCAGAACGTGCTCGCGAGCGGCGTCGTTCCGCAGATCAGCATGGTGATGGGCCCCTGCGCCGGCGGCGCGGTGTATTCGCCCGCCATGACCGACTTCATCTTCATGGTGAAGGACAGCTCTTACATGTTCGTCACCGGTCCCGACGTGGTGAAGACCGTCACCCACGAAACGGTGACCCAGGAACAGCTCGGCGGCGCGATCACGCATTCTTCAAAATCCGGCGTCTCCGATGGCGCGTTCGAGAACGACGTCGAAGCGTTGCTGCAAATTCGCCGTTTGATGGATTTCCTGCCGCTCAGCAACAAAGAGAAACCGCCGGTGATCGTGTCCAGCGATCCCGCCGACCGCGAGGATTTCTCCCTCGACACGCTCGTTCCCGACAACGCCAACAAGCCCTACGACATGAAGGAACTCATCGCCAAAGTCGTCGACGAAGGCGATTTCTTCGAGGTTGGTGAGCTGTTTGCCCGCAACATCATCACCGGCTTTGCGCGCATGGAAGGCCAGACCGTCGGCATCGTCGCCAACCAGCCGATGGTGCTCGCCGGCTGCCTCGATATCGACTCAAGCCGCAAGTCGGCGCGCTTCGTGCGGTTTTGCGATTGCTTCAATATCCCGATCGTCACCTTCGTCGATGTGCCGGGCTTCCTGCCGGGCACGGCGCAGGAATACGGCGCCATCATCAAGCACGGCGCGAAGCTGCTGTTCGCCTATGCCGAAGCCACCGTGCCGAAGATTACTGTCATCACCCGCAAGGCCTACGGCGGCGCCTATGACGTGATGAGTTCCAAGCACATCCGCGGCGACGTGAACTTCGCCTGGCCCACCGCCGAGATTGCGGTGATGGGCGCGAAGGGCGCGGTGGAGATCATCTTCCGCCAGGACATCGGCGACCCGGCCAAGATCGCCGCCCGCACCAAAGAATACGAAGACCGTTTCGCCAATCCGTTCCGCGCGGCGAACCTGGGCTTCATCGACGACGTGATCATGCCCCACGCCACCCGCGGCCGTATTTGCCGCTCATTGCAGATGCTGAAGAACAAGGATCAAAAAAATCCTTGGAAGAAGCACGACAACATTCCGCTGTAGGGCTGCTGGGTCATGTTCAAGAAAATCCTCATTGCCAATCGCGGCGAGATTGCCTGCCGGGTCATCAAGACCTGTCGCAAAATGGGCATCGCCACCGTCGCCGTCTATTCGGACGCGGACCGCAACGCGCTGCACGTGGAGATGGCCGACGAAGCCGTGCACATCGGTGAAAGTCCGACCGCGAAGAGCTACTTGCTGATCGATCGTATCGTTGAGGCCTGCAAGCAGACCGGCGCGGAAGCGGTCCATCCGGGCTACGGCTTCCTGTCCGAGAACAAGGCTTTCCAGGAAGCGCTGGCGAAGAACAAGATCATCTTCATCGGCCCGGACGCGGAAGCGATCGAGGCCATGGGCGACAAGATCGCCTCCAAGAAACTGGCCCAGAAGGCCAATGTTTCGACGGTCCCCGGTTTCAACGACATCATCAAGGACGTGGCGCACGCCAAGGAGATTGCCGGCAAGATCGGCTATCCGGTGATGATGAAGGCCTCCGCCGGCGGCGGCGGCAAAGGCATGCGCATCGCCCGCTCTGAAGGCGAGGTGCAGGAAGGATTCGAGCGCGCGATGTCCGAAGCCAAGTCGTCCTTCGGCGACGATCGCATGTTCATCGAGAAGTACGTCGATCAGCCGCGCCACATCGAAATCCAGATCATCGCCGACCGCCACGGCAACACGCTGTACGTCGGCGAGCGCGAGTGCTCGATCCAGCGCCGCCACCAGAAGGTCATCGAAGAAGCGCCGAGCCCGTTCCTGGACGAGAAGACCCGCAAAGCGATGGGCGAGCAGGCGGTCGCGCTGGCGCGGGCCGTGAACTACGTCAGCGCCGGCACCGTCGAATTCATCGTCGACGGCAACCGCAACTTCTACTTCCTCGAGATGAACACCCGCCTGCAGGTGGAGCATCCGGTGACCGAACTTGTCACCGGCCTCGATCTTGTCGAGCTGATGATCCGCGTTGCGAACGGCGAGAAGCTGCCGATCAAGCAGAGCGATGTGAAGCTGACGGGTTGGGCGCTTGAGTCGCGCGTGTATGCCGAGGATCCGTACCGCAACTTCCTGCCGTCCACGGGCCGTCTCGTGCGTTACATCCCGCCGGCCGAGAGCAAGAACGTGCGCGTCGATACCGGCGTGCAGGAAGGCGGCGAGATCAGCGTGTTCTACGACCCCATGATCGCAAAGCTGTGCACCTACGGCGCCACGCGCAAGGAGGCGACCGAGCACATGCGCGCGGCCCTGGACTCCTATTACATCCGCGGCGTCAGCCACAACATTCCGTTCCTTGCCTCCCTCATGAGTAAGACGCGCTTTGAAGAAGGCCGTCTGACGACCAACTTCATCGCAGAGGAATACCCGGACGGTTTCTCGGAAAAGGACCTGCCGGCGAAGGACCCGACACGTCTGCTTGCGATCGCAGCCCTTGTGCATGCGGCCTATGCGCGTCGATCTGCCGGCATCTCCGGCCAGATCCCCGGCCATGGCCGCGCACTGCCCGAGACCTGGGTCGTCGCTGAGGGCGGCCGCCAGCACAACGTCTGGATCGCACCGCCCGTGAGCGGAGCCCTGGGTGTCGCCAGCGGCACGGCCAAGATCGGCGATACGACACTGCACGTCTCGAGCGCGTGGACCTTCGGCGATCCGTTATTTAAGGCCGATGTCGAGGTCGCGAAGTCCGGCGCGCAATCCATCGTGGTTCAGGTCGACCGCCGCCGTATCGGCTACCGCTTGTCCAACGCCGGTGCGCAGATGGACGTCAACGTCTTCACGGCGCGCGAGGCGGAGCTCGCCAAGCTCATGCCGCACAAGCCGCCACCGGATATGTCGCGCTACCTCCTGTCGCCGATGCCCGGCCTGTTGGTGTCTGTCGCGGTGAAGGAAGGTCAGGACGTGAAAGCGGGCGAGACGCTCGCGGTTGTTGAGGCCATGAAGATGGAAAACGTCTTGAAGGCCGAACGCGACGGCGTGGTAAAGAAAGTCTCTGAGAAGGCCGGCGCAAGCCTGGCCGTCGATCAGATCATCCTCGAATTCGCGTAGAGTCCCATGGCCGCAGACGATATCGCCGTTCGTTTCAGGATTAAGGGCAAGGTGCAGGGTGTCGGCTACCGCGCCTGGGCGGTCGAGCGCGCCGAAGGGCTCGGGCTCACCGGCTGGATTCGCAATGTCTCCGACGGCTCGGTGGAGGTGGTCGCGAAAGGTCCGAAGGCCGTGCTGGAAGTGTTCTTCGCCGCCGCGCACGCGGGCCCTGAAAGTTCGCGCGTGCGCGAAGTGAAACACGAGAACGTACCCGCCGACGAGGCCGCTGCTTTGCCGCCCGGCTTCCACGCAGTGGCCACCAAGCGACCTTAGTCTCACAAATCGGTGTCCACCCTTCGACAGTCGTCGCGAATTGCGGTCTGATAACCGCCTCGCACGCAAGGGGGCAGACACCATGACGATTTCACGCCGCGGATCCTTGGGGATCATGGGGGGGCTTATGACCGGCGCACTTATCACGCCGCAGACCGCTTCGGCCGCCGCGCCCAAGCTGCTCGATTTCAGCAAGCGCGATGACTACTTCAACGCCTTGATGCAAGTGCGCGGGTCGAAGGATACCCGCCTGTGCATGGGCTTCATCCGTGGCAACTACTACGGCCTAAAGGACAATAAACTCACGCCCATGTATCACGTGCTGGCGGGCACCTTCAGCCGCTTCCAGAAGCGCGCCGACGGCAACTACGACGGCGCCACCTTCGAGGTGGCTTACTTCACGGATTGGAATACCAACGAACTGCTGGAGACCTATCTCAACCCGTACAACGGCAAGACCGTGAAGGTGCCGGTGACGCGCATGGGGCCCAGCCGCATCCTGCTGACGCCGGAGCACATGACGCCGGTGGCGAGTTCGATGCCGCCGGGCATGAAGTTCGACCACACGTTCCTGCCGCCGCGCGTCGTCGGCGACGACGTCTGGATCGTGGAGCAGAATTTCGTGTCCACCCCGCCGGACTTCAAAGGTCCGTCGTTCAACTACAATGAAGTGACCACCTATCACGCGAGCCACAAAGCGCTCAGCGATCCCAAGCAGATGCGCGCGCCGTCCGACGTGCACTTCACCGTTGCGGTCAGCTGGCGACCGTGGTTGGAGATGGGCGACACGCCGGGCAACCTGATCGGCGACGGCACCGGCCGTCACATCGACAAGGTCGAAGATTTCCCGCCCGAGTACGTGACGCTCACCAAGAAGCTTCACCCGGACGCGATCAACGATCCGCTCGGCGTGCTGTCGAAGATCAAGTTCGACTAAGCGTCCGCCCGAACACGTCCGGAAACGTCGCGATCAGGGCCTCGTCCATCGCCGCCATGCCGGCGGTCTTGCCGAGGTCCGCGAGCGATGTCACGCCGTGCTGGCTCACACCGCAGGGCACGATCCCTGTGTAATGCGACAGGTCCGGCGCCACGTTGATCGCCATGCCGTGGAACGTCACCCAATGGCGGATGCGCACGCCGATGGCGGCGATCTTGTCTTCGCGTGCTGGCCCGCGGGGCACCCATAGACCGACACGGCCCTCGCGCCGCTCCGCCGTGACGCCGAAGCGTCCCAGGGCCTTGATCGCCCAATCCTCCAGGTCGTGGACGAAACGCCGCACATCCTTGCCGTGGTGGGCGAGGTCGAGCATCACGTAGACCACCCGCTGCCCAGGGCCATGATAGGTGTATTGGCCGCCGCGACCGGTCTTGAACACCGGAAAGCGGTTCTCGGCGATCAAATCGGTCTCTTTCGCGCTGGTTCCGCCCGTGTAAACCGGCAGATGCTCCACGAACCACACCATTTCCGACGCTTCGCCCGTGTGAATCGCGTTGGCGCGGGCGTCCATGGCCGCGGCCGCATCCGGGTACGGCAGCAGTCCCGGTTCAATCCTGAGTGAGACCGGCGGGGCGGGCAGGGGGCTGTGTGCGTCGCTCATTGGGAGGCTAACCTGTTGTACGGCGCGGTTCCTTGCAATACCCGACCCGATTTGCTATCCCACGCGCGCTTTGCATCGAGGGTCTATTTCTCAGGTCCTCTCCAGCCCGTGCGGTCGTGGCGGAATTGGTAGACGCGCAGCGTTGAGGTCGCTGTGGGGCAACCCGTGGAAGTTCGAGTCTTCTCGACCGCACCACTTACTGAGATGACCCGGCCGGCCTTTGGCCGTCCGGACCATCTTTACCCGAAACCTCCGCTAAGGACGGTTCGGGACCCAACCGTCCCCTAGGGACGGCAGGGAAGGCGTCACGAAGAGACCATTTCAACCCGCGTCCCACGCGGCGCTTCGGAGACGTCTCATGTCAGAGACGCAAGAGACCCAAGAGCCCAAGCCCGAGCCTGTCGCGCGCACGGTGGTTCACCGTCGCGGAGGCATTGAGGTCGATTCCGCGGACGAACGTTTCGGCCTGGCGGCGGATTTTGTCGCCGACGTGGCCGCGGCGCTGCGGAGCGACGACCGTGCCCGCGCGCGCGACCTCGTGAATGAGCTGCACTACGCCGATATGGCGGACCTGCTGGAGCGCCTGGACGCGGAGGACCGCCGTCTGCTGGTGGAAGCCATCCGCGAGGACTTCAACGCCGACGTGCTGCCGGAACTCGCCCAGGAGGTCCGCGACGAGGTCATGGACGCGCTCGGGTTCGAGGACTTCGCGGCGGCTCTCTCGGAACTCGAATCGGACGACGCGGTGTACGTTGCCGGCAAGCTCGACGCAGAGGAGCGGGCGCTGGTGCTGGCGCGCATGCCCCAGGCCAGCCGCATGTCGATCGAGCAGGGCCTAGCCCACGGCGAGACCAGCGCCGGTCGTCTGATGCAGCGCGAGCTGGTGGCCGTCCCAAACTATTGGACCGTCGGCGAGACCATCGACTACCTCCGCTCCGCCCAGAACCTGCCGGAGCGCTTCTTCGCGGTGTTCGTGGTGGACCCGCGCCACCGGCCTCAGGGGGTCGCGGAACTGGCGACCGTCCTGCGCTCGCGCCGCCCGGTGCGCATGCGCGACATCATCGATCCGGAAGTCGAGAACATCCCCGTCGATATGGACCGGGAAGACGTGGCCTTCCTGTTCCGTCAGCGCAACATCGCCGCCGCCCCGGTGGTGGACCGCTCAGGCCGCCTCGTCGGCCAGATCACCATCGACGACGTGGTGGACGTGATCGACGAAGAGGCGAGCGAAGACATCTTGAAGATGGCCGGTGTGCGCGGCGCTGAGGACACCAACCTTTACCGCACCATCATGGCCACGGCCCAATCGCGGTTGTGGTGGCTGGTGATCAACCTCGCCACCGCCTTTCTGGCGTCGTCGGTGATCGGGCTGTTCGAGCATTCGATCGAAAAACTCGCTGCCCTGGCCGTCCTCATGCCGATCTGCGCCTCCATGGGCGGCAATGCCGGCACGCAGACCCTGGCGACCGTTGTCCGGTCGCTGGCGACCCGCGAACTCAATCCCAGCAACGTCTGGCGGGTCGGTTGGCGCGAGGCAGCCGTGGGGTTGATCAACGGCATCCTGTTCGCGGCGCTGACGGGATTGATCGCCTACGCGTGGTTCCACGACCCGCTGCTGTCCCTGGTGATCGGCAGTGCCATGATCGTAAACATGATCGCGGCGGGGATCGCCGGAATGATGATTCCCGTGGTGCTCGCCAAGATGGGCGCTGACCCCGCCGACTCCGCCGTGGTGTTCCTGACGACGGTCACGGACGTCGTGGGCTTCTTTTCGTTCCTTGGCCTTGCAACCTGGATGTTGCTCTAGCGTCCTTCCCCTGTGGAAAACTGCAAGTTGCTTTGTCGGGGATGCGTTCTAAGCGCTTCCCCCTGACATGCCGCCCGATTACACTTGGTTGCATAGGCCCTCGGGGAACTGATGAATACTCCCGCTAAAGTCGAGTTCATTACGCCGCCCAACAACCTGCGCGAAAAGCAGAAGAAGGCCGGCGTTTCCATGTCGCTCGACACCAAGGCGGTCGATCAGGCCGAGGCGGTCATGCGCCGCTCGACCGAGGACTTCTTCGTCAGCATCAACGAAGATCTCAACAAGCTGACCAAACGCTACGAAGAGGCCGTGCGGGACCCGGAAAGCCGGCCCGTGCAGATCGAAGAAATTCACGCCCTGGGCCAATCTGTCGCCGGGCAGGGCAGCATTTTTGGCTATGCCTTGGTCACCGGCTTGGCCACGCAGATGGACCACTCGAAGACCATGTGTTCCCAACCGCGGGCAGCGCCGGCGTCTCGGCCGCTCAACTCGACGTCGTGAAGATGCACGTGGAGGCGATGCGCCTGGTCATCACGCAAAAGATGGAAGGCGATGGCGGCGCCGTCGGCAAACAACTTCTGACCGGCCTGGGCCTGGTCATCAAAAAGGTCACCGGCAGCGCGCCGACGGCCTAACGCACACGGCTACCGCGCCAGCGTAACCGGCGTCTTGGCTTCCCAGCGGCGATAAGACTCCACGCCATCGAGCACCACACCGTCGAATCCCAGGTCGAGGATGCCGGCGAAATATTTGCCGATGATCGCCTTCCAGGCCGGGTTCCAGAACTCGACGAAATATTGCCCCGGCACCTCCGGCGTCATGCCGCCGATCCACGACGGTGTCCCCGGCGCCCAGTCCTTCTGCCAGTAGTAGCGGCTATCGTCGGCGCGGCCGATGTCGATGTGCGCCAGCACCAGCCGCCGCGCGCCCATCTGTTTGAACTTCAGCGTATGCACGTCGTCCTTGGTCAGCGACTTGTTGTTGCGGTCGAAGGCGTCGATCAGGATGACATCGTAGTTGTTGGTGGACATGGCGTTCATCCAGTCCTCGCGCGAACTGAACGACTTCGCGCTCAGCAGCACCATCATATTTCGCGCCGCGCTCAGGTTCTCCACATTGCCGGGATTCTCCGGGATCGGGCGGAACTTCGGCAGCGATGCGAAATAGGGGTCCTTGGAGGCCGTTGCATAGGTGACGATGCCATCGCGGGCGGCGCTCTGAAGGGCGCGCACCACCGCGGCGTCATCGGGGCAGGTGTCGATCGCCAACGCGCGCAAACCCTCTTTCCGCGCTGCCGCGAGATCGTCGCGCGGCACCCGCAGGGGCGAGCAGTACTGGCCGTCGAGAATGAAGCCGTCGATGGACTGCATGTAGCGGCGCATCGGGGCGCCGACCGGGCGGATGGTTTCAATCGCGATGATCTTGGTGGGATCGCGCTTGATCTCGGCGAGATCGTATTCGCGCTGGGAGTAGTTGAGGAGGTCGAAGCCGGGGCGGGCGATCACCTGGAATTTCGGATCGCGGCCGCGGGCGTACTTCGCCATCTCCTCAATGATGTCGCGCATCATGCCGCGGTAGTTCGGGATCTGGTCGAGCGGAATGTCGAGGATGATGTCGGTGTCGGAGGCGGTGCCGTTGCCGGCTTTGACCTTGTCGATGGTCATGCCGTCTTTGCCTTTGACGTCCGTGCCGGCGGCGTCTACGGCGCTGGGTTTTGCCGCGCCGGGGGCCGTCGTCTTTGGCACTTCCACCGTCTTATCGGATTTTTCGCCGGCCTCGGTTTCCGTGCCTTCCAGGTCGACGCCGGTCGGCGGACCAAGCTGGCGCGGCTGGGCATACGCCGGCGCCCCGGTCGCAACGGCGGCCAGGAGCGCGAGCGTCGCAATCAGCGAGGCCACGGTAGGACGATAAGAGGTCACGGCACCCGTTCAGCTACGTACGCAGCGATGGCAAGGCTCGAGGTCAGCCCGGGCGATTCTATGCCGTAAAGCGCGAGGAAACCGTTAACACCTGTCTCCGCCGGGGTCTGGATGGCAAAGTCCGAGGCTGCCTCACCAGGGGCTTGAATCTTCGGGCGAATGCCTGCGTAGCCGGGCCGCAGGGCGCCGTCTGGCAGGCCCGGCCAATATTTACGGACGGCGGTGTAGAAATCCGCCTCCCGGCTCTCATCGACGTCGTAATTGACCGCAGGCACCCATTGCAGGTCCGGCCCGAAGCGGCCCTGACCGGCCATGTCCCGGGTGTAGTGCAAGCCAAGGCTGGCGGTGCCGGGCAGGGGGTAGATCAGCCGCTCGAAGGGCGCCTTGCCCGACAGGTAGAAGTAGTTGCCCTTGGCGAAGTGCTGGGGCGGGATGCTGGCTGGCGTCACGCCGGTGATCGACCGGCTGACCCCCTGGGCCCCAAGGCCGGCACAGTTAATGACTGTCGCGCACGACAGGGTCATGGCCGCCTCCCCGCCGACCTCGATCACCACCCGGTCGCCGTCTGCCCGGCCGCCGGTCACCGGGGCTTTCACAGCCAGTGTGGCGCCGTGGGTCTCCGCGTCCCCCAGGATCGCCAGCATGTAGCCGTGACTGTCGATGATGCCGGTCAGGGGCGAATGCAGGGCCGCGGCGCAGTGGAGATTGGGCTCGATCCGGTTGGCGTCGTCGCCGGTCAGCCACGTCATGTAGACGCCGCCTGCCGCCGCGTGGTCCTGGAGTTTCTTCAACTCGGCGCATTCGGCCTCATCGGAGGCGATCACCAGCTTGGTGCAGCGGTTATAGGTGACCGCATAGGCGTCGCAGAACGAATACATCATGTCGCGGCCCATCACGCACAGGTGCTCCTTCAAGCTTCCGTGCGGATAGTGGATGCCGGCGTGGATGACTTCGCTGTTGCGGGCCGAAGTGATGGTGCCGAACGCATCCTCGGCTTCCAGGATCAGGACCTCGCGCCCCTTGCGGGCCATGGCGCGCGCCACCGCCAGCCCGACAACACCGGCGCCGATGACGACGCAATCGGCCGTTTCCATGAGCACATCACCTCGTTTACCCGCGGCAAGTGTGAGCGTCGCAAAAGGCGGGGTCAAGTTGGGCGCCAACGGTTGGTCATATCGTTGCGGCGGACTCGGCGCGGCCTTATGGTCCCGCCATGACGCGGATCATTGTTTTCGGCAACGCCAAGGGCGGCACCGGTAAGTCGACGTTGGCGATGCACGTCGCCGTCGCTCTGCTCAATCACGGCTTGAAGGTGGCGACGCTCGATCTGGATGCGCGGCAAGGCACGCTGTCGCGCTACGTCACGAACCGCCGCCGCTATGCCGAGCGCACCAAGACCGCGCTGATGCATCCCCACCACGCGTCGATCCTGCCGTCGAACGTGCCCGGTGCGGACGAAGCCGAACTCACCAAAGCCATCGCCGCCGCGGCCGAATGCGACGTCATGATCATGGATACGCCCGGCTCCGATACGGAACTGTCGCTGGCGGGGCACACCTTCGCCGACGTGATCGTCACCCCGCTCAACGACAGCCTGATCGATCTCGACGTGATCGCCGACGTCGATCCCGTGCGCCGCGCCATCGCGCGCCCCAGCCACTACGCCGAAAGCGTCTGGAAGGCGAAACAACTGCGCGCGCGTCGCGACGGCGGTAAGCTCGACTGGGTGGTATTGCGCAACCGTGTCGGCCACCTGGACGCGCGCAACAAGCGGCTCGTTGCCAAGCTTCTGGATGACCTTGCCAAGCGCATCGGCTTCCGTGTCGCTGATGGCATTTCCGAGCGCGTGATCTTCCGCGAGTTGTTCCTCGATGGCCTGACGGTCGACGACATGCCGGCCTTGGCCGCAAGCGAGCGCATCGCCGTTTCGCACGTGGCGGCACGCCAGGAATTGCGCACGCTTGTGATGGCGCTCGGCATGTTCACCTATGTCGACGAGGAAACTGTCGGAGGGCGCCGCCATGGCACCGGCGGATAAGACGCCTGTCGCGCGTCCGGCCAGCGGCGCGGTTGCGGCGTTCCTGGACAAGGTCGCCGCGACGCCGGCGGTTGCGCGCGGCGCGCGCGGGCGACTGGTGTTCGCCATGGACGCCACCGCCAGCCGCGGCCCCAGCTGGGCACAAGCGACCAACATCCAGGCGGAGATGTTCCGCGAAGCTGCCACCGTGGGCACGCTGGACGTGCAGCTGGTCTATTATCGCGGCTTGTTGGACTTCGGCGCGAGCCCGTGGCTGCAGAACGCCGAGGCGATGATCAATCTGATGCGCAGTGTGAGCGTGCTGGAAGGACAGACGCAAATCCTGCGCGTCATGCGCCATGCGGCGGAGGAAGCCCGGCGCGGAAAGGTCAATGCATTGGTATTCATCGGCGACGCCATGGAGGAAAGCGCGGACGCCCTTATCGGCGCGGCGGGTGAACTCGCCTTGCGCGGCGTGCCGGCGTTCATCTTCCACGAGGGCGGCGAGGAGCCTGCAGGGTCTGTGTTCCGCAAGATCGCCACGCTCACCCACGGTGCCTATAGTCAATTCAATGCCGGTAGCGCGAAGGAGCTGCGCGACCTGCTCACCGCTGTTGCGGTGTTCGCCGCGGGCGGGCGCAAGGCGCTGACGGACTACGGCAAGCGTACCGGCGGTGCGGCCTTGCAGCTTACCCACCGCTTCGACACACAGCGCTGACCCATGCCCCTCTTGCTCGGACTGTTTCTCCTCGTCGGCGTCGTGCTGCTGTTCAAGTGGTACGGCGATGCCGACGTCAAACAGATCAAGGCATCGTTCAAATGGACCGGCTTGCTGATCGGGTTGATGCTGATCGTCTTCCTGGCCGCGACCGGCCGGCTGGGCGTCGCCATGGGCGGCATCATCGCCATGACCGCCTGGGCCTATCGCGTCTTCGGCTGGTGGCAGATGGCGCGCCAGGTCAAAGGCATGTTCGGCGGCGTGGGTTTCGGTCGCGGGGCCGCGGGGAAGGCGGGGCAAAGCTCCGGGGCTGCGGCGGCCTTCGTGGAGATGGAACTCAATCACGATACCGGCGAACTGGACGGCCTGGTGAAGAAGGGCCGCTTCGCCGGACGCTGCCTCGGAACTTTAAGCCAGAGCGAGCTGTTGGCCCTGCTGACCGAAGCCGGCGGCGACCCGGATTCCCGCAGCTTGCTCGAGGCCTATCTCGACCGCCGCTGGCCGGAGTGGCGGGACCAGCCGGCCGCCCAAGCCGGCGCCCGCCCGCCTGCCACCTCGACGATGGATGAGGCGGAGGCTTTGCGCATCCTCGGTTTGACGGCCGGGGCGTCGGGGGACGATATCAAGGCGGCATACCGGCGCCTGATGGGTCAATTGCATCCTGATCGCGGCGGATCGGACTATCTCGCGGCGAAAGTGAACGCCGCCAAGGACGTCCTGTTGAAGGGCCGCGACTAGCCGGCGGCATCCAATTCCCGGGCCGCAGCGAGAGCGCTCAGACGTCGTTTCCTCGCGCGGTTGCAAGGCCCTGGCGGGCGTGGCAAGACTTCCCCGCGCCTATCCGGGTGACCAATTGGCCGATGCTCATCGGCCACCATCAGCAAGGGAAGTTTCATGGCTCAACGTGTGCGGAAGGCGGTACTGCCGGTGGCAGGCCTGGGCACGCGGTTCCTGCCCGCGACCAAGGTGATCCCGAAGGAAATGATTCCGGTGATCGACAAGCCGGTCGTGCAGTACGCGATCGAGGAAGCGCGCGCCGCCGGCATCGAGGAGTTCATATTCGTCTCGGCCGAGGGCAAGCAAGCCATCCCGGCGCATTTTTCGGCGCAGCCAAATCTCGAGCGCCAGCTCGAGGAAAAAGGCAAGACCGCGGAGCTCAAACTCGTGCGTGACGCCATCATACCCCCGGGCAAGATTCATACCGTCATCCAGCACAACCCGCTCGGCCTCGGCCACGCGGTGTGGTGTGCCAAGGAACTTGTCGGCAATGAGCCGTTCGCCGTGATCCTGCCGGACGATATGGTCCTGTCCGACGTGCCTTGCCTGAGGCAGCTCATCGACGCTCATGCCAAGGTCGGCGGCCACGTCGTCGCGGTCGAGGATGTTGCGAAGGATCAGACCAACCGCTACGGCATTCTCGACGTGCTGTCGGAAGAAGGCCGTCTTGCCAAGGCCAAGGGGCTGGTGGAGAAGCCCGCGCCGGACGTGGCGCCGTCCACTCTCGCCATCATCGGCCGTTATATCCTCGACCCGATCGTCTTTGTCGAACTCGACAAGAAGCTCACGGGTGCCGGAAATGAAATTCAATTGACCGACGCATTGAGCCGTACGCTCGGCGCGGTGCCTTTCCACGGCTATCGCTTCGAGGGGAAGCGCTACGATTGCGGAACCCGGGTCGGTTTCGTGGAAGCCAATGTGGCCTTCGGCCTTGCCCATCCCGAGATGCGGGATCGGCTGCGCCCCCTTGTTGAAGCCCTATTGAAGAATTGACCGCCGACGCTGGGGGGCGTCGCCACTTAAGGAGCTACCCATGCGCATTGCAATGATCGGAACCGGCTACGTTGGCCTCGTCTCGGGAGCGTGTTTCTCCGAGTTCGGTGTCGATGTGGTGTGCGTCGACAAGGACGCGAACAAGATCGCCCGCCTCAAGAAGGGCGAGATTCCGATTTATGAACCGGGCCTCGAAGACCTCGTCCGCAACAATGCGGAAGCGGGCCGTCTCACCTTCACCACGGATCTCGCCGAAGCCGTGAAGGGCGTCGATGCTGTGTTCATCGCCGTTGGCACGCCCAGCCGCCGCGGCGACGGCCATGCGGACCTTTCCTACGTTTACGGCGCCGCGGAAGAGATCGGCCGCGCGCTGACCGGCTACGCCGTCGTCGTGACCAAGTCGACCGTGCCGGTCGGCACCGGCCGCGAGGTTGCGCGCATCATCAAGAAGGTGCGGCCTGAGCTGGAATTCGATGTCGTTTCCAATCCGGAATTCCTGCGCGAGGGGTCGGCGATCAACGACTTCATGCGCCCCGACCGCGTCGTCATCGGTGCAGAGACGGAACGTGCGCAGAAGGTGATGCGTCAGCTCTACCGCGTGCTGTACCTGATTGAGACGCCAATCCTGTTCACGCGCCTGGAAACCTCCGAACTCATCAAGTACGCCGCCAATACGTTCCTCGCGGCCAAGATCACCTTCATCAACGAGATCGCGGACCTGTGCGAGAAGGTCGGCGCGGATGTACACGATGTCGCGCGCGGCATCGGCCTGGACGGCCGCATCGGCAAGAAGTTCCTGCACGCTGGCCCAGGTTACGGCGGCTCGTGCTTCCCGAAGGATACTCTGGCACTCGTGAAGACCGCGCAGGACTACGGCTCGCCCTTGCGCATCATTGAAGCCGTGGTCGACGTGAACGACAAGCGCAAGGCAAAGATGGCCTACAAGATCATCGACGCCTGCGGCGGCAGCGTGAAAGGCAAGACCATTGCCGTGCTCGGTCTCACCTTCAAGCCGAACACCGACGATATGCGTGATTCGCCCAGCCTCGCCATCGTGCCGGCGCTGCAGAAGGCCGGCGCCATCGTGCGCGCCTACGACCCGGAAGGCATGCACGAGGCCGAGAAGATGATGTCCGACGTGCACTTCTGCACCGACGCCTACGACGCCATGAAGGGCGCGGATTGCGTGGCGCTGGTCACCGAATGGAACCAGTTCCGCAACCTCGACCTCACGCGTGCCAAGACGCTGCTCAAGGCTCCGGTCCTGGTGGACCTGCGCAACATCTATAGCCCGGCGGATATGGCGGCGGCGGGGTTCCGCTACACCTGCGTCGGCCGTCCGGATACCAATGCCACGGAATCCGGGGCCGAGGCGCACGCGGCCGCGGGCGGGAGCCGGTAGGGTTTGCCCACGGCCCCTCGGTCGGTCTAGCCTAGCTGACCCTTCGTTCTCGGACCCTGGTCCTTCAGAGGCGGCCCGCTATGCCGACCGATGCGCAAGATTCACAGTCGCCGACCTCCACCGGCGTCGACTCCGGCTTCCTTGCGCCGGTGTTGGTGCTGCTGTGTATGGCGGCTGTCCCATTGTGGCACCTGAAGCAGGCGGACAAGGGGCCGGACTTTAACTTCCGCGTCCAGGAAGCCCGCGTCGCCAAGGCGATGGTGATGCCTGTGCCAGCGCAGACGGAAAAGCGCGTGCCGCCGCGGGTCGATCCCAAGCGCCCGGTGTCGCAGCCGGCCTACCCGCAGCAATCGCGGCGTATGGGCGAGACCGGTACGGTGATCATGCTGCTCACCGTGGCCGAGAACGGCCGCGTTATCGACGCGGCGCTCGATACCTCGAGCGGGCATGAACGGCTGGATCAGGCTGCGCTCAAAGAGGCGAAGACCTGGCGCCTCGCCCCCGGCACCATCAACGGTTCGCCCGCCACCATGCGCCAGAAGTTCCGGGTCGTGTTCGGCGGCGCCGATCAGCAGATCCGCAGCGCGACCTAGGGCTTTCTGGCGGGTTTGGTCACGCCGGTTTATCTCGCGGGCGCGCGGGGATTTGACCCTCGCACCCCCCGCATTTCTGGCTAGAGTGGTCCTGCTATAGGGGAAGGGGAATACGACGCATGACGACACCTGCCGCCACAGCTGCGACCGGCGCAACGGCCGAGTCTTCGCCCGACGGGGCATTCCCAAATCCGGCGTACGCCTGGTACGTCGTGTTCGTCATCTTCCTCGGCTACATGTTCGCCTTCATCGACCGGATCATCGTCGGCATCCTGACCCCGGCGATCCAGGCGGACCTCGGCATCACCGATACCCAATCGGGCCTGCTGCAGGGCCTTGCCTTCGCGCTGTTCTACACCGTCTTCGGCATTCCGCTCGGCTGGCTCACGGACCGGTGGAACCGCAAGTGGCTGATGACCATCGGCATGACGGTCTGGAGCGGTATGACCGCGTTCTGCGGTCTGGCGAATGGCTTTGGCCTCCTGTTCTTCGCGCGGCTCGGCGTGGGCATGGGCGAGGGCAGCTTGAACCCCTGCGCCACCTCGCTGATCAGCGACTATTTCCCGCCGCGCACGCGTCCGCGCGCCTTCGGAATCTACGTGATGGGCACCGCACTGGGCACAGGGCTCACCTATCTCATCGGCGGCTTGCTATTGAAGTGGCTCGCCGAGCGCGGCGGCCTCGACATCCCGGGCTTCGGCCATCTGAAAACCTGGCAGGCGGTGTTCGTGCTCATCGGTGTGCCGGGCCTGATCCCGGCATTGCTGTTTGCCTTCACCGTGCGCGAGCCGGTGCGCCGCGAAGTCGCCACCAAAGGCGCGCGGGCAAGCGTGTCCGACATCAGGGCGTTCATGCGCAGCAACAGGGGCACGCTGTTCTGCCACCATGCCGGCATCGCCCTGGTGCTCATGACGGTCTACGGCTTCGTCAACTGGATGCCGACGTTCTTCCTGCGTGTGCATGCTTGGCAGCCGCAGCAATTCGCGATCACATACGGGACATACGGCATGGTGGCCGGCATCTTCAGCGCATTTTCGTCGGGCTGGCTGGCGACGTGGCTGAAGGATCGCGGCTACATCGACGGCACGTTCCTTGCGCTCATCATCGGCTGTGCCGGCTGCGTGATCGGCGGCACGATCGCGCCGCTGATGCCCACACCGGAAGCGGCGTTGTGGGTCTATATCCTGACGGGAGTCTTCGCCAACTACCCCTCTGTCGCCGGACTCTCGGCCATCGCCGAAGTCGTCCCCAATGAAATGCGCGGCATCATCACGTCGATCTACATCATGCTGACCGGACTGTTGTCATCGGGCATCGGTCCGTTCGCGGTAGGATTTGTCACCGATGCGGTGTTCGGCGATAAGGCTGCGGTCGGGTCTTCCATGGTTGTGGTGAGCCTCATCACCGGCGTGCCGGGCGTGCTGCTGTTGATCATCGGGCGCAAATCCTTCCGCGACAGCCTGGCCCGGGCCACCTGGATCACCAAGTCGGCATGAGGCGCGGATGAAAGCGACACACATCGTTCTCTGGGCCGCAGTCGCGCTCGCAGGAGCGGTGGCATTTGGGGTCCTCGCGTTGAGCCGCGGCGAAACCGTGAGCGCCATCTGGTTGCTGACGGCCGCGCTGGCGAGCTACGGGCTGGGCTATCGCTTTTACAGCCTCTATATCGCCAAGACCCTACTGCAACTCGATGACGCGCGAATCACGCCTGCGATGCGTCACCCGGATGGTCTGGACTACGTGCCGACGCCGACGCCCATCCTGTTCGGTCACCACTTTGCCGCCATCGCCGGCGCGGGCCCGTTGATCGGCCCGGTGCTCGCAGCGCAAATGGGTTACTTGCCGGGCACCATCTGGATCCTGGTCGGTGCGGTGTTCGCCGGCTGTGTGCAGGACTTTGTCGTGCTGGTGCTGTCCGTGCGCCGCGACGGAAAAAGTCTCGGCCAGATGATCCGTGATGAACTCGGCTCTGCCGCCGGCGTGGTCGCGCTGGTCGGCGTGCTCGCGATTATGATCATCCTGCTCGCGGTGCTGGCGCTGATCGTGGTGAAGGCGCTCGCCCTCAGCCCGTGGGGCACTTTCGCGATTGCGATGACGATCCCCATTGCCCTGTTCATGGGCGTGTACCTGCGCTTCATCCGTCCGGGCCGCATCGGCGAAGTGTCGATCATCGGCTTCGTGATGCTGCTGATTGCGCTCTGGGGCGGGGCGGGCGTCGCCGCCGATCCGGTGTGGGGCCCGCGCTTCACCTTCGAAGGTCCGGCGTTGGCCTGGGGCCTGATGGGCTACGGCTTCGTAGCGGCGGTGCTGCCGGTGTGGCTGCTGCTCGCGCCGCGGGACTATCTGTCGACCTTCCTGAAGATCGGCACGATCATCCTGCTCGCCATCGGCATCGTCATCGTCGCACCGGAGCTGAAGATGCCCGCCGTCAGCCGCTTCATCGACGGCACCGGCCCGGTGTTTGCCGGCACCCTGTTCCCGTTCCTGTTCATCACCATTGCCTGTGGCGCCGTGTCCGGCTTCCATTCCCTCGTGTCGTCCGGCACCACGCCAAAAATGGTGGAACGGGAGAGTGCAACGCGCTTCATCGGCTACGGCGGCATGGCGGTGGAATCCGCCGTCGCCATCATGGCGATCGCCGCGGCCTGCACGCTGGAGCCCGGCTTGTACTTCGCGCTCAACGCGCCGCCCGCCCTGATCGGCGGCACGGTCGAGCAGGCGGCCCAGGTCGTGTCGTCATGGGGCTTCGTCATCACGCCGGAAGCATTGGCGCAGGCCGCCAAGGATGTGGGCGAGACCACCATCCTGTCGCGCACCGGCGGCGCGCCGACGCTTGCGGTCGGCATGGCGGGCATCCTGTCCGCCTTCGCCGGCGGCAAGGCGCTGATGGGCTTCTGGTATCACTTCGCGATCCTGTTCGAGGCGCTGTTCGTGCTCACCGCACTCGATGCAGGCACCCGCGTCGCGCGCTTCATGACGCAAGACCTGATCGGCCTTGTCGCGCCCAAGCTGGCCAGCACCAAGTCCTTCGCCGGTAACGTGGCGGCGACGGCGATCTGCGTCGCGGCCTGGGGCTACTTCCTCTATCAGGGCGTCGTGGACCCGCTCGGTGGCATCAACACCCTGTGGCCGCTGTTCGGCATTGCCAACCAGATGCTCGCGGCCATCGCGCTCACGCTGGCGACGGTGGTGTTTTGCAAGAAGGGCATGCGCCCTGCGGTGCTGGTGACCATCGTGCCGCTGTGCTGGCTGTTGATCTGCACCTTGTTGGCGGCGCTGCAAAAGCTGGCGCATCCCGATCCGAAGATCAGCTTCCTCGCCCACGCGAACATCATCCGCAAGGGCATCGCCGACGGCGCCCTGGTCGCACCCGCGAAGAACATGGAGCAGATGTCCCAGTTGCTCGTGAACGACATCGTCGACGCCGCCATGTGCGCGCTGTTCGCCGGCGTCGTGATTGCGATTGTCGTGCTCGGCATTCGCGCGATCATCGGCAAGCTGCCGAGTGCGGAAACCGCCACCGCTGCGGCGCGCGCATGAACCAGGCCCAGCTCAAAAGCGGCGTGTCCAATCTCGTGCTGCGCGCCCAGGCCGCCTGGCGTACCGCTGGCCGCACCGCGCGGCTTGCCTGCGGTATCGGCGACTATGAGGCTTACGTTTCCCATCGCACGGCAACGCACCCGAACGAAGCGGTCCTGAGCTACGAGGCGTTCTTCCGCAGCCGCCAAGACGCCCGCTACGGCAACGGGCGCTTCGGCTGCTGCTGACGCGGTACGCCTTGCGCGGGTCTTGCCGCGTTTGCGTTACTGTTTCCCAACCTAAGTCATCTCCGTTGCGTGCCATAGTCGGTCCGTCCAACGACAGGAGGAACACATGCGTCCATCCCGGCGAGATTTGCTTACGGTCTCCGGCGTCGCCACGGCCCTGGCAGCTGCCCCCGCGATGGCGCAATCCACGCGCGCGGCGCCGAAATACGACCCCAAGCCGCTGGCCCTCGATCTGAAGAAGGTGAAGGGGCTGTCGGAGAAGATTCTCACCAGCCACTACGAGAACAATTATCTCGGTGCGGTGAAGCGCCTCAACGCCATCGGCGAACAGATCGCCGCGCTCGACTACGACAAGGCGCCGGTCTTCACCGTCAATGGTCTGAAGCGCGAGGAATTGATCGCGATGAACTCCATGCTGTTGCACGAGCTGTACTTCGCGAGCATGGGCGAACCCAACCAACCGGGCAAAGCGCTCTCGGATGCGATCGCCCGTGATTTCGGCAGCATGGACCGGTGGCGGGCGGAGTTCACCGCGATGGGTAAGGCCGAAGGCGGCGGTTCAGGCTGGGTGCTTCTGACTTACAGCCCACGCGACAAACGTCTCGTGAACAGTTGGGCCGCCGATCACACCATGACCGTCGCCGGCGGCGAACCGCTGCTTGCGCTCGATATGTACGAGCACGCCTACCACATGGACTTCGGCGCCAAGGCTGCGGACTACGTCAACGCTTTCATGGGCACGATCAATTGGTCGAATGCGGATCGGCTTTTCGGGCAGCGGCGTTCGAACTAGACGTACTTGAGCGATAAGTAGCCCAGCACGATCAGCACCAGGAATCCCAGAAACACCAGCGTCAGCCGCTTCTCGATGAACGCCTGGATTGGCGCGCCGAAGTGGCGCAGCAACGCTGCGACGATGAAAAACCGCAAACCGCGTGTCACGATCGATGCAGCGATAAACACGCCGAGATTGAAGTGCGCGATGCCGCTGACGATGGTCACCAGCTTGTAGGGAATCGGCGTCAGGCCCTTGATCAGGATCACCCACAAGCCGTATTCGCCGTAGAGCCGGTTGAAGTCGTCGGCCTTCTGCTGCAGGCCATAGATGTCGATCAGCCAGTGGCCGACTGTGTCGTACAGCACCGCGCCGATGTAATAGCCGAGGATGCCGCCGAGCACCGAACCGACGGTGCAGATGGTCGCGATCCGCCAGGCGCGGTCGGGCCGCGCGATCACCATGGGGATCAGCATCAGATCCGGCGGGATCGGGAAAAACGAGCTCTCCACAAATGACACCACGCCCAACGCCATCTCGGCGTCCTTGCGTCCGGCCAAGCCGAGCACCCAGCGGTATATGCGTTCGATCATGGCCCCTGCTGTAGCAACGCTGACAGACGGGCGCAATACAACGCCACACGCGGATATGCATGGCGCGGTCCGTCTGAACCGGTAATCTCCTGGCGGTGGGGGAGGGGGGCGACGATGGCGCAAGTCGAACAGCAGGATTGGCCGAAGCCGGTCTATGCCTGGTACGCGCTCACCGTGATCTCGATCGGGTACATCTTCGCGTTCATCGACCGGATCGTGATCGGTATCCTCACGCCCGACATCATCAAGAGCCTGCATCTCACCGACACGCAAATGGGTCTGCTGCAGGGGCTCGCCTTTGCCCTGTTCTACACCGTGTTCGGTATTCCCCTTGGCTGGATCGCGGATCGCGGCAACCGTCAGCGCATCCTTTCCGCGGGGATGACCGTGTGGAGCGTGATGACGGCGGCGTGCGGCTTGCCCACCACATTCTGGCCGCTGTTCGGCGCGCGCGTGGGCGTGGGCATCGGCGAGGCGACGCTGAGCCCGTGCGCATCTTCCCTCATCGCAGATTGGTTCCCGCCCGAGAAGCGCGCCAAGGCCTTCGGGTTCTACACCACGGCGACCGCGCTGGCGGCGATCATCAGCTATCTCATGGCCAGCCTGTTACTCGCGTGGCTCGGCCGCTATCCGGTGATCGACCTGCCGCTGGTGGGCGCGCGTGAGCCATGGCAAGTGGTGTTCATCGCGCTCGGCTTTCTGGGGCTCCTGCCCACGGCGCTGTTCGCCTTCACGGTCGTTGAGCCCGTGCGCCGCGGCATGGTGAATGCAACACACGCCGTGGCCGCAGGAACATGGGCGTTCCTGCGCGCCAATTGCGTCACATTGTCCTGCCTGATGGTGGGTGCGTCCCTCATCATCCTTGAGGTGTATGCGACGGTGCAGTGGGTGCCGACGTATTACCTGCGCACGTTCGGCTGGTCGCCGGCGAAGACCGGGTTTTATCTCGCGATCCTTCAGAGCCCGTGCGGCTTAGTCGGCGCGTTCGCGAGCGGTTATGTCGTGGACTGGCTGAAGGCGCGCGGCATCAAGGACGCCGTGTGGATGCTGATGCTCGCCGGCGCGATTGGCTGCACGGTGTTCGGGGGTTTGGCGCCGCTGATGCCGGCGCCGGAACTGGCGATGGCGCTGTTCATGCTCAAGGCGTTGTTCGTGAACTTCGCCCCTGTAGGGGCCCTGGCCGCCATGGCCGACATCACCCCCAACCAACACCGCGGCTTCGTGGTGTCCCTCTACGTCATCATGACCGGCCTGTTCGCCCAAGGCGCCGGGCCGCTCATGGTGGGTGTGATCACGGATTCCGTATTCCATGACCCCAAGGCCATCGGCCAGTCCCTGGCCCTGCTGGTGGGCGGGACGGGGGTCGTCGGGCTCGCCCTTCTGCTATGGGGTCGGGCGGCCTATGGGCGCAGCCTGGCAGCGGTCAGCTGGGAGCAAGCCCCGGAACCCAAAGCCGCATCAGCGCGTTAGCGACCCGGCTTTCCTTTCCGCGCGGCTTGGGCGATAAGCCCCGGCGCTGTTCCCATTCTCCCCCGGGGTTCCATGACCAAGCACACCTTCCATCCGTCCATCCTGCGCGAGTACGACATCCGCGGCATCGTCGGCGACACCCTGTTCGCCGCGGACGCGGAAGCCGTGGGTCGTGGCTTCGGCTCCGCCGTGCGCCGCAATGGCGGCACGCGGGTGTGTGTGGGCTACGACGGGCGTGTCAGCTCGCCGGAGATGGAAGCGGCGGTGGTCAAGGGCCTCCTGTCCACCGGCGTGAACGTCGAGCGCGTCGGCCGCGGCCCGACGCCGATGCTGTACTTCGCGACCGTCGACACCAAGGCCGATGGTGGCTTGATGGTGACCGGCTCCCACAATCCGCCGACCCACAACGGCTTCAAGATGATGATCGCCAAGAAGCCGTTCTTCGGCGAAGACATCAGGAAGCTCGGCCGGGAGGCGGCGGAGGGCAACGTCGAGACCGGCGCCGGAAAAGCAATCGACGCCCCGATCTTCGACAAATACCTCGCGCGCCTGCGCCAGGATTTTACCGGCACCCGTGCGCTGACGGCGGTGTGGGATGCCGGCAACGGCGCCGGCGGTGAGATCGTCGAAGCGCTGGTGAAGCTGCTGCCCGGGACAAACACCGTGCTCAACGGCGTGATCGACGGCACATTCCCCGCCCATCATCCCGATCCGACCGAACCGAAGAACCTCGTCCAGCTGCAGGCCGAAGTCGCCAAGCAGAAGGCCGACGTCGGCTTCGCGTTCGACGGCGACGCCGACCGCATCGGCGTCATCGACGGCAAGGGCCGCATTCTCTGGGGCGACCAGATCCTGCAGATCCTGGCGGAGGACGTGCTGAAGACCCATCCCGGCGCGCCGATCATCGCCGACGTGAAGGCCAGCCAGGCGCTGTTCGACGAGGTGAAGCGCATGGGCGGCCAGCCCGTGATGTGGAAGACCGGCCACTCGCTCATCAAGAACAAGATGGCGGAGACCAAGTCGCCGCTCGCCGGCGAGATGAGCGGCCACATCTTCTTCGCCGACAAGTACTACGGCTTCGACGACGCGGTGTACGCCGCCGTGCGCTTCCTCGACATCATGGCGAAAGATCCGGCATACGACCTTGCCGCGCGCTACGACCGCATGCCGAAGATGGTCAACACCCCGGAACTGCGCTTTCCCTGCGCCGACGACCGCAAGTTCGCAGTCATCGACGAGGTCAAGGCGCGGTTGGCGAAGGCCGGTGCGGATGTGTCCGACACCGACGGCGTGCGCGTGAACGTGAAAGGCGGCTGGTGGCTGCTGCGCGCCTCGAATACGCAAGCCGTGCTCGTCGCCCGCGCCGAAGCCGATTCACCGGCGCGCCTTGAGGAGCTCAAAGCGATGCTCGCGGAGCAGCTCAAGCAGAGCGGGCTGGACCTGCCGACCCAATCGGCTGGGCACTAACAGCCGCGGCTAGGCCGCGCGCACCTCTTTTAAGAATGAGTCGACCTGCGAGCTCAGGGTCTCGCCGGAGCGGCTGAGTTCGGCCGCCGCGCTCAGGACCTGCGCGGCCGATGCCTCGGTCTCCGTGGCCGCTGCGGACAGCCCCGCAATCGTGGTGGTGATCTCCTGCGCGGCGCGCGAGGCTTCGGCCACGCCCTCGGCAATTTCCGTCGCCGCGCGGGTCTGCTGCTGAACGTTCGACGCGATTTGGTTCGCGACCGTATCGACGCGGCCAATGCTCTGGAAGATGGAGGCAATGGCATTGGTCGATCCGCGCATTGCGGTTTGAATATCCACAATCTGGCGGCTCACTTCCTCTGTTGCCTTCGCAGTCTGAGCAGCCAGCGCCTTGACCTCCGTCGCAACCACTGCAAAGCCGCGTCCCGCATCGCCGGCCCGCGCAGCCTCGATCGTGGCATTGAGCGCGAGCAGGTTGGTTTGCTCCGCGATGTCGGCAATCATGCCAACGACCTTGCCGATACGCTGTGTGATGTCCGCCAGCCCTTGGACTTCCCGTGTGGTATTTTCGGCGTTCGACACCGCGTCGCGCACGATGTGGATCGACTCCTCTGCACGCTGATTGATCTCCAAGAACGAGCGCGACAACGCGTCCGTCGCCGTGGCCACGCTTCGGGTGTTTGTCGATGCGGCCCTGGAACTCGTCGCCACGACCTCAGTCTGGGCGACCGCCTTTTCGGCGACATTCGTCATGGATTGCGCGGTTGCCTGAAGTTCGGTCGCTGCCGCTGCGATGCTACGAACCAACTCGCCGACGCGGGATTCGAAAGAGTCGGCGAGAGATGCCATCGCCGTGCGGCGATCCTCGGCGGCCTTGATGCGCGAGGCTTCTTGCTCGCCGCGCAGGCGTTCCGTCTCGATCATGTTGTCCCGGAAGACCTGAACGGCTTCCGCCATGGCACCGACTTCGTCGGTCCGCCCGCGGTACGGAATGGAATCTCTCAACTCGCCACCAGCCAATGCGATCATCCGCTCGCGGAGTCCGTTCAACGGTTTCAAAATCTTGTGCGTCAACGCCAAGGCAATGACGCCGCAGATCACCAGGATTGATATCCCCACGGCTGCCGCGACCCAGAGCAGGACGACGGCCTGTTGACGCGCGAGGTCAAGCTCCTGCGTCGTCAGGGCAACATTTTTTGCGGTCGCCTTCGAGACAGTCTCGTTTACCCTCGCAATCTCGGCCTGGATGCCATCGGCTTTCTCATCAAAGCCCGACATGAACTTGTTGCCTGCGGCGGGTCCGCCGGAGACATAGGCCTGCGCCATCGTCACGCCGGCGTCATGATAGGACGTAAAGGCCACCTCGGCCTTGTGGATCGCGCTTTCGACTTCGGGCAATTTCAGCGTGCGGGCGAGCGCGACCGCCTTTGCGGTATTAGCCTTGAATTCAGCTGTCTGTTCCTCCGCCTCGGCGAAGCCGGAGTCCAACCCGCCGGTGGCGCGCGTCGCGGAAACATCCTGCAGGAACTGCTGTACCTGGATGACATTCGTCTGAATATCCTTGGTCAGCTGAAGAAGCGCCAAATTGCTCGTCGCCAGGACATTGAAGTCGGTGCTGGCCTGGGCGAGCAGCGCCTGTTGGGCGCGACTACTCACGAAGCTCGTCACACCTCCCAAGGCACCCACGCCTGCGAGCACGAGCAGCGCGGCGTAAAGGGTCTGACGTATTGTCATTGAGATGCCTTCGGTGGGTGTGTGCCCTCGACCAAGGCTCGGGGGTCTATTTCGAAGCGAAGGCCAACGGCGATCAGGCGCCGGGCCGAAGGATCGAGACCAGGGTGAAGCACAAGCTGCACATCCGGCTGCAAGGTGAGCCACGATGTCACCTTGGCGCGGTAGGTCGCTTCGATCTCGATCTCGTTGCGCGAGAGTCCCGCCGCCGTGCGGGCGGGTCTGCCCGCCGTTGCCACACCCGCGGAGATGCCGAATTGATCGTCAGGACGCACGGGCAGCAATCCCGTGAAGACGACGCCGCCGCCGACGTAGTGCGAGAGCGTGTTGATGGCGCTTTGGGCGATCCCACCACGCAGGTACATATCGACCGCGAGGCTGGAGTCTGGCGGCGTGAATCGCGCGGTGATCGAGGAATATCCGCCGCTATTGTCGCGGCGCCGCACCGGGGTGCCCGCCGGCGTGATCGCGAGCAGGTCGTCGAAAGCGGCGGTGTAGTGCCAAGCCCCCAGCGTGCCGGCGAAGGCGCCCGCGCTCCATGCCATTTCGCCTGCCAACAGCGCACCGTCGCCCTTACCGAGGCTTATGACTGTACGCCGCGTATCTGCTGGATCGCCTGGGACGCCATCCAGGACCGCGGCACGAAGCGTGATCCCGTCATGCGTCCACGCCAACCGCGCGCCGAGCGATGTGACGGGAAAGATAGAGGGGCCGGTCTGGCCGGTTTGTGCGAAATCAGGTCCGATGCCTTGGGACGAGTTCAAAAAGAGTGCGGCCGGCGGGGTAACATCGAATTCGCTGTTGAGGTCGTAGAGCCCGGTCCGCACCGAGACGGACTCTCCCAAGGGGCGCTCGTACCACGCCTCGAATAGGTGCACGGACGGAGCGTGATCGATATTGCTGATCTTCTGGAACTCGCCGCCAAACCGTCCAGCGAAATCGCTCGAGCTCGTAGCGCGCGCGAACACGAACAAGGTGCCAGGCGTGCCAAAAAGTTTGTCGAGGTCGGCGTTGACTTGTAGACGGGCATCGTCGAGGTAGGCGGAACCGTCGCGAAGCCCCCCATTGCCGTGCCAAACGTCGGCAACATACCGCGCGGTCACGCCCAGGCCTTCGGCCTTCGCTGAGGCGCCGCAGAGCGGCAACATGCAGATCGCCAACGCAAGTGCCTTGGCACTGGCGCTTGGGGTGGAACGCTCTGGGGGATGTTTCGGTAGGGCATTTTGCATGCCTAAATTCTACAGAAGGCCAGCGGTTTTTCTCAGCGCGCATCGGGGTATCACCTTTCGCGCAGCGCGCGGCAAAACCCGCTAATTTTAAAGGGAATTTTTGCGCGTTCGAGTTCGAGGACCTAATCGAAAGGTTAGGCCGCCGAATTACTTTGGGTTAGTCCGGGGCCGACGGCCCTTGCGCCGCTAGCGCGACGCGACCGCCTTCTGATCCGGTGCCACCGGCTTGCAGCCGTTCTGTACGCCTCTCTGGGCCGCCAGTTTGCAGGCCCGCGCCGTGTCTTTCTGGCTCAAGCCGATCACCTGGGCGCGATACATGATCTGGGTGGGCTTCAGTCTCACGGGAACGACGCGCGCGGAGGCGGCGGTGAAGTCGCCGCGCACCTTCTCGGCAGCGGCCTTTGCCTGGGTCTCCGCCTGCAGCCGGTTCATATAGGCGCCCACCTGGATTCCCCAGGAGTTGGTCGGCGCCGGGGCGGCAAGCGGATCGATGGCGTTCACGGCTTTGCGGGTGGCCGCGGCGGCGGCGGCTTTGGCTTTGGGTTGACCGACGGTCGGCGCCGGCACGAGGGCCGCCATTTCCGCCAGGGGCGGGGCCAGCGTGTCCGTGGCGATCTGGCGGGCGATCACGTCGTCGGTGTCGCCGGCAGCGATCGACGTCGGCTCCACGTCGGACAGCGGCGCGGTGGCTTCCTGCGCAAGCTGTGCGGTTGTGGGTGCGTTCTGCGCCAGGGAGGCCGGGAATTGATCGCCGGCCTGCGCGACGGCCGTTCCAGAGCGCGTGTTCAAGGCGACCATGAACCCGGCATCCATCAACTGGGCGACGTGTTCATCGCGGATCTTCGCCGACGCACCGCCGAACACCACGGTGATCAGGCGCTGATTGCCGCGGCGGGCGGACGCGGCGAGGTTGAAGCCCGACGCAAACGTGTAGCCCGTCTTCAGGCCGTCTGCGCCGTCATAGTGCTCCATGAAGTGGTTGTGGCCCTTGATCATGACCCCGTTGTACGGGAACTCGGTTTTGGAGAAGTAGGAGAACCGATCCGGGAAGTCCGTCATCAGGTGACGCGCCAGGATCGCCATGTCGTGTGCGGTGGAGATCTGTCCCTTGTGGGGCAGGCCATGCGGGTTCTTGAACTGCGTGCGCGTCATGCCGAGCGCGCGCGCCTTGGCGGTCATGAGGTTGCAGAAGCGCTCCTCCGTCCCGCCCAGGTTTTCGGCGACCACCACGGCGACATCGTTGGCCGACAGCACCACGATGGCATAGATCGCCTGTTCGACGGTGAGGGTGGAATTCGGCGTCACATACAGCTTGGACGGACCGGGCGTGGTCGCGTGGGTCGAGATCTTCAACGGCGTATCGAGGCGGACCTTGCCCTTCTCCAGGGCCTCGAACAGCATGTAGAGCGTCATCATCTTTGTGAGCGACGCTGGATATGCCTGGGTGTCCGCATTTACTTGATGCAGCACCTGGCCCGTGGCCGCGTCGAGGACGATGGATTCATAGATCGGCCGGGCGCTGGCCGGCGGCCGGTTCGGATCGGCTTTCACTTTCGCCGCGGCCGCGACCGTCGCACGCTTGGCCTTACCTTTGGTGGCGGCTTCGGCAGACGGCGCCGTCGTCAGGGCCAGCGCGGTCGCCAGCGCAAACACGGCACTGAACAGGACGGACCGGGCCAGCCAGGACGCGCGTGGGGTCTTCAGGGGAACCGACTGGGCGTGGGCCAAAATCATCACGTATAACCCCCAAGAACGCGGCGTGTTTTGCGTGCGGAGCGTACACCCGACGATTTTTTCGTTCGCTTCCGCAAGGGATCGTTCCGCTGCGTGGGTGCGCGTTCGGACACCTACGCCAGTGCCCCCTGGCGTGTTGCCTTGCCGCGAGGATACGTGTTTCGAGTCGCGCTGTCTATTGTACGGTTCGCATCCTCTTGAATCGGCTATTGAATCGGGCAATTTGGGGGCGTGAGTCGAATCTATGGTGCACGCGCTGGTCAAAGGCGCGCCTTGCGCGGGCGGTGCAGCGTTCTCACATATCCATAAGGGTTGATGGACCGCCACCGGCGCGCGGGGGCGCTTTTAACCTCTTGTATGCTAGTCTTGGTCCCATGATGGTGCCGCGTTAAGTGAGGGTTTTTAAGGGTCCATGACTTCAGTTACATCCATCCCCCAGGGCATTTCGAGCCAGTCGCGCGCGGTCGCCATGGCGGGGGACAATCAACGCGGCGGTGGCGACGATCCCCGCACCGGCGTCGTCATCAAGACCCGGCCGAAGGTGAAGAAGCCTTCGATGTACAAGGTCCTGATGCTGAACGACGACTACACCCCGATGGAATTCGTGGTGCATGTCCTGCAGCGCTTCTTCAACAAGTCGACGGAAGAGGCCACGCAGATCATGCTCCATGTCCATCAGAAGGGGGTGGGCGTCTGCGGCGTTTTCACATTCGAAGTTGCGGAGACCAAGGTCACGCAAACCATGGACCTCGCCCGCAAGAATCAGCACCCTTTGCAATGCACGCTTGAGAAGGAATAGCCGGACCCCCATCTAAAGCTTTCGGTCAGCTAGAAAAGGACACACCCCGTTGTCGATGTTGTCGCAGAACCTGGAAAAGACGTTGCACCGCGCGCTCGCCCAAGCCACGGAGCGCCGCCATGAATATGCGACCCTGGAACATCTGCTGCTTGCTCTGTGCGACGATCAGGACTCCATGGCCGTCATGCGCGCCTGCAATGTCGAGATCGACAAACTCAAGGCCTCGGTGAAGGAGTTCCTGGACGAGGAACTCACCGACTTGGCCACCACCTCCGGCGACGATCCCAAACCCACGGCCGGCTTCCAGCGCGTGATCCAGCGCGCCGCGATCCATGTGCAGTCCTCGGGCCGCGAAGAAGTGACCGGCGCCAACGTGCTGGTTGCCCTGTTCTCCGAGCGCGAGAGCCATGCGGTGTACTTCCTGCAAACGCAGGACATGAGCCGCCTCGACGCGGTGAACTACATCTCCCACGGCATCGCCAAGCGTGCCGGCACCCAAGATCGCCGCACCGGCAATGGGGCCGAGCAAGAAGGCGGTCGCGGCAAGGATGGCGAAGAGAACGTGAAGAAGGGCCAGGAGGCGCTCACTGCCTACTGCGTGAACCTCAACGAGAAGGCCAAGGCCGGAAAGATCGATCCGCTGATCGGGCGCGATCACGAAGTCGATCGCACCATCCAGATCCTGTGCCGCCGTACCAAGAACAACCCCCTCTACGTCGGTGATTCCGGCGTGGGCAAGACGGCGATCGCCGAAGGCTTGGCGCGCCGCATCAACGACAAGCAGGCGCCGGAAGTCCTGCACGACTGCACCATCTTCGCGCTCGATATGGGCGCGCTGCTGGCCGGTACGCGCTATCGCGGCGACTTCGAGGAGCGCTTGAAGGCCGTGGTGTCGGAGCTTGAGGCCACCAAGGGCGCGATTCTGTTCATCGACGAGATCCACACCGTCATCGGCGCCGGCGCGACGTCCGGCGGGGCGATGGATGCGTCCAACTTGCTGAAGCCCGCCTTGGCTTCCGGTGCGCTGCGCTGCATGGGCTCGACGACCTACAAGGAATACCGCGGTTACTTCGAGAAGGACCGGGCCCTCGTGCGCCGCTTCCAGAAGATTGACGTGCTGGAACCGTCGATCGAGGACACCATCAAGATCCTCAAGGGCCTGAAGCCCTACTACGAGGAGCATCACAAGGTCCGCTACACCACCGAAGCTATTCGCACCGCCGTGGAGTTGGCCGCGAAGTACATCAACGACCGCAAGCTGCCCGATAAGGCGATCGACGTGATCGACGAAGTCGGTGCCTCGCGCATGCTGCTGCCTGAGGGCAAGCGTCGCAAGGTCGTGACGGTGAAGGACGTCGAGGAAGTCGTGGCGAAGATCGCGCGCATCCCCGCCAAGAGCGTCAGCCGCGACGACAAGAAGTCGCTGCAGAACCTCGAGCGCGACTTGCAGCGGATGGTGTTCGGCCAGGACGCCGCCATCACCGCCCTGACGAGTTCCATCAAGCTTGCCCGCGCGGGCCTGCGCGATGCGGAGAAGCCGATCGGCAGTTACCTGTTCTCCGGGCCCACCGGCGTCGGTAAGACCGAAGTGGCCCGTCAGCTCGCCGCTGCGCTCGGCATCCAGATCCATCGCTTCGACATGTCGGAGTACATGGAACGGCATTCCGTCTCGCGCCTGATCGGCGCGCCGCCGGGCTATGTCGGCTTCGACCAGGGCGGCCTGCTCACCGATGCGGTCGATCAGCATCCGCACTGCGTGCTCCTGCTCGACGAAATCGAAAAGGCGCATCCGGACCTGTTCAACATCCTATTGCAGGTCATGGACCACGGCAAACTGACCGACCATCACGGCAAGAGCGTCGACTTCCGCAACGTCATCCTGATCATGACGACCAACGCGGGCGCGTTCGAGATGTCGAAGAATGCCATCGGCTTCGAGCGCGAGGAGCGTGAAGGCGACGATAAGGAAGCGATCGAGCGCATGTTCACGCCGGAATTCCGCAACCGTCTGGACGCGACCATTCCGTTCGGCGCGCTCAGCGGCGACGTCATCGGCAAGGTGGTCGACAAGTTCGTCATGCAGCTCGAAGGGCAGTTGTCGGACCGCAACGTCACCATCGAACTGACGACTGCGGCACGCGAATGGCTCGCCAAGCGCGGCTACGACAAGCGCATGGGCGCACGCCCCCTGGGCCGTGTGATCCAGCAGGAGATCAAGAAGCCGCTGGCGGACCATCTGCTGTTCGGCGATCTGATCACCGGCGGCCATGTGAAGGTCGATGTCGTCGACGGCAAGCCGACCTTCGTCATCACCGCCGCCAAGGGCGCCAAGCCCAAGGAAGAGGGCGAGGAAGACGAACACGGCGAGGAGCCGCCCAAAGAACCGGTGAAAGTAAAGTAGTCACCCAAAACCCCCGCCCCACAGGCGGGGGTTTTTCGTTGCCCCGATTGTCATCCCGGACCCCGGCTCTCGCTGCGCTCGCCCGGGGTGACAGCCTGAGTGTGTCGCTCTATCGTGCCCCCATGTCCCTTCCGCCCATCTTCCTCCGCGTCAAACTGACCAAGGACGTCGCCCTTGGGCCTGGCAAGGCGGCGCTCTTGGAGCATGTCGAGCAGACCGGCTCGATCTCGGCCGCCGCGCGGGCCATGAAGATGAGCTACCGCCGCGCCTGGCTGTTGATCGACGAACTCAACACCTGCTTCCGCGAGCCCATCGTGGAAACCGCCAAGGGCGGCAAGGGCGGGGGTGGAAGCGCGGTGCTGACGCCAATGGGCGTGCAGGTGATGAAGCGCTTCCGTGCGATGGAGGCGAAATCCACCAAGGCCATCAAGGCAGACCTTGAGGCGCTGGCCGATCACCTGCGATAGACCGCGGCGTGTGCCCCAAAGCCTTCACCAGAAAGACGTGATGAATGTCCAAGAGCAGCATGGCCGGAAAACTGTGGTCGTTCGAGATGCTGCGGGTGCTCCACGCGCATCGGCCGATCCAACGCGTATTGGATATCGGCGCCGGCATGGGGATCTACACCCAGTTTCGACGCCCCGGGCAGCATTGGACCGCAGTCGAGATTTGGGGCCCCTTCGTCAAGGCCTACGATCTCGCCGCCAAGTACGACCACGTCGTCGTCGGCGACATGCTCTACATGGATTGGCGCAAGTTCGCGCCGCTCGATCTCGTCCTATGTGGTGACGTTCTCGAACACATGACGAAGGAGAACGCCTTGGACATCTTGAACCACGCCCTCGACCACGCGCGCGTCGTACTTGTCTCGATCCCGATCGAGCATTCGGAGCAGGACGAGATCTACGGCAATCCTTACGAGGTGCACGTCAAGCCGGACTGGTCGCACGATGAATGCGTGGCGTCATTCCCCGCCTTGTGTGCGGGATATCGCGAAGACGGCATCGGTGTGTACCTGATGTCGAAAAATAAGCAGGACATCGCCGCCATTCACGCCATCGGCTCCGGCACGCTGACCGCCGAACGCGGCCCGGGCGACGACATTGTGTTGACGATTCCCTCCGGCCACCACCCGGATCTGGTCTGATTCCCCCCGGCAGGGACGGGCGAGCCAGATTTGGTCCTACCCGCGAACATCCCAATCGAATATATCGAAGGGCATGTTTGAGTTCTCCCCCGCCGAATGGGATGCCGTCCGGCTGAGTTTGAAGGTCGGTTTCTGGAGCGTGATCGTGAGCCTGCCCGTGGGCTTCGCGTTCGCCTACCTGCTTGCGCGCGCCACGTTCCCCGGCAAGGCGCTGGTGAATGCCGTGGTGCATATGCCGCTGGTACTGCCGCCGGTGGTGACCGGCTTCGGCCTGTTGCTGCTGTTCGGCACACAGGGTCCCGCCGGGCGTTTCCTGCACGATGTGTTCGGCATCACCATCGCGTTCCGCTGGACCGGTGCGGCGCTCGCCGCCGCCGTCATGGGTCTGCCCCTGATGGTGCGCGCGATGCGCCTGTCCATCGATGCGGTGGATCGCCGTCTCGAGACCGCGGCGGCAACATTGGGGGCGGGCCGCTGGCGCACCTTCGTGACCATTACCTTGCCGCTGTCGCTGCCGGGCATCGTTGCGGGCGCGATCCTGTCGTTCGCCAAGAGCTTCGGCGAGTTCGGCGCCACCATCACGTTCGTCTCCAACATTCCCGGCGAAACGCAGACCCTGCCGATCGCGATCTACAGCCTGCTGCAATCGCCAACTGGCGATGCACCGGCCCTGCGTTTGGCGATTTTGTCGGTAATCGTGTCGGTCGGCGCGATCCTGGGCGCAGAAGCGGTGGAGCGGCGCATCGCCCGCCGGCAGGACGTGCGATGACGCTCACGGTCGACATCGCGCTCCGGCGCAGCACGCTCAACATCGCGGTCTCCTTCACCGCGGCCGTGGGCGTGACCGCCCTGTTCGGCGCTTCCGGTGCGGGCAAGACCTCGGTCCTCAACATGATCGCCGGCGTGCTGACGCCCACCGAAGGCCGCATCGCTGCGGAAGACGCAGTGCTATTCGACAAGAGTGCCGGTATCTCGTTGGCGCCGCCCGAGCGCCGGGTGGGCTATGTGTTCCAGGACGGCCGGCTGTTTCCGCATCTGTCGGTGATGCGCAATCTCACCTATGGCTATCGCCTCGTGCCGGCGGCCAAACGCTATGTCGAGCCGCCGGACGTGATTGCGCTGCTCGGTCTCGGCAGCCTGCTCGAGCGTCGCCCCGACACACTCTCCGGGGGCGAACAACAGCGCGTTGCCATCGGCCGGGCGCTGCTCACCAGCCCGCGCATCCTGTTGCTGGATGAGCCGCTGTCGTCCCTCGATGCCGGCCGCAAGGCGGAGATCATGCCCTACCTGGAACGCCTACGAGATTCGGTGCGCGTGCCGATGATCTACGTCAGCCACGAACGCGCTGAGATCGCGCGGCTTGCCGCGCGGGTGGTGCATATTGACGCCGGCCAGGTGTCCTGCGTCACCGAGGGTGGCTTCTAGCTGTCATAGAGTGAACCCTCGCGGGCCCGCGACTTGACCTTCCCAGAACCCCATGGCCTTGTTTAGCCATCAGGGGAGGGGCCCAATGGATCGGTCTATCATTGCGCGCCGGTTGCGGCGGGTGGTCGCTTTTAGTCTCGCGGCGTCATTGCCGTATGTCGCCTTCGTCACTCTGTTGATCGTCAGCCCGGCGACCATGGGCCTGCGGCCCTTCGGCGGGTCCGTGTCGCTGGCGATCTACCTCGCCTTCTTCCTGTTCGCCTGGCCGATCTTTATTGCAGCCATCTACCTGCGCGGTATCGGCGCCGGAGCGCGCTCATGAACCTCGCCATAGCGTTCTTTTTGCTGTTCGTGGTTGCGACCTTTGGGCTCGCCATCATCGCCTCGCGTCGCGCCGGCAAGGCCTCCGAGTTCTACGCGGCCGGCCACAATATCGGCGGCGTCCAGAATGGTTTGGCCATCGCCGGCGACTTCGTGTCCGCGGCGTCTTTCCTCGGCGTCACCGGCGTCATGTACGGCGCGGGCTTCGAAGGGTTGCTTCTGCCGATCGGCGTGCTCACCGGCTGGCCGCTGATGCTGATGATCTTCGCGGACCGCATGCGCAATCTCGGCCGCTATACCTTCATCGATGTGCTGGCGTATCGCCTGCAAGGCAACGGCATTCGCATCTCCGCCGCCCTGACGGCCTTGTGCATCAACACCATGTACGCGGTCGTGCAGCTGGTCGGCGCAGGGCAATTGCTGTCGCTGCTGCTGGGTGTGGGCTACGTGCCGTCGCTCATCGTCGTCACCGTCCTCATGGCGGTGTACGTGATCATGGGCGGCATGCTCGTCACCACCTGGATTCAGATGATCAAGGCGACGCTCCTCCTCCTCGGCGGTGCGGCGATGGCGGCGATGATCCTCAGCCGCTTCGGCTTCAGCCTCGATCAACTGGTCGCATCCGCGGTCGCCATCCATCCAAAGGGGGAAGCGATCCTGAAGCCCGGCCTGAGCTACTTCTCCGATCCGCTGTCGAGTGTCTCGCTCAGCATCGCTCTCGTGTTCGGCGCGCTCGGCATGCCGCACGTGGTGATGCGTTTCTTCACCGCGCCGACGGCGAAGGAAGCGCGCTCCGCCGTGTTCTGGGCCACCGTGTTCGCCGGCCTGTTCTACGTGATGCTGATCTTCATCGGCTATGGCGCCATCGCCATGGTCATGGCCGATCCCGCCATCGGCGCCGGCGGCATGCCCGCCGGCGGCACCAACATGGTGGTGATGCATCTCACGCGCCTGGTCGGCGGCGAGGCGTTCTTCGGCTTTATGGCGGCAGTCAGCTTCGCCACCATTCTCGCCGTCGTGGCGGGCCTTGCGATCTCCGGTGCGGCCACGCTCTCGCACGATCTCGCCCGCATCGTCGCGCCAAAGCTGGTGGCGACGGAGAAGGACGAGATCCGTGTCTCGCGCTTCGGCGCGGTGCTGGTCAGCGCGGTCGCGCTGGCGCTCGCGATCCTGTTCGAGAAGGAGAACATCGCCTTCCTCGGCTCGCTCGCCCTCGGAACGGCCGCCGCGGCCAACGTGCCGGTGCTGTTCCTCGCGCTCTATTGGCAAGGCCTCACGCCGCGCGGCGCGACCTGGGGCATCCTGACCGGACTGTTCCTGTCCATCGTCCTGATCGCCATGGGACCTGTGGTGATGATCGGTTCTCTCGGCCTGAAAGAGTCCCTGATCAGCATCGTCAATCCCACGCTGTTTGCTATGATCGGCACGATCGTGGTGGCGTGGGTGCTGTCGGTCACCGACCGCTCTGCTGCTGCGGATGCGGCGCGGGCCGGCTTTGCGGCGCAGGAGCTCGCCTCGGAGCGCGTCTGAACGCCTACAGCATCCCGTGGGCGCGAAACCAGGCGATGGCGTCGTTCAAGCCCTCGTCGGCTGACCGCGCGGTATAGCCGAGTTCGCGGGTCGCCTTGGCGGACGAGAAATACATCCGCTTCCGTGCAAGCTTTACGCCGTCCACGGTGACGAACGGCTCGCGGCCTGAAAGCCGCGCCCAGGCCTCGGCCATATACGCGATCGGCAACACCACCGCCGTCGGCAGCTTGACGGTCGGCGCCTTGCCGGCCGTGAGGGCTGCGATGCGCGCCAGGATCTCCGCCAGGCTCAGGTTCTCGCCGCCGAGGATGTAGCGCTGGCCGACGACGCCCTTGTCGCGCGCCAGCACGTGGCCGCGCGCCACGTCGTCGACATGCACGATATTGAGGCCGGTGTCGACGAACGCCGGCATCCGGCCCGCCGCCGCTTCGATCACCATGCGCCCCGTCGGTGTCGGTTTGATGTCGCGCGGTCCCACCGGTGCGGTCGGATTGACGATCACGATGGGCAGGCCTGCATCGGCAAGTCCGCGCACCGCGTCTTCGGCGATGAACTTGGATCGCTTGTAGGGCCCGATCATGTCGGCCAGGTCCACGGCTGTGTCTTCGTCGGACGGCGTCGCGTCCGCATGCAGACCCAGCGTCGCCACGGAGCTTGTGTAGACGATGCGACCGGCGCCCGCGTCGGCCGCACGGCGCAGCAGGTCCACCGTGGCATCCACGTTGGTGCCGTACATCGCCGCCGGGTCCGGCACCCAAAGACGGTAATCCGCCGCGACGTGAAACACGCCTGTCACGCCGCGGGTGGCGCGGGTGCGTGCATCCGCTTCGTTTAGGTCGCCCTCGACGATCTCGATCTCAAGGCCGGCGAGATTGCGCCGGTCGCCGCCGCGGCGTGCCAGCACGCGCACCGCTTCCCCGCGCAGAATTAACTGGCGCAACACCGCCGAGCCGATAAACCCCGTCGCACCTGTCACCAGGACCGTCATGGCCGCCTTCATTCTTTTGCGGCGCGCACCATAGACCATTTTGCGCGGCCACCTATACTCCGCTCCAATGAAACGCATCATCCTCACCGCCGACGATTTTGGCATCGCGCCGGAAGTGAACGCGGCGATCGCGCAAGGGCACCGCGACGGCGTGCTGACCTGCGCGAGCCTGATGATCGGCGCCCCGGCCGCGCAGGACGCCGTCGCGTTGGCGCGCACGCTTCCGACACTCGCCGTCGGTTTGCATATCGTCGTCGCGGACGGCATGCCGGTGCTACCGGCCGATCAAATCCCCGATCTGGTGGACAGCCGCGGTCGCCTGCGCGGCGACCTTGCCGTCGCCGGCGCGCGCATGTTCTTTCTGACGCGGGTCCGCGAACAACTCGCCCAGGAGATCGCCGCGCAGTTCGCCGCCTTCGAGGACACCGGGCTCGCCTGCGACCACGTCAACGCCCACAACCACATGCACCTGCATCCCACGGTGCTGTCGTTGATCATGCAGGAAGCCAAACCACGCGGCATCAAGCACCTCCGCCTGCCGCACGAGCCCGGCCAGCTCGCGCTCGCGCCGTGGATCGCGCTGATGCGCAATCGCCTCCAGGGGCAGGGATTTATCTGCAACGATCGTCTCGCCGGCATGGCGCAGACCGGCCACATGACGGAGGCCCGGGTGCTTGCCCTGCTCGAGACCGTGGGCGAGGGCAGCACGGAGCTCTATTTCCACCCGGCCACTCGGGCGACCGCGGCGCTCGAGGCCGAAGCGCCGGGCTACGACCGCGCCGGGGAGCTTGCGGCTTTGACAAGTCCGCGGGTTAAGGCGCGGATTGAGAGCCTCGGGTTGACGCTATCGGCATTCCGGGACCTGAGGTAAAACCAGGGTTCGGAGCAGGGAACCGAGCCTTGCAATCCGCACCTTAACCGATAGGATTTCGCCGCAGCGCGATATCCCTACAGATTATGAGCCTATTCTTGCCTTCAGAAGCCACCCCTGCGACCGCCACGGTCACTTCCAACGGCGCCCCGATCCCCTTTACGCCGCGCTATTTCGGCGCCCTGCGGGAGACGGACCTGGCTGCCGTGGATGGCGCTGAACTGCGTGCGCGCTACGCCGGCGACGGCTACGTGCTGCTGCGCAATTTCCTGCCCCCGGCCGCGGTCAACGCCCTGCGCGAAGGCTATCTCGCGTTGTTCAATAGCAAGCCGGTCGCCGCCCCGCACGGCACCAAGGGGCATCCGGCCTATGAGTTCGTGCGCGCGCCGGCGTTTCGCGCGTTCGTCGAACAGCCCCTGTTCCAGGACCTGACGCAACGTCTCACGGGTCGTGCCATGACGCCGATCCGCCGCACGCCGCTGCGCCATTTCGTGCCCGGCGTTCCGGTCGCGTCACGGGCCCACATCGACGGCACCTATATCGACGGCACCCCGACCGAAGTGGTGACCGTGTGGACGCCCCTGGGCGATTGCGCCCATCGCGGCGGCAGCCTGATGTACCTTGAGGGGTCCCATAAGGATCCGGAGCTGGAGCGCAAGGTTCGCAACGGCGCGCCGCTGGATCGTCCCCAGGACGTGCGCCCGATCACCCACGACCTGAAGTGGCTCGCGGACCTGACCAACAGCCGCTGGCTGGCGGCTGATTTCGCCGCCGGCGACGTCGTGGTGCATTCGCCCGCGATCATCCACGCGACGCTCGACGCCACCACCGGCGTGCGCGTCTCAGCCGACATCCGTTTCCGGCGTCAAGACGGCCCCAAGGATCCCCGCTGGGACAACGATTGGTCGGCGGACGACGGCTACTAAGCCGACCTCCGCGTTAGGCTCTCATGCTGAATGCACTCGCCCGTCGGCTCGTCACCTTGAGCCACAGTCGGCGTCGGCCCGTGCTGGCTGCGGCGCTGCTGCTCGCGGCCCTGTCCCTGACCGAGGTGATGACCAACCTCGGCATGAACACCAACACCGATGCCTTGTTCGACGACGATCTCGATTTCCGCCGCATTGAGAAAGCCTACGACAAGCAATTCCCCGCCGACCAGGACCTGATCCTGGCCCTGGTCAATGCGCCCACGAAGATGCAGGCCACGCAAGCCGCGGATCGCCTGGCCGCGAAACTCGCGCCTCACACTGAGTTGTTCACGGACGTCCGCACGCCTGAAGGCGGACCGTTCTTTGCGCATAACGGCCTGCTGTATCTGACGCCCACCGAACTGGACGACCTGAGCGCCAACCTCGCGAAAGCGCAGCCGCTCCTTGGCGCCATCGCGTCGGACCGTAGCGCGCGCGGCCTGTTCCATCTGTTGGGGCTTGCATTCGACGAAGCCGGCGAAGGCAATCCCGCCACCCTTGGCCTGGCACCGGCTGCCGATCAGGCCGCCGACGTCATCGGCCGCGTGCGCGAGGGCAAGTCCGGCGCCATCGACTGGACTGCGCTTCTGTCGGGTCTGGCGCCGCCGGATCAGGCGCCGCGCTCGTTCGTGCTGGTCCAGCCCCATCTCGACAGCGAGGCCCTGGCACAGGGCGGTGCCGCGTCCGATGAAATCCGGCGCGTCGCGGCGGAGATCGGGCTCACGCCGGAACACGGCTACCGCGTGCGGTTGACGGGGCAGGTGCCCCTGGATGACGACGAGTTCTCCACCGTCGCCAAGGGTACCGGCATCTCCGGCGTCGTCGCCGTCCTGTTTGTCGCGGGCTTGCTCTACGCGGCCCTCGGGTCGATCGCCGTGGTGTTCGCGGCGGTCACAATGCTGATGCTGGGGCTGATCTTCACGCTCGCCTGGGCATCGCTCTCGGTTGGCGAACTCAACCTTATCTCCGTGGCCTTCGCCGTGATGTTCGTCGGCATCGCGGTCGACTTCGCCATCCAGTTCCTCATGCGCTACCGCGCCGAACGCCATGCCGGCCTGCCGCTGCGCGAAGCGGTGGTCGCCACCGGCGACGCCATGGCGCAACCCTTGCTGCTCGCCGCCGTGGCCACCGCGGTCGGCTTCTTCTCGTTCCTGCCGACGGCGTATCGCGGCGTGGCGCAGCTCGGCATTATCGCCGGCGGCGGCATGTTGATCGCGCTGGTGCTCACATTCGTCTTCCTGCCGGCGCTGTTGCGCACCTTCAAGGCCGGCCCGGAACGCGCGCCGATCGGCTACGCCTGGGCGCTGCCGCTCAACCGGTGGCTCATCACCCATCGGCGCTGGGTCGCCGCCGGCACCGGCGCGCTGACGCTTGCAGCGGTGATCGTGCTGCCGCGCCTCACCTTCGACTTCGATCCGCTCAAGCTGAAAGACCCCACCAGCGAGTCCATGTCCGCCGTGCTGGAAATCATGGACGACACCTGGGCGACCCCCAACACCCTCAGCGTCCTGACGCCGTCGCCGGAAGCCGCGCGCGCCATGGCCGACAAGCTCGGCGAATTGCCGGAAGTGCGCGAGACCCTCACGGTGTTCTCCATGATCCCCGAGGATCAGGACACCAAGATGCAGGCGCTGGACGACTTGGCGCTGCTGCTCGGCCCGGCGTTCGAGTCCAAGCCGGGCGCGCCGCCCAACCCTGCGGACACCATTGCCGCCGCCGAAGACAGCCGCCGTAAGGCGCAAGCCTTCATCGCCACCGGCGGCACCGCGCCGGAGATGGCGCCGCTCAAGATCGCCGCCGAAAAATACGTCAAGGCCCTGGACGGTCTGCTCGCCAATCCGAATCCCGAGGTGCTTGCGGGGCTCTCCAGCGGCCTCGTCGGCAATCTCGATGAAGCGCTCGCGCCGCTGAAGGATGCGCTCAGCCCGACGAAGGTCACCATCGACAATCTGCCGGAAGACATCCTCGCCAGCTGGATCGCCGCCGACGGGCGCTACCGCGTGCAGGTCTATCCCAAGGGCGACGCCCGCGACATCCACGTCATCGAGAACTTCGTCAAAGCCGTGCGCGCCGTCGCGCCGGATGCAATCGGGCCGCCGGTGGTGATCTACGAGACCGGCCGCATCGTCACGCAGGCGTTCGAGCGCGCCGCGACCTTGGCGCTCGTCAGCATCACCGTTCTGCTGTTCGTGGTGCTGCGCCGTGTCGGCGATGTCATCCGCGTGCTCACGCCGCTGCTGCTGGCCGCGCTGTTCACGCTGTCCACCAGTGCCGCCACCGGCATGTCGCTCAACTTCGCCAATATCATCGGCCTGCCGTTGCTGCTCGGCGTCGGCGTGACGTTTCCGATCTATATGGTGTCGGCCTGGCGGGACGGGGAGGCGATGTTGCTCACCTCACCGGCGGCGCGTGCGGTGATCTTCAGCGCGCTGACCACGGCCGCGGCCTTCGGCAGCCTTGCGATCTCCGGGCATCCCGGCACGGCGGGGTTGGGTCTGCTGCTTTCGCTCGCGCTCGCTTTCACCCTGGCGATGACGTTGATCGTGCTGCCCGCCCAGCTTGGTCCGCCGCCGGCCCCCGACCGGCGCCGTCCCGGCCGCTGGCGGCGCGGGAAGAAGCACCGCGCAGGCGCTACGGCTGCGCTGTGATCTCCGCGTGTTTTGCGTCAGGCCAGCACTCGAACAAAGCGTTGCTGGCAGAGTTCATTCCACGAAGTTCAAAACCCGGAAGTTTTTCCAAGAGGGCTAGCACATCTTTGAGGCCGTCCGTCTCTAGGGGAAACTCTATCCTATTGTCTGTGCCCTCAAGGACGAACCAAACGTCGTAACTCCACGGACCGCTGTCGTTGGTCGCGACAAGTACCTTACGGATATTGGCAATATCTAAGTGGTCCGTACTTCCGTCGGGCCGCGAAATGTGTATCTCGCTGTCTAGGACAGTTGCAATGTATTGGGGCAACTCAAATTGCTTGACCCGCCGCGCTCGATAAGTGGCCCACTTCTCCCGTATCCATGTGCTTATCGACAAGCGCCGTGTCTCCGGCAAGTATGGACGTTGCGGGAATTGCCGCCGCACCAAGTGTATACAGTCCCCGGAGCGCAGGGAATGCAAGTTCAGGAAAGACCGGCTCTATGCGACCGAGTTCGTCCTGACGTTGCTGTTCATCGGCGACTTCTAAACACGCCCTGCCACCATTTGCCATCACCGCGTACTTTTAGCTGTTGGATGGCAGGCCATGTCAGCCAACCGACTGCGCCATAAGCAATCCCATTCGCAATCACAAAGTACCAAACTGCGAAAACGTCCCCGGCAGGAAACGAAATACCGACCACGCTCAAACTGGCGAGCGCCAAGGCGGGCAGGATAACCAGTACGATCAAGAGAAATTGGTACAAGCCGATGCCTGGGACGAAAAACATTGTGTACACAATCCCGACCAATGCGCCGATAGCTGCCGACATAAGAGCGGCTTTTTGGCGATGAGAGTTCGCCGTAGGCGCTATGGGCTTTTCAAGTTTCATCGTAGTGAGCAACAGCTGGTTGAGTTTCGAGAGCAAGCGTCAGCACTTTAGGGTTTGTACCACTGCTTAAGCCCTGAGAAGAAATCTTTCGGGCGCATATCGTCGAGAAGTTCGGGTGTCCCATCGGATGGAACCGTTTGACCGCCTGCGCGCAGCGCGCCCGCTCCGAAATCAGTGCATTGCCTGGTATACAGGTCATAGTTGCCAGGGTTGCTTTTGCGACTTTCGATAAAAGCCTTTGCCGCCTCGTCTTGCTCTTTTGAAGTTGGAATAACAAGTGTCTCATGCGGGTGCGTCAAATCATCGTTCCTAACTTCACCGGGAACCGTCATGAAAGGGGACAATGCTCTCCAGTTGGCCCGTGGGTAGAACCCTTGAGTTTGGTCGTTGTTCACGCCAATGCCGATGTGGCCAGGGCTCCTGGGAAGGTCTTCGGGAAAGTAGTTGATATGTAAATCTGCGGTCTGTTGCCCCAACGGAACGCCGCGTGGTTCCAAGGCGCCATCAAACTCGGGAGCGCTGAACGCAAATTCGGGCGCGCCCGTATCTGGATTGATCGCATTGCTGCCGTTGCCAACCACCAAACGTGAAAGATCTATCCCAGCCTCTCGTGCTGCGGCAGAAAGGACGGCCCTCACCGCAGGCGTTTGCATCTGAAGCGGGATGACGACCTCTCCCGGTGTGAGGTGCGCGACGACGCGGTCGCCGCGCCGCCCCTGGAGGGCCAGCACCTCGCTCTGCAATTTGTTGATCACGCGGCGATGACGCGTGGGATCGAGCTTTGCGATGGCGCGCTGGGCTTGTGCCAAATACCGAGCGCGTGATCCGCTGTCGCTGGAGTTTCTCGCCTGTCGGATAAGCCCGGCGGCGTTTTCCTCTATGGTCAACAGGGCATCAATTTCATCCGCGATCTCGCGGTCATTCCGTCGTCGGCTCATCGTTTTCTCCTTTGTGGTAATGCGGGCACGCAAAAGCAACCGCCCGCGCTTCCGCGCGGCGGGGATTTGAGGCGTGGCGATGTCAGGATTGCATTAGGAGAATAGGAGCGATTCCAGACTCGCGATACTGAAAATTGGGCCGTCGCTCCATGAAACGATCTCGCTCGCTGATCGAGCTGCGACGATATGCGCTTGAGCTATTAACTCTTTGATTTAGCTAATTTGCAGCACCTGGGCGTCGGCAAGCCGCCCTCGCCCAGCACGCCGGCAACTCGTTGCGCCGGATCGCGAGCTGGCTGACGGATCCGTCGAGATACACGTCGATGATCTTCCACACGCCGCCGCCCCCGGACCGGCGCCGCCCCGGCCGCTGGCGGCGCGGGAAGAAGCACCGCGCCGATAACGTCGTCGCTAAGGCTGCGCCGTAACGTCTGCGTCCCACAGGCCCGGGTAGTGCGCGACAAACCCGTTCGGCGCGAACTCCAGGGTCGCGCGATAGTCCAACATCGGCGCTTCGTACGCGTATTCGGAATCGCTGCGGCGTTGATAGAACTGCGGCAGTTCGGTCAACGTCCCGGCATCCACATCCAGCCAAGCGGTAGGCAAGGCCATCCGCTCGCCGATCTTCATATGCACGCGATGCAGCAGCGACAGATTGGTTGCCGGCGTGAAACCGAAATCCAGGTCGAGATGGTGCATGCTCGGCAGCGGCACGCCGTTCAGGTGCCACACATCCTTGCGGCGCATATCGAACTCGACTTGGCGTTCGCCGATCACGCCGCCGACATTTCCGGAAAGGCTCGCCCAATCGTGGTCGTAATAGACGCTATAGCCGAGATGCGCTGTGCCCTCGGCGTGGCGATACACCGCTGTTCCGTGGAGCGCGTGGCCCTGATCGTTCCGCTCGAGCGTGCAGTCGTCGTGACCCGGTGTATCGAGGCGTCGCCAGCGCATGGCGGCAACGGGCGTCTTCATCCTTGCTTCGCCAAAGAGGCCGCGTTGGCCTTCATCGATTCAATCAGCGCCGGCACGCCGCCCTTGCCGAGCACGCCGGCAAATTCATTGCGCCGGATCGCGAGCTGGCTGACGGACCCGTCGAGATAGACGTCGATGATCTTCCACGCCCCGCCGTCCTCGCGCAGCTGATAGTTCAGCACCACCGGCTCCTCGCCCTTGGGGTTCAGCGTCGTCTCCACGGACTTGCGCCCGCGCGCCGCATCGACCTCACGCTTGGTGGTGAAAGTTTCGCCGTCGAAAGCCTTAAACTGGCTGGCGTAGGTCGCGACCGTCCAGTCGGTGAACGCGTCCGCCACCGCTTTCTTTTCGTCGTCGCTCAGCTTTGCCCAGATCGACCCGGTCGCCACCCGCGCCATGGCCGGCAGGTCGTAGGCCTCGCGCACCACCGGGTCGAGCAGCGCCTTTCGGCCCGCGAACCCCATCTTGGCGCCGCCCTTCATGGACTGGAGCAGGGCGCCATGGAGCTTCTCAACCACTGCGGTCGGGCTGTCCGCGGCATACACCGGCGCGAACGTGCTGAAAAGCCACAAGAAACAGAAAGCAATGCGGATCATGATCGGAACCTCTGTCAGTGGTATACCCCACCGCGAAATCTTGTCATCTGTATGGCTGTAAGGGCGTCTCATGCCCAGGGGTGATTCCACGTGTCAGAGGTCTTAGAGCGCCGGTCCGGAGAACCCGTTTTCCCGAAAACGGGCGCGATTGCGCGCAGCCTCGACACCTTGCGCCTGGTGCGCGACCAGGGCGGACCGGCCTTCACCCAATTCGCCCTGAACAATGCCTGCAACGCCAACTGCGGTTTCTGCGGTTTCGCGCGCGAGACCTTCCCGAAGGACAAATGGAAATTCGTCGACCGGGTCGGCGGCCTCGAAGCCATCGACATCCTCTACCGCACCGGCACGCGCTACCTGTTGTTCACCGGCGGTGAGCCGACCCTGCATCCGGACATCCTCGAATTCACCGCCCACGCCCATGGCCTCGGGATGAAGGTGATGCTGGTGTCCAACGCCGGCCTGTTCAAACCGCACAAGATCCGCGAACTGCATGCCGCGGGCATCTCCAGCTTCATCATCTCGGTCGACGCGGCAGACGCGGAGACCCATGAGAACAATCGCGGCCTGCCGGGCGTGTGCGAAAAGATCGTGGAGGCCAACAAGACCTTCAAGGAACTCGGCGTCCAATCGACGGCGTCCGTCACCATGAGCCGCCTGGTCGATTACGACAAGCTGCCGGCCTTCCTGGAATCGCTCGGCTTCACGGCGGTGACGTTCTCCTACCCGCTCACGTCGCTCGATTCCAACTTCCTCAGCTTCTCAACCTCGGACCTCGTCACCTATTCCAAGGACGAGCTGATGGAAGCCTTCGACAAAGTGAAGGCCATGAAGGGCCGCTTCCAGGTCGTGAACCCGTCGGCGTCGATCGACGAGATGAAGCGCTTCCTCACCGGCGACAAGCAGAAGTTCCCCTGCCTCGGCGGCTACACCTATTTCTATCTCGACTGGGACTTGATGATGTGGCGCTGCCACAACTGGGCCGAGCCCATGTGTCATATCCGTGACTTCGACGACACCAAGCTGGTGCGCGACGGTTGCACCAAGTGCATGATCGATTGCTACCGCGATTCCAGCGTGATGCAGCACATCGCCGTCTCGATGCACGATAGCTACCAGGCCTTTCGGAAGGGCAATGTGGGGGAGGGGCTGAAGGCGCTCACCCGCACCGGGAACCTGGGGTCGATTGGCTCTGTGCTGGAAGAACTGCCCTGGCTGCTGCGTTTCTGATAAACCAAAGCTTGGATTTTGGGGTTTGCCGCCATGATGAAGACGTTGTTTCTCAATCCGCCGTCCTTCGACGGTTTCGACGGCGGCGCCGGGTCGCGCTATCAGGCCAAGCGCGAGATCAAGTCGTTCTGGTATCCGACATGGCTCGCCCAGCCCGCGGCCCTGGTGCCCGATTCAAAGCTGGTCGACGCGCCGGCGCGCGGGCTCACGCTCGATGACGTTCTGCCCATGGCGAACGATTACGAGCTCGCCGTGTTGCACACCTCCACGCCGTCGTTCCGCTCCGACGCCAAGGTCGCCGCGGCCCTGAAGGAAAGGAATCCGAAGCTGAAGGTCGGCATGGTCGGCGCCCACGTCGCCGTGGACTCCTACCAATCCATGAAGCTCGGGCCGTCGGTCGATTGGGTCGCCGGCAACGAATTCGACTTCACCGTCAAGGAAGTGGCGGACGGCCATGCGCTCGAGGACATCGACGGCCTCGCCTGGCGCCGTCCCAACGGCGAGATCGTGCGCAACAAGCCGCGCGCGATCCTGGAGAACATGGACCTGCTGCCCCACGTGGTCGACGTCTACAAACGCGACCTGACGATTGAGGACTACTTCATCGGCTATCTGCCGCACCCGTACCTGTCGGTCTACACCGGCCGCGGCTGCAAATCCCGCTGCACCTTCTGCCTGTGGCCCCAGACAATCGGCGGCCACGTCTACCGCACGCGCTCGGTCGAGCACGTTGTCGCCGAGATGGCGAAGGCGAAGGAATATTTCCCGCAGGTGCGCGAATATTTCTTCGACGACGACACCTTCACCGACGATCTGCCGCGCGCGGTCGAGATCGCCAAGGGCCTCGGCAAGCTCGGCATCAAGTGGTCGTGCAACGCCAAGGGCAACGTGCCGTACGAAACCTTGAAGATCCTCAAGGACAACGGCCTGCAGCTGTTCGTCTGCGGCTATGAGTCCGGCAACCAGCAGATCCTGCACAACATCAAGAAGGGCATGCTGGTCCCGCGTCTGCGTGAGTTCTCCAGCGATTGCCGCAAGCTCGGCATCAAGATCCACGGCACCTTCATTGTCGGCCTGCCCGGCGAGACCAAGGAGACGATCCAGGAAACCATCCAGTTCGCCAAGGACTGCAACCCGACCACGGTGCAGGTCTCCCTTGCGGCGGCCTATCCCGGCACGTACCTGTACAACCAGGCCAAGCAGAGCGGCTGGTTGATGGACGAAAGCAACGGGCGCCTGGTTGCGGACGAAGGTATCCAGGTGAGTTCGATCAGCTACCCGCACCTGTCGAGCCAGGAGATCTTCGAATCCCTCGGCGAGTTCTATAAGAAGTTCTACTTCCGCCCCGGCAAGATCTGGGAGCTGACCTCCGAGATGCTGACAGATTGGGAACTCATGAAGCGCCGCCTGCGCGAAGGTGTGGAGTTCTTCGAGTTCCTCAATCAGCGCGAAGATAAGGAAGCCAAGGTCGCGTAACACTTCATCCCTCCCCCTTGAGGGGAGAGACCGAGGGTGGGGGTCCAACGGTGCGCACAACGCCCGCCCCTCACCCCTGACCCCTCTCCACGAGGGGGAGGGGAATCCAAGAGACGATGCTGCTCACCATCATCCAAACCCTGCTGCTGATCCCCGTGATCGGCGGCTCCGTGTTCAGTCTGCTGGGCCTGTGGGCGGCGCGGCGGTTCTTCCTGCGTCCGTTCTCCACGGACGTGAGTTTCACCCCGCCGGTGACGATCCTGAAGCCGATTTACGGGCTCGATAAAGGCCTGGAAGAAAACCTCCGCAGCTTCTGCGTTCAGGACTATCCGGACCTGCAGATCGTCTTCTCTGTCCAACGCACCGATGACCCGGCGCTCCCGACGCTCCACAAGCTCGCGGCGGAATTTCCCCAGCGCGTCACGCTCGGCATCAAGACGAGCGAACCCGTGGTGAACGGCAAGGTGCAAAATCTCGTCAACGGGCTGACCGCCGCCAAGCACGACATGCTCATCATCAGCGACAGCGACGTACGCGTGCGGCCCACCTACGTGCGCGAGATCGTGACCCCGCTGCACGATCCGTCCGTCGGCTACGTCTGTTCGCTGTACCGGTCGTGTCACGCCGACAGCTGGTTCGAGAAGCTCGAACTGCTCAGCATGAATGCCGACTTCATCCCGAGCGTGGTGTTTTCCGAGGAGACTAAGGCCGCGCTGTTCTGCACCGGCGCGACGCTCGCGTTCCGGCGCCAGGACCTGGACGCCGTCGGCGGCATGGCGGATCTTGGCGACTATCTGGTCGAGGACTACGAACTCGGCCGCCGGCTTGTGCGCCTGCGCCGCCGCTATGTCGTGATCCCCCATGTGGTTGAGTTGCTGGCGGACTACGGCACCTTCCGCCAGTGGTGGAACCATCAGGTCTATTGGGACCAGAACACCTGGGCCGCCAACCCTACCGGTTTCGCGCTCACCATCCTCACCCGGGCCGTGCCCTTCGCGCTCCTGTTCTGGATTGTCGGCGGGCTCACGCTTTCCGGGCTTGCGGTGTTCCTCGCCGCTTTGACCCTGCGGCTCGCCACCGCCGCCGTCTTCGCCCGCGACTACCTGGAGGACCGGGAAGGTCTGGCCGCCCTTTGGCTTTTGCCGCTGCGTGACTTCATCGCGTTCGGCTCCTGGTATGTGGCGCTCACGCGTCGTAGTTTCGTCTGGCGGGGGCATCGGTTCGGCTTGACCCGCGAAGGGCGCATTGTGCCGCGGGACGCATCGGCCACATGACACACGTTCTCGTCACCGGCGGCGCCGGATTCATCGGCAGCCACACCGTCGACCTGCTGCTCAGCCAGGGTCATCGCGTGACCGTGCTCGACGACCTCAGCACCGGCCTGATGGCCAACCTGAAGCAGTGCGAGGGAAATCCGAACTTCCATTTCGTGAAGGCCGATGTCGCTGAGGATATCGCCGAGACATTGGACCAGGTCGCCGCCATCGTCGGCCCGATCGACCGCATCATCCATTACGCAGCCCAAACTGCCGTGCCGCTGTCCATGGACGATCCCGCCAGCGACGTGCGCGCCAATGTCATCGGCTCGGTGAAGTTGTTGGAATACGCCCGGCGCAACAAGGTGGCCAAGGTCGCCTTCGCGTCCTCATCCGCGGTCTACGACGACGATGCACCGGTGCCGGTGAACGAGAAGTCCAGCGTGCGCCCGTCGTCGCCGTATGGCATCGACAAGCTGGTGGTGGAGTTCTACCTCGACTACTACGCGCGCCTGTTCGGCCTGAAGTACACCGCACTACGGTTCATGAATGTCTACGGACCGCGGCAGGATTCGAAGTCCTGGTACTCGGGCGTCATCTCGATCTTCCTCGATCGCGCTGCCAGCAACACGCCGATCACCATCTTCGATGACGGCGAGCAGACCCGCGATTTCGTCTATGTCACCGACGTGGCGGCCGCCGTGACGAAAGCGTGCCTGGACGACGCCGCCCACGGCGAGATCATCAATATCGGCACCGGCGAAGAGGTGAGTATCAACACGCTCGCCAAGCTCGCGATCGACCTCGCCGGGTCCACCTCCGTCATCAGCTATGCGCCCGCGCGCCCCGGCGATATCCGCCGCTCCGTCACCACCATGGACAAGGCCCGTGCGCTTCTGGCCTTCGCGCCCAAGGTCTCCTTCGCCGACGGGTTAGCGCACACGCTTAACTGGGTCCGGACCCAGCTCTGACATGTCGGCACTGCTGAAGTGGGTGGTCTTCTTCGCCGGCTTGGCGCTGGTGGCCTGGATCGCCTCTACCACCGACCTCCGCGCCGTCGGCACGGATATGGCGCAACTCGGCCTTGCCGGCGGCGCCCTGGTGGTCATCGCCTTCGCGACCGGCTTCACCGCCGACGTGGTGGCATGGCTCGCCATGTTCAATTCCATGCCCTGGACCAGCCGCAGCCTCGGCCGTTTGCTGCTGGTGCAGATGGTGGGGGAGGCGGTGAACACCCTGATGCCGTTCGGCTCCCTCGGCGGTGAGCCGGTCAAGGCCATGCTGCTGAAGACCCGCTACGGCGTCACCTATCGTGAGGCCACGGCAACGCTCGTGCTCGCGCAGACCGTGAACACCGTGGCCGAAGTGCCGTTCGTCGCCGTCGGCATCGCGGTGATGGTGCAGCGCCACGTGCTGCCGGCCTGGGCGGAGACGGCGATGGTCATCGGCGGTGCCTGCGTGTTCGGCTTCATCGTCTTCGTGTTTGTGATGCTGCATTTGCGTTGGCTTGCCGTCCTCGAGCGTAAGCTCGGCCTTAGCCGCTGGGGCGAGAAACTCGCCCGCGGGCTCGCGGCGTTTCGCGAAGTGGAACATCATCTGTTCACCTTCGTGCGTCACCGGCCGGCGCGGTTCGCCCTTGCCGTCGCCTTCTCCTTCATCACGTGGCTGTCGGGTGCCGTCGAAACCTGGATCGTGCTGCGCTTCTTGGGCGCGGACATCACGTGGCAGGACGCCTGGCTGGTGGAATCCGCCGTGGTGCTGGTGCGCAACGCCACCTTCTTCGTGCCGGCCCATATGGGCAGCCAGGATGCGGTGCTGGTCCTGGTGGTGGGCGCGATCAGCGGCTCGCCGGAACTCGGCCTTGCCGTGGCTTTGATCCGCCGCGGGCGCGAGCTGATCGCCTCGTCCTTCGGCCTGTCCTTAGGCGCTTGGTTCGGCCTCAGGCCGACCAGCGCGCCGGCCTAGAGGATCGCGTACAGCAGCGGTGCGGCGAGCAGGGCGGTGACCAGCAGGTCGCTCAGCCACCGCCCGGCAACCCGGTCATAGCGGTCGAAAAAGCGGTCCAAAGTGATCATGTCGGCTGCCCTCTTGGTGCGACATCGATTCAACACCCCGATTGCGGATATCCTGGGACGGGAATAGGGCATTTTCGCCGCAATTGGCGGTGGTGAATAAACCGCTACACACGTTATTTAAGATTGCAATTATTATAACTTAATACCTATCATTGTCATGCTCGAGGCGAAGCGCACTGGTGGAAGTGCACGCGCGTGAGCGGGGGACTCCCATCGTGAAAGCCTCAGCGCCCGAATCGCGCCGCACATACCGCCGAGTTCTGCGCAGGGGCGGTCGACGCCTAATAACTGCCGTCACGGTTCTACTCGCCATTCTTTTGTCGGCGTTTCCCGTGGCTGCGGAGAAGGTTGGTTGGCGAACCACGGACCGCGCAAGCGTGGTGCTCTATAAGCAGATCACCGACCTTTACCTGAGTCTCTACAACACCGGAATCTTGCCTGTGGTTGAGGTGTCCAACCCGGAAGGGTTGCCGGTCGCGACGCTCGCCAGAAATCGCAAAGTCATCTTCGGCGACGTCTATCCGCAGGAACTCGACGCGCTCCTGTGTGATCTCAATGCTCCCACGCTGTGCACGCGTCCTCTCAAGCGGGCCTTGGCCAAGGATCTGGTGGATGCGGCTTCAAATGTCGGCGGCGCCGCGGCGACAGCGGGCGTTTGGAAAATTCAGAAGGATCAGAACATCAAGCTTCCCGATGTCGCGTTTACGGAGACCTTTCAGGTCTTGGTGGCCGACAAGAAAGCTGGCACATCAATTCAGTCAATTCTCGAGCGTGTAGGTGGATGCGAAAAATTCGACGCTGCGTGCAAAGAATTTTTGACGCGTTTAAATAAATACAAGCCCGAAGCCATGGAGACTGACTACGCCGGTGAGGTGCGCGTGCCCGCGCTCTCACTTACGGCGGTGATTGACACCGAATGTGAGCAGCGAAATTGCGTCGGCTCGTACTACGTTCGTCGTCTAAATCAGGCGCAGAGAGACGCAATCGCTGCCGTTACTGCCCCGGGCGACCTCAAGACCTTGAATCGAAATCTATGGACTGGCATCGACGCAAGCGCTCAAGCCGCGCCGAATGTCACCGCGGCTGCGGATACAAGTGTCAAAGACTTCATCAATTTTCCGTTTGCCGAGGTGCCGTTTCCAGATCCCTATCGAAAGGTAATCACGATTGGCGTCGTTGACGGCCCTATCGACGCCTTTCACTGTTCGTTCAAGGGGCGAGATATCCTCGTCGAAAATATTTCTGCGTCCGTTACGGCGCTGGGCACGCCCATCTCCGCTCCGCCCGGCGATTGTACCGACTGGACGCCCGGTCTGGGGCTGCCGTCCGATCACGGCACGCATGTCGTAGGAATTATTGCTTCGGCCCTGCGCAATCGGAGCGGGGGCTTGAACCCCTACGCAAAAATCCGCGCGAGCGTCGTGACCGAAGACGGCCTCAAGACCTTGGCGACACAGAACGCCTTGGCCGCAAAACTCGCGGACCTGTACCGCGACAATGACCTCCGCGTCGTCAATATGAGCCTTGGGTATGTTCCCGTTACGGTGAATTCCGGGAATGGCGCCACCGCGACGGTTCCGCTGCTACAATCGGTCATCGAGGACACCCTGCGAGACGTGCTCTTTGTGGTCGCAGCTGGGCAGTCGGCTGCGAATGGCGCCGGACAGGACCTCGATCAGTTCTGCTCGGTTTACCCAGCGTGTCTCCGGTTCGACAACGTACTCCCCGTCGTGGCCCTCGAAAATGGGTATGCCGGTGCGGCTGTGCCGACGTGGGCAAACTATGACGCGCCTTATGGCATCGGTGCATTGGGGAAGGGCGTATACAGCACGGGCACGAACAATAAGTTCGTGCTGTTGGACGGGTCATCTATGGCGGCTCCGCAAGTCACGGCGGTCGCCGCGCTGCTGGCCGCAGGGGTCAATCTTGCATCGCCCTCTCAAATTAAGGCGCGTTTGATCGCGTGCGCAAAGCCGGTTGGGCCCAAGGTTTGGAGCGGCCGGTTGGATGCGGCGTGCACACTCGATCGACCACGACTAGATAGGGTCGAGTTTGCGGACGGCGCCAAGGTCGTCAATGGCAAGATTATGGGTGTCGTGCCCAAGGATCCGATGTCCGGACGCATACCCCTGTCGAAGCTTCCGTTCAGGGTCATGTCGACGGGCGAAAGGATAGGCATGACGGGCAAATTTATCTACGCAATCCGGCGCACGCAATCCGGCGGGCTGCCATCCCTGACGCTTCTTTTGGGCACGGCCACCGAAAGCCGACTGACGCTCGAACGTCACGATGATGTCTGGTTCGACCTGGATTCCACCTTACTTGCCGCAGACCCGCCGCTCGCAATTCGCGAGGTCAACGGCGCGGTCACACAGATTCCGTTGAGCAAGCTGTCGTCCTACGTCTCACGCATTATCCCGGGGGAATCATGAAATCCGATCGCCGCCTATTCGCCGCACTCATTGCGTCGGCGCTGCTCCTCACGTCGGCGGCACATGCTGCACCGCGGCCGATTGTTGCAGGCCAGCAAATCGTTTTGGAGTTTCCCTCGACAGCCATGCAGGGCGCCACTGTCGGTGGCGCATATGTGATGCAGACCAATCTACAGAATCCCGCAGGCGGTCATTTCCGGATATATTTCGAGGAGATTTCCGGCGACACGACGAATTTCGATGTCGAGATCATCGGCATCGGCGGTGTGCTGTCCACGATCTCCGGGGCCGACTTCCTCGACCCCAATAACGATGGAAAATATGGATCGGATTCCGTTGTCGGGTCAGATATCGCGGTGCGCGTTATCGCGCCGCAACAGCCGGGAAACCTAAAATTCAAGATAGCTCGACTGGCATACGAGCAAATCGCAGGCGCGTTGCTTTCGGTGTCCGGGCCGGACCAGCGTATCAAGACGGCGTCCCTCGGCACCAACGACCCTAAGCGCATCCACGCACGTTCCGTCGCGAAGCTCCTGTTCACCGGACCAGATGGCGGCGAATATCTTTGCACCGGATTCATGATCAGCGCCGACCGGCTTCTGACCAATCACCATTGCCTGGGTGTGAGATCGACCTGCGCCAGCGCGATTGCGCTCTTCGGTTACATCGACGATGCGACGCCCGTGCCGCCCGAACAGCAGGTTCGGTGTAAGCGATTCCTGGCATCCGATGAAGACCGTGACATGGCCGTGGTCGAGTTGGCTAAACCCATCGGGAACACCTGGGGTGTGCTCACGCTGTCCACCGCCCCGGTCAAGAAATTTACCAAAGCTTATATCCCCGAACACCCTTCGGGCCGTTCTCAGGAAATCTCGGTGGTCGATTGCACGATCGGCGATACGCCCGTCAACGGGAATGCCGCTGGGATGGATGCGGCACATCTTTGCGACACCGAAGGCGGTGCGTCCGGGTCGCCGGTAATCGATCTCGCCACCAACCAAGTCATTGCATTGCACCACCTCGGTTTCGATGACACGGGGGCCTTCAAGGCCCTGAACCGGGCGGTCCTGATTGCTCGTGTGAAAGAGAAGATTCCCCAATGAGCGCGCTGATCTTTCCTCAATCCCGGAGACCTGACATGCGAAAGCCAATCGCAGCCCTGCTGGGCTTGGCATTGTTCATTGAGCCAGCCATCGCCGCCGAGGATTGGACATCCAAGCTTGAGGCGCGGCCATATCTCGCGAGCGAGTGCATGCTGACCTCAAATCCGGTGCGGGCGAAGCCTAAGACAGAATTTGCATTTCTACCGCTGCTCCTGGGCGCGTTGGTTCCCAAGGCGGTCGACTTTGTGCTCTCCAGCGTCATCAAGGCGATTGATTCCGCGAGCGATGCGGAAGTGAACAAGAAAAGCGGAGACATCTACTTCAACTTCTTCGTTCCAAGCGCGAACTATGCCGTGTTGCGTCCGCAGCCATATTTCAAATGTTTGACAGTGGTCGTCGGCAATTTCGCCACCAGTCAGGACGACACCCGTAAGTTTGCGACGCGGCCCGCGGGAGTCATGTCCTATCCTGAGGGTACGAAGCTCACAGACCAGCTGCCTGATGACTTAATCGTGGCACGATTGCAGCAGTACGGCGTTCCGCTCAATATTAAGGTGCCGAACGGCTTTGGCACCCAATCGGCCGCTATCGCGTCCATCTATGAAATCGAACTCGCCAACTCGGACGACAATACCGCGTTCCGCGCTTTCAGCCGCTACCACGTCGTGCACCGTCACATCGGCGATGCGAAAAAGTCCCGCGCCGTCGCGCTCTCGATTTCGATCAATGGTCCGGGCGTCGAAGCCGATTCCCAGACGCTGGCGCATGTTCTGTTGAATCGACAAAAGCTGGCGCCCAAAACGGCGACGAACTGGGACGATTTCAAGGTGAAGAAGGTCGACGCATATGCCTCAGGTTGGGTCACCAGCGTCGCGGCTTCGAAGGAAGTCCTAGCCGCCTTCGCCGCCGCACGCGCCGAATATGTGCGAAAGAAAAGCTCGCAGGTTAAAGAATTCATGCCAGTGCGGCTCAACGTCCAGCTGATCGAAACTGGCGACGAATTAAAGATGGGCAAGTTCGTTGCCAAGGTGCTGAACGAAATCAAACCGAAAGTGGCGGAGCAAGTGGTTGGCGCGCTGCTGCCGAAGGAAGTCGACGTTGCAGGCGCCAAAACCGCTGCCTGCAAGGCTCAGATCGATTTGCTCGAGGCCAAGGCTAAGCAGGTCGGTGCCGATGCCATGGCCACTCCCGAAGCCAAGGCACTAGCGGCCATCAAAGTCGATAGTGCCCAACGGGCATTCGACGACGCCAGCGCGATCCTGGCGGCGGCCAACTTCGCACCGGAGAATGGCAAGACCTATTGTTCTTAGATTCAGCTGGGAATTCACCGTATCCCGGCGCGGGGCGGGTCGAGCAACTCTCGTGGTGAAGCGGATCTTTTCGCGGGTAAGGGTGATACCCTAAACCAACCCCGCCTCATGCGCCGCCGCCAGTGCGGCGATCACGCGGTCGGCTTCCGCGTCGGTCATGCTGGCGAAGATCGGCAGGCACATCTGCCGCCCGCAGGCGATCTCCGCGCCCGGCAGGTTGCCGGGGTCCAGGTGGCTGAGCACCGGGTGCTTGTGCAGCGGGAACTCGTAGACCTCGCCGGAACACTGCACGCCATGCTCGGCCTTCAGCCAGGCCTTTAGTTTCGCCCGGTCCACGCCCTCGGGCAGCATCACGACGTACTTGTAGTAATTCGGCGCGCAGCCCTTGGGCGCGGGCATGGGCCGTGCGCCGCTGTTGGCCTTGCCCAGCGCCGCATCGTACTTCGCGCCGATGCGCCGGCGGGCGTCCACCATGCCGGGCAGGCGATGCAGATGCCGCAAGCCGATGATCGCGTGGGGCTCCGACATGCGCCAGTTGTAGCCCATGCGGATATGGCTGTTCTGGAAGAAGCTCGCCTTGCCCTGGTCGCGATAGAGCCGCGCTTCCTCGGCCATCTTCTCGTCGTCGGTGATGATGATGCCGCCTTCGCCGCTGGTCATCACCTTGGTCGGATAGAAGCTGAACGATCCCGCCCAGCCGAACGTGCCGGCATGCTTGCCGTCGAGCGTCGCGAGATGGGCATGGGCCGCATCTTCCATAAGCCAGAGCCCCTTGCGCTTCAGCAGGTCGACGATGGCCGGCATCTCATGGGTCACGAAGCCGGCGATATGCACGATCATCACGCCGACGGTCTTGGGCGTGATGCGGCGTTCGATCTCGGCGGCAGTCGTTGAAAGCGTCGTCGGGTCCGTGTCCATCAACACCGGGTTGCCGCCGGCGGAGATCACCGCCGACGCGGTGGCGAAGAACGTGTTCGCCGGCACCAGCACGTCCTTGCCGGCGACATTGGCGATCCGCAGCATGATCTCGAGCGACGCGGTGCCGCTGTTCACCACCACGCCGTGCTTGGCGTTGTGCAGGGCGGCAAACTTCTGCTCGAGCTCGGTGCCGTATTTGCCCAACGTCAGCTGACCGGTGGTCAGCACCTCGTCCATGCGCTCCGCGATCCAGGCGCGGTCCTCCGCATCGAAATCGATCCGGGTCGGCGGCACCAGCGGCAGCGACATAACGGTTCTCTGAATTAGCCGGGCATGAAGCGGCGCGCGAAGCGCACCATGGTCGGCATGATGGTGGGGCGCAGCAGGCGCGCATCCAGGTGCGCCATGCGGCGGTCGTTCTCTGACAGGCACATGTCCATGAACGGGCCGATCTCGATATCCACGCCGACCGCGTCCTTGCCTTGGGTGGCGAACTGCTCGTCGGCGTCGCTGGCCACGCCGGCGCGCGACAGCCCGTTGAGGCCGAGGTGCGCCAGCCGCTTGGCCGCGAACCACGGCTTGGCGAGCAGCGGCGTGTTGGCCTGCATGTAGGCGGCCCAATTGACGAAGAACACGATGTGGCGCGCTTCTTCCTGGATCACCGGCTCAAAGGTCTCCACCAGCTCCATCGGGAAATACCCGGAGCGTTTGGCGAGCTCGAACAGGCCAAAGGCGAAGAAGGAATCCAAGCACTCGCCGTAGCCTGTGGACATGAAGTTCCACTCCGCGCTTCCGCGATGGACATAGGGCGGAAACGCGTCGAGCTTGATGCCGTAGCTGTCCACCAGCGCCGACAGCACACGCCGGTGGCGCGCTTCTTCGTAGGCGATGAGTTCGACCGCCTCGCGCATCAGCGGGTCGCTCAGCGACTTGGCGAATGCGGCGATATTGGCCGACGCGCGATCCTCGGTTTCCACCGCGATCGTCCAGAACGGCAGGGACACCAGCCGCGCCAATGCATCCGGCGCCAGCTTCGGCCAATCGATCACTTCCGGCTTGTAGGGATCGAAGGTGTCCAGAAGCATGCGGCAGAACATGTCCCGGTGCGCCGCTGACCCGACCGGAATCGGCCCCTGCTGCGCAAAGGCCCAGGCGGTTGGCGGGCTGCTCTCGATTTTCGACATCGAATTCATGGCGTACTTCTGATGAATTTCGCCCGACGTTGCAAGCCTGAGCCTGGCGTCGTATCGAGGGCGCCATGAATCACGATGTGGCCGCGTTGGAAACCCCGTCCGGCAAGGGGGCAGGGGACGAAAACTTCCCGGTGGGGTCGTTCCTGATCCCGCGGGAACTGCGGCCCCATGTCGCCGTGTTTTACGCCTATGCGCGGGCCATCGACGATATCGCGGATAATCCTGCGTTGGGGTCCGCGGCGAAACTCACGCGCCTCGACGCCTTTGCCGACGCCCTGGTGAATGGCAGCCGGGACCCAGCCCTTACGAAAGCCGAGGCCCTGCGGCTGTCGCTCGCCGAGCGCAAGATCACGCCCAAGCACGGCCTCGACCTCATCTCCGCGTTCAAGCAGGACGCCGTCAAGCACGAGTACGAATCCTGGGCCGAACTGCTCGACTACTGCGACCGGTCCGCGTCGCCCGTCGGCCGCTTCCTGCTCGACCTGCATGGCGAACACTCCAGCCTGTATCCGTTCTCGGATGCCCTATGCAACGCGCTGCAAGTCATCAACCACCTTCAGGACTGCGCGAAGGATTATCGGGACATGAAGCGCGTCTATCTGCCGCAAGCCTGGCTGCGCGGCGAGAGCGCCAACTCCGACTTCCTGCTGCAGCCCACACTCTCCCCGCGCCTGCGCCGTGTGCTGGATCGCGCGCTGGAGCGCGTCGAGACGCTGCTGGTGGAGGCGCGCCGCCTGCCGCGCAATCTCATTCATGGCCGCCTCGCGGCGGAGACAGCGGTGATTGTCGCCATCGCGGAACGATTGACCGCGCGTCTGCGTGTGGAAGATCCCATCGCCACGCGTGTGGAACTTGGCAAGTTCGAGGCGGCGCGCACCGCCCTTGGCGGCTTGATCCGCCTCTGGACCTGAGCATGCTCGCCCTGAGCGTGATCGCCCTGGGCGTGATCGCCTGTCTGGCGTGGATTTACTTGGCGGCGCTGAATCACGGCTTTTGGAAGTGCGATCAGCGCCTTCCCGACATCATTCCTGAGCCTGATATTTGGCCCGATGTCACCGCTGTCGTGCCGGCGCGGGACGAGGCGGCCAGCATCGGCGCCTGTGTCGCAGCACTTTGTGCGCAGGAATATCCCGGCAATTTTCGCGTCATCGTCGTGGATGACGCCAGCACCGACGGTACGGCGGACATCGTTCGCGCGCTCGACGATGATCGCGTGAATGTCATGGCAGCGCCGTCGCTGGTGCACGGGTGGACCGGAAAGCTGTCCGCGCTTAACGCCGGTGTTGCTGCGTCTGGCACCAGCCCGTTCCTGTGGTTCACGGATGCGGACATCGTGCATGGACCCTACGTGCTGCAACACCTCGTTGCCCATGCGCTGGATCGGCGTCGCGATCTCACGTCGTTGATGGTGCGCCTGCGCTGCGAGAGCTTCTGGGAGAAGCTGGTCGTCCCGGCGTTCATCTACTTCTTCCAGATGCTCTACCCCTTCCGTGCTGTGAACGACGATCGTTCGCGCGTCGCCGCTGCGGCAGGCGGGTGCGTCTTGATCCGTCGCGACGCGCTCATCCGCGCGGGCGGTCTCGCGGCGATCAAGAATGCGGTGATCGACGACTGCGCGCTCGCCGCCGTGGTGAAGCGCAGCGGTGGAACCCTGTGGCTAGGCCTCACCGAGACCAGTCATTCGCTGCGCGCGGCGGAAACGCTGGCACCCCTGTGGCGCATGGTCGCGCGCACCGCCTTCGTGCAGCTACGGCACTCCATCCTGTTGCTGGCCGGAACCGTCCTGGGCCTTGCGATTTTGTTTGCCGTACCGCCGCTCGCTCTGCTGGCGGGGCTTGTCGGCTACCCACCTCTGGTTTTGTTGGGCGGTGCGGCGTGGATACTCATGGTCGTGACCTATGCGCCCACGGTCCGGGCCTATGGTCTTCCAATCATTGCAGCTTTCACATTGCCCGCGGCGGGGCTCCTATACGGGGCGATGACCGTGGGTTCAGCTGTGGCCCATTTGCAAGGCCGTGGGGCAGCCTGGAAAGGGCGGCACTATGACCCTTCTGCGACGCCGCCAAATCTGCCAAAATCGCTTTAATAAACAAACGATTGGGATGCTGTCCGGCAGTGTAATGCGCCGTCGGGAAGGCGTCCCTTTCACGCACAAGATGGGTCCGGGGTGGGAATGTCGAACGATCGCGTCGGATCGCTCCTGGACGTTCAAGCGAACGTTCAGGTGAGCGCACAGGTCAACGCACAAACGCCGCTGCTGGACCGGATCTCCACGCCGGCGGATTTGCGCGCGCTCGTAACGGCGGACTTGCCTCAACTGGCCGATGAACTGCGCCGCGATGTCATCGCCGCCGCCGCCGATACCGGTGGGCACTTCGGCGCGGGCCTCGGCGTGGTCGAACTCACCGTTGCGCTCCACTACGTGTACCAGACGCCCGACGACCGGCTGATCTGGGATGTCAGCCATCAAGCCTATCCGCACAAGGTGCTGACCGGGCGCCGCACGCGGATGCGTACCATTCGCAAGCGCGGCGGCTTGCACGGCTTTACCTCCCGCACTGAGAGCGCGTTCGACGCGTTCGGCGCGGCGCACAGTTCCACCTCCATCTCCGCGGCTTTCGGCATGGCGGTCGCCGCGGCCCACAAGAAATCGGATCGGCGCGCTGTGGCGGTGATCGGCGATGGCGCCATGAGCGCCGGCATGGCCTTCGAAGCGCTCAACAACGCCGGCGCCTCACAGGTGCCGCTGACCGTCATCCTCAATGACAACGATATGTCGATTGCGCCCTCCGTCGGTGCGCTCACGAACTACCTCAAGGACCTGAAGGCCCGTCGCGCGCCATTGAACGACGCTGAAATCGCAGCCGCTCTTGCCGGCACGTCCCATGCCGAGAAAACCTGGTTCGAACAGTTCGGCTTCCGCTACATCGGGCCGCTCGACGGCCACAACGTGTTGCAGCTCGTCACCGTGCTGAAGGCCGTGCGGGCGATGTCCGGCCCGGTGCTGGTGCATGTGCTGACGGAGAAGGGCCATGGCCATCCGTTCCAGGCCGCGCACGCTGAGAAGTATCACGCGGTCGACCGCTTCGATCTGCACACCGGCGCGATGAACAAGCCAACCGCCGCGGCGCCCACTTACACCAAGGTCTTCGCACAGGCGTTGATGGAAGAGGCCGCGCGCGATCCCGATGTCGTCGCGATCACGGCAGCCATGCCGAGCGGCACCGGCCTCGATGCCTTCGCTAAGGCCTACCCGGACCGCTTCTTCGATGTCGGCATCGCCGAGCAGCACGCGGTCACCTTCGCTGCGGGTCTCGCGGCGGAAGGGCTCAAGCCTTTTGCGACGATCTATTCCTGCTTCCTCCAGCGCGCTTTCGACCAGGTTGTGCATGACGTGGCGCTGCAGCGCCTGCCGGTGCGCTTCGCGATCGACCGCGCCGGGCTCGTGGGCGCCGATGGCGCCACCCACGCCGGCGCGTTCGATCTTGCGTATCTCACCTGTCTGCCGGACATGGTTGTGATGGCCGCCGCCGATGAGGCGGAGCTCAAGCACATGATCGCCACCTGCGTGGCTATCGACGACCGCCCCAGCGCCGTGCGCTTCCCGCGCGGCGAGGGTATCGGCGTCGCGTTGCCGGAACGCGGCGAAGCGCTGCCCATCGGCAAGGGTCGCGTCGTGCAGGAAGGTACGGAGATCGCCCTCGTCAGCCTGGGCACGCGCTTGAACGAATGCCGTAAGGCTGCGGAACACCTGATGGACCAGGGTCTTTCGGTCACCATCGCCGACGCACGGTTTGCCAAACCGATCGACGAAGCGTTGATCGACAAGCTTGCGCAGACCCATGAGGTGCTGATCACCGTTGAGGAAGGCTCCATCGGCGGCTTCGGCTCCCACGTGCTCGCCTTCCTCGCCCAGTCCGGACGCCTGGATACCGGCCTCAAGGTGCGCACGCTTACGCTGCCGGACCGTTTCCTGCCCCACGGTAAGCCGGAGGAGCAATACGAGGAGGCGGGCTTGCAGGCACGCCACATCGCCGACACCGCCCTCTCAGCCCTTGGCCGCCAGCCGCGCGCCGCAGCCGTTCGCCTGTCGGGGCGCATCGCCGCCGCCGGCGTTCGCCAGTGGCGGTGAGTCTCTCCGCCGGCCGATGAGCGTCGCTAACTCCCAAACCCTGGAAAGACTTCCCTCCCGCAACGATATCGCGGAGGTGCGCAACCGCGTGCAAACCGCGGGCTCGTCATTCTATTGGGCGATGCGGCTCGTGCCGCGCGCCAAGAGCGATGCGCTGTTCGCGATCTATGCCTTCTGCCGCGAGGTCGACGACATTGCCGATGGCGATCAGCCGATGGCGGAGAAGGTCGCGGCCCTGGCGGAATGGCATGTTCGCATCGACCGTCTGTTCACCGGCGCGGCGGACCACACCATCACCCGCGCGCTCGCGCCGGCCATCGAACGCTTCGGCTTGAACCGGGCGGATTTCACCGCCGTGATCGCCGGCATGGAGATGGACGCCAACGGACCGATCGTCGCGCCCGATCTCGCCACACTCGATCTCTACTGCGATCGCGTTGCCGCGGCCGTCGGGCGCTTGTGTGTGTGCGTGTTCGGTGAGGCGAACGCCAACGGCATGTGCGTCGCGGACCGCTTGGGCCGCGCGCTGCAGCTCACCAACATCCTGCGCGATGTGGCGGAAGACGCCATGATCGGCCGCCTCTATCTGCCGTCGGAATATCTTGACGCGGCAGGGGTGCTGGTCACCACGCCGCTCGACGTGCTGCGCCACCCCTTCATCACGCGCGTCACGGCGCCGGTAGGCGAACTCGCGACCCAAGCCTTCGCGGATGCGGAGGCCAGCCACGCCCTGTGCGATCCCCGCGCCATGCGTCCGGCCACCGTCATGATGCGGGTCTATCGCCATACGCTTGAGCGGCTGCGCGCCAACCACTGGCGCGTCACGCCGCCGGCGAAGGGATTTGCGCGCACCTATCAGCGTGCCCAGAAACTGTTGCTCGCCCTGTACTACGGGCTGGTGTGAGCGATGCGCGCGCGCGTCCATATCATCGGCGCCGGCATGGCGGGCCTCGCCGCCGCGGTGCGGTTGAGGGATACCGGCGCCGACATCACGCTGTATGAGGCGGCGCCGCGCGCCGGCGGCCGCTGCCGCTCCTATGTCGATCCGCACCTCGGCCTGGAAATCGACAACGGCAATCACCTGTTACTCAGCGGCAATCATGCCGTGATGGCCTATCTCGACGCCGTCGGCGCCCGCGACCGGCTCGTCGGGCCATCCTCGACGTCGTTCGATTTCCTGGATGTGCGCAGTGGATTGCGCTGGAGCGTGCGACCGGGCAACGGCCCGGTGCCCTGGTGGATTTTGGATTCCCGACGGCGCGTGCCCGATACGAAGATCGCGGATTACTGGACCCTGGTGCGCCTTCTGCGCGCCGATCCGGCAGCGACCGTGGCCGACTGCATCGGCACCGGGGGCGTCTTGTTCAGCCGCTTCTGGGAACCGCTTACCCTCGCGGTGCTCAATGCCGCTCCCACGGAAGGGGCAGCGAGCCTCATGCAGGCCGTGCTGAAGGAGACCGTGGCAAAAGGCGCCCATGCGTGCCGCCCGCTGCTGGCGCGTCGTAGCCTTGCCGATACGTTCATCGATCCGGCCCTCGCCGCGCTGGCGGGCGCGGGCGTCGCCGTCAAATTCGGGGCTCGGGTCGATGCCCTCGTGCAAGGGGTCGCTGGCGTCACAGCTCTTAGCGTGAACGGGGCATCCATTCCTGTCGCCGCCGATGACGTCGTGATCCTGGCCGCGCCGGCGTGGAATGCGGCGGAACTCGTTCCCGGCTTGTCCGTGCCGCCGGCCGGAGACGCGATCGTGAACATCCACTACCGCCTGGCCGAGGCCAGCGCGACGCCCGAGATCGTCGGCATCGTGAGCGGCCTGTCGCAGTGGGTCTTCCGCCGCGGCGAGATCGCGTCGGTCACGATCAGCGCGGCCGGGGCGGTCGCGGACACGGGCGCGGATAACCTTGCCGCCCAGTGCTGGCCGGAGGTGGCCGCCGCCCTGTCGCAGCCGCAAGGCCCCATGCCGACAGCCCCCATGCCGCCCTTCAGAGTCATCAAGGAACGCCGCGCGACCCCCGCCCAGACCCCCGCGGCTGTCGCCCTCCGGCCGAAAACGCAGTCCGGCGCACACAATCTCTTGCTTGCGGGCGACTGGACCGATACGGGTCTGCCCGCAACCATCGAGGGCGCAGTGCGCTCCGGCTTTGCCGCGGCGGACATCGCGGCAGTTCGGGTGGGGGCACGGGACGTGCACCGCGGGGCGGCATGACGATCGACATTGTTTCACGGCCGGACTCTTCTGCCGCCCTCGACGCCGCCATCGGCGAGGCGGCTGAGGGCATGCGCCGCCGTCAGCGTCCGGACGGGCATTGGGTGTTCGATCTCGAGGCGGACGCGACCATCCCGGCCGAGTACATCATGCTCAATCACTTCCTCGATGAGATCGAGGACGGGCAGGAAGCCAAACTCGCCGACTACATTCGCAGCATCCAGGGCACGCACGGCGGCTGGCCGCTGTTCCACGGCGGCGATCTCGATATCAGCGCGACGGTGAAGGCCTACTACGCGCTCAAACTGGTCGGCGATTCGATCGATGCCCCTCACATGAAGCGCGCGCGCAATGCCGTGCTGGCGCGCGGTGGCGCGGCCAACGCGAACGTGTTCACGCGCTATGCGCTCGCCCTGTTCGGCGAAGTGCCCTGGCGCGCAGTACCGGTCATGCCGGTGGAGTTGTTCCTCGCGCCGTCGTGGTTCCCGTTCACGATCTACCGCGTCTCCTACTGGTCACGGGTGGTGATCGCGCCGCTGCTAGTGCTCGCGGCCCTGAAACCCCGCGCCAAGAATCCGCGTGGCGTGCGGGTGCAAGAGCTGTTCACCGTGCCGCCGCTTGAGGTGAAAACCTGGCTGCGCAATCCGACCGGCCATTTCGGCGGATCGGTTTTCGTCGCGATCGACAAACTGCTGCGCCTGATCGAGCCTCATGTGCCGCAAGGCATGCGCGTGCGCGCGATCGGCAAGGCCGTCGCGTTCTTTAAGGAGCGCTTGAACGGCGAAGACGGCCTCGGTGCGATCTTCCCGGCCATGGCGAATTCAGTCATGGCGATGGAGACGCTCGGGTATCCCAAAGATGATCCCGACCTCGTCGTGGCGAAGCTTTCCATCAAGAAGCTGATCACACCGGGCCAGGGCAAGGCGTTCGTGCAGCCCTGCGTCTCGCCGATCTGGGACACGGGCCTCGCCGTCCAGGCGATGATGGAGGCCGGCGCCGATGGCGGTGCGGCCTGCGATTGGCTGAAGGATAAACAGATCCTCGACGTGGTCGGTGACTGGGCGGTGAAGCGCCCGGGTCTGCGTCCGGGCGGCTGGGCCTTCCAGTACAACAACGCGCATTATCCCGACGTGGACGACACCGCAGTTGTTGGCATGGCGCTGCATCGCGCCGATCCCCCCCGTCACAAGGAGTCCATCGACCGCGCCGCCGAATGGGTCATCGGCATGCAGAGCACCAACGGCGGCTGGGGTGCGTTCGACATCGACAATTCGGATTTCTATCTCAACCACATCCCGTTCGCCGACCACGGCGCGTTGCTCGATCCGCCGACCGCGGATGTGTCTGCGCGCTGCATCAGTTTCCTGGCGCAGATCGGCACCGATAAGCACCACCCCTCCATGACCCGCGGCCTCGACTACCTCAAGCGCGAGCAAGAGGCGGACGGCAGCTGGTTCGGCCGCTGGGGCACGAACTACGTCTACGGCACCTGGTCCGTCCTCAATGCGCTCAACGCGGCCGGTGAAGACCTGAAGGCGCCTTACGTGCGCCGCGCCGTCGGCTGGCTCCTGGAACGCCAGCGTCCCGACGGCGGTTGGGGCGAAGACGGTGCGACCTATTGGACCGAGCGCAAGGCCGAGGCGAAGGCCAGCACGCCGTCACAGACCGCGTGGGCCGTGTTGGGCCTCATGGCCGCGGGCGAGGTCGAGCACCCGGCCGTGAAGCGCGGCGTCGAGTATTTGATGAACGCCCCACGCGACAAGGACGGCCGCTGGGAAGAACCCTGGTTCACCGCGGTTGGATTTCCGAGGGTGTTCTACCTGCGCTATCACGGCTACGCGGCGATCTTCCCGCTCTGGGCGCTGGCGCGCTATCGCGCCCTCAAGACAAGTAATACGAAGCACGTCCGCTATGGGATGTGAGTGATGCGCCTCGGCGTTGTCACCGGCCTGCCGATGGAATCGCGTGTGCTTCTGCCGTATTGCTCCGCACATCTGCTGGTGCGCGCCGCGGGGCTGATGCCCGGCGCGGCGCGGCGCGCGGCGGAACACCTGATTGCCGAAGGGGCGACGGCGCTGATGAGTTTCGGCCTCGCCGGCGGGCTCGACCCGACGGCGGCGGCGGGGACGGCCCTGGTCGCGTCTGAAGTTCGCGGCGACACGTGGCTGGCCACCGACGGAATCTGGCGCGACCGGATCGCAGACCTCGTCACAGCGGATTTCTTCGGCGCGATCGCCGATACGCCCGTCGTGCTGGTGAACCCGGATCTCAAAGCCTTCGCCTTTGAGCGAACCAGCGCCGCCGTGGCAGATATGGAGAGCTATGCGGTCGCGCAAGTTGCGGCGGAGCGCCGCGTGCCGTTCGCGGCGCTGCGGGTGATCGCCGATACCGCGGACGATGTAGTGCCACCGATTGCCCTGAAGGCGGTCAGTCCCGACGGCCGGCCGCTTATCGGCAAAGCCATCCTCGGCGCGCTGATGAATCCGACCCAGCTTCCGGACCTGATCCGTCTCGGACAGCGCACGTCGGTCGCGATGAAACGGCTGGAGACGCTCGCGCGTTTAGGCGCGCCGACGGCTTTCGGGCTGGCCTGAGGCTTCGACGAAGCCCTTCACCTGCTTCTCGAACACGAACTCCGCCGGCCGCTGCTTGCTGAGGTCGATTTCGGCCACCATGGGCTTCTCGGTCTCGATGCCCTGTAGCCACACCTTCAGCGCCCGGATCGGATGCGCGGCGGTGTCGATCACCGCCGTCGGCTCATATCCGCAATGCACCATGCAGTTGGCGCACTTCTCGTACTTGCCGGTGCCGTAGGAATCCCATTCCGTCGTTGTCATCAGTTCGTCGAAGGTCTTGGCGTACCCTTCGGCCAGCAGATAGCAGGGCTTCTGCCACCCGAACACGTTGCGGGTTGGGTTGCCCCAAGGCGTGCATTCGTAGGTCTGATTGCCGGCCAGGAAGTCGAGGTACATGGTCGACTGGTTGAACACCCACTTGCGGGCGTTTTCCTTGCCCTTGCGGAAGATGGTGCGGAACAGGTCCTTGGTCTGCGTGCGGCCCAGGAACTGGTCCTGCACCGGTGCGCGCTCGTAGGCATACCCTGGCGCGATCGTGATGCCTTCGACGCCCAGGCTCATCACGTAGTCGAAGAACGCGACCACCCGCTCCGGCACGGCATTCGGGGTGAACAGCGTGCAGTTCACGGTCACGCGGAACCCCCGCGCCACTGCTTCCTTGATCGCCTCCACCGCCTTTTCGAACACGCCATCCTGGGAGACGGCGTGATCGTGCTCTTCCTTCAGGCCATCGAGATGGATGGAGAAGGTGAAGTAGGGGCTGGGCGTGAACAGATCCATCTTCTTCTTGAGAAGAAGGGCATTGGTGCAGAGATAGACGAACTTCTTGCGCGCCACGATGCCTTCGACGATCTCCTTGATCTCCTTATGGAGCAGGGGCTCGCCGCCGGGGATGGACACCATCGGCGCACCGCAAGAGTCCACAGCCTCGAAGCACTCGGCGGGCGTGAGGCGCTTGTTCAGGATGGCGTCGGGATAGTCGATTTTGCCGCAGCCCACGCACGCAAGGTTGCAGCGGAACAGAGGCTCAAGCATCAGCACGAGCGGATACTTCGCCACGCCCTTGAGCTTCTGCTTGGCGATATAGGCTCCGACACGGAGCTGCTGGATCAACGGAACGGCCATGAGCGGGCTTCTACCTTATCGGTCTAGGCCGCACCAGCGGCGAAAGTGCGCAGTTGCGGCGGCAGCTTGAAATGGATGTTTTCGGTGACCCCATTCAGGCGTTCCACATGGACTTCGCCCAGGGTCTTGAGGCGCGCGATTAGCTCGTCCACCAGGGCCTCCGGCGCCGAGGCGCCGGCGGTGATGCCAACCACCTTTTTGCCGACCAGCCATTCCGGCTGCAGACCGGTAGCGTCGTCGATCAGGTAGCTCGGGATCGCCATCTCCTCGCCGATTTCGCGCAGGCGATTGGAGTTGGAGCTATTCTGTGCGCCCAGCACCAGGATCACGTCGGCCTGCTGCGCCAATTCCCGCACTGCCTGTTGGCGGTTCTGGGTGGCGTAGCAGATGTCCTTCACGTCCGGTCCGTGGATGGCCGGGAAGCGCTGTTGTAGCGCGGCGATGATCTCGCGGGTGTCGTCGACCGACAGCGTCGTCTGGGTGACGTAGGCGAGTTTCGCGGCGGGGTTGACCTTGAGGGTCGAGACGTCGCCGACGGAGCCGACGAGATGCACCTTGCCGTCGATCTGGCCGAGCGTGCCTTCCACTTCGGCATGGCCCGCATGGCCGATCAGCACGACTTCATAGCCGGCGGCGGCGTAACGTTGGCCTTCGGTGTGAACCCGCGACACCAGCGGGCAGGTGGCATCCAGCACTTCCAGGCCGCGGCCCGCGGCTGCGTCCTCGACCGTGCGCGCGACGCCATGGGCGGAAAACACCGTGATCGCGCCGGCCGGAATGTCGTCGACCTCATCCACGAACACCGCGCCTTTGGCGCGCAGTTCGTCGACCACCCGCTTGTTATGGACGATCTCGTGACGCACATAGACCGGCGCGCCGAACCGCTTGAGCGCGAGTTCGACGATATCGACCGCTCTGACGACACCAGCGCAGAATCCTCGCGGCTGGGCGAGCAGGACTTTCATTACCATTGGCGATCGCTCCGCCGCCTTGAACGCCTGCACGCGGCCCCCGCGCACAGCTACCCCCGAGACCCGGGTGTTACCTATCATATAAGTCGCGGGGAGGCGAACCCTCGCGGCGCGGTGGAATGCCTTCAACGTGTGGTTCTGTTGCTCATCTGCAACGCGCTTGGCTTGCGCCGCCGCAAAGTCACGTTGGTTAATCCGCGGTTGGCGGTGGTGCCGTCACCGCGCCGGTCATCAGCCGCTTGGCGTACTCGGGCGCGACCAGGTGACAGTAGAGCGTGCCGCGGATGCGGTCGGGCAGCAGGGCGTAGAGCTTGTTGTTCCAGTCCACGCGCAACAGCTTGCCCTTCAAGTGCATCGTGCCCTTGGCGTCTGTGTAGGCCGCGTCGAACGGCTTGATCCATGAGTCCCCGGTGCGCGACTGCTCATCCTCATCGAACACGACCTTGGTGGGATCTATCTTCAACGCGTCCTTGTCGGTCGCACTCATCCCTGCGGTGACCGCGCCCAGCATCTGCCGATGAATATCGCTGCACGCCGCGGGTCCATCCTTGGCGGCGGTTGCGCCGTACTCCTTGATGATGATGTCTGCGGTCTTGAGCTTGCAGGAAACCAGCTTGGGCTGCTGCTTTGCGGCATCTTCGTAAACGACGAACTGTTCCGTGCGCAGCGGCTTCACTTCCGGCTTGGACGACTTGAAGGACTCATAGTCGGGATGGACGAAGGTGGCTGCGGGCACGGTCGTGCCGGTCACGCTGCGTTGCAGCTCGCCGCAGAACGTGTCGGTGGTCTTCGCCAGGTCAGCCAGCGCGGGTCCTGCGGACGCCGCCAGCCATCCGGCGATGGCGCTCAAAGCTGTCGCGACTCCTGCGATACGCATCCTGGTTCTCCGCTTCCGAAGGGGCTGAATCGAGTGTTGCATATCGCGCGGAGTGTAGAAACGCCTGCGCCACGGGCGTCCGCAGAGGAGTTATCCACAGAAACCCGCTAAAATAGCTGGTTTCCAACGTGTCGAGCCTTGCATCATCTGAACTCATGTGATTCTCTTTGCGCGCGACGACGTCGCGAGTTCGAAGAACCGGACGCATCGCGTTCTAATTAACGTGGAGAGTGAAATGGCCACTAAAGCTGCTGCCAAGCAAACCGTTGTTACCCTGAAGCACCTCGGCGCCGCCCTCGCGGACAGCCATGAAGTGCCGAAGAAGCAGGCCGTCGAAATGCTGACCAGCCTGGTCGGCCTCGTGACCAAGCACCTTAAGAAGGGCGACAAGATCCGCATCGGCGGCCTTGGCATCCTGCAGGTCCGCAAGCGCGCTGCCCGCATGGGCCGTAACCCGGCGACCGGCGAAGCCATCAAGATCAAGGCGAGCAAGAAGGTTGCCTTCCGGGCTGCCAAAGAGCTCAAGGAAGCCGTCTAAGGCTGCTGCCGCCTGGGCCCAACGGTCCGGGCGGGCAGGAGTTTTAACTTTCCGGCCGGGGGCTTCACGTATCGTGCCCCCGAACTGCGTGGCAAATCCGCATTCGATAGCGCGCGATAGGGAAAAGTGGGAACCGGTTTTCCCGATCATCGCGCGCTAAATAATTGAATCGGAGCACCCTCCCCGGACCAGGTTGATCCAACCTGATCCGATTGTGCTCCGGCCACGATTGCGGCTTGGGGATTCGGTTGGACATCAAGGGTTGACCCGGACCTGGCGCGCGATAGGAAAAGTGGGAACCGGTTTTCCGTGGAATCGCGCGCTACTTAATTGAAGTAGTGCACGATTTACGGGTCGGTTAAGCCACCGCCCCGATCGTGCTCTACAGTCCGCGCGGATGTGCTTCGAGAGTCCCGGCTGCGGCCCCCAGTTCAGGCCGCGGCGCCGCACAATAGGCCACCAAGGCAAAACGCTCCGTCGGCAACGGCGGGGCGTTTTTCTTTGCCTGTTAGGCAGCCGTCTCTACGCCTTTTGGATAGGTGGGGTGGGGGGCTCATACTTTTTCCCTCCCGACCGAGCCTTTTGATCGCGTGTGCTGCCGGCGCGTCGGTCCTATGGTCCGTCCATCGAAACACAGGGAGGACGCTTCTGTGACCGCCGCCCCCGCCGCCCAGTTGACCCTCGACGAAGTGCTCACGCCCTGCACCCAGATCGCCGGGACCGCCCTGGAAAATCTGTGGATGGTCGTGTTCGGCCTTGGGCTTGTCGCCGGCAGTTTCTACGTTGCGCTTGAGACCGCCGTGGCGCCGTCCGCGCCCGCCCGCGGCATTGAACGTGCTGGTGATGCCCAGCCGTCCGCGCTTCCGTGGCTGTGCCTGTCCGCCACTGAGTCGCTGGGTCTGACAGGCAACTCCTAGACCTTTCGAGCGAAAGTGGCGGCAGAAAGCGCCGCCATTCGCGCCCCATCAAGAGCGCCCCGCGGGATCCCGCGGGGCGATTCTTGCTTTCGGGACCACCGCAACGCAGCGGGCCGAACGGCGTTCTGGCTTGCGGATGCGCGGCGAGTCCGTCCTGCAACCCCTGCGGGGCTGCCATCCGGGAGAACACCGATGAAAGCCGTTATCATGGCCATGTGCGCCCTGTCCGTCCTGGCGGCGCAGCCGAGCTTTGCCCAGCGCAATGACCGCAATGGCGACCGCAACGAGCGATTCGACCGCGACCGTGAGAATGACCGGTACCGCGACGACCGTCGCGGTACCCGCTGGGAGCGTGGCGATCGCGTGCCGCCTCAGTTCCGCGGCAACCGATACGTCGTTTCCGATTGGCGCGCGAAGCACCTGCGTCAGCCGCCTCGGGGCCAGCGTTGGGTCATGGTGGACAACAACTACTATCTCACCCGGGACGGCTGGGTGGTTGTGGATATCATGCCGGTCGGCATCTACGCGCCGCCGCCACCACCGCCGCCGCCGAAGTTCCCGGACAACCGCGAAGAGCGTTGGCGCGCCCGGTACGGCCATGCCTACACCGTCCAGAACGACCCGACGTATACCCAGTGCAAGCGCCAGGTCGATCCCGCCGGTGCCATCGTCGGTGCGGTGCTAGGCGGACTGCTCGGCAATGCCGCCGGTGGCCGCCGCGATAGCGGCGGTGCGACCGTTGCCGGCGTCATCGCGGGCGGCGCGATCGGCGCGGCGTTGACCGCCAAGATGAACTGCGAGGATCGCGGCTACGCCTATCGCAGCTACAACGAAGGCTTCAATTCCGGACGGAAGGGCGCAGACTTTGAATGGCGCAATCCCGACAACGGCAATCGCGGCAAGATCCACGTCATCGACTACTACAAGGACGAAGACGACTTCCGCTGCAGCGTCTACTCCCAGGAAGTCTGGATCGACGGCCGCCGCGAAGACGCCCGGGGCCGCGCCTGCCAGCAGCCCGACGGCAGTTGGGCGATGATCGACTAACGCACGTCTGTCGTATTTACCCTTAGGCGGCCGCGGTCGGTTCTCGACCGCGGCCGCTCGCGTTTTGAGGGTACGCTGCGATCGCTCTCACAGACACCAATCTCGCACAAAGTCGCGCTGTTGCTGCGGCGCGCGTAGGTTTGGCGAGGCTCCGTCAATCCAAAATATCCGGAGGCTCGGGCCTCCGGTGCTAAAAATGACAGCATCGCGCGCCCAATTCCGACGCTAGAATTATGCCGCCCCGACGATATGTCGGCGCTAAAAATCGGCCTTCCGCATCGCAGGAGAGCATCGCCATGACACGAGCACCATCGCGCCGCGCAGCCCTTGCCGCGCTTTCCGTCGCGGGCCTCGCCGCCGGCGCGCGCGACGCCCAAGCGGCGCGCAAGCCGCTCAATCTCGACGACCCATGGGACAATCTGACGGGCTACTTGAAATCCCGCTCCGACATCTCGGGCGCCCAGGCCATGTCGTGGACGTCGGGCGTCGTGTGGGCGATGATTCCGGGACAGCCCGCCAAGGCGCTGCTGCTGGGCCAGGGGCTGAAGTGCACGCGCTGCATCAAGGACGCGCGCGGCTACGAGTTCCTGGAGCGCGAGTGCGTGATCTTCTCAGACCTTGCCACCGGTGAGCCCGTCACCACCTGGGCCAATCCGTTCACCGAACGCACCGTGGAGGTGTTCCATATCCGCAACGCCTCCGCCGGCAGCCACATCGCCGCAGTCGGCGAGCGCGGGCAACATCACACCACGTACATGGAGAACACAGGCGACGTGACGTTCTATTCCGACCTGTTCTATTCCTCGCCGTCCCTGCTGAACCCGGCGCAGTACGCGCCCTACGCGGCCTCGAGCGTGTACGAAGGCGCGGGCATCTACCACTATCATGTGAAGCGCGCCGACCTCGACAACGCCGACATGCCTAGCGTGCCTTGCACCACCTCCCACACGGGGATCCGTCAGTGGCTGCCGTGGATGGAGATGGGCCAGTGGGCCGGCGGCATCGTCATGCCCAGCCGCGGCAAGAAACTGTCCGGCGGCGTGAAGGACATTCCGAAGCCCTTTCGCGCCTGGCTGGAGAAGAACAACCCCGAATTCCTCCAAGCGCCCACCCTCGCCGACAAGGGCAAGGAGAAGTTCATGTATCAGCAGTTCAAGGAACACATCGACAAGAAGCGGGGGGCGTAGATTGAGCGCCGCCGACGCTCCGACCGCAAAATTCTTCGCGCGTAATTCGCGCGTAAATGCGCGCGGCAGGGCCCCCGAAAGTCCGGAATTTTCACCGCGTAATCACCGCGTAATCACCGCGTAAATGCGCGGTGGGAGCCGGTAAGTTTCGCACCGATTTTGCGCGATACGGTGTGCAGGTGCTCACAGTCAGCATGTGACTGTCACCGCACGCATTTCGGGCCCTCTGGATGCGGACTGCGGCTGCACGCGTCCGTGACCTTTCGGATGCCGGCGCGGGGGCTATACTCCGCATCATCTCGTTCGGGAGGATTTCCATGTTAGGTCTGTGGACACGGCTTGCCGCCGCAGCTTTGTGTGTCGCCGTCAGCACGAGCGCGCGGGCAGACCTTCTGCCGGGCATGGCGGAGTTGTCCGGCACGGTCAACGCGCCGAAGGACAAGCCGATCGTGCGCGTCTACGCGTACAACGCCGCCAAGAAAGTCGGCTATGCGGTGTTTGCGGTCGACGGCAAGTACCGTGCGGTCAACCTCTTCCCCGGCAGCTACGAAATCACCGTGCGGACGAACGGCCTGGCGATGGACCCGGTAAAGGTCGATGTTGCCGCTGGCGCCCACGCGAAAGCCGATTTGTCGCCGAAGGCCGTGTCCGAGCCGCCCGACTATGTCGGCGGCGTCACCTACAAGGAAGAGAAGCCGGAAGGCTACGAGAAGGTCTATCCGCCCGGTCCCGGCCGCGAGATCGCGGAGCGCACCTGTATCGTCTGTCACGGCGTGAGCTTCCTGCCGACGAAGGTGCTCGACCGCGAAGGCTGGTCGTCCGCCATCGACCGAATGACCAAGGAACCGGCGTTCTCCGCCCTTGGCCTTGCCGAAGGCCCGTCGATGTTCGATCCGCAGCGTCTCGCGGGCAAGGACCGGGACATTCTTCTCGACTACCTCGTGAAGAACTTCGGGCCTGAGTCCACGCCGCGTGTTGTCGCTGTCGAGAACGAGCCCGCCCTCGACAAAGCGGCCCTCGCGAAGGCCATGTACATCGAGTACCGCTTCCCGAACACCAAAGAGTTGCCCCTGCGCTGGACGCAGGAGACCCACTTCGACAAAGACGGCAACGTCTTCGTCACGGACCGCGGCAAGCGCCCGGCTATCGTGAAGGTCGATCCGCGCACGGGCGAGTCCTGGGACTTCCCGACGCCGAGCACGCGCAGTTCGCCCCACGGCCTGACGGTGGATACGGACGGCACTGTGTGGTGGTCCGGCCGCAGCGTGTTCCTCGCGCACCTCGATCCGAAAACCGGCAAGAGCGATATCTATCCGATCCCGGCGCTTGGCCATCACGGCCACACGCCGGTGTTCAACTCAAAGGGCGATCTCTGGTTCTCCATGCTGGTGAGCAACAAGATCGGTCGCTGGGAACGCGCGACCGATCAGGTCACTTACTATGAAACACCTTCCGCGCGCGGCCGTCCCTATGGCTTCGTGATCGATAGCAAGGACAAGATTTGGTACGTGGAGTATCACGCCGATCACGTCGTGAAGTTCGACCCCGACACCAAGAAGTTCACGCAGTTCAAGGTGAAGAGCGCGCCCGCCAGCATGCGCCGCCTGGGCGTCGATTCGAAGGATCACATCTGGTACGGCATCTACGGCACCGTCGGAAAGAAGGGCAAGCTCGGCCATCTCAACCCGACCACCGGAGAGATCGTGGAACGCGAACTCCCGGTCGAGTATTCGAACCCGTATGACGCTTGGCCGGACGAGCAGGACAACATCTGGTCGTCTTGCGACAACTACTTCGTGAAGTTCGATCAGAAGACCGAGAAGTTCACGGTGTACCCGCTGCCGGAGCGCACCGACCAGCCGAAGGTGAGCATCACCAAAGACGGCGCGATCTGGTACACGCCGCGCTATGCCGGCATGAACGGCGGCTACGGCGGCGCTGCTGCGGTGCTGTATCCGGACATGGATAAGATCACCACGCTCGCCGCGTACTACTCCGACAAGAGCAGTGCCAACTGGATCGCCAAGTACAAGGGCCCGGGCACGCCTGTCACCGGCGCGATTAAGACCGTGAAGGAAGGCGCGCAGAATCCGGAAGTCGCCACCGCCAAGATCGTCGGCAGGAAACTCGAAGACATCGGCACCGTGCGCGCCGGCAGCAATCAAGAAGGCAGCCGGATGGCTGACTAAGCCATGATCCGCATCCTGGCCGCGCTTTTGATTCTCGCCGGAGCCGCGCAGGCCGCGGATCGGTATCGTGCCTACATCGATGGCCCCTGGGGCCAAATCCACGTGCGGGTCGCCGGCAAGGCCTCCGACCCAACCGTGGTGATCCTGCACCAGATGACGTGGTCGTCGGAGCAGTATGCCCACGCGCTGCCGGAACTCGCGTCCCGCGGCGTGCGCGCGATCGCCGTCGATATCCCCGGCTATGGCGAGTCAGACGGACCCTCTGATCCGTCCTCCGCCGCGCAATACGCCGATGCGCTCCTGCCGGTGCTGGACCACTTCACACTGAAGCGCGCCATCCTGCTCGGCACCAACACCGGCGCGACCTTCGTCACCGTCTTCGCCGACCGCCATCCGGAGCGTGTGAAGCAACTCATCCTCGAAGGTGTGCCGATCTGGGACGCCGCCACGCGCGAGAAGTTGATCGCCGGCGAGCCCCACGGCGAAATCAAATACACCGACGACGGCAGCTTCCTCGCCAACCGCTGGGTCGGCAGCCGCACCATGGCAAAGGGACGTCTCAGCGAAGCGGCGTCGCTGGAGAACATCATCAAGACCTTCAATGCCGGCCCGCGGGGCTGGTACGCCCACGAGGCCGTCTTCCGCACGGACCTGGAGCCGATCGTGAAGCGGGTGAAAGCGCCCATCACGGCGCTCACCTATCCAGGACAGGAACTTTACGAGACGTCGCGCAACGTCGCGAAGGTGCGCGCCGATGCGAAGGTCGTGGAACTCTCCAACGTCGGCCGCAGCATGGCGCCGGCGTTCGATAATCCAAAGGAGTGGGCAGAGGCCGTCGCGCGCATCGTCAGCGCAAAGTGATCCACGTCGGCGGTCTCGATGTGCTTTTGCAGGCAGGCGAGCAGGTGGGGCAGCCGCCGCTTGAGGCTGTTCACGTTGAACGTGGCGACCTTCAACTAAAGGTACGTCCAGCCACGATAGCTGCGACCGGCAACGCGATCGGGCAGCAATGCATCGAGGCCGGCTTCTGCCACGATTTCGCGCAACACCTGCTCCGCTTCGCTGATCACGTCGTCCTCGTTCCAGATCGTCGACTTGCCGCCGGCGAGCAGTTTCTTGCCAGCGACGAACACGGTGTCGACCATGTCCGTATCTCCGGCCCATACCAAAATCCCCAACGCGCGACGGCCATCGAAGTTCGGCCGCTGGCCAGGACGATTGGTGTCGACGATCACGCAGTCCGCCGCCTTGCCGATCTCGAGCGAGCCGGTGATGCCGTCCATGAACAGCGCCCGCGCGCCGCCGCGGGTCGCCATCTCGACAACCGTCTCCGCCGTCGCCCACAGCTTGGCCTCGGGCGGCGGAACGCCGTCCGCCTTCTCGCGATTGACCGCGAGGTTCTGGCCCAGGATCGCCTGCCGCATCGCCTCGAACGGACTCTGGTTGTCCGACACCATCGGCGCATCGGTGCCGAGGCCGGGCAGGAGGCCGGCATTCAGCAGATGATGGATCGGCAGGCCGACACTGTCGAACTGGCGCAGGATCGGCACGATGCCGAGCCGGCAGTCCTGCTCCGCCAGGATCTCGAACTCGTGGCTCATCACGTTGACCGCCTTGCCCGCATAGATCGGCTGCGCCAGCAGGTCGAACGAGCGGTAGTACTCCACCTGGCCGCCGTTCCAGCCGCGCTTGCGCAAGTTTGCGCCGCGGCTGTTGTCGGTCATATCGATATCAAGCCGTGCGCCGATGGCTTTGGCGCCATCGCGGATGCGGCGCATGTCCTCCGGGTCCGAGCGATATTGGTAATTGATGAAGCCTGCCGCCACTTCGATGCGATCGCTGCCGAACGCCTTCTGCAGGCGCTCAAGTTCCACCAGTCCGTCGGCGACGGTCTCGCGGCCTTCCTCCGGCGCCATCGGTCCGTCGATGATGCAGCGCGCCACGAAGCCGCGCATGCCGGAGTCCCGCAGCGCCGCCCACGATCCATCGACCGACCGCTTCTGCACGTTGTTGAAATGCTCGTCGTGGGTGGCCGTGTAGCCAGCGCGAATCATCTCCAGGCAGTGCAGGCGGGTGAGCACATAGCTGCGGCGCTCGTCCGTGCGGCTGGTCACCTGGTTGAGCAGCCGCATCACGGTGGCGACCGCTTTGGGAATGTCGGTCACCGGCCAACGATCGTCGTTGTAGCCGCGGAGGAAGATCTGATTGAGATGCGTATGCGCGTTGGCGATGCCGGGCAGAACGAGTTTGCCGGTGCCGTCGATGGTCTCTTTTGCGTCGATCTTGCAATCCGCGGCCTTGCCGACCGCGACGATCTTGCCGTCGCGGAAGGCGAGGTAGCCATCGGTGTAGACGCGCCGCTGCTCATCGACCGTGACGACGATCGCGTTCTTGATCAGCGTATCGGCAGTCTCGGCCATGGGTTAGCGCTTCGGCGTCGCCCGCGCCATGGCGCCCATGATGTTCCACTTGCCTTTCTGCTTCTGCCACACGTGGATCACCTCGTAGCGCTGATCGACCGCCGTGCCGTCCGCCAGCATGGTGCGGTGGGTCTGGTAGTAGATCACGCCCGTGTCGCCCTCGAGGGTGAAGCCGACCGGCTCCATGGTGAGTTTCTCTTGGTTGTTGTCCTTCAACTCCGGCGCGGAGGTCTTGAGCGCGGAATTGTCCATCGGCTTCGGCGCCTGCGGCGGCCAGCCCATGTAGTCCGGCGCGACATGCTCAAGATAGAACTTCAGTCCGGCGGTGGCGCGGCCGTGATAGATCGCCTGTTCCAGCGCCCAGATCTCGGCTTGCGCCTTCTCCTTCGCGGTAGGGTCGGCGGCCCGGGCCGGCGGCATCAGTGTCATCGTGACAATCGCGGCGGCGATCAGGATGCGGGAAAACATTGGTGCACTCCTTTGCAATGGCGGCAATAATCCTCGCATGATTTCGGATCTCCTCGATAGCCCATGACCGCGTGCACGGCCGTCATTACTGGCAGCAGCCAAGGCCTTGGCAAGGGGCTGGCGGACGCTTTTTTGCGCCGCGGTCACAATGTGATAGTCAGCAGCCAGGACCCGGCGGCGGATACGGCGGCTGCCATGGAGTTGGCGACCATCGGTACGGGCCGGGTGATCGCCCAAAGCTGTGACGTGGCGGATGCCGCGCAGGTTCAGCGTCTCTGGGACGTGGCGGTGCGCACGTTCGGCGCGGTCGATCTGTGGATCAACAATGCCGGCTACGCGCGCGGCAGCTTGCCGTTGGCCGACCAACCGCCGGCGGTCATGGAAGCCATGCTGCGCGCAAACGTGCTCGGCACGGTCAACGGCTGCCAAGTCGCGCTTGCAGGCATGCGCACGCAGGGCCACGGCAAGGTCTACAACGTGGTCGGCGCGGGATGGGACGGCGTCTATGTGCCCGGCATGTTGGGCTACGCCACCACCAAGGCCGCGATCACCTGGTTCACGCGCTGGCTCGCGCAGGAAGTCGCGATGCAGCAACCGATCGTCGGCCACATCAGTCCCGGCATGGTCATAACGGATGGTTTCCTCCGCGAACACCTGCTGACGCCGGCGGCACGTCGACCGGGGCGTGATGCTTATGTCAATATGATCGCGGATCACGTAGAGACCGTCGCACCGTGGTTCGTGGATCGCATGTTGGCAAACACGCGCAACGGTGCCGAAATCGTGTGGCTTACACCGCTGCGAATGAAATGGCGCATTCTCGCCGCCAAGTTCCGCAAGCGCGACGTGTTGTCGCGTTATGGCATCAGCTAGGAGAGAAGTTCGATGATGTCGAAGACGCTGATCGCTTTCATCGCATTCATTGGTCTGACAGGTCACGCCGCCGCGGCAGACGGCGCTGCATGCCGTGCCCTGAGCGACCGGGCGCACAGCGCCATGTTCGCGCAAATCCTCGACGCGCCGACCAACATCGTCTCGGCGACCGTCGTCGCCGCCGGTGCGAACGGCGAGGCGGATTTGCCCGAGCATTGCCAAGTCGAGGGAAACATCGCGCCGCAAATTGGCTTTCTGGCGCGTCTGCCGATCACGGCTTGGAACGGCAAATTCATGATGGGCGGCTGCGGCGGCGCATGTGGCACCTACATGAACCAGCGCATCGATCCGGCGCTCGCCCGCGGCTATGCGGTGATCGTCACCGACATGGGCCACAAGGGCATGAGTTTTGAGTTCATGCGCGGCAATCCGCAGGGCCAGGCGGATTTCGCCTATCGCTCCACGCATCTCACGGCAGTTGTCGGCAAGACTCTCGTGGAGACGTTCTACGGCAAGAAGGCGGCGCGCAACTACTATTGGGGCTGCTCCACCGGCGGTCGCCAGGGGATGATGGAGGCGCAGCGTTTCCCGGAGGACTTCGAAGGAATCATCGCCGGCGCGCCGGTGTGGAATCAGACTCAGAACAACCCGTTCTTCGGCTCCTGGGGCGGCCGGGTGAACACGGACAAGGACGGCAAGCCGATCCTGGATGCCAAGAAGATCCCGCTCATTCACGACGCGGTGCTCGCCGCCTGCGACGTGCGCGACGGTTTGAAAGACGGCCTTTTGATGGACCCGCGCCAGTGCCGTTGGGATCCGGGCACGATCGTGTGCAAGGGCGCCACCGGCACGAACTGTCTGTCCGCGGCGGAAGTCGATGTCGTACGCCAGATCTACGATGGTCCGAAGGACCCGGCGGGCACTGCGCTTTTCTGGGGCATGCAGCGGGGCTCCGAGGATCAGTGGCGCGGCTGGCTCGGCAGCGACGGCAAGCTCGGAGCATCCGTCGTCGGCGAACCCACCAATACCGTCCTTGCTTTCGTGGGCTTCGCGGACGGGCAGGGGAAACCCTACTACGCGCCGCGGGATTTCGACCTCGCACGTGATCCGCCGCGTCTGGGTCTGTGGGAGTTTGCCTACAACGCTCAGAACCCGGACCTGCGCCGCTTCCGGGCCGGCGCCGGCAAAGCGATCCTCTACACCGGCTGGAACGACAACAACATCCCGCCCGGCCAAGCCATCGACTACTACGATACGGCCACGCGCACCATGGGCGGCGATGTGGCAACCACCGCGTTCTTCCGCATGTTCCTGCTCCCGGCCGTCAACCATTGCAACGGCGGCGCCGGCGGCAGCGAAGTCGACTGGATTGCGGCCTTGGAGAACTGGGTGGAGAGGGGGCAGGCGCCGGATGTGGTGACGGCCCATCATCCGGTGCAGGACGCGACGGCTCTGCGTCCCGCGCGCTTCCCTATGCCGCCAGGATCGTTCGACAGGGCGCGGCCGGTGTTCGCCTACCCGGACGTGGCGCGCTATAGCGGCCGCGGCGATCCGGCCCTGCCTGAAAGCTGGGCGAAAGCCCGGCGCTAACGAAAGCTCTCCTTATGACTCTGCCTGATGGCATCAAAACCGCCGCAGCGCCAATTTGATAAATGGATGCTGACCGGCAGATCGCTGCTCAGACTGCGTTCGGACGTATTTTCACGCTGGACGATACCCCCGATCCTGCTCTAACCGGGCATATTCCCGTGCCATTCCAAGCCCATTACGTGAATCGCGCTTGTTAAAGCGTGGCTCTTCTACCCCCGGTGCTGGTAGGGTGCGGAACCGGGATGTAAGCGTATGAATTATCAAGACTCCACCTCTGTCGGCACGCTCAGGGGGACGCCGCGCGCGGTGTCGCCGGTGAAGCGTCGGGTCGTGATCATCGCCGTCGGCGTGATCGCGCTCGCCGTCCTGGGCGGCCTGCTGACGTTTCAGAGCATCCGGGAGTCCATGTCGCGTGCGCGCCTTGCCGCCAATCGGCCGGCGCCGTTGTCCGTCACATCCGAAATCCTCACGCCGCATGAGATGCCGGAGATCCTGTCGGCTGTCGGCTCACTCGCAGCGATCACGCGCGCGACGTTGTCGGTGGAATCAGGCGGCAGTGTGACGCGCATTGCGTTCACGCCCGGTGCACACGTCAAGAAGGGCGACCTTCTCGTGCAACTCAACGACACCGCCGAACAAGCCGATCTCGCGAACTTCCGCGCCCAACAGCGCCTTGCCGAATTCGCGCTGGGCCGCTCCAAGCAGCTGACACAGAGCGGCAACGCAACCCGCGCGCAGCTCGATCAGGCGCAAAGCCAGTACGATGTGGCGACCGCAGGTATCGCGCGCGCGCAAGCGGCGATCGCGAAGAAGTCGCTGCGGGCGCCGTTCGATGGCGACCTCGGCCTCAATTTGGTCGATGTCGGTGAGTTCGTGAATCCCGGCACGCCCGTGGCGCAGCTTTCCGACAAGAGCCGGCTTTATCTGCATTTCACGCTACCGGAACAGAGCCGACCCAGTATCGCCATCGATCAGCCGGTGGCGTTCACCGTCGATGCGTTCCCAAATCGTCAATTCAACGCCAAGATTGCGGTGATCGATCCGGAAGTAGACGAGAACACCCGCACGATCCCGGTGCACGCCATTGCCGAAAACAAGGATGGCCCGATCATGCCCGGAATGTCCGCGAGCGTGCACGTCGACACCGGCGCAACGCCGAATGTGATAACCGTGCCGGAGATCGCGATCAGCTACTCGCTCGCCGGCAATACCGTGTTCCTCGCTGCCGAGGATAAGGGCGCGGACGGCAAGCAGGTCGTGAAGGCGAAGAAAACCGCCGTGCGCACGGGGATTTCCTCGGACGGTCGCGTGGTCGTGCTCAAGGGTCTTAAGCCCGGTGACCGTGTGATCACGTCCGGCCAAGTAAAGCTCTTCGACGGCAGCCTGGTGACGTTGCGCGAAGAGGCTCCCGCCGGAACGCCAGCGCAGCCCGCGAGGCCGTAGGCCATGCTCGGGCAAATGATGGAGATTTTCGTCCGCCGGCGCGTGCTGGCGGCGGTCGTCAGCTTCCTGATCCTGCTGGTCGGCGTGCGCTCGATGCTGCTGCTGCAGGTGCGGCAATACCCGCTGCTCAGCAACACGACCATCAGTATCCGTACCACGTACCCCGGCGCGCCGCCGGATCTGATGCAAGGTTTCATTAGCACGCCGATCGAACGCGCGGTTTCGTCGGTGGAGGGCGTTGATTACGTCACGTCAACCTCGCAGCAGGGCAGCAGTCAGGTCCAGGTCGTCGTTAAGCTGAACTACGATCCCGGCAGGGCCATGACCGACGTGCTGACCAAGGTGCAGCAGGTCAAGACGCAGCTCCCGCGCGAAGCCAACGACCCGATCATCACGAAGAGCAATAGTGCCGATCCGGTGATCTTCATAATGTTCATGAGTCCGGACGGCGCGTATTCCGGCCCGGAAATCACGGAGTTCCTGACCCGGAACGTGCAGCCCATCGTTGCTGGTGTCGAAGGTGTGGCCGAGATCGGCCTGATCGGCGCCAGCAACCTGGCGATGCGTCTTTGGCTCGATCCCGTGAAGATGGCGTCGCGCGACGTGACGGCCGACGACATTGCCAACGCAATTCGCAACAACAACGTGCAGTCCGCCCCGGGGCAGACAAAAAGCGACGTCGTAAACGCGAATATCGAAACCAACACGGGCCTTAGCGATATCGAGGCGTTCCGCGGCTTGGTGGTGAAGTCCGCGAAGGGCGTGCTGGTCACCATGGGCGACGTCGCCAGAGTCGAGCTGAGCGGCGAGAACTTCGAGACCCTCGGCATGGCGCAGGGCAGCAACACGGTTATCTTGAACGTGCAGCCGCTGCCGGACGGCAACGCCCTGCAAGTCGCCCGGGCGGTGAAGAAGTTGCTGCCGCAAATCGAGAAGATGCTGCCGCCCGGCATGCATATCACCATCGGCACGGACAACTCGCTCTTCATCGAGCAGGCGATCAATGAAGTGATGAAGACGCTGGCCGAAGCGATCATCATCGTGGTGGCTGTGATCTACCTGTTCCTCGGCACGTTCCGGTCGGTGATCATACCGGTCGTTACCATCCCCCTGTCGATCATCGGCGCCGGGTCGTTGATGCTGGCCTTCGGCTTCTCTTTCAACTTGCTGACTCTTCTGGCGATGGTGCTCGCCACAGGGCTTGTGGTTGACGACGCGATTGTGGTGGTGGAGAACATCCACCGTCACATCGAGGAGGGAATGGCACCGTTCGATGCGGCGATCGTCGGCATCCGTGAGATCGTCGGTCCGGTGGTCTCCATGTCCATCACCCTAGCCGCGGTCTATCTGCCGATTGGCTTTCTTGGCGGTCTGACCGGCGCGTTATTCAAGGAGTTCGCCTTCACCCTGGCCGGCTCGATGGCGATCTCCGGAATTGTCGCGTTGACGCTTTCGCCGATGATGTGCGCCAATCTTTTGCAGCCCGCCGGTCAGGAGGGGCGTTTTGCCCACGCGATTTCCAAAGTTCTCGATCGCATCAGTGCCTTTTATGCCCGCGCCCTATCCACTGCGCTCGACTATCGCGCGGCGTTCGGGATCGCCGGCGTCGCTATCCTGCTCACCGTCGGCTTCATGCTCTCGAACTCCAAGGCCGAACTCGCACCACCGGAAGATCAAGGCACGTTCCGTGTCCAGATCCGCGCCCCGCAGTACGTGAACATCGAATACATGTCGAAGTACATGAAGACGGTCTCGGACATCTTCGCCACCATTCCCGAAGTGACGATGCGTTTCACGCAGATCAATAAGGATCAGGCGCCGGGCACTGCCATGGGTGGCACCCGCATCAAGAACTGGGACGAACGCGAGCGTTCGATTGACGAGATCATGCGCGATGCACAACGTCAGCTGGCCAAGCTGGACGGTGTGAACACATTCATCTTCCAGCCCGCGCCGCTGCCCGGCGTGGGCAACGGGCCGCCGGTGCAGATTGTGGTGATGTCCACCGGATCCTACGACAGCATCTACCAGGCGACCGAAGAGCTTAAGTCTGCGGCGCGCGCGAGCGGGCTGTTCACGGCGATGGACTCAACGCTCAATTTCAACAGCCCGACCGTGCAACTCAATGTCGATCGCGCGAAGGCCAATGCGCTCGGCATCTCGATGGACTCCATCGGACGGACGCTCGCGACGCTGGTCGGCGAGAACTACGTCAACCGTTACATCGTCGAGGGCCGGGCCTATCAGGTCATCCCGCAGGTCCCGCGTGAGTTGCGCCTGACAGGCGAAGCCTTGCGTGCCTTCTATGTCCGTACCGCCGGCGGCAAGCAGATTCCGCTGTCGACCATCGTATCCGTCAGCCAGTCGGTGCGGCCCAATGCCCTGACGCGCTTCGCGCAGATGAATTCCTCTACCTTCCAGGCCACGCCGCTGCCGGGCGTCGCCATGGGCGATGCCATAGCGTTCATCCAAAACTGGGCGACAACGCTGCCGGACGGCTTCTCGCTCGCCTATCTCGGCGACAGCCGACAATACGTGCAGGAAGGCAACCAGCTATTCGTTACGTTCGCCTTTGCTCTCCTGGTCATTTACCTCGTGTTGGCGGCGCAGTTCGAATCCTTGCGCGATCCGCTGGTGATCCTGGTCAGCGTGCCGATGTCGGTGTGCGGTGCCCTTATCCCGATCTACTTCGGGCTCACCACCATGAATATCTACACGCAGATCGGTCTTGTGACCCTGATCGGCCTGATCTCCAAGCACGGTATCCTGATGGTCGCATTCGCACGCGATAAGCAGATTCAGGAAGGCCTCGACAAGCGCGCGGCGATCGAGGCGGCTGCGCTTGTACGCCTGCGCCCCATCCTTATGACCACGCTGGCAATGGTCGCGGGCCTTATGCCGCTGGTGTTCGGCGGCGGGGCAGGGGCCGCGTCCCGTTTCTCACTCGGTATCGTTGTGGTGTTCGGCATGGGGGTGGGCACGCTGTTCACCCTCTTCATGCTGCCGGCGGCCTACACCTGGATCGCCTCGGAGCGCCGCGGGCAGGCCGGTGTCCGTGAACGCGAGATCCTTGCTGCAACCCCTGCGGCATAGGGTCGCCCTGCCGCGTTCTTGCGCAGACGTGGTAGGATGCGGCCATGAGCCTTCTCTATAAATTTCGGCATATGTCCGGCCGACCGGCGCTGACCGCGGCGATCGTCATTGCGCTCGGCGCTAGTGCTGTCGGGGCGCAGGTCCTGCGCGGCCCCCAGGCGGTGTTGCTGGGGTGGTGCGGCGCGGCGGCGATTTACCTCGTGCTCGCGTGGATCACCGCAGCAAGCGCCACGGTCGCGGACATGCGCAAGCGCGCCGCGCAACTTGATCAAGGCAACGGCTTCATCTTCGGCGTAACCTTGTGCGCTGCGTCGGCGTCTGTCGTCGCCATCGTCGTGGATCTCGGGCAGGCACACAGCAATTCGGAATTGATTCTCGGCGCGGCCACGCTCGTGCTGTCCTGGTTCTTCGTGCATACCGTCTTCGCTTTCCACTATGCACACCTCTACTACGTCGAGCCGAAGAGCCTGCAGTTCCCCGGGACTGAGGAGCCGTGCTACGGCGAGTTCATGTATTTCGCGCTGGTGGTCGGTATGACGGCCCAGGTGTCCGACGTCGTGACGGGTACGGCCGAAATGCGCCGCGTGGTCATGACCCACGGCGTCATATCGTTCTTCTTCAACACGGCGATCCTGGCGCTCGGAGTCAATCTCGCCGCCGGGCTGGCGAAGTAGCACCTTACGGTTTCAGCGCGACCGGGCTCTCTTTCTTCCTACATGGCGAAAGCACGCAGGTCCGTGATCGTTGACGATGCCCACCGCCTGCATCCAGGCGTAGACAATCACCGGCCCGACGAACTTGAAACCGCGTTTCTTGAGCGCCTTCGAGATGTCTTCCGATAGCGGCGTCTTGGTGGGGACCGATCCGGCGAAGGCGATCGGCCTGCCGCCCGCCATGCCCCAGATGAATTTGGAGAAGTCTTCGCCCATGGCTTTCATGGCGAGATATGCCTTGGCATTGCCGATGGTCGCTTCGATCTTGGCGCGGGAGCGAACGATGCCTTCGTCCTTCAGCAGGCGCGCGACGTCCTTCTGGGTGAACTTGGCGATGACTTCAGGCTTGAACCCCTTGAAGGCTTTGCGGAACGCATCGCGCTTGCGCAGGATGATCGCCCAGGAGAGGCCGGCCTGAAATCCATCCAGGATGAGCTTCTCCCACAGCGCGCGGCTGTCGTGTTCCGGCACGCCCCATTCATCGTCGTGGTAGGCCTGCATCTGCGGGTCGGCACCCGCCCAACCGCAGCGGCTTCTCGGCATGAGCCGCCCCTAACGCTTGTTGATCGGAAGATCGAGTGCGCCGCGGTCGACCACTTTGCCGCCCAGGATCACCTGGCTGATCTTACGCGTGTTCTTGATGTCGGTGGTCGGGTCGGCGTCCAGCAGCACAAGGTCGGCGAGTTTGCCTTCTTCGACCGAGCCCATGCGATCTTCCTGCCGCAGATACTTCGCCGCGTTGAGGGTGCCGATCTTCAAGGCCTGCAGCGGCGGAATGCCAAGGCCGACCAGCAGTTCGAGTTCCTGATGCACGGTGGCGCCGATCGTGCGGTCGGTCCCCAGCGCCAGGGTCGCGCCAGCGTCATACAACTTGCGCACGTTCGTGGAGGCAAGCTGGAATGCCTCCTTGCCCCACTTGCCCAGTGTCGTCGTCTTGTAGCGCTGCTGTTCGACGTCATGGAAGTAGACGCGGTCTTCCGGCGTCAGCATGGCGCGGTACAGCGGATCGTCGAAATGCTTGGAGTCTTCCGCCAGGCTGAAGATATTCCAGAGTACGACCAGCGTGGTCGACACCGGAATATTGCGCGCCGCGATCATGGGGGCGAGTTCGTTATCGGTCGCGGTCATGTAAACAGGGTGGGCGAGGGCGTCGATTCCCGCTTCGACCGCTTGGCGCTGCACCGGCCCTTCAGTCGCATGCACGGTGGTGCGATAGCCGCGTGAATTCGCATACATCAGCAGGCGATGGAATAGTTCAGGCGAGAACGTCGGGACTTCCTGCACCATGCCCACCGTATGGGGTGCCAGAATGAACTTGATGAGGTCCGGCTTCTGGACGATCAGCCGATCCAGCGCCGCGGTGCCCTGCTCGAACGTGTCCACCGTGGCAGCACCGCCGCCGTCCGCGTATCCCTTGGGGCGGGTTAACAGGTATCCCGTGGCATAGATGCGCGGGCTGATCATGCGGCCCGATCGTTCGAGGTCGCGCATGGTGAAAATGAACTTATCGTAGTTCGCGGAATCGTAAACCGCGGTGGTGCCAGCATAGAGAAAGCCATGCAGGAAGCGCCGGCCGGTATCCACATCCACGGTCGGGTTGCGATCGGCGCCGCGTCCGCCCTGCAAGTGGATATGGGTGTCGATCAATCCGGGGATCAGGAACTTGCCCCGCCCGTCGATCTTCGTCGCGCCCGGTGTGGGAATATCGTGGTCGCGGATGGCGACGATCTTATCGCCCTGGACGAGAACGGTGCGGCCGGGCTGTGGCGCCCGACCCGTGCCGTCGATCACCGTGACATTGGAAATAAGGACCGCAGGCTCGGCCGCGATGGCCGCGGCCGCGCCCAAGTACAAGGCGAGAAGCGTATGTCGAATCAACATCTTCATGGCGAGGTTCCCACGCTGCGGTGTAACAGTTTATGACTGGCGATCAGGCCTCCGCCAGCCCTATGCGCCTATCGGAAGTCAGGTATCTTGTCAGACGGGCGCGTCATTCGGAAATGCGGACGATCATTAAATGAGACCTGTCGGAGAAATCGTGCGGCAACGGCCGTTGGTGACCGCGGTTGTGGCGGTGGCCCTCCTTGCTGTGGTCGGCACCAACATCTACGGCCGCATGGAACGGTCCGCGTCCGCTCGGCGCGGTCCGCCGCCGGTGCCGGTCACGGTGATCCGGGCCGTCCGTCAGGATGTGCCGATCACGTTGCAAGGCCTCGGCACCGCGCAGGCGCTCAACAGCGTGATCGTCAAGCCACGCGTCGAAGGCATCCTTGAGGCCGTGGCGTTCACGGAAGGACAAACGGTGAAGGTGGGCGACGTTCTTGCCCGCATCGATCCGCGGCCGTATCGCGCAGCCCTTGACCAGGCGATGGCGAAGAAGAACCAGGATGAAGCGCAACTGCCGAGCGCCGTGCGCGATCTGGAGCGCTTCGAGTCGCTGGCGAGAAGCAACTTCGCTGCCGAGCAGACCCTCGAACGCCAGCGGTCGACGGTCGCCCAACTCAAAGCGGCGATCAAAGCAGACGCGGCCGCGGCGGATCGCGCCCAGATCGATCTCGGCTACACCACCATCATCTCGCCGATTGAAGGCCGCATCGGCCTGCGCCAGGTCGACGTGGGCAACGTGGTGCGCGTAAGCGATCCAAACGGACTGGCGGTCATTTCGCAGGTGCGGCCGATCTCGGTTGTGTTTACCCTACCGGCGAACGACCTGCCTGATATCACCAAGGCGATGCGCAACGGTCCGGCACCGGTGGCCGTGCACCGCTACGACAATGCCGAGAAGCTTGCCGACGGCGAATTGCTCGCCATCGACAGCGCGATCGACCAATCCACCGGCACGATCCGGCTGAAGGCGACCTTCGCCAATCAGGACGATTCTCTTTGGCCCGGCGAGTCCGTGCGTGCGCAGTTGCGGGTTCGGGTGGAGAAGGACGCTATCGTGATTCCGGAGCCCGCGGTTCAGCGCGGCCCGAACGGATTTTTCGTTTACGTGACCAAGCCGGATTCCACCGTGGCGGTGCAGCCCATCGACGTGCTCGACGTGGGCAGCGGCATTGTCATCGTGACCCGCGGCCTCGCCGCGGACGACACGGTGGTGACCAGCGGTCATTCCCGACTGCGCCCGGGTGCTGCCGTGAAAGCCACGGATCCGTCGTCCCCCGCATCCGATCCGCCGCCGACGCGGGGGCCGAAGCCGTGAAGTACGACAGCTTCACCGGAATCTCTGCGCCGTTCATCCGTCGGCCGATCGCGACCTCGCTCGTGGCCATGGCGATCATGGCGGTCGGCCTCATCGCCTATCCGTTCCTGCCGGTGGCGGCGCTGCCGCACATCGATTTCCCGACCATTCAGGTCAACGCGAACATGCCGGGCGTGAGTCCGGAAACGGCGGCGACATCGCTTGCTCAGCCGCTGGAGCGTCAATTCGCCCAGATCCCCGGCGTGACGCAGATGACCTCCACCAGCGGCCTGGGGGCCGCCTCCATCAGCTTGCAGTTCGATCTCGACCGCAATATCGACGCCGCCGCGCAGGACGTGCAGGCGGCGATCAGTGCTGCCACCGGACAGTTGCCGCGCAACATGCCCTCGCCGCCGCGCTACGCCAAGGCGAACCCAGCAGAGCCGCCGATCCTGATGTACGCGTTCCAATCCGACGTTCTGCCGTTGACGGTCATCAACGACTACGTCGAGAACGTCATCGTGCAGCGTTTGACGCAGATCCGAGGGGTGGCGAGCGTGACCGTCGGCGGCCAGCAGAAGCCGGCGATCCGCATTCAGATCGATCCGGTGAAATTGGCCGGCACAGGCTTGAGCTTGGAAGACGTGCGCGCAGCGCTCGCGACGGGCACCTCGAATGCGCCTAAAGGCTACATCGACGGTCCCAACCGAACCTTCACGATCTACGACAACAGCCAGATCACCCAGGTGGAGCAGTATCGCAGCCTGGTGCTGGCGTACCGCAACGGTGCGCCTGTGCGTGTGGACGACGTGGGCGATGCGGTGCTCGCGGCGGAGAACATCCGCTCCGGTGCCTGGGAGCAGAACGGCAAGCAGGGCATCGAAATCCTGATCAACAAGACCGCCGACGCCAACGTGATCGAGACCGTCGGCCTCGTGAAGGCGATATTGCCTGAGCTTGTTGCCGCCCTGCCGCCGTCGATCTTCATGCTGCCGATCGTGGACCGTACGCAGACGATCCGCGCGTCCGTGGCGGAGGTCCAGTTCACGCTGCTGATCTCCGTGTTGCTGGTGATCGGCGTAATCTTCGTCTTCCTGCGCAATATGTGGGCGACGATCATTCCCGCCGTCGCCATCCCCCTGTCGCTGGTTGGCACCTGCGCGGCGATGTACTTGCTCGGCTTCAGCATCGACAATTTATCGCTCATGGCCATGACGATCTCCGTCGGCTTCGTGGTCGACGACGCCATCGTCATGCTCGAAAACATCTACCGCTATATGGAAGAGGGGATGGACTCCCTCTCGGCGGCCCTAAAGGGCGCCGGCGAGATCGGCTTTACGATCGTGTCCATCAGCCTTTCACTGGTCGCGGTGTTCATCCCGCTCCTGATGATGGGCGGGATCGTCGGCCGTCTGCTGCGCGAGTTCGCGATTACCGTCACGCTCACCATCATCATCTCGATGGTGGTTTCGCTCACCCTTACACCAATGATGTGCTCGCGCTTCCTGCGCCCTGATCATGGCCAGGAACGGCCGATATACCGGCGCATCGGCCAGGGGTTCGAGGCCATGCGCGCCTTCTACGAGCGCACCCTCGATTGGGCCCTGCGTCATCAGAAGTCCGTATTCATCAGCTTCCTGGTCACCGTCGCAGCCTCCGTGGCGTTGTACCTTGTTATCCCGAAGGGCTTCTTTCCACAGCAGGACACCGGCGTCATTTCCGGCACCATCGAGGGCGCGACCGACATCTCCTACACCGAGTTGAAGGCCAAGCGTCAGGCGGTCTCGGATATCGTCATGCGCGATCCGGACGTCGTGGGCATGGGCTCGCCCATCGGTTTGTTCGGCCGTGCCGGCAACACCGCCGCCATGATGCTGAGCTTGAAGCCCCACGGCGAACGCGACGCCACCGCCGACCAGATCATCAATCGCCTACGGCCCCAGCTCGCGCAAGTCGAAGGGGCGTCCGCGTTCTTCACGGCGGCGCAGGACATCAACGTCGGTGGCCGCGCGGCGAAGGCGCAGTACCAGTTCACCCTGCAGGACCCGGACCTCGAGGAATTGAATACGTGGACTCCGCGCGTGGTCGCCAAGCTGCGCACGCTCCCGATCCTCCAGGACGTCTCCAGCGATCAGCAGGTCGGTACGACGACGCAAACCTTGGTGATCAACCGCGACCAGGCCGCGCGCCTCGGGGTGACGCCAGCGATGGTTGATGAAACGCTGTACGATGCTTTCGGTCAGCGTCCGGTGGCGCAGTTCTATACGCAGGTGAACACGTACAACGTTATCCTCGAGATCACGCCGGCCCTGCAGGGCGATCCGCGGTTCCTCGGCCACCTCTATGTGAAATCCAACACCGGCGCACAGGTGCCGCTGTCGGCGTTCGTGAAGGCGGATACTAGGCCCATCGCGCCCATGAGCATCAACCATCAAGGCGGCTTTCCGGCGACGACGGTGTCGTTCAACCTGAGCCCTGGTGTATCGCTCGGCGAAGCGGTGAACGCGGTGGAATCGGCGTATGCCGAGATCGGTCCGCCGGCCGCCTTGCGCGGGACCTTCCAGGGTGCGGCGCAGGTGTTCCAATCATCGCTCGCCAACCAGCCCTACCTCATCGCCGCGGCGATTCTCGCGGTCTACATCATCCTGGGCGTGCTGTATGAGAGCTATTTGTATCCGCTTGCGATCCTGTCGACATTGCCGTCCGCCGGCGTCGGCGCGCTGCTGACGCTGACGCTCTTCGGCTACGATCTGTCGGTGATCGGGCTCATCGGTGTGATTCTGCTGATCGGCATCGTGAAGAAGAACGGCATCATGATCGTGGACTTCGCGATCCAGGCGCAGCGCAACGAAGGCATGTCGCCGTTGGACGCCGTGCGGCGCGCCTGCCTGCTGCGATTCCGGCCCATCATGATGACCACGGCGGCGGCCGTGCTGGGCAGCTTCCCGCTCATCATCGGCCATGGCGCCGGGTCGGAACTACGCCAGCCTTTGGGATATGCGGTGGTGGGCGGCCTGCTGGTCAGCCAGGTGTTGACGCTATATTCGACGCCGGTGGTGTATCTTTACCTCGAACGCCTGCGCGGATGGTTCGAGACCCGCCGCTCCGCCAAGCAGCTGTCTCCCGCCGAATAAGTTAAGTCGCGCCGATCAACCGCACGTCATGCGTTTGTGCGGGGATGGCGATCTGACGGCTGCGGAAGCTCTCGACGATGGCCTTGCGCAGTTCGCCCGAAGCAGCCGCGTAGTCGGTGACCGAGGTCCACGGTTTCACGATCAGATTGACGTGAGCGTTGACAACACCGGCGACCGCCACAACCGGGTGCGGCTCTTTCAGCAAACGTGCATTGGCTTTCAGCACTTCGTCGATGGCGGCGAGCGCCTTGTCCAGGTCCGTGTCCAAGGCGACAGAGATATTGATCTCGATCTGTCGGATGCGGCCGTAGTTGTGCAGGATCTCGCCGACAATCTTCCGATTGGGAATGATCACCTGCGACAGGTCCGGATGGCTCAGCACCGTGCTGAACATGCTGATGTCCGCGACTTGGCCCTCTTCACCGACGATGGAGATGAATTCGCCCACCCGGAACGGCTTGGTGAAGATGATGGTCAGGCCCGCCACCACGTTCCCCAACACGCCTTGCATCGCGAGCGCGATGCCCGCGCCGGCGACGCCCAGCCCGGCAATCAGGGGCAGCAACTGCACCCCAAGGTTCTGGAGCGCCATGATGACGAACAGAATCAGCACGACCAGCCGCACCGTGCGTACCAGGAGCCCGCGCACCGGCGGTTCCAGATGGAGACGGCGCAAGGCCCGGTCGGTCAGCTTGCCGATCCAACTGCCCACCATGGCGCCGGCCACGATCAGGATGATCGCGATCAGCACACGCGGCCCGAACTGGATCGCGAGCTGAATCGCCGCACGCCGAATCTCGTCGATTGCCTTGAGTTCGCTGCCCATGGAGCCCCCCTGAAGCGCCGATACTAGCAAAACACCCCGCTGGTTTCCCAACGGGGGTATAGTGATATCCACCGATAATTATACCGGCGGAAAAGACAACGGCCCCCTTCCTCGCGGTGGGGGCCGTTTCTATTCAGGCTGCTACCAAATCACTAGCGAGCGTAGCCGAGCCAATCGCCCATCCCCGCCCAGCCATCGTCAGCGTATGTTTTCCAAGGGGACGCCGGGATATCTGACGGCAATTTTCTTGAAGCTGAGAGGGCCCTCCATTCTTGCCCGGACCCTAGTCTTAAGGATCGTGCCCACTCGCGAGCACGACTGAATGCTCGATAAACGTGCCACCTGGGAGCAATGTTACCTGTGCCCAACCAATCGCCCGATCCCACCCAGCCCTTGTCCGCGTATACGCTGTTTGGGTTGGCCGGAATATCCGACGGCAACTTTCCAGACTTGGTGAATTGAAGCCATTCACTCTGAGATTTGAGCTTGAGCGATCTCGCCCATGCGCGAGCCTTCTTGAAGACACGATATTTACGCTGGTGGGTTGCTATCCGGCCTGTGCCTAGCCAGTCACCGATCCCGGCCCAACCCTTGTCGGCATAGGTGCCACTCGGGTCGGCTGGGATATCCGACGGTAGTTTTCCCGACTTGGTAAAGGTGCGCCACTCAGCTTCGGAGGCAAGACTGAGACCTCGCGCCCATTTTCGAGCGACTGCGAAGCCGCGATACTTGCGAAGTCGCGGCGCAATCGTACCGGTGCCGAGCCAATCACCCGTGCTTACCCAACCCTTGTCGGCGTATACGCTGTTTGGGTTGGCCGGAATATCCGACGGCAACTTTCCCGACTTTGCGAACTGATTCCATTCACCCTGCGATTTGAGCTTGAGGTTTCGCACCCACTTTCGCGCTGCCAAGAAAGACCGATACTTGCGAAGTCGCGGCGCAATCGTACCGGTGCCCAGCCAATCACCCATTCCCGCCCAGCCTCTGTCGACATACGTCTTCGCTGGGCTCGCCGAAATATCTGGGGGCAGTTTCCCTGACTTGCAGAGTTGCCGCCATTCGGCTCCTGACTTGATATTAAGCGCTCGCGCCCAAGCACGGGCCCTCTTGAAAGGGCGGTATTTACGCAGGTGCGTTGCCACCCGCCCCGTACCCAGCCAATCCCCCATCCCGACCCAACCGTCGTCGGCATAAGTGTTATTGGGATTTGAAGGCACGTCTGGAGGCAACTTCCCAGCCTCACAGAACGCTTGCCAGTCAGATTGTGATTTCAAATTTAGGGATCTGGCCCAAGCGCGAGCTTGCTTGAACGGGCGATACTCACGTAGGTGAGATGCGATGCGACCGGTACCGAGCCAATCGCCCATCCCAGCCCAACCGTCGTTCGCGTAAGTCTTAGCGGGACTGGCAGAGATATCCGCCGGGAGTTTGCCCGATTTGCAAAATCGTCGCCATTCCGTTTCAGACTTGAGCTTGAGCGATCTTGCCCACTTTCGAGCCGCCGCAAAGGAGCGATATTCACGAAGACGCGACGCGACATAGCCAGTGCCGAGCCAATCCCCCATTCCGGCCCAACCGTCATCGACGTAACTTCGACCTGGATGAGAAGGAATGTCAGGCGGTAGCTTGCCAGACATAGATAGTTGTCGCCATTCAGCTTCAGATTTGAGGCCAAGGTGTTGCACCCACTCTCGGGCCGCTTCAAAGTCGCGCCAGTTCGCGGGTCCCACACGCTCCCAGATTCTTGCTTCGACCTTGCGAATAAATTCATCGGGTCTAATTTTCAGGCCCGCAGCAAAATCCCCTTCGATTTCGACTACTCTTCCTGTCCGCCGCTTTACGGTATCAATTGCCCTAAACTCTTCAGCAATACGATCATCTTGGGTGGACAGTGCTGAAATCGTGCGGGCAACCTGCTTGAACTCCGTTGTTTCTGCAAAATCGTCGAAGTCTTTGCCCTGAGGAACGATGATTGGAATGATGATGTAGCCGTATCGCTTGCCCTTGAATGGGCGCATCGCCCGGCCAGCCGCCTGGACAATGTCCACTACGCTCTGCTTTGGATCTGCGAAGAGCACGCTGTCCGTCGTCAGAACATTTGGCGCAGGTCGCAGCGTAAATTAGCGGAGTGCGGGCCTCGTCTGGGGGTTGATGTTAGGCGGCGAGCTTGCGGTGTTGCAAGCGCCGATGCTTGATGGTCTGCCGCTTGATCCTTCCGCGCTGTTTGA
>CANJPQ010000015.1 GCA_947476275.1 Fidelibacterota bacterium
AGCACTACAACACCAAGCGGCCCCATTCGGCGCTCGGCTATAGGCCGCCGGCGCCGGTGACCTATAGCCCGATTCCAGTACCACTCGAACAGAGCCAAATCATGCAGTAGACTAACATCACGACTGGTACAGAAAATCGGTCAGGTCAGTGCCATCAGGGAGTCCTCCACGGTCAGCGGGTGAATTATCCCCTATCCTGTGCAACTCCTCGGGCCGGCGCAGTTCAGTAGTGCACAATCCCGATCCACACGGATGCTCAGCCCGCCAAAGGCTCAGCAAAAAGGCCCCTGGCACGGCGCCAGGGGCCCTTCGCATGTCCTCGCATCGACAACGTGTGCTTTAATTGCGGCGCGCATTGTCCGGCGAACGATCCCGATTGTTGGAGACGCCATCGCCGTCGCGGTCGCGATCGACGCGGTTCGGTACGCCGTCATGGTCCTCGTCACCGCGCCAGCCCTTGTTGCGTTCGCGTGAATGACGCACGGCCTTGTAGCTGCCGCGATACTGCTCGCGGTACGCACGATGCTCACGGGCATTGCGCCAGGTGTGCCAGCGGTGTTCCCGATCCCAATACCCGTCGCTATAGGCAAACGCCACCCCGCCGGTATCGAACGAGAACGTGTCGGCGGCGAGCGCCCCGGTCACGTTGGCGAATGTGAGCGTTGCGAGCGTGCCGACGATGGCTGTTACAAGGCGTAGGGTCTTCATAAAGGGCCTCCTTTGGAAGCGCTCGAGCCCTGATGACGCTTTCAAATTGTTTGAGGGCGGTCGGACTCGGGACAAAAGCGCGCCGCGAGGTGCGGCGGCGCGACAGTCCAACTTCGCGTCTGACTGAAGCTAGTCCAATGCCGCTGCATCCAATGTTCAGTACAGCACACCGGCAGGCAAGGACTTGAGTGCGCCGTGTGCTGTCCGGAACAGACCTCGGCCGCAGCCTCTCCTAAACATGGTTCTCAGTCATCGGAAAGGTCTCGCTCATGCCCTCGCATTTTGAAAAGCTGCTGACTACCGAACTCCCCCTGCTGCGCGGCTACGCCGTCATGCTCACGCGCAACCCGTCCGATGCGGATGATTTGATGCAGTCCGTTGCCGTGCGTATCTTGCGGGCCAGGACCGGATTTGAGATGGGAACGAACTTCGGCGCATGGGCCCGCAAGATCATGCGCAATGTCTTTCTCGACAATTGCCGTCGCTCGCGGCGCCTTCCGCTGTCCCTCGAAGAAGTGACCGAGGACGCGCTGGCCTCGCCCGAGGGCGCGACCGGCCACGTCCTGGGGCAGGAAGCGGTCAGGGCAATGTACCGCCTTAAGCCCACCCAACGCCGCAGTTTTGCGATGGTTTGCGGCCTGGGGCTGACCCACAAGGAAGTGGCGACAGCACTGTCGTGCTCGGTTGGAACCGTGAAAAGCCGCGTCTGGCGCGCACGGGCGAACCTGAATGCAATGCTCGGCGCCGACGCTGCCCGCGCCTGATGCCCTAAAACGGCCGCCCTGCCGAGCAATTTGCGCGATGCGGAGGCCTCGGGCACGCAATTGTGCATGCATTCCTTGAATAACATGCGCACGCACACGATATATGGTGCATACCTACCCCCGCACATTACCTCCGCGTCCCGATTTCGGGCGCTTGGCCGCTTCGCCAATCCATCGCGATCTGCTGCCGTTACCGGCATTGCACAGAGGTCCTCGCATATGGCGGCCGACAAGGCGGACAACTGCCATTTTGACCGCGGAGCGCGCATGTCTCCGTGTTCGCTTCACAGGGGCGGGCTCGCCCGTCTGGGTGAACCGTACCGCCGCCGGGAGACGGGCGTGGAAAGATCGCGTGCATTAAAGGAAATGTGCGTCGTGTTTCGGATCCGGCAAGCGCCGGCGCATTGAACGAAGCCGACACGAGACAAAAGTACCGTTGCTGGGTCGCACCCGCGCCCTCGCCCTAGAGACATTTGGAGAAGACAGCCATGGCCGCCAAAGAGGTCAAGTTCGGCACGGATGCACGCGACCGTATCCTGCGTGGCGTGGAAACGCTTGCCAACGCGGTGAAGGTCACGCTCGGACCGAAAGGTCGAAACGTCCTGTTGGATAAGGCATACGGGTCTCCGCGCATCACGAAAGACGGCGTCACCGTGGCTCAGGAGATCGAACTCGCCGACAAGTTCGAGAACATGGGTGCGCAACTTGTTAAGGAAGTTGCCTCCAACACCAATGACCGCGCCGGCGACGGCACCACCACGGCCACGGTTCTCGCTGCCGCGATCATGCGCGAAGGCATGAAAGCTGTCGCTGCGGGCATGAACCCGATGGACCTCAAGCGCGGCATCGACAAGGCCGTCGACGTGGCGACCGCCGAACTCGCGCGCCTGTCAAAGCCGGTTCAAACCAATCGCGAGATCGCCCAGGTCGGTACCGTGTCAGCCAATGGCGACGCTGAAATCGGCAACATCATTGCCAAGGCCATGGACAAGGTCGGGAAAGAGGGCGTGATCACGGTTGAGGAAGCCACCGGCATGGATACCGAACTCGAACTCGTCGAGGGTATGCAGTTCGATCGCGGCTACCTCTCGGCCTATTTCGTGACGAATGTCGAACGCATGCGGGTCGAGTTGGATCGCCCGTATATTCTGATCCACGAAAAGAAGTTGTCGGATCTGCAGCCGCTGCTCCCAGTCCTCGAGGCCGTGTCGAAGGCGGCGCGGCCCCTCCTGATCATCGCCGAAGAAATCGAAGGCGATGCGCTTGCTGCTCTTGTGGTGAACAAGCTCCGCGGCGGGCTGAAGGTCGCCGCGGTAAAGGCGCCGGGCTTCGGCGATCGCCGCAGGGCGATGCTGGACGATATCGCCACCCTCACTGCCGGTCAGGTCGTCTCGGAAGAGCTAGGCCTGAAGCTCGAGAACGTGACCCTCGCGATGCTCGGTGAAGCCAAGCATGTCACCATCGACAAGGACGACACCACGATCGTCGGCGGCAGCGGCAAGAAGGCCGATATCGCCAGCCGCTGCGAGCAAATCCGAAAGCAAGTCGCCGATACCACGTCCGACTACGACAAGGAGCAGCTCCAACTTCGTCTCGCCAAACTCTCGGGCGGGGTCGCGGTCATCAAGATCGGCGGCGCGACGGAAATAGAAGCGAAGGAAAAAAAGGACCGCATCGACGATGCGCTCAATGCCACCCGCGCGGCGGTAGAAGAGGGCGTGGTGCCCGGCGGCGGCGTGGCCCTGCTGCGGGTCTCCAAACGCTTCGCAAAAATCACCACCGACAACGAGGACCAGCAGGCAGGGGTCGAAATCGTCCGCCGCGCCTTGCAGATGCCCTTGCGCCAAATCGCGGAGAACGCCGGTGAAGACGGCGCCGTCATCGCCGGCAAAGTGGGCGACGCCAAGGAAGCAACCTTCGGCTACGACGCCCAGGGCGGCGTCTATGTCGATATGGTCAAGGCCGGCATCATCGATCCGACGAAGGTCGTTCGTATTGCATTGCAGGATGCGGCGTCCATCGCGGGGTTGCTGATCACCACCGAAGCCATGATCGGATCCGCCCAGCGCCAGGACGGGGCTGCATGAGATTCCTCATCGAGCGCACGTCGTGCATTCAGATGGGCAGCAAGGAGCCGCCCGCCCCCGGCGCCGTCCGCACGGACGACGGCAAGGCCTGGCAGATCGATTTCGCAAGCCTCGAGCAGCTTGCCGACATGATCGATGTGCTTGAAGAGCCGCTGATCCTGAGCCGACGCAAAGGCCCGCAAGTGCCGGTTCAGATCGAGATCTATGACGATATGCGCGAAGTCGACCTGTAAACGCACCGTTTCGGAGATAAGATCATGAAAGCCGCCGTAGCTCTCGCCCCGGGCGATTTCGTCGTGTACCCCAATCACGGCGTTGGAAAAGTGACCGGCCTGGAAACACAAACGGTTTCGGGCCAGGAGATTCCATCGCTTGTAATCAGGTTCGATCAGGACCGCATGACCCTGCGGGTGCCCTTGAGCAAAGCCGCCGCATCCGGCCTTCGGCGGATATCAACGCGATCCCTTATGGATCAGGCCTTGTCCACTTTGAAAGGGCAGGCCTCAAAAACCCGCACCATCTGGCGTCACCGCGCGACGGAATATGCCACCAAGATCAATTCCGGAGATCCGGTGTCGCTTGCGGAAGTCGTGCGCGATCTGCACCGCGACGAAGCGGAGCCGCAAGGCTCCTATAGCGAACGTCAGCTCTATGAATCGGCGCGCGAGCGTTTGACGCGCGAAGTTGCGGCAGTCGAGGGAATCGAGGTCGAGGTCGCGACCACAAAGCTTGAAGAGCTTCTCAGGGCCGCGTAGCGCCGCGCAGCGTGCCAGATCCGGGCCGGTGTTCACCTGAGCACCGGCCCGAAATGTTTGAGGATCTAGCCCTTCACGTTCTGGGCGCGCCACTCGGCGACGATCTTGGCCCACTTCTTCGGTTCGGCCATGAACTGCATGAAGTTGCCGTTGGAGAACTCGACGTACTTGAAGTCGGGACGAAGCTTTGCCACTTCCTTGTCGATCACATTGACCGCATCGCCCGTGTCGGACAGCAGCAGCGTCGGCACCTTGATCTTCATGAGGTCCGGCTTCATGTGATAATAGTACGCCGCATAGTGGCCCAGGTCCGGACCGGTCATGTAGGACGTGATCGTCAGCCACGCGTTGGCCGTGATGACCCCCTGATCGTCCATGTTTCCCGCGCTGAAGCGGCGCGTGAAGTTCGACCCATCCGCCATCGGCAGGCGGCCCGTGCCGGTGCCCTTGCCGATGTTGGCTTGCCGCTTCGCCAGCTCTTCGTCGGAGAACATGGCCGCCCCGTGCAGAACAACCGCCACGACGCGTTCCGGATGGCGCGCGGTGAAAGCCGTCGCGATCTGTGCCCCGGTGTGGTGCCCCGCCATGATCACTTTCTTCAGCTTCAAGTGATCCAGCAGCGCCACCAGATTGTCGGCAATGCCCTCGATCGTGGGTTGCTTGTCCGGAATGTCGGAGAGGCCGTTGCCCGGTGTGTCGACGGTGATGGTGCGGATACCCATTGTCGCGAGTTCATTCTGCACATCGGCCCATTGGACCATCATCATCGGCGACTGATGCAGCAGGACCATCGGGATCTGATTGCGCGGACCGATGTCGCGGTAGTGCAACTGACCCATCGGCGCGTCGACATAGCCCTTGCCGCCCTTCAGGATCGTGAGGCCTTTCCAGTCGTCAATCGACGTGCCCCGGCCGGGTCCGTCCGCAGCGGCGACGGGGCCGGCCAGCATGGCCGTGACGGCAAGTAGCGAGAACCTTCTGAGTAATTTGTGCATGGCCATGGTGAAGCTCCAATGCTGGGGCGAAGGGGAAGGCCGCCAAAGTGTCACCGCGCGGCGCGCTCCCAGCAATACCTATTGGACCTGTATGTGAGGCTCGCGTCACGGCGGCCCGCGGAATGCCCGGTTTGCAAAAATCACATCCGCAAGAGAATATCGAACAGGCATAAGAAAATTGCGCGCGTATTGGCTGGAATCACAGTATCTTCCGGGCCCTTAACCCATCTGCGGAGGTGACACCATGCATTCTCATAAGCTCATCGTTGGCGTCGTTTTGACCGCGCTCGGCGGCGGTGCCGTTCTGGCGGCCGCCGGTCCCAGCTTTCATTTCCCGGCCAGTGCCGCACAGACAAAGAACGCAGCGGGCGCCGAAGTTAAGACCTTCGCGCTACCTCCCGGCTCCGCCCGAATCATCACCTTCAAGTCCGGCGATGCCGCCTACAAGCTCGACGGCGAAGTGCAGTTCTATGTGCTCAAGGGCGCGGTCGAAACGACCGTGGACGGCAAGGACGTGACCCTGGCGGAGGGGGATGTCGCCAGCGGCCCCACCGGCGCGATCAAGCACAAGGGTGCCGAGGCCATCGTCATCGCGCATAAGGTTGAAAGCGCCGTGCCCGCGCCGAAGGCCGCCGTCGTCCGCGGCGCCGATACGCCGGCCGGCCTCCAAGTGCAGTGGTTGCAGGACGGAAAGCCCCAAGCCGCCACCACGGAGGAGGCCGCAAAGGCCGCGCCGAAAGACGCCGCCCGCTTCAACGTGAAGCGCTACACCTTCGACGGCAATTCGATCCGCGTGATCACGTTCCAGAAGGGCGGCAACAGCAACCCCAGCGTCTACCAGCAGGACAACATCCTCTACATGTCCAAGGGCCACATGAAGCGTCACGTCGGCGACCAAGTCGCCGATGTGAAGGCGGGCGATGTCGTGCAAGAACAACTCGGCACCACCGGTTACTGGGAAGTGCTCGAAGAGAGTCAGCTGGTGTCCACCACCGCGCTGGTCACCAAGAAGTAAGGTACAACGCGGAGGCGAGGGGCGGTGTGCACCCCTCGCCTCGAACGTACCCGGCTCGCTACATCTGAATCCTAGACTTGATCCGACGTGCGATAGCGATCAGCGCCCATAGCCGTAGCCGGCGGCACATAGATGCCGTTCTTCAAATACGTGGCAATCACCTCGCGCAGCTTGGACGCGCCGAGATAGGGGTTCTCGTACGGATCGCCCGCCCATCCGTTGGAGGGGAAGCCGATATCCGCACGGTACTGCGCCGCATAGATTGCCGGATCGTTCCAAAGAGCCAGATTGGTGCGGGGGTTTCCCCGCGCCCGCCGCAAGGCCGCCAGATCCACATGGCCGCGGAAAACCACCGGGCCGGGCCCATCCACGGTGCCCTGCAGCATGCCGTCGAAATTCACCAATCGCGAATGGCCGCGGCGGAAATACGTCATCGTATCCGCGTCAACCGAGGTGTACTCGCCGCCGTCGATCGCCGATAGCATGTAGCAGCCGTTCTCATAGGCGCGCAGCCGGCGTGCGTTGTCCCAGGCGCGGCGTCCATCGCCGCCATGAGGCTCCGACGATGAATGCAGGATCACTTCCGCACCCGCACGGCGCAGGCCATAGGCCACTTCCGGATGCATGTTGTCGAAGCAGATCATATTGGCCAGTCGCCCGATCGGCGTGTCCGCCACTGGGAACAGCGCCTCGTAGCCGAACGCGTCGAGGTACTTGTCCAGGATGCTGCCCGGCGTCGTGTCGGGCAGAAAGCCCCACACGTCGGCGCACTGGTTCTTGCGATAGGTGTGAATCAGATCGCCCTTGTCGCTGACCAGGAAGGCGGAATTGAACACGCGGCCGGGCAGCTTGGGATGCACTTCGAAGTTCTGGAACGCGACATACACATTGTACCTCTGCGCAAACGCGCCAATCCGGTCGAAGATCGGATCTGGGTAAGTGATCGCCACGCGCTCCAAGTCCTGCACCGTACGCTGCACGCCGCCGATGCCGCCGGGACCCGTCAGCCAGAATTCCGGGAACACCACCAGCCGCATGGACGGCACTGCCGCCCGCGATCCGGCAAGTTCAAGCCCCTCATCCAGATTGCGATGCATAATCTCGCGGGCGTTGTTCGCGCCCAGGGGAATGAGTCGTGGCACCGATTGAATGACGAGCACATCGTATTGCTCTTCGTAAGTTTGCCGTTGCGGTCCGACGGCCTGCTTCTCTTTGGCGATTTGCTGGGCGGCGAAGTCCAGCCAGCCCTGGCGCGATGTCGGCGCGGCATTCACGGACGCAGCCACCTTCTTGTAGCCGCGGCCATACACATCCGCGCGCAGGATCGCGGGCAAACTCTTCTGCGGTGTGGCGCGGGCGCGGCGCAGTGCCTCCATATCCACATCTGGGATAACGAAGGTCTCGGTGCCCAGGGCGCGCACTTCCTGGCGCTCCCAGTGATAAAACGCGGTCGCGACAGGCAGATGCACGGTCTGACCGTCATCGTCCATGGTCAGCGGGCTTGCCGCCGCGATATAGGCGCAGTTCTCGCCGGCGCGGCCGAAGCGCGCCAAGCCGCGCATCTCGAAGTTGGCATCCGTGCGCTCGATGCACGGATTGAGGATGATCTCCGCGCCGTGCCACGCAAGGCTGCGCGCGAACTGGGCGTAGGAGATGTCTTCGCCCACCAGGATGCCGACCTGCGCGAACGGCAGCTTCGCCACCGGGAATTCTGCGGGCTTTCCAAACGCGCTGGTGGTGTCGCTGAATCCCTCGATCAGGTCCGGCGAGATTTTCTCCGTTCGCAACAGCACGTCGCCCGTCGCCGACACCAGGAACCCAAGCGATTGCGGGGCCGCCGCCCCTTCCGCTTGCAGCACCGCCGATCCCGCGAGGAACACGCCGTGCGTCCGCGCGATCTTGGCAATCGCGGCCATGGCGTCGGCCTCTTTCATGGCGGCTTTGCTCGCCGGGCTGTGCGGCAGAAGCAGCAGCAGGTCCGTCACGGGTGCCATCGCCTGGCGCGTGGCTTCGCGCTTGGCTGCTCCCACCAGCTTATCCAAATCCGCCGCCGCCCGCGGCGACCACGCCGCTTGGCTCAAAATAAGCATGTCACTGTCCTTCTGGTTCACGTCGCTGCGGCAGCCGCCTCAGCCCTGCAGTTGTATTTTGGTCCAGTCCAGATAGCGCCCCCGGTACACCGGCGTCTTCACGCGCGGCGACACGGCCGTCATTTCGATCTGCGGAAACAGAAGAAGCGACGGCGCCTGCGCCGACAAGGCCGCAAGGGCATTTTGAAGTTGCTGCTCCCGCCGCTTGGCATCCAGTGTGACCGCGCTTTCCGCCACCAGCGTGTCGATCTCCGGCGCACAGAAAAATGCGCCGGCCTTGGCGCAGGTAAATGGCTCGATCGCCTGGGATGCATCCAGCAATGAGGCGCTGTTCCACACCATCGACAGCATGTCCGCATTGCGCCAGTCGCCGGTGACCCACATCTTCACCCAATCTGCGCCCGTGATGTTGCGCAGTTCCACGGCGACGCCGATCTTGAGCAGGTCTTGGGCGACTTTTTGAAAGATCGCGTCGCCCTCGACCAGGCTGCGCCCGAGAACGTTGGCGACGAACTTCAGGCCGCCGCCAAATCCGGCGCTGGCCAACAGGGCGCGGGCTTTCTGCGGGTCGTAGGCGATTGCTGTTCCAGCCGGCGCATAGCCAAAGGTCCCCGGCAGCACCCCTTGCGCGGGCGCTTGCACCGTATCGTTGAGGATCACCTTCGCAATGGCTGCGCGGTCGACGCCGGCATTGAGCGCCTGGCGCACGCGTGCATCGGCCAGTGGCGAGCCGGGCTTGTTGCTGCGGAATGCAAGCGCCCCCACGGTCGGCGTCGTGCGGATCAGCGTTTGATAGCCGCTCGCGGCGAGCTGCTCACGCCCCTCGAAACTGATGCTGAAGGCAACGTCCACCTGGCCGGTGACCAACGCCTGCACGCGCGAGGACGCTTCGGGCAGCACGAGATACTCGATGCGCTCAAGCGTGCTCGACGGCCGCCAGGATGCGGGATTGCGCGTCAGCGCATAGCGGCCGCGGTCACGTCCCCAGCCTTCCAGCTGAAACGGTCCGCTGCCGACTGGCGTCTGGGCAAACGCGTCCGGTCCGACCTTCGCCCAATACGCCGGTGGCGCGAGCATCAACAACGTCAACCTCTTGGGCAGCAGCGGGTCCGGCGCATGGGTTGTGATGATCAGCGTCTGAGCGTCCGGGGCGGCCGCATCGGCAATGCCTTTGGTTTCGGCGGCGAGGAAATACCGCTGCGCATCCGGTTGGCGCAAGGAATTCAGCATCGCGACGGCGGCGTGTGCGTCGGCCGCCTCGCCGTTGGCGAATGTGACGCCATCGCGCAGTTTGAATTCCCACCGCGTTGCGGACGTGGCTTCCCAGCTTGTCGCCAGGTTCGGCAGAACGGTGCCGTCATCGCCCAGGATCGTCAGGCCGTCGAACATGGCGGCGAAGGGATGAACCGCCCCGTTCATGGTGGAGGCGTACGGGTTGCCCAGCCCGGGCACCCAATCGCTGACGGCAATCCGCAGCGTTTTTTCTGCCGCCGTCGCGGCTCGCGCACCGTGGGTGCCAAACGCGGCCGCTCCACAGGTCGCCACGAAGTCTCGACGGCGCAGCATCGGATCTCTCCGCGATCAGGGATGCGGCACTCGCAGCCGCATCCCTGAGTTTACGCGCAGTCGGCTAGAACTGGTACTTCGCCCGGATACCGAAATCGCGCTTGTCCGGTGCTTGCACGGCAAGTCCCTGCAGGAAGCCGACGTTGCCCAGAGGCAGAACCGCATTGGCGGAATTGAGCCTCTGATCGCCGATGGCGGAGCGCGACGTGTAGTCCCAGGTCTTGTCGTTGAACAGGTTCAGCACATAGAGCTCGACCGTTAGGTCGCTGCGCTCGATGCCGAGCTTGGCATTGACGCGCTTCACCGGAGTGGACTTCACGATGTTCGCAGTGCTGTCCCAGGCCGCGCCCGTGTAGGTGAACTCGCCGCGCACGTACCACTCCCAATCGGCCGAGAGCGAATCGCGGTAGGTCGAATTCAGGTTCGCGGTCATGCGGGGTTGGCGCTGCATTTCGTTGCCTTCCCAGTTGATCGCGCCGAACGAGACGTTATTCGCAATCGCGCCGGCCCCCTGGCCGCCCGCAAGGTCGCGCAACAGGCCGGCCTCGCCCCACTTGATGAACTTGCTCTTCTGCCAGCCGAGACCGCCGGCCACTTCCCACTTCTCAGTAACCAGTGCCGCCGCCTCGAATTCCAGACCCCACACATCGACCGAGCCCTGCGTCGTCAGGCCGGCGATCGTGAACGGCGTCGGGTCGGTTGCGCTGGTCGCCGGCAGCACCAAGGCCGTTTGCGCCTTGGCATTTCTCCACTTCATGAGGTAGCCGGCGATGTTGTAGCGCAGGCGGCCGTCGAGAAGTGTCTGCTTGGAGCCGATTTCATAGCTGTCGAGCTTGTCTGAGCTCAGCACAGGCTCGATGTTGGGAATGACGTTGCGAACCAACTGTTGGCGGAATGCAGTCTGCGAGGTGTAGCCGGTGTTTTCTACGCCCGGCAAGACGCCGCGCGCCCAGCTGGCATACACGTTCCAGTCCGGCGAGAGCTTGTAAGTCGCGATCGCGCGCGGTGCGTAGTCCTTGAACGTGATGATGTTCGGAACCACCACAAATGTCGGTGGGGCGACGCCGCCGGATTGCGAACGGTCCGACTGGTAACGGAGTTCGCCGGTCACGGTAAGCGCATCGGTCACGTCGAAATCCACCGATCCGAACACGCCGCGCACACGCGCCCGCTCGTCGGTCGAGCGCGGGTTGCCGGCCAGCGCCAGGCTTGTCAGCACACCCGTGCGAAGTGTGCCCGTCGGGGCCGTGCGCGACGTGTATTGCAGGGAGCCGCCGCTGCCGAAGTTGCTGGCGAAGTACGAATTGAAATAGGTGCCGCCCACCATCCAACGGAGGCGTTGCTTCTGGTCGGAACGAATACGTGCTTCGAGCATCCGCACCCGGGAGAATTGCGGCACGTAGGAGTAGTTTGTCTCGGTGTTGGAGCGATCGCCGTCGAACAGAAGCGACTGATAGTTCTGTTCATAGCCGTAGTTGAGAACGACCGAGATGCCGCTGTCGAATTCGTATTGAGTCTGGATGTTGATCGAGCGGATTTCGCGCTTCAAGCCTAGGCCATCCGGCTTCGGGGCCTTATTCCACGCCGCATCACCCAGGCTGTTGTTGATGAAGGCATCGATGAGGCCGTTCGGGTTGCCCAGGCTGGTCAACAGCGGGCTGCGCAGCGACGTGTTCGTGGAAACGATACGCTCCCCAAGTTCGTTGATACCCGGGATCTTGCCGCAGAAGTAAGGCAGGGTGACGTTGAAGCCGGAGGCGCCGGAGAGATTCGTGCCCTTGTTGATGCGTTGCCCGCCGCAAGTGTCGCCGATCACAGCCGGCGACAGGTTGATCACGGTGCCCGGGCCGTCGTCGTCATTCTGATAGTTGCCGCGGATGCGGATCGACAGCTTGTCGGTCGGCGTGGCGTTAAGCGTGAGGCTGACAGCTTTGGTGCCTTCGTTGCCGAGACGTCCGCCGTCCTGCGCGACGTAGTGGCCGCGCTTGCTGCGCATATAGCCGGACAGGCGGGCGGCGAGCTTATCTTCCACCAGCGGACCCTCGACACTCGCGATGCCGGTGAAGGTGCCGCGGGTCGTGCCGGAGCCCTCGACCGAAGCTTTGAAGTCGTTGCCCGGCGTCTTGGTGATGAAGTTGATGGCACCAGCGAAGGTATTGCGGCCGAAGTAGGCGTTCTGCGGACCGCGCAGCACTTCAACGCGCTCCACGTCCGCGGTATTCACCGCGTTCACGCCACCGAGCACGTAGTTGCCGTCCACGAATACCGCGCCGACCTGGGCGCGCGGCTGCGGGAACACATTCTGCAAGCCGCGGAATGTCAGGTTCGGCATGAAACGGCCCGTGCCGGCGCCGCCGGTGGTCTGCAGGGTCACGTTCGGCGCCAGCCGGGCGACATCGCGCACGTCGGTGATACCGGCGCGCTCGATCGCTTGCGCCGAGAACGCCGTGATGGACAGGGGGATCTCCTGCACGCTTTCTGTGCGTTTACGGGCCGTTACCGTTATTTCCTCAAGCGAGAACCCGCGCTGAGCCTGTTGAGCGTCCTGCGCGTACGCACTGCCTCCGACGAGCGCCGCGGCTGAAACGCCGGCGAGCAAAAACCCTGCCGTCTTCATGGAAGTATCCCCCTCATTGATATCAAAGAAAGCCGACTTTACCCGCCCTTAGTAGGTGCGTTAAAACGCCTCACCTTCTTAGCACCGATTATCGGTTATGGGCGTAACAAACGTATATTGGCAGCAAGAGGAAACGCGGCAATGCCCGACCGGCACGTGGCGCAGACCTTCGCGCGTGGGCTTTCGGTGCTGCGCCATCTCAACGAACACAACGGTTCGACTGCACGCCATTTAGCCCAACGAGCGGGCCTGAACGAGGTTGTTACCCGGAGGTTGCTCGATACGCTGCTGAGCCAGGGGTTCGTGCAGAAGAATCCCCAAACCGGCCAGTATTGGCTGCAGCCGCAGATCTCCGCGCTTTCGAGCGGTTTCCGCGAAGATCGCTGGATCACGGAGATCGCGGAACCGGCGATGAAGCGCCTTGGCCGGCAAGTGGTGTGGCCGGCATCTCTCGTTACCCCCAGCGGCCTGACGCTCACGGTGCGCACCAACACCGACGAATACAGCCCACTCACCATCCGAAAGACGCCGATCGGCACTTTTTATCCGCTGGTGAACAGCGCGTCCGGTCCGACCTATCTGGCCTTTTGCGACCCCGAGGAGCGCGCAACCCTGGTCGATCTTCTGTGGAGCATCGAACGCCCAAGCTTGAAGTCGCGCTATCAGACCAAGGCGGCTCTTTCCGCGCATCTCGCCACGGTGCGTCGGCAGGGCTATTGCTTCTTCGATGGGCCCGAGCGCCTTAGCGCCATCGCCGTGCCGGTCTCCCGGGATGGCCGCGCGGTCGCCGCCCTGTCGCTTCGCTACTTCACCGCGGCAATGTCCCATCGCGAAGCAGCGCTGCGTTACCTCGATCCGCTGACGGCGTGTGCAGCTCACATCGAGGATGGTTTGAACCGGGCGGCGGCGTGAGATCGCGGCGGCAGCCGTCAGTCTGCCGCTGCTCAACCGGTACCACTTCTACTCCGAGCCGTAATCCTCATAGGCGCGCAGCGTCACATACTGCTGCAGGATCGAAACATCCTCCGGAGCGAGCGTGTCACCGAAGTTGGGCATGCCTTGCCCCTGGCGCGTGCCTTTGGCGACGATGTCGCGGAAGGTCTTGCGTGTGTCGTCGTCCATATAGCGCAGGTCCTTGATGCCACCGCGAACCTGGGAGCCGTGACAGGATTGGCAGAAAGTCTCGTAGAGTTCCTTGCCCTTCTTGAGATCGACATCGTTCATGCCCACGCGCGGCGGCGGCTTGCGCGGCGGCTCCGCCGGCAGCGGCGGCAACATGCCGCGCGCACCGAGCGCGAACACGAGCAAGCGCCCCTTCGCCATCATCGGCTGGCGGCCCGACGCCATCTCCAAGTGTGCGAGCCCACCGCCGTAGCCGGCGTTCAGCGCAACGTACTGCGTGCCGCCAACGGTGTAGGTGATGGGTGCGGCCATCGGCATGTTATCGACCTTCATCTCCCATAGCTTCTCGCCGGTATCGGCGCGGTAGGCGGCGAAGGTCTGTTCGGATGTGCCCTGGAAGACGATGTTGCCCGCCGTCGCCAATGTGCCGGCCGACGCGTTGGGCGCGCGCTGGACGCGCCAGCGCTCCGTCTGCTGAACCGGGTCCCACGCCGACAGCCAGGCCTTCGCCATGTTCGCCGCTTCGGACTGGATCTTGATGTCGCCGCCCATCTGCGCGCCAGGGTTGGAGACGTTCTTCTGCGGCGTGAACTCCTTGCGCTCCGCCAACACGCCGCCGTTCTCCGTCACGGACAAGTAGACCAAACCGGTGAGGGGGCTGAACGCCATCGGATGCCAGTTGTGCGCACCGATGAACGCCGGCGAGATGATCGTCGGCCTCTCGCCGTAGTTCGCCAGCGGCGTGAAGTTCGGCCGGCCGGTCTTCGGATCGAGTCCGGAAGACCAATTCAGCTTCACCAGCGCTTGCCCGGAGATGAACTCGCCGGTCACGCGGTCGAGCACATAGAAATAGCCGTTCTTCGGCGCCTGCATGATGACCTTGCGCAGGCGGCCGTTGATGGTGAGGTCCGCCAGTACCATCGGCTGCACAGCGGTATAGTCGAACTGCTCGCCGGGCGTTTCCTGGAAGTGCCACACGTATTCGCCGGTATCGGCGTTCAGCGCGACAATGGACGCGAGAAACAGATTGTCGCCGCCGCCCGGACTGCGGAATTTCTGCACCCAGGGCGAGCCGTTACCCACGCCGATGTAGATGAGCTTCAACTCGGGATCGTAGGTGATTCCATCCCAAACTGTCCCGCCGCCGCCGAGCTTCCACCACTCGCCGTTCCAGGTCTTCGCGGCCATTTCCATGGCTTTGTTCTCGAAGCCCTTCTTCGGATCGCCGGGCACCGTATAGAAACGCCACAGCTTGTTGCCGGTCTCGACGTCATAGGCGGTGACGTAGCCTCGCGCGCCCAGGTCCGCGCCCGCATTGCCGATCAATATCCGGCCGTCGAATACGCGCGGCGCACCCGTGATGGTGTAGGGCCAATCCGGCTCGCCTGCGAAGGTGTTCGCGGTCCACATCTGCTTGCCGGTCTTCGCGTTGAGCGCGATCAGACGCCCATCGAGCGTCGCGATGATGATCTTGCCCTTCCAATAGGCCAGTCCGCGCGTCACCACATCGCAGCAGGTTATGCGCGTGAATTCGCGATCGGTCTGCGGGTCGAAGCTCCAGAGCTGCTTGCCGGTCTTGGCGTCATAGGCGGTCGTCGTGTTGAACGGCGTGGTGTTGTACATCACGCCGTCGACCACGAGCGGCGTGGACTCCAACCCGCGGCTGGTGCCGAGGTCCTTGAACCAGGCGAGGCCTAGGGTCTTGACGTTGTCGGCGTTGATCTTCTTGAGCGGGCTAAAGAACTGTTCGGTGTAAGTGCGGCCGATGGTCGTCCAATCGCCGTCGCCTTTACGCGCCCTGTCGGCAGCGGACGCGGGCGCAAGGGCGAGCAAGGCCGCGGCGAAGAAAGCCGTCATCGCACTGCAGCGCGAACGCCCAATATTCGAAGTCGACCTCAAGCTAACCCCCTGTTTGCGCACCGGCGCGCGATGGCTCGAAATGTGAACCAGCGGAAAATCGATCTGGTCGCGGTTCGGAGCGACACCTACCATATCCGCAGACAAATCCGAACATGGCGATGATCTATTTTGGTCCGAAATATGGACCTAACACCGATTGGGAGGGGCACACCATGAGCACGAAGAAGACATCTTCGCAGACGAGCGGCTTAACCAAACGCGCGCTGCTTGGCCGGGTCGGCGGTGCGGCAGCCGCTGTCGCCATAGCCCGCGCGCCGGCGCAAGCCGCTGCGACCCAGAAACCCTATGACGTGATTATCGTCGGCGCGGGCAATGCCGGCATGCCGGCGGCGATCTTCGCCAGCCAGCGCGGCGGACGTGTTCTGTTGATTGAAGCGGCGGCCGTCATGGGCGGCACTCTGCATTTGTCGTCGGGCCAGATGTCTGCGGCCGGTACGAAGCTGCAGAAAGCGAAAGGCATCGAGGATACGGCGAAGAAGCACTACGACGACATCATGCGCATCTCCAAGAACACCGCGAACCCGGAGATCGTCAAGCTTGCCACCGACGGCAACGGCGCCACCTTCGATTGGCTTACGGACAACGGCCTCACCGTGGGGGCCAACCATCCCGAACTCGGCACAACGCACGAGCCATACAGCGAGAAGCGTTACGCCTGGGGCCCGCAGGGCGGGCGCTCGATCCTCGAGATCCTCAATCGCCTGATCAAGCCGGAGATCGACAGCGGTCGTGTCACGTTGCTCACCAACACCAAAGCCAAGAAGCTGCTCACCGACAGCAAGGGCGCGGTGACCGGCGTGGTCGCGGAAGGCGAGGACGGCAAACAGGTCAGCTATACGGGCCGCAACGTCCTGCTCACGGCCGGCGGCTTTGCGTCCAACAAAGAGATGTTCGAGAAGATCGACCGCCTCAGGAATTACAACAACTCGTCCTATCCCTACAGCCAGGGCGAAGGCATCACTTTGGGCGTCTCTGTCGGCGGCTACACCCGCGGCGGCGAACTCCACGCCCCGCTGTTCGGCGGCATCATGGAAGACGACGACTATCCGAGCCCGATGATGGTCGGCTTCCGGCCGTTTCCGCCAAACCGGCCGCCGTTCGAGATTTTCGTTAATCACGAGGGCAATCGTTTCCTGCAGGAAGACGTCCCCAGTCACGACGTCTATGAGGAAGCCCTGTTGAAGCAGAAGGACACCTGCTGCTGGGTCGTGTTCGATGACGCGATCTTCAACGCGGTGCCACAGCCGATCCTGCCCGAGCGCCGCTGGCCGAAAGACAAGTACCTGGCGCTGTTCAATACGCACAAGTTCTTCCACAGGGCCGGCACCCTTGAGGATTTGGGCAAGCTGGCCGGCATCAACGGCAAGCAACTCACCGCGACAGTGGCCACGTACAACGAGGGCCAGAAGACCGGGAACGACAAACTCGGTCGCAAACACATGCCGATGCCGATCGCCAAGGGCCCGTACTACGCGATCAAGCTGCACAGCTGGAAGTTCATGGGCTTCGGCGGCCTCGCCGTCGATGGCGATCTGCGCGTCATCAAGCAAGACGGCAAGCCGATCCCGAACCTCTATGCAGCGGGCGAGATCATCGGCTCGGCCGCCACCATGGGCCGCTCGCACTGCGGCGGCATGTGCGTGACGCCGGCGCTCACCTTCGGTCGCCTGCTCGGCTCGAAGATGTTGAAGTTCAATGTCTGATCGCGCGGGCCAATCGCGCGAGCATAAGAAAAGGCGCGGCAGTGATCTGCCGCGCCTTTTGATTGCGTTTGAAGACCGACTTAGGCCTTCATGAACTTGACGACGTGGTCGACCCACTCTTGCGGCTGCTGGTCGACAATGTCCACGCCGCCGCCCTTCATCTCGACGTAGGTCATATCCGGGCGCAGCTCTTTGATGCGTCGGGTGATTGCGATCACCATGTCGCCGTCGTTTCCCATCACCATGGTGCGGGCCTTCATCTTCTGCAGGCCTTCGGTCGAGTTGTACTGATAGGCCACATAGTGACCGTGCCAGGACTCGCCGGTGCCGATGAAGCGTTCGACGACGTAGCGGGTGATGAGCTTCGGATCGGCGCCGGGGCCGTAGAGATTCCAGCGGCCCTTGAAGCCATCGGTCAGGTGGCTGCCGTCGGTCTTGTAAACGAAGTTCTTCTCGCCGTTCAGCACCTTGTCGAGACGCGCCTTGCGCTCGTCCTCGGTGACGAGCAGGGCTGCGTGAATCGAGAGGCTCTTCACGCGCGTCGGGAACTGGTTCGCCGCGGCGATGGCAACGGCGGCGCCGGTGTGATGGCCGCCGAAGTGCGCCTGCTTCAGGCCCAGGTGATCCATTACCGCCGGCACGATCTTCGCCCAATCGTTCGCGGTGGGTTGGAACGACGTCGGGTCGGACAGGCCGAAGCCCGGCATGTCGATGCCGATGGCGCGCACGCCCTTAGCGGCGAACAGTGGATACACGGTCTCGAACTGCTGCGAACTCATCGGCGCCTGATGGAGCAGGATCAGCGGCTCCCCTTTGCCGGTGTCGCGATAGTGGATCAGGCCGAACGGTCCGTTGGCATAACCGCGTGCGGCGGGGGCCTTTGACGTTTCGGCCTTCGCGGTTTCGGCCTGGGTTGACGCACCGAACGCGCCGGCAAGCAGCGGCATCCAGGCAAGGGCGCGACGCGTGACAGCCATGGGTGGCTCCAGTGTTTGGTCCAGAGGATTGGAGAGGCGCAGTCTATCCCACGCACCGGCGCTAAACCCCTGCTAAAAGACCGGATTCTGAGATCATTCGGGGCAGCAATCGCGTGCGCAGAGCACAGGCTGCTCAGAACGCAGCCCTGGAGAGATATTGTTTCCTCCGGCCAAACCAACGGCAAGTCCCCTGGCAATGCCCCTGCGACGAAGGCTGTGGCTGGGGTAAAGTCGCTGCCCGCCCAGCGCTGCAGGAGTGTCTCATGCCACGCCTCTCTCACGTCCTCGCCGTGATCCTTTTCATGACGTCTGCGGCCGTGCATGCCGCGACGTCCATCACCGGACACTGGGACGGCATGCTGCAAGTGCCCGACGGCAAGATCGCGTTCCGCTTCGACATCGGCGGCACGCCGGATAGGGTCGAGATCACCTACTTCGACGGCGATACGCCGGTGCGGGCCTCGACCGGCGGGCATTTTCAGAATGGCGCGCTCGACGTCGATTTCGCCAGCTACGCCACCAAGCTTGCCGCCACGCTCGACAAAGATGGCACGTTGCGCGGCACGATCGGCGCGCTGCCGTTCGAGGCGCACCCTGCTGCCGCAAGGAAAGCCGCCGCACCCAAGGCGCCCGACATCGCCGGCGTCTGGGAAATTCCCCTGGATAGCGCGAAGGGCGAGAAGGCGTGGCGTCTCGTGGTCGATCAGAAGCCGACAGGCACCTACGCCGCGATCCTGCGCATCGACGGCGATACCGGCACCATCAACGGCGTCTTCGACGGCACCGCGTTCAACCTCTCGCGGTTCGCGGCGGAGCGTCCGGTATCCCTCAAGATCACGCCGCAGGCCGACGGTTCGCTCGCGCTCGTGCAGATCGATCAATTCGGCAAGCGTGAGCTCAAGGCCCTGCGGCCGACCGCCGCGCGCACCGCGGGGCTGGCCGCGCCGGCAGATCCCGCGCGCCACACCGGCGTGAAGGACCCTTCAGAACGCATGCGCTTCAGCGGTGCGGACCTCGACGGCCGTCAGATCACCCAGGACGATCCGCGTTTCAAGGGCAAGGTCGTCGTCCTCAATATCACCGGCAGCTGGTGTCCGAACTGCCATGACGAAGCGCCATTCCTGGCGGAGCTTGACGCGAAATATCGCGCCAAGGGCCTGGAGGTCGTGGGTCTCGATTTCGAGAACCCAGAGGACATGAAGGAATTGAAGCGCCTGCGGGCGTTCATCCAGCGCTACGGCCTGAAGTATACGGTGTTGGTTGCCGGCGTTCGGCAAGACGTGAACACGCTTCTGCCGCAGGCGGTGAACCTAAACGCCTGGCCGACCACATTTTTCATCGGCCGCGACGGTAAGGTACGCACCGTGCATGTGGGCTTCCCCAGCCGCGGCAGCAAGGAATTCGACCGCCAGGCCCGTGCCGAGATCACCCAAACCGTCGAGCAGCTTCTGTCCGAGGGCAGCTGACCGGCGCCTGCTTTTCCGGGAGAAGGCGTCGCACTGCTTGGGGTCGCGGCTGTCATAGCCGCGTTTCAGCCAAGCCACGTGCCGCGCCGACGTGCCGTGGGTGAATCGTTCCGGCGACACATGGCTGGCGGCTTCCCGTTGCAGGGTGTCTTCGCCGATGGCCTTCGCGGTGAGCGGGCCTTGTTCGAGGTCGCCCGGTTCCGACGCGACCTTACCGTTGGACGCCGCCGCACTGGCGGTCCACACATCGGCATTCTCCAACTGCGCGACCTGCCCCATGGCGCCATGCCGGCAGTCGTCACCGGTGCAGTGGTCTTCGCGCTCGGCATGGGGTGGAACATCGTCAATGGCCGCTTTGTGCATCTCCCACCGCTCACGGCCCTCATCGCTGCCATCGCGCGGCTCGGAATTGCAAGGCTTGCCCTTGTGTGGCGGTTCGAGCCCATCCTCGCCAGCTTTGGACCACGCGTTATTACAGGATCTTGAGTGACAGTATGAAGAAGCGCGGCGCGTTGAAGGATCGTCTGGCGGGTATCGCCCACGGTATTGGCTACACAGTCATTCCCAATTGGCGGCTCGACGCCCAATGTTTCGGTCTCGAAGTCCTGAAGGATGGCGAAGTGGCTCTGCCGACAATCCCAGCCCTATAGTACGAGGTCTGTGTGAGGCCGATCTACGAAGGTATGCCGCGGTTCACCGAGGTGATCGCCTACCTGGAGGCGCGCGGCTTCCAGATGAGCGGCATCTTCCCGAACAACGCCGGTCATTTCCCGCTCCTGGTGGAGTTCGACTGCTACATGGTCCGCGGCCAGGACGCCGCGGCAATCCGCTAAAACACCTGCCAGGTCCCATTGGGCGGCTGCTGGCCGACGCCGGGCTTCGACCAATCGCACACGCCCTCGGGGAAGATTTTCTGCAAGCGCGCGACATCCGGGGCGGACAGCTTCACTTTGTAGTCTTCGGCGCGCACGGGCTTGAGCCGGCACTTCAGCACGTCGTTCGTCATCGGCCCGCCTGCCACCATGCGCGGTGGCACATGGGTCGGGTAGAGCGCGTTGCACTTTCCGCCGAACGCCTTCTGTTCTTCGACGATGCGCGTACCGGTACGGTCATAGCAGGCATCGACCAGATCCGCCGGCTTGGTGCGTGCCATCTTCTCCGCGCGCGTGCCGGGCTTGGTGTCAGTCACCAGGGCCGTCAGCCACGCATCCATCTTGCCGAGCGTGTCGCGGGACAGATCGTCGCCACCGACGCGGCTGACGCTCATGAATCCCGGTGCGTGGCTCTCGAGAAGGGACACGTAATTGGCGCGCGTGCCTGTGTGCTGCTTCAGCCGCTCCATGAATGAAAACGTGCCGTACTTCAGGTGGGTCGCGCGTTCGTCGTCGTCGGTGTAATTGCGCATCTCGACGATGGGGATGTCACGCAGGCCGTTGCCCGCATACAGCACGCGACCGGACCGATACGCCGCGGTGATGCCGGCCACATCGCCCACGCTGCGCTGGGGGCTGCGCTCGTTGTCGACGTCGTAGCTGCCGATCTTCTCGTTCAGGTCCAGGAACTGCGCCACGCTGATGGCGCCGCTTTCGACGGCGGCCAAGCCGTACTGCACTCCGACATTGTCGCTGACGTTGCGCACACGGCCGGTCTTGGGATCGGTGCCGAAAGAGTTCGCCTGATGCTCCAGCATGGTACAGCGCAGGCCTGTCGGATTAGTCTTGGCGTCGTAGATCTTGTCCGCGGGGGTCATCGGCGGGCAGCCCTTGGGCAGCAGCCGACCGGAATCGGTCGCGGCCGTATTCAAGCTCATGCCCGCAACAGCGGTTTTCTGCTCGGGCGTGAGCGTCTTGCCGACCGGGGTCTCGAACCAGTCGTACACCAGCCGCAAGTCGGCATTCATCTGGAACAGGCGGTTCCAGTCGACCGAATTGCACATCGGGACAATGCCGTCCATTAGGCCGGGATAATTGTCGCCGATCAGGAAGGCTTGATGCGATCCGCCGGAACACCCCCAGCCCAGTGTAAAGAGCGGCGGCCCGGCCAGTTCGATGGCGCGCTCCCGCGTCATCATCATGGCTTCCGACGCCAGCAGGTCGTCGCAGTTGTTGGCGAACACGTTCAGGGAGTTGGAGACGGCGAGATAGCCTTGCGCCAGGAACTGGTCGTCCAGCACCGGCCCGGTGGTCGCGCCCTGCCGGTACATGCCCTGGCACCCGCCGCCGAACACGTAGACAAGGCGCTTGTTCCACGCCCGCGGCGTATTAACCGCACTGACGGGTTTCTCGCGCGTGGGGTCGTGCAGAACGGCGATCTGGTAGATGCCGCGGTCGATCGTGCCCACCTCCAGCCGGACCACATAGGGCGCAGCCTGGCCGGTGCTGGTCGTCACTTGGGCGACGTCCGCCGGCAGCCGCGTGCGGTCGGGCAGGGCCTGGAAGTCCTTCGCGCCCTTGGCTTTGTAGATGTAGGTCACCACCGGCGCGGTGGAGCAGTCCGCATCGGTCGGGGCGGGCAGCCGCGTGCCGTCCGCCATCTTGAACGCCGCGGTCTCGCAGTAGAACGGCGTTTCTTTCGGTCCGGCAAAGACCGGGCCGGTGATGGGGTGGTTCCGCAGGACAAGATTCGACGACGCGGCGCCCGCGCTTGCGGTCAGGGTGTTGGTCCCCGTTGTCAGCCCGGTCAGCAGCGCTAGGAAGCGTCCAGGTGTCCCGGTCGCCTGAAAGACTGTGGAGACATCTTTGCCGTTGAGACGGGCGGTCACGGACTTGGTGCTGGCCGGCGCGATCGCCTCCACCAGCGCATCGTCGCCGGTGACGCGCGCCGGATCCGACGACAGCACCTTCAGCGTGACGGATTGCGCCTGTGCTCCCGTGGCCATCGCCGCCACGACGACGCCTGCCAAGATGCTTTTGAAATAGTGCCCCATGAGACCTCCCGTCGTCCGTGACATCACGCTATCATGGTCGCCGGACCACCGTCGCAATGTGGGATCGCATCGGAGTCACGGGGTGAGCCGCAGACAAACCGGCTCGCAGCGGCCTCTGTCGGGGCATCCCGTAACAAGTGCACCCGCTACGGCGTTACGTCTGCGCCAGTTGTTCGCTCCCTACGGGGGCCTGTAGAGAGGAAAGACCCAACATGTCGAAGAAAAAGACCGTGAAGTCACGCGCGCGCAAAGCCGCGACCACAGTCAAGAAGACCGTGAAGTCCACCGCCGCGAAGGCCAAGAGCCGCGCCACCGGCGCCGCACGCCGGGCGAAGGCCGCGACCGCCAGCACCGCGCGCCGTGCCGCCGCCAAGGGCAAGAAGACTGTCGCGCGCGTGACCAAGAAGGCTGCGAAGAAGGTGGTGACCACCAAGAAGCAGGCGGCCTTGGTCGCCAGCCGCCTCGCGACCCGGACAAAGAAGCAGGGTCGGTCCCTCGTGAAGTCGGTGAAGGCCGTTGCGGAAAAGCTCACGACCCAGGCCGCCGGCGTGCTCGCCGAGACCGGTGAGAAGATCAGCTCCGAATTCGCCGCCATGAAGAGCGCGGGCGAAAAGGCCATTCGCAAAGCCAAAGCCGCCGTCTAAGCGGTCGCGATCTGCACATATGAACGGGCGCCGCGATTGCGGCGCCCGTTTGTTATGGGCGCGCGGGTGCCACGGCGGCGGCGCTCTTCTGACTGAGCAGCGAGACCACCACGATCAGCACCAGTGACAGCGGCAGGGTCACCACCGTCGGGTACTGATAGGGGAATATCGGCGCGGCATTGCCAAACACCGGCACCCACACGGTCGGGCCGAGAATGATCGCCGCCAAGGCGCCAACCAGCCCGACGGAGCCGCCGATCACCGCGCCGGCCGCGGTGGTGCCGCGCCAGAACACCGTCAGGAACAGCACCGGGAACGTGGAACTCGCCGCGATCGACAGCGCGGTGACCACCAGGAACGTGATGTTCTCGTGCCGGAAGGCGACGCTGAGCAGGATGCTCACGACGCTGAATGTCACCGCGGCGAAACGCGAGACGCGCATTTCCTGCGCCTCTGTCTGGGTCCCTTTCTTGATCACGCCGGCATAGAGGTCGTGGGACACGGCCGCTGCGACGGCGAGCGTCAGGCCCGCGACCACCGCGAGAATGGTGGCGAACAGGGCGGCGGCGCAGATCCCCAGCAGCAGATCGCCGCCGATGGAATGCGCCAGATACAGCGGCGCCATATTCACGCCGTTGCGCAAAGCGCCGGTCGGGCCGACGTAGTCCGGGTTGCCCGTCAGGATGGCCACCGCGCCGAAGCCGATCACGATCATCAGGATGTAGAACAGCCCGATCAGCGCAGTCGCGAAGTTCGCCGACCGGCGCGCCTCGGCCACGCTCGGCACCGTGAAGAAGCGCATGATCAGGTGCGGCAGCCCCGCAAGGCCCACCGCCTGTGTGAGGAAGGCGGAGATGGCCGCCGCCGGCGAACTCAGGCTGATCGGCCCGAGGATCTTGATGCCGAGCGGATGTTTCTCCACCGCCGTGGCCAGCACCTTCCCGATGCTGAAGTCGAACTTGGCGAGCACGCCGAACGCCAAGATGCAGCCCAGGACGAGCAGAAAACAGCACTTGATGATCTGCACCCAACTGGTCGCCACCATGCCGCCGAAGATCACGTAGATCATCATCAGCACGCCGATCACGCACACGGCGTAGAAGAAGTCGATCCCGAACAACAGTTCGACCAGCGCGCCCGCGCCCACCAGCTGCGCGACCATGTAGAGCAGCAGCACGACGACCGTCGCCACCGTGGCGAACACCCGCAGCGAGGGTTCCTTCAGGCGGTAGGACAGCACGTCGGTCAGGGTGAACTTGCCCATCGCGCGCAGCTTGTCGGACAGCAGGAACAGGATCACCGGCCAGCCCATCAGCGCGCCAATGGCGTAGATCAGGCCGTCGAACCCGCCGGCGTAATACAGCGCGGTGATGCCGAGGATGGTGGCCGCGGACAGGAATTCGCCGGTGAACGCGATGCCGTTTTGCCAGCCGGTGAGGCCGCCGCTGGCGGCATAGAACTGGCTGCGCGACTGGCTGCGGCTGGAGGCCCAGTAAGTGATTCCCAGCGTGATGGCCACGAAGATGAAGAACATCACGACGGCGGTAATATTGATCGGCATGGCGCTAGCGCTCCCCGGCGTTGCGCCAGTGCGTGTAGACCGCTGAAACGACGATCAGCAGCAGGATCGCGAACACCCCGCCGGCGATCCCCACGGTCAGCAGGCTGCCTTCGATCAGCGGCTGCGACAGCATCCCCGGGGCGTAGGCCACGCCCAGCATCAGGGCGAGGTAGCCCGCGAGGGTGACGGCCGTGCAAATCCAGGAGACCGCATCGGGCCCCTTTTGATTCGCACCGCTTTTCAGATCGCCCCCTTGAACTTCGACAGCATCGTGCAACATCCGTTCCCTCGTCCCTTACCGGCCACCGCCGTCAACGCGTTGTCAATATGCCGGCAATGTAGAATGTCGTGCCCGCGATTCCCCTAGGCGCAGCACCGCCCCCTCATATAATGGGGAACCGGGTTGGTCGTGAGCGATGCGCGCGGGTCCTCCCGACAGCGATTGTGTAAGCTGCTGCGATGTGAGGATTTCCCCGCTTTCTTGCGTGAAATCCTAGGTGCTCGCTGTTGACTGTCAACAGGAAAGCCTCACGTCGGTTTGTCCATGCCACCGTCGTGATTGGATTGAACGTCGAGAGGATGACCGTGGCGACATCGAATGCACCGACGATGGTTGAACAGCGCCGGGAGCAGATGTTCCCGACGCTCTCGTCCGAACACTTCGCGCGCCTGTCGCGCTTCGGCGAAGCGCGCAGCTTTCCCGCCGGCGCCACCATCACCAAGGCCGGCGAAGTGTTCCCGGGACTTCTCCTCATCACCAAAGGCCAAGTCGAGGTCTCCCAGACCGATCTGAACGGCGACAAGGAGGTCATCGTCACCCACGGTCAGGGTAGTTTCATGGGCGAACTCGCCCAACTCTCCGGGCAGCCGTCTCTCGTCACAGTCGTTGCCTTAAAAGCCGTGGATGCGGTCGAGATCCCCTCGCGCCGCCTGCGCGATCTGTTCGTGCAGGAAGCCGTGCTCGGCGAGCAGATCATGCGCGCATTGATCCTGCGCCGGGTCGGCCTGATCGCGACCGGCAACGCCGGTCCGATCATTGTCGGCCGCGCCGACGACGGCAATGTGCTCAATCTGGTCGGTTTCCTGACGCGCAACGGTCATCCCCATCGTCAGATCGATCCCGAAACGGATACGTCCGGGGCGACATTGCTTGAGCGCTTTCACGTCGCGCCGGAACAGCTGCCGATCGTGCTGTGTCCGAACGGCGTGTTATTGCGCAATCCGAGCGAAGGCGATCTGGCCCGTTGCCTCGGTCTCGTCAAACCCATCAATGCGGACAAGCTCTACGACGTCGCCATCATCGGCGCCGGCCCTGCGGGCCTCGCCGCGGCGGTGTACGCAGGCTCGGAAGGCCTCACGCCGCTGGTGCTGGATTGCCGGTCCTTCGGCGGGCAGGCGGGGGCGTCTTCGCGCATCGAGAACTATCTCGGCTTTCCCACCGGCATCTCCGGCATGGCCCTTATGGCGCGCGCCTACAATCAGGCGCAGAAGTTCGGCGCAGATATGGCGATCCCGGATGAAGCGGTGGCGCTGCATTGCGATTTCTCGCCGCACCAATTTCGCATCACCCTCGCCAACGGCGAGGAGGCCCGCGCCCGCAGTGTCGTGATTGCCAGCGGCGCGCAGTATCGGCGCCTCGATGTCGACAACCTGTCAGACTTCGAGGGCACGTCCGTGCATTACTGGGCCTCGTCGGCGGAGCGCGTCCTGTGCACCGAGCAAGAGGTCGTGTTGGTCGGCGGCGGCAATTCCGCAGGCCAGGCCGCGGTCTATTTGGCGGAGAAGGTCAAGAAACTGTGGCTGATCGTGCGCCGCGATCTCGCCGAGACCATGTCGAAGTACCTGATTGAGCGCATCACCGGCATGGGCAATATCGAAGTCGTCACGCAGTCCTCGATTGTTCGCCTGCGCGGCGAGAAGGACGCGCTTGAAAGCGTATGCTGGCGCAACATCAAGACCGGGGCGGAAACCGAGCGTCCCATCCGCCACCTGTTCTCCTTCATCGGCGCGGCCCCCAACACCGAATGGCTGCGCCCGTCGGGCATCACGCTCGATGAGAAAGGCTTCATCCGCACCGGTGCGGACGTCGCACCCGCCCGCGGCCTGCTCGAAACCAGCCGCGACGGCGTGTTCGCCATCGGCGATGTGCGCTGCGGCTCGATCAAGCGCGTCGCCTCGTCGGTGGGCGAGGGCGCGCAGGTTGTTGCGGTCCTCCACAAGTATCTCGCCCAGGCCGAACGGAGCAACTGATGGCGCTCACCTGCACCCATCTCGGATCCATCCACACCGTCACGCCCAGTGCCAAGGGCTGCGAAGAGTGCCTGAAACTCGGCGACCAATGGGTTCACTTGCGCCTCTGCCGCACCTGCGGTCACGTCGGCTGCTGCGACTCATCGAAGAACAAGCACGCCACCAAACATTTCCGTCACACCGCCCATCCCATCGTCGAAGGCTACGATCCGCCCGAAGCCTGGGGCTGGTGTTACGTCGACGAGGTGATGTTCGACCTGTCCGACCGCCCCACCCCGCAGGACGGGCCGATCCCGCGCTTCGTCGACTGAGTGATGCCGCGCCTTCTCTTCCTGACCACGGAGTATTGGTCGTTCGAGTCCCACAAGCTCGGCATGGCGGCCGCAGCGCGTGACGCCGGCTTCGACGTGATCGTCGCGGCGCGCGGCGTACCGGCACAGCCGCCGGCGGGCTTCAGCGCGATTGAATTCCCCTGGCGGCGCGCCGGCACCACGCTCGGCGCGGCTTTGCGCTTCTTTCCCGATGTCGCCCGCGTGAGGCGCTTGTTGCGCGATCATCCGCCCGCGGCGCTCCATGCCATCGATCTGCGGCCGGGCATCGTCGGCGCGGTGGCCGCCTTCGGCAGCGATATCCCGGTGCTGATCTCCATCAACGGGCTCGGCTTCACCTTCTTCGCGCGCACCCTGCCGGCGCGACTGATCCAATGGGCCTGCGGCGTGATCCTGCGGCGGGCGGTCCGGACCAATCGCGGCCAGATCCTGGTCCAGAACCGGGACGACGCCGCGGTCGTTGAGGGTGCGTTGGGGGTCGATCCGGCGCGGGTGCGGCTGATTCGCGGCTCCGGCGTCGATCCAACCCTCTTCACCCCTCAACCCATTGCCCACCAACCCATTGGCAAAGGCCGTAGATTCCGATTCCTCATTCTGTCCCGCTTGCTCTATATGAAGGGCATCCAAGTGGCGGTTGAGGCCCATGAGATCCTGCGAACACGCGGCGTGGAGAGCACGCTGGTCATCGGCGGCGTTCCGGATTCCGGCAACCCGTCATCCATCCCGGAATCGGTGCTCGATCGCTGGGCCAAAATTCCCGGCGTCGAACTGCCGGGCCATGTAAAGGACGTGCGTTCCGTGCTGGCGGAGACCGATGTGGTGCTGCATCCCGCCCTTGGCGGCGAGGGGCTGCCGAAAGCGTTGCTGGAAGCGGCGGCGGCGGGGCGCGCCATGATCGCGACCGACGTGCCCGGCAATCGCGAGATCGTCGTGCCCGGCGAAACCGGACTTCTCGTCCCGCCGGGTGACGCCACCGCGCTGGCCGATGCGATGCAGCGCGCCATCGGCGCGCCTTCGGATTGCGCGCAATGGGGCGCGGCGGCCCGTGACAAGGTCGTGCGCGAATTCTCCGCAAGCCTCATCCGCGATCAGCACGCGGCGTTGTATCGCGATCTGGCGGCGCATTCATGAACCGCGCCGAAACCATCGCCAGCGCCAACCGCTTCATTCGCCCGGGCGCGTTCACCGTCCCGCACTTCCTGGTGCGCTCGTCTTGGCTCGATCATGCGCCGTTCGCCTTCGCCCTGATGGATATGTTCCGGCCTGAGTCCCTGGTCGAACTCGGTACCCACAACGGCTATTCCTATTTCGCCTTCTGCGAAGCGGCGAAGCGGCTGGGCCTCAGCACGCGCTGCTACGCCGTCGACACCTGGGAAGGCGACGAACACGCCGGGCGCTACACCGAGCATGTGTTCCAGATGGTCGATCGCCACAACGAGGCAAACTACGCGTCGTTCTCGCGCCTCGTGCGCGCGACCTTCGATGAAGCCGTCGCGCACTTTCCGGATGGCTCGATCGACCTGCTGCATATCGACGGCCGGCACTTCTACGAAGACGTGAAGCACGACTTCGAGACGTGGGTCCCGAAACTCTCCGAACGTGCGGTGGTTCTGTTCCACGACATCAACGTGCGCGAGCGCGGCTTCGGTGCCTACAAGCTGTGGGAAGAGATCAGCGCCAAATCCCCGTCTTTCGCATTTCATCATGGCCACGGCCTCGGCGTCCTCGGCTACGGCAAAGCGCTGCCGGCCGAAATGGCCCGCTTCTTCACCGCCACGCAGGACCCGGCCGTCGCGGACGAACTGCGCAATGCCTTCGCCCGGCTGGGCAGCAGCATCAAGGCGCAACAGGTCGCGACAGAACAGGCCACCTACATCCACGAACTGCTCACCATGATTGACGGCTTCCGCGAGGACGGCGTTCGGGTGCGCGCGCGGATCGACGGTCTTGAGAAGACGGTGGCCGACGACCAAACGCGTCTGCAGGACCTGCACGTTCAATTGACCGCCGCCAATCTCCGCTACGAGGAAACCACGCGCGAGATGGAGCACGCGGCACGTAACGCCGCAAACGTCGCAGCCCAGCGGATCGATCATCTCACCCAGGCACTCGACGGCATTCAACGCTCGCTCAGCTGGCGCATCACCGCGCCGATCCGGGCCCTGCGCCGCTGGCAGATCGCACGCAAGCCAGGCACCAAAGCGCGGGTACGCAAGATCCTGCGGGCGATCTATCACGCCACGCCGATCCCGCTGAAATACAAGCGCCTGGTGATCAATGCTTTGATCGGCTGGTGGCGCGGTGTGCCGCCGTCGCTGCTGATGAAGGCGGTGGCGCTGCCGGCGGACGTCGACTACAGCGCCGCTGTCCCGTTCGCCTATCCGGTGAATGCCGAATTCGGCGGGCGTATCGCGGCTATCGTGCACGTCTACTACGAGGACCTCGCCGGCGAGGTGGCGCGTTACCTGCGCAATATCCCGGTTCCGTTCGACACGTTCATCTGCACCGATACGCCGGGCAAGCGCGCCAGCATCCTCGGCACCTTCACGGGATGGGACCGCGGCAGCGTGCAAGTGCGCCTGGTGCCAAATCGCGGCCGCGACATCGCGCCGAAGCTTCTCGCATTCCGCGACGTCTACGACAGCTACGAATTTGTGCTTCACCTGCACACAAAGTCGTCGTCCACCGCCAACCATCTCGAAGTGTTCCGCAACTGGCGCGGCTTCATCTTCGAGAACCTGGTCGGCTCGTCGGAGATCGTGGCCAGCATCCTCGAGACCTTCGCCCGCCACCGCGATATCGGCATGATCGCCGCCCAGCACTTCGAGCCGGTTCGCCGCCACTTGAACTGGGGTGATAACTTCCCCATCGCGCAGGGGCTCGCAACCCGCATGGGCCTGCCGCTATCCGAGGATCGGGTGCTCGATTTCCCGTCGGGCTCCATGTTCTGGGCCCGCAGCGCGGCTCTGAAGCCGTTGCTCGACCTCAACCTGCGGCTGGCGGACTTCCCGGCTGAGGCCGGCCAGATGGACGGCACCATCGCCCATGCGATCGAGCGGCTGTTCTTCATCTCTTGCGAAGCGGCCAAGCTCAAGTGGATGAAGGTGGCCAATCCGCCGCTGTTCAACGATCTCGACGCGGTCGTGACCATCGACTCGCCGGCCGCGCTCGATGCCTTCATCGCCGACCGCACCATCGTGCTGACGGGCCCGAACCCGCCGCCGCCGGTGGTGTATCAGCCGCCACCGCCGCGCGGCCTCGCGCCAGCCCTGATCGCGCGCCTGCAGAACAGCGCGCACAACGCGCCGAAGGTCACGCCGCCGGAATCCGCGCGCCCGATCGATCTCGACTTCAGCGCCGTGGTGCCCTTCGGCTACGAGGCAAGCCCGCCGGCGCCGCGCCTGGCCGCGATCTGTCACGTCTACTACGAGACCATGGCGGCGGAGTTTCAACGCTACCTCCGCAATATCCCGTTCGAATGCGACGTTTTCATTTCGACCGACCAGGACGGCAAGAAGGAAATCATCGAGGCCGCCTTCGCCGGCTGGGACAAGGGTGCGGTCGAGGTGCGCGTCGTCCCCAACCGCGGCCGCGACATCGCGCCCAAGCTGGTCGGCTTTGCCGATATCTATCCGCGCTACGACTATGTGCTTCATCTGCACACCAAGGCTTCCGATCATGCGGATGTGCTCGCCACCTGGCGCGGCTACATCCTGGAGAACATGCTCGGCTCGCCGGCCATCGTGCGCAGCGTGTTCGAAACCTTCACGCGCCATCCCGACGTCGGCATGGTGGCGTGTCAGCATTTCGAGCCGGTGCGTCATTGGATCAACTGGGGCGGCAACTTCCCCATGGCGAAGAGCCTCGCGGACCGCATGGGCATCGACCTTCAGCCCGAACGCGCCTTGGACTTCCCCTCCGGCTCCATGTTCTGGGCCCGCTCGGCGGCGCTGAAGCCCTTGCTCGATCTCAATCTCACGCTTGAGGATTTCGTGGACGAGAACGGGCAGGTGGACGCAACCCCCGCCCATGCCATCGAGCGGCTTTATTTCCACGTTTGCGACGCCGCCGGCCATCGCTGGCTCAAGATCGCAAATCCCGCCTTGTTCGGCGCAACGCCGGCGATGGTCTACATCGCATCGCCGGACGACCTCGACCGCTTTGTCGCGCAGCACACACCGGCCATCAACAGCGCGGCATTCCCGCCGCCGCGCACAGAACTGCCGACGCCGATCGAGCGGCCTGTCCCGGAACTCGCCGCGCGCCTGCAGGCCCGCGCTCTGGGTACGACCCAACCCATCGATGCGCGCACGAAGGTGACTGTTGGGATCGTGACCTACAACAACCCGCCGGAGCAGATGCGCCGCGTCGTCGGCAGCGCGCTCACGGCGCTCGCGCGCGCCGGGCTCACGGCGACGGGCCGCATCGCCATCCTCGACAACGGTGCAGCCACTGCAGGCGCCGTAGTCTCCGATCCGGCGATCAGCTATCTCCCCGCCGTGGGCAACGTCGGTTTCGGCGCTGGCCACAATCGCCTGATGCAGGATGCCTTCGCCGCCGGGGCGGACATCTATATCGCCACCAATCCCGACGGCTTGCTGGAACCCGAAGCCATCGGCGCCCTGGTGCAGATGATGGCCGCGTACAACGGGCGCGCTTTGATCGAAGCCCTGCAGTTCCCGGACGAGCATCCCAAAGTCTACGATCCCTATACCCTGGAGACGCCGTGGGTATCCGGGGCGTGCCTCGCCATCTCGCGCGCGGCCTACGACGTGCTGGGTGGCTTCGACGAAACCTTCTTCATGTATGGCGAGGACGTCGATATGTCCTGGCGCGCGCGGGCCCACGGCCTTGCCTTGCGCGTTTGCCCGCGGGCCTTGTTCCTCCACGGCGTCACCAACCGGGCGCACAATCCGGCGGTGCTGAAGATGGTCTATGAGTCGATGGCGATCCTCGGCACCAAATGGGGCGGCACAACCTTCACGGCCGATGCGGAGAACGCGCTGCGGGCGCTCGACGTCGTCCCGCCGCCAGTCAAGGTACAGCCGGTGCCCCAGACCTGGCAGCGCATCGCCGACTTCAGCCACAAGAACGCCTTCGCGGCGACCCGGTGGTGATGCATGGCTGATCTGCTCGACACTGTCGTCCGCTTCCACGACGTAAGACGCCTTCCAGAACTGCGCCGCTGCGTGTTCTCGTTGGTCGGCCAAAGCTATCGGCCGTTGCGGATCATCCTTGCGGTGCAACGCTTCTCGGAAGCCGACATCGCCGCGGTGCGTCAGGAACTCGCCCCGCTGCTCGCCGGGCCCGACGCGCCGGAACTCGCCTTCGTCAATTGGACCGACGAGAAGCCCCGCGATGCGCGCTCGGTGCTTCTGAACTTGGGCGTCGCCGCCGCTCGCGGCCGTTACTTGGCGTTCCTCGACTACGACGACGTGCTCTACCCGGAAGCCTACACCATGATGGTGGAACGGTTGACGCGCACGGGGGCCGCCATTGCCTTCTCTTCCGTCCGCGTCCTGCGCGTGGATGTCCATGAGCAGTTCATGTATGCGGCCGGCACCGTGATCCCGGCCTTCGGCAGCGGCACGTCCCTGATCGACCTGCTGCGCAATAACTTCTGCCCGCTGCACAGCTACGTCATGGATCGCAGCGCGATCCCGGCGACCTCGCTGACCTTCAAGACCGATCTGCTGTTCGAGGAGGACTACGACGTCCTCCTGCGCATCTGTGCGGAGAGACCGGCGGACTTCGCCCTCGTGACTACACGCATCGGCGATTATTATTTCAAGACCGACGGCAGCAATACCGTCCCGGCCGACGGCCGCGTGCCCGGCAGCGAGCATCGCTATCAAGGCGTGCGCGAAGCCATCGAGGATCGCAAGCGTAAGACCCTGGTCCAGCCGCCGATCCTGGCGAGCCTTGGCTTGCCGGCGGACCGTGGCCCTTTGAGCATCCGGCAGGTTCTCGACAGCTACGCTGCAGCACGGCCCGCCGCATGAACCGCCGGCGGGATTTCCGCATCCGGGAAGCCCTCGTACCGCTTGCCGTGCTGGCGCGACAGCGCGTCGCCCTGTGGCAGTTCCTGGTGCGCGCGATCTCGCGCCGCTATCGGGTTAGTGCGTTCGGGTTCCTGTGGGTCCTGATCGTCCCTCTGGTCACCCTCGGCATCTACACCTTCGTCTTCGGTTCGGTGATGCAAAGCCGCTGGGACACCGGCACAAGCGAGTTGCCGTTCAGCTTGCAGCTGTTCGCAGGGCTCATCGTGTTCTGGCTGATGGCGGATGCGATGGCGCAGGCGCCGACCTGCATCGTCGAACACGCCAACCTGGTCAAGAAAGCCGTCTTCCCGCTGGAGATCATTCCGGCCGTGGTGGTCGGGGCGGCGCTGTTCCACACGCTCATCAATACCGCGATCCTGCTCGCCGCCACCGCGCTGCTCGCACATGTGCCGGCAACGGCCGTGCTGTTTCCGCTCGTGCTGGTACCGTTCGTCATCCTGCTGATCGGCTCCGCCTGGATCCTGGCGGCGCTGGGTGTCTACTTCCGCGACATGGCCCATATGATGACCCTGATCCTCACGGGTCTCCTGTTCCTGTCGCCGGTGTTCTATCCGCTCACGCGTCTGTCGCCCGCGCTGCAGTCGATCGTCGTGTTCAATCCCGTGGCATTCATCGTCATCCAGTCCCGCCGCGTGCTGCTGGAAGGCAAGATGCCGGATTGGACCGGTCTTGCGATATATCTTATTGCCGCCTGGGTAATTGCCTCCCTCGGCTTCATCTTCTTCCGCAAAGCGCGCAGGACATTCGCCGATGTCCTCTAGCGCGCCCGATACCGACCTCATCGTCGTCGCCCATGCGGCCAAGCACTACACGCTCTATCAGACGCCGGGGCAGCGGCTGCTGCACATGTTCATGCCCTGGCGCAAATATCCGCGCTTCGACGCGCTCAAGGATATTTCCTTCCGCGTCCGGCGCGGCGAAACCGTCGGTCTCGTCGGCCAGAACGGCGCCGGCAAGTCCACGCTCCTGCAGCTCATCACCGGCACCATCCCGCCCAGCTCCGGCGACATTGTCGTGCGCGCCCGCGTCGCGGCGCTGCTTGAACTCGGCGCCGGCTTCGAGCCGGAGTTCACCGGCCGCGAGAACATCATTCTCAACGGCACCATCCTCGGCCTGACCACGCGCCAGGTCACCGAGCGTATGGATGCGATCATCGCCTTTTCCGAACTCGGCGAGTTCATCGACCGGCCGGTGCGCACCTATTCGAGCGGTATGTACATGCGCCTTGCGTTCTCTGTCGCCGCCCATGTGGATGCAGACCTCCTGATCATCGACGAAGTGCTCGCGGTCGGCGATGCGCGCTTCAGCCAGAAGTGCATGCGCTTCCTGCAGGACTTCAAGCGCCGTGGCTCGATCCTGTTCGTCAGCCACGATCTCGGCGCCGTCACCGCCCTCTGCGACCGTGCCATCTGGTTGGATCACGGCGTCGTGCGCGGCGAGGGCGCGGCGATCCAGGTTTGTGAGCAATATGTCGCCGCGCTGTTCGAGACCCCGGCACCGCCTCCGCCGCCCGTACCGGAAGCGGCGACGCCACCGGACGATATCGAAGTCATCTTCGATGCCGACGTGCCGCGGAAAGACTCCGAACCGGGTCTCACGACCTGCTCGCCGTTCAATCCGGATGCCAGCAGTTTCGGTATCGGCGGCGCACGTATCGCCGATGCGGCCATGGTCGACCCGGCCCACGGCGGCCGCGTCGCGCAAATGCGCGAAGGGCAGCAGGTGGATCTGCGCATCCTGGTGGAAGCCGATCAGACGGTCGAACGGCCGATCGTCGGCTTCTACATCAAGGATCGCCTCGGACAGCTCTTGCTGGGCGACAACACCCACTGGCAGCAAGTGCCGCAACAGCCCATCCCTGCCGGCGACAAGATCGCCGTGCGGTTCCGGTTCCGCTGGCCGGCGCTCGCGCGCGGCACTTATGCGCTGACGGTCGCCATTGCCGACGGCACGATGGAACAGCATTCCCAACGCCATTGGATTCACGACGCGGTGATCTTCGAGGTGCTGTCCACCTCGGCGCGGCTGGCCTTGGTCGGCGTCGGCATGAATCTGGTCGCCATCGATCGCGGGTCCGCGCTCGCCCCGGCGCGCGGCTGATCCTCCATGGCTGACGTCGACGTCGTCATCGTCAACTACAAGTCCGCCGATCACACCGCGCGGTGCGTCGCCGCGGTGCATGCGGTCGCAGCCGCAGACGGATTCGACGCGCAAGCCATTGTCGTCAACAACGCCGACGCGCCCGCGCTGTTGGATGCAGCCGTTGCCGCATCCGGCGGCGCGCTCGTCCTGCACAATGCCGCCAACGCCGGTTTCGGCGCCGCTTGCAACCAGGGTGCCGCGCGCGGCACCGCGCCGTACATCCTTATCCTCAATCCGGATGCGACGCTTGAGCCCGGCGCCTTGCGCCGCTGCCGTGACTTTCTCGCCGATCCCGCCAACGCCGCGTTCGGCATCGTCGGGCCGGAGATCGTCGATTCCACCGGTATCGTCGTGCCGTCGTGCTCTGCCCTGCCGACGCCGCTGGATCTGCTGGTTCGCACCGCCGGGCTGCACTTGATCCTGCCGACCTACGGCTATCCCTATCTATCGGCGGCGGATCACGCCCTCAGCCGCCCCGTCGGCCAGGTGATGGGGGCCGCGCTGATGATCCGGCGCGACCTGTTCGCGGCTCTGCAGGGCTTCGATGACGCCTTCTTCCTGTATTATGAGGATGTGGACCTGTGCGCCCGCGCCCAATCCAAAGGCCAGGGCAGCTATTACCTCAAGGAGGCGCGCGTGCGGCATGTCGGCGCCGGCTCAAGTTCACAAGCGTCGGGCATGGCGCTCGCCTTGCATATCGCCAGCCGCGGCATCTATGCACGTCGCCACTTCGGCCGTTTCTGGCAAGCCGTGATCCTGCTCGCCGCCGTGGCGATCGAACTTCCGGCCCGGCTGGTGCGATGCTTCGCCAAGGGCCGCGACATCGGCATGGTGTTGGAAGCCTATCGTTTGCTCCTGCAAAGTGCGGCTTCCGGCACGACCATCGCCGCGCTCCACGCACGGGCGCGCTAGATGGTGCGGGTCCTCGCCTTGACCCGCTATGCACGCAAAGGCGCGAGCAGCCGCGTGCGCTTTCTCCAATACGTGCCCCATCTGGAACGGCTGGGCGATCGGGTCACCGTCCAATCGCTCCTGCCGGCGGCGTATCTGGATCGGCTCTACGCCGGCGGCGATCGCCAACTCAGCGTGGTGGCCAAGGCCTGCGCGGAACGGCTGGCCGCCCTGTTGCATCATCGCGACGCCGACGTGATCTGGCTGCAACGTGAGATCTTCCCCTATGCGCCGTTCTTCGCGGAAAGCCTGCTGGCATCTGGCCGCAAGCTGGTGATCGACTTCGACGATGCCCATCACCTCTACTACAAGGCCATCAAGGCCGGCTGGGCGCAGTCGCTCTATGGCGACAAGATCGAGCGGTTGATGCGCCGGGCCGATACCGTCACCGTCGGCAACCGCACGCTTGCTGACTATGCGCAGGCGGTCGGCGCGCGAAACGTGCAACTCATCCCCAGCGCCGTGGACACCACGCGCTTTACCACAGCACCCGCGCCTGAGCCCTTCACGGTCGGCTGGATCGGCACGCCCATGACGGCGGATGAAGCGATGCCTCTCGTCCAAGCGCCGCTCACGCGTTTTCTGACGGAGACCGGCGCGCGCTGCGTGTTGGTGGGCGTGCGCCCCGACCAGTTCCCTGAGATACCGGCGGAGCGCATTCCGTGGAGCGAGGACAGCGAAGACGCGCTGCTCACCGGCATGTCCGTCGGCTTGTGTCCCCTGGCGGACACGGAATGGAACCGCGGCAAAAGCGGCTACAAGATCATCCAATACATGTCTGCCGGCCGCCCGTCCTTGGTCTCGCCCATCGGCATCGCCGCCGATCTCATCGCCGACGGCCTGACGGGCTTTCACTGCCGCACGCCCCATGACTGGTATCAAGGCTTGATGAAGCTCTATCGCGATGCGGACTTGCGCAACGGCTGCGGCGCGCGCGCGCAGGATATCGCCGCGACCACCTACGACACGGCCATCGCCGCGGAACAGATCCACACCATCTTCGCCGCGGTCTGTCGCTCATGATCCGCTGGCTGCCCTTTGTGTTCGTGCCCCTCGTGGCCTGGGTCAAAGACGCCACAGTGGTGATTCTGGCGCTGGGCACCATCCTGGCGCTCGCGCAGCCCGACCTGCGCCGCGCGGCCTTGGCGCCGCCGCGCTTCGCGCCTGCGGTGATCGTGTTCGTCCTCTTCGCCGCCTGGACGCTCGCGTCCTTCGTCTGGGCGCCGGCGCTGCCGATGGTGAACTGGGCAAAGGCCTGCGCGACCATCGCCATGATCGCGCTGCTCATGCGCGGGATTGCGGCCCTGCCGGACCCGTCTCAGATCGTGCGGTGTCTTCTCGGCGCCTGGGCGGCGCTGTTCGTGCTGCTGGCGGTCGAACGCATCACCGGCGGCTATTTCCTGGGGCTCGTACGCGTGGGCGCCAGTCCCGAACGCAACTTCGACACCCTCTCACCCGGCTTGACGTTCCTCACCTGCCTGACATTCCCGGTCGCGCTAATGCTGTGGCGCAAGACCGGCCGCGCCTGGATGGCGATGGCTGTGGTGATCGCGTGCTTCGCCCTTGGCGTCACCTACCGCATGGACGCAGCTCCTATCGCCCTGGTCGCCGGTGCGATTGCGTTCGTCTGCGTGTGGATCGCCGGCCGCATCGGCGTCGCGGCGGTCGCCGGGATGTTGGCGCTGGTCGCTGTCATGTGGGGCACGTTCTCCACCTTGGCCTGGGGCGACGATCTGCCGGTGTGGCTGTCCCAGCACTTCACCCGCAACTGGGGCCTGCGTGTCGAGATCTGGCATCGGGTGGACGAGCTGATCCACGCGCGCCCCGTGCTGGGTTACGGTTTCGATGCCGCGCGCGTCGTCGGCGAACCGAACGCCGTGGCGGTCGGTGTGTCGCGCGAGGTCAACTTCCTCCACCCCCACAACGGTCTGTTGCAGGTGTGGCTGGAGTTGGGCGCGGTCGGCGTCGTGCTGTTCCTGGCGTGGAGCGCGCTCGCGCTCCTCAGCCTCCAACGCCGCGCCACGGACCGCGTATCGCTGGCGACGACCCTCGCCACCGCGCTCGCCGTGTCGGTGTTCTGGGAGGTCAGCTTCGGGATTTGGTACGGCTGGTGGCTGGCAGCAATCGGACTGACGTTTATCGCCCTGCGGCTCGCGATACGCCCTAGCGTTCCGATAGCCCGAACAGATACTGCCCATAGTCGCTCTTCTTGAGCGTCTCGGCGCGGGCCAGCAGTTGGTCTTTGGTGATCCAGCCGGCCTCGAAGGCGATCTCTTCCGGCACGGCGATACGCTGGCTCTGCACTTTCTCGACCATCTGCACAAAACTCGACGCCGCCAGCAGGCTGTCGAACGTGCCGGTATCGAACCAGGCGAAGCCGCGCCCCAGCCGCTCGACGTTGAGATCGCCGCGTTCGAGATAGACCTTGTTGACGTCTGTGATCTCCAGCTCGCCGCGGGCGCTGGGTTTCAGATCCGCGGCGATCTTCACCACGTCGTTGTCGTAGAAATACAGCCCGATCACCGCCAGCTTCGACTTCGGCTGCTTCGGCTTCTCTTCGATCGACACCGGCTTGCCCGCGGCATTCAGCTCGACGATGCCGAACCGCTCCGGGTCGCGCACTTGATAACCGAAGATGGTCGCACCGGTCGTGCGCAATGCCGCGCCCTTCAGGGCTTCGGTCAGGCCCTGGCCGTGGAAGATATTGTCACCCAGCACCAGCGCGCACGCATCGTTGCCGATGAACGACTTGCCGATGATGAAAGCCTGGGCCAGCCCGTCGGGGCTCGGTTGCTGGGCGTAGCGCAGGTTCACGCCCCACTGGCTGCCGTCGCCGAGCAGGTGTTCGAACCCGGCCGCATCCCGCGGTGTGGTGATGATCAGGATGTCGCGGATGCCCGCAAGCATCAGCGCGCTCAGCGGATAGAAGATCATCGGCTTGTCGTAGACCGGCAGCAGCTGCTTCGACAGGCCTTGGGTGATGGGATGCAGGCGCGTCCCCGAACCCCCCGCCAGAATGATCCCCTTCATCCGCGCTTATCCCTTCAACGTCACGGCCAAAGTCGCGGCCAGCATCTCTGCCAGGCCGTCTTGCCACGGCCGCATCTTCACGCCGTAAACCCGCGCCAGCTTAGCGCAGTCGAGTACGGAATTGGCGGGGCGTTTCGCCGGTGTCGGATACGCCGCCGTCGCGATGGCCTCCACCGCCGGCTGCTTGCCGAGGTGCGGGGCCGCGTCGGCCACGATCTTGCGGGCGAAGCCGCACCAGGTGGTCTCGCCCGCGCCGACACAATGAAACGTGCCATGGCCATCCATCGGCGCGGTGCCGGCGAGAACACGCCGTGCGATGGCCATGATCGCCTCCGCCAGATCGCCGGCGAAGGTCGGGCAGCCGTGCTGATCGTCCACCACCCGCAAGGTGTCGCGCTCCCGCGCCAGCCGCAGCATGGTCTTCACGAAGTTATGGCCGTGGATGCCGTGCACCCATGCCGTGCGGACGATCACGTGATTCGGTACCGCGGCGCGCACGGCCGCTTCGCCGGCCAGCTTGCTTGCGCCATACACGCCCAGCGGCGCGGTCGCGTCGGTTTCCGTGTAGGCGCCGCGCTTGGTGCCGTCGAACACATAGTCGGTGGAGATGTGGATCAACGTCGCACCGACGGCCGCGCAAGCTTCGGCAAGATATGCAGGTCCGTCGCGGTTGATGGCGAACGCGGCCTCACGTTCGCTTTCCGCCTTATCGACTGCGGTATACGCCCCGGCGTTGATCACAACCTTCGGCTTGGCGGCCGTCACCGCCGCCATCACCGCATCGCGGCTGCGGATGTCGAGATCGGCGCGGGTCAACGCGTTCAACGCGATGCCGTTCGCGCGCCGTGAAATCTCCCAGCCCACTTGGCCGTTTGCGCCGGTCAGGAGAGCGTCGCTCACGCTATGTCTTTCACGCCGGCTTCTTGGCCGAAAGGCCCAGGCGCTCGCCGGCGTAGAGCGCGCGGCGATGTGTCCACCACGGCCGGTTGGCGAGATACCACTGCACCGTCTTGCGCAAGCCGGTCTCGAACGTCTCCCGCGGCGCCCAGCCCAACTCGGCCGCGATCTTGGTCGTATCCATGGCATAGCGCGCGTCATGGCCGGGGCGGTCGGTCACGAAGGTGATCAGGCCCGCCGTCGGCTTGGCCTGCGGGGCCAGTTCATCTACCAGCGCACAGATCGCGCGCACCACGTCGATGTTCTTGCGCTCCGCATCGCCGCCGATGTTGTAGACCTCGCCGACGCGCCCCTTGGTGGCCACCAGCCACAACGCCCGCGCATGGTCCTCCACATACAGCCAATCGCGCACATTCGCGCCGGTGCCGTAGACCGGCAGGGGCTTGCCCTCGAGTGCGTTGAGGATCACCAGCGGAATCAGCTTCTCCGGAAAGTGATACGGCCCGTAGTTGTTCGAGCAATTCGTAGTGACCACCGGCAGGCCATAGGTGTGATGCCACGCCCGCACCAGATGATCCGCGCTCGCCTTAGAGGCGGAGTAGGGGGAGTTCGGCGCATACGGCGTGGTCTCGGTGAACCTGCCCTCGTCGCCGAGGGAGCCAAACACTTCGTCCGTTGAAATATGATGGAACCGGAACGCAGCCTTCCGCTCCGCCGGCAGCGCCGACCAATACGCCCGCGCCGCATCCAGCATCGTATAGGTGCCGACCACGTTGGTGGTGATGAAGGCCGCGGGCCCGTCGATGGACCGGTCGACGTGGCTCTCCGCCGCCAGGTGCATGATCACGTCCGGCTGCTCGGCGCGCAGAAGGTCCGCCATCGCCGCCCCGTCGCAGATATTCGCCTTCACGAAGCGATAGCCGGGTTTGTCCGCCACCGGCGCGATCGTCTCCAGGTCGCCGGCGTAGGTCAGGGCATCGACGTTCACGACGCTCACGCCCAGTTCGCCCACCAGCAGCCGCACCACCGCCGAGCCGATGAATCCCGCGCCGCCGGTCACGACAACTTTCATCACGCGGACTCTTTGCCGTAGTGGAAATAGGCGGGCAGCTCGGCGAGCTTAGGCTGCACCTTATCTTTCGCCGATAGGATCGCGGCGCTGAAAGGGATGCCCCAGTCGATGCCCAACGCCGGATCGTTCCACAAAAGACCTTTGTCGTGCGCCGGCGCGTAAGGCGCGGACACCTTGTAGAGAAACTCTGTATTCGGTTCGAGGGTCGCGTACCCGTGGGCAAAGCCCTTCGGCACGAACAGCTGGTTCCATTCTTCGGCCGACAGCCGCACCGCCACATGCTTGCCGAAGGTCGGTGAGCCGACGCGGATGTCCACCGCCACGTCCAGCACCGCACCGCGCGTCACGCGCACCAGTTTGTCTTGTGCGAACGGCCCGGTCTGGAAATGCAGCCCGCGCACGGTCCCCACGTCCGCGGAAAAACTATGGTTGTCCTGCACGAAGTCCACGTCGATGCCGGCGGCAACGAAGTCCTGCTTCACATAGGTTTCGGAAAAGAACCCACGCGCATCGCCATGCTTCTTTGGGCGGACGAGCTTGACCTCCGGGATGGCAAGGCTCTCGGTGACGACGGGCATACAAGACCTGGATCGAGGTTGAGCCCCAACCGACGGGGCGACAGGGCCTAGAACCGGCGGTTTACCCGATTTTATGACCAGGGGGAACCTACCAAGCCCCTGGCGAATCAGGCTAGCGTTACCGCCTGCGATAGAGGAGGGGCCCAGATGAAAACCTTGTACATCTTCACGCTCATGGTGGGTTTGTGCGCCGGCAACGCCTTTGCGGCGGACAAGGGCACGGTGTTGGTGGTGGGCGCCACCGGGCAGACCGGTCGGCCCCTGGTCCAGATCTTGAAGGCGCAAGGGTATGCCGTCCGCGCGATGGTGCGCGGCGAGACCACCGCCGCGGAACTCGGTGCCGACGCGGTCGTGAAAGGCGATGTCACCAAACCGGAGACGCTTCCTCCGGCGGTGAAGGGGGCCACCTACGTCATCTCCGCCATCGGTGCCCGCGGGGCCGCGCCGGAAGACGTCGACTACCAAGGCAATATCTCGCTCGCCGATGCCGCAAAGGCCGCGGGCGTGAAGCAGATGGTGCTGATGACCTCCATCGGCGCGGAGATCACGGATCCCAACGATCCTTCCGTGCGCCGCGGGCCGATGATGATCCTGAAAGGCAAAGCGGAAGCGCACCTGCGCGCCAGCGGCTTGCCCTACACGATCGTGCGCCCCGGTGCCCTGGCGAACTGCGATGCCGGCAAGTCCGGCTTGAAACTCGACAAGCGCACGGCGGCTGAGAATAAAGCCGCTCCGGTTCCGCCGATCTGCCGCTCCGACGTGGCGGCGGTGATGGCTGCGTCGCTCGGCAACAAGGATGCGGTCGGCAAGACCTTCTCGGCGACCAACGACCCCGCCGCCAAGCCCGACGCCTGGCGCACCGCGTTCGCCGCACTCAAGAAAGACTAAGAAGCGACGGCCTTGTTTCAGGTGCGATAGCGCAGCCTTTCGCGCTCGCCTCAGAACGTGCGCGCGACTTCCGAGAGAATCTCGTACGACGTCAACCGCGCGGCGTGATCGTAGATCATGCCCGTGGCCATGAACTCGTCCGCCTTCGTCTCCTTGGCGAACTGCGCAATGCCCTTGCGGATCGTCGCCGCATCCCCAACCATGGCATAGCGCAACATCCGCGACGCCTGCGCCTTCTCCGCCGGAGACCAGTAAGAGTCGATATCGTCGATCGGCGGCGACAATTGGCCGCGCGTTCCGCGCAGCAGATTGGTGAAGCCTTGCTGCGCCGATGTGAACAGACGCTTAGCTTCCGCATCGGTTTCCGCGGCAACCACGTTCATGCCCACCATCACGTACGGCTTGTCGAGTTGCTCCGACGGGCGGAAATGGCCGCGATACACCTCAAGTGCCTGCATCAGCGCCTCGGGCGCGAAGTGCGACGCAAATGCGTAAGGCAGCCCCAGCATCCCGGCGAGCTGCGCGCCGAACAGGCTGGAGCCCAGAATCCAGATCGGCACATTGGTATTCGAACCCGGCACCGCGACGACCAGCTGGTGCGGCACAGGTGTCCCCAGCAGCGCGCGCAACTCCATCACGTCTTGCGGGAAGTGCTCCGCGCTTCCCGGGTCGCGGCGCAACGCCCGCACGGTGGTCTGGTCCGTCCCCGGCGCCCGGCCGACGCCGAGATCGATGCGTCCCGGGTACAGACTTTCCAGCGTGCCGAACTGTTCGGCGATCACCAGGGGCGAATGATTCGGCAGCATGATTCCGCCGGAGCCGACGCGGATGGTCTTGGTGCCGCCCGCGATATGGCCGATCACCACCGATGTGGCGGCACTGGCGATCCCCAGCATGTTGTGATGCTCCGCCAGCCAATAGCGGCGATAGCCCCAGCGCTCCGCATGCTGGGCCAGATCGAGGCTGTTGCGGAACGAATCCGCGGGCGTCGAACCCTTTGGAATGGGCGAGAGATCGAGAACGGAAAGTGCAAGCACGGGTTGCTGGCTCCTATGACGTAGGCGCGACGTCGGTCCTTGTCTTCACCACATAGCGATTCGACAGCAGGCCCGCCACCCCGCAGGCCGCCATGCCGGCGGCCATGGGCAGGGCATATCCCTTGGGCAGCGCGCTTTGCAACGTGGCGGCAATTGCGCCGGTGACGAATTGGATCGTGCCCAGCAGGGCGGACGCCATGCCGGCGATCTGGCCGAAAGGCACCATCGCCATCACCATGGCGTTGGCGATGATGAAGCCGACGCAGAAGGTGAAGCTCGCGATACAGACGACAAGGCCGATAAACCCGCCGAAGCCCGTCACCGCCTGCGCTACCATCACCAGGCCGGCGATCGCTTGGGCAAGGATCGCCACCCGCAGGATCTGCGCCGGCGGATAACGCCCGACGATGCGGCCGTTGATTTGCGCGCCGATGATGAGCATCAGGGCATTGGCCCCGAACACAAAGCCGAACTGTTCCGCCGGCAGATGATAAACGCCGATGAACACAAACGGGCTTCCGGAAACATAGGTGAACATGCCCGCCAGCGGGAAGGCTGCACACAGGGCATAGCCGAGGAAGTGGCGGTCTTTCAGCAACAGGCCGTAGTTGCCGATGATGCGGCCGATGGCAAACGCCTGGGCGCGGTGCTCCACGGAGGCGAGCGCGCGCTTGGATTCCGGCAAACGGAAGTGAACCGCCGTCAGCAGCATCAGGGTGAAAACGCCGATGATGACAAAGATCGTCCGCCACCCGGAAACGAGCAGGACGTACCCGCCGAGCATCGGCGCCAGCAGCGGCCCCAGGCCGGTCACAAGCGCCAGCGCTGCGTAAACGCGCGCCGCTTCTACCGGCGTGAAAAGATCGCGCACGATGGCGCGGCTCACCACGCCGCCGGAACACGCGCCCAACGCCTGCAGGAAGCGCAACGCGATCAGCGTATTCACACTCGGCGCCAACGCGCAGCCGAACGACGCAATCGCAAACAGGCCCATGCCGACATACAACGGCGGCTTGCGGCCGAAGCGGTCGACCACCGGGCCGTAGAACGATTGGCCCACGGCGAAGCCGAGGAAATAACTGGTCAGCGTCAGCTGGATCGGACCGTCGCCGACCCCGAACGCCTGGGCGATGCTCGGCAGCGCCGGCAGGTACATGTCGATGGACAGCGGCGCCATGATCGTCAGCGTCGACAGGATCAACACAAAGCTGGCCCGCAACGGGCGCGGCTTGGGGGCGGGAGCGCCGTCGGTCATGATGGGCGTTTCATACGAGGCACGCCTACCCCGCGCAATCACTTATCTCGGAGAGGTGTCACTTTGTCATGGCAGATACGCGCGGAATGCGCACGGTCACGCGCAGCCCGCCATTGGCGGCGTTCTCCGCCACCACCGGCCGCTGTTTTCAAACTTGAACCGCCAAACTTGATCCGCAGGGTGCGTTTCCAACTCTCATGCCAAGGAGGCATTCATGTTTCAATTTCGCAGTACCCTGTTCGTGACCGCGGCCGTTCTGCGTTGCGAATGGATGAGAGTGCGTTAGGCCGCAGATGCGGTGTTGGCGATCAGCGCGAGATCGAGCGGCGTTTCGCCCGCCTCCACGTCTGCTATCTGCGCCTCGTCCGCCGGCGCCTCATCTGTCGGCGTCTTGACCACGAGCGCGTCGGTCAGCGCGGCGACGGCGAGTTTCATTCCCGTCGGCCCTGTGTCGGCACGCGGTTCTGGCATCTTCTTCCGCTTCTTGCTGCTCGCTTCGTGCGCTATTGCATAGTCGGACCACCACGATGGCGTGCCCATGCCCAGCGACTTGTACAGCTGGCGATGGGCCTTCACGCTCGGCAGCAGATGCTTCCATTGTTTGTTGCCGCCAAGCAGCACGCGGATGATCTTGCCGATCTCCTCGTCGGGTACCTTCTTACGCATAAGGATCGCGCCATAGCCCAAGCGACCGATCAGCGCGAAAATCACTTTGGAGATCGTACGGCCACGACGTCCGACCGTCTGGTCCGCGTGCAGCATGATCTCGTTCAGAAGCGCGCCGGCTTCCTTCTTCGTGAACAGATCGCTGACCTTGGTCGCCTCTAGCGCCACCAGGCCGGCGAAGAACCATGGGTCCGGCGTGGTGAGCAGCGGCATGCGCATGACGTAGTCCGAAACCTCCCGCCCACCGCGATCCACAGTGAAGCCGGAAACTTCAGCCAGATCGTTCAGGAACCACCGGGCTGCCGTCGCTACTGGAAGCGCACGCGAGCGGGGCTCTGTTGCCGCAACTGAATAATTCACGTCGAATTTACGAATGGCGCCAATGAAATGTTGCTCGTTATAGTACTATCGTTTTACGCGAATAAATCCTATCGCGAACAACTTTTGAGCCGAAAGTGATCGGTCTATTTCGTGTAACGCAAGACCAAGAGGTTTCCCGGCTCGCAGGAACAATTCACGCGTCTGCGGCGCTCCCACCTCCACAGACATGGATAGAAACGTGGAGGCTCCCGTGGCGCAGTCCGGCCCGCGCGCTCGTGGCGATTGAGGAGAACAGTCCCTCGCCACCAGGCCCAATCCGCTGGTCCATGACGTCCGGCGCGACCCCCTTACCGGCGCGCCGGTCGAGCCAATCGAAGCTGTTGCCAACCAGGGCGAGCCGCAGACGTATCCGACAGTCCGCTAAGCTTTCGCACTGCGTGGGCTGAGCGCACCGCCGATCTTCGCGGCGGTGTCGCTCCAGCGCGGAAGGCGTTGTCCCGCCGCCCAGGCCGCGTCGCTCATGGTCTTGCGCAGGGCCCGATCCGTGATCAGTCGCCGCAGCGCCTGCGACAACGCTGCCACATCGTCCACCGGCACCAGCAATCCGGCATCGCGCGGCACCGTGTCCGGCACGGCGCCGGCAGCGCAGGCGACAATGGGCAGGCCGCGCGCCAAGGCTTCGGCAAACGCCATGCCGTACCCCTCGTCGCGAGAGGCGAGGACGAACGCATCGGACCCGGCGTACGCCGCGTCCAAGTCCGCGCCGCTTTTCTCACCCAGCAACGCCACGCGCGATCCGAGGTCGAGCATCGCGATCTGCGTCTTGAGCGCGGTCGCCGTGTCCGTATCGCGCGTCACACTGCCGATGCATGTCAGGCGCCAGGGCAGATCGTCCAACCAACTGAGGGCCGCGATCAGCACGTCATGTGCTTTGCGTGGAGTCAGCGTCGCCACACACAACAGGGTTACGGTCGCGTCCACGCTGCCGTGCGCGCGCGCCGCTGGTGCGGTGCCGGGTAGAGCCACGGTGATGCGGGCGGTATCCACGTCGAACATCTCGGCCACGCGCTGCGCGGTACGTTCGCTCGTCGTGATCACCGCGTCCGCTTCCGCAAGCGCATCGCGTTCCGAAGCGAACAGCTGCGCCGCCGTGTCCGCATCCAAGCCTGACTCGACGCACAGCGGATGATGCACCAGCGCAGCCAGCCGCGCTTTGCAGCGCTGCAGGATCGGCGCCGGGATCGCCCCGAACGCCAGGCCGTCCACCAACACGATGTCGTCGGCGCTGAATCCCGCAAAGATCGCGGCGGTCGCCGCCAACGCCGCGTCGTTCGGCGCAGGAAAGCTATCGGGCAGAGAGACGAGGGTGGGCTGCCATCCCGCCGCTGGCAGGGCCGCCATCGCGTGGCGGGCGTAGAGATAGCCGCCGGTCAAGGTCGCCGGATCTCCGGGGATCGCGAAGGCGACCTCACGCACGCGTCACGGGACCTTCAAACGACGCTCGCGCGACATGGGATTCGTGCAAGGTGATCTTCACTTGCGAAATGCCGCTGGCTTCCGCGCCCAGGCGGCCCGCCGCGATCGCCGCGACGATCTGGTCGAACACCCACTTCGCCACCGCCTCGGTGGTGGAGCGGCGGCCGGTAAAGGCTGGATGCTCATCCAGGTTGGCGAAATTGATCTGGTGCAGCACCTGCTTGATCACATCCGTCGCCAGGCCGATGTCGACCACGATGTCGTTGCTGTCGAGCGCGGCGCGCGCGAACGACACATCGATCACATAGGTTGCACCATGCAGCTTCTGGGCTGGGCCGAAGGCTTCGCCCTTGATGCTATGGGCAATCATCACATGGTCGCGGATTTCAACGGCGTACATTCACTTAATCCTTGTTGGGGTAACGCAGCACGGTCATGAGTCCGTTGGAGTCTGCAAGGGCCGCGGGCACGAGGTCCGCGGCTTTCAGGAAATCGATTTCACTGGTGATCAGCAGGTCGAACAATGGGTCGCGCAGCAATCCCAACGCGGCTTCGATCCGCCGGCGATAGGACCAGCGCGGCTGACGGTTCGGCGGGATGCGCCCGACCTGGGAGGAGATCAGCTTCAGGCGACGCGCATGAAATGCGCCGCCCAGCGCCACCGGCGTATCGCCATCGCCGTACCAGCTCGCCTCGACGACAGTGGCTTCGTCGCCCGCCGCCGCGATGGCGGTACGAAGACCGGCGGCGCTGGCGCTGGTATGGATCACCACGTCTTGATCTTGCGGCGCCGCGTCCGGTGTGGCGAACGCCGCACCCAGCTGCTGCGACAGTGTGCCGCGGTCGGTGCGGATGTCGACCACAGTCACATCCGTGCCAGGCATATCTGCCGCCAGCTTTGCCACCAACAGGCCGAGCACGCCCGCGCCCACGATCGTCACACGATCGCCCGCGGACACGCCGCTATCCCAGATCACGTTCAGCGCGGTCTCGAGATTGGCTGTCAGCACCGCGCGCCGCGGCGGCACGTCCGCCGGCACGCGATGCAGCGCTTCCGCCGGCACGCCCGCGATCTCCTGGTGTGGATGCAGCAGGAACACCGGCTCGCCTTTCAGCGCGCCGTCAAGCGCGCGACCCACAAAGCAGTAGCCGTATTTCACCGGGAACGGGAACGTGCCTTCTTGATGGGGGCAGCGCATGCGGCTGTGTTCGGACACCGGCACTTTGCCGTTCAGCACCAGCCGTTCGGTGCCGCGGCTCAGTCCCGAGTACAGTGCCGCCACGCGGATACCTGCCGCAACCTCGCCCGGTCGCAGCGCAACTTGACCGGCGCCGACGTACCACAGCGCGTTACTCATGGCCGCAGATCGCAATCGCACAGGATGTCGTCGCCGGGCAGGCGGAACACACGCATGCGCGGGCGGATCGCCGCGTCCAGCCGCAGGATCGGCGGTAGCTGCAAGCCGGTGGGCCCCGCACCGATGATCATCGGCGCGATGATGATATGCAGGCGGTCGATCAGCCCGCCGGCAACAAAGCGCGACAAGGTCTGCGGCCCGCCTTCGATCAGGATGCGGCGGAACCCGCGCGCATACAGCGCATCCAACACGGTCTCCGGCGCGATCACCCCATCGTCGTGAGGTAGCGCAACGCTTTCGATACCACGCGCCATCGGTGTGTCCGTGCAGCGCAACACCAGACGGCGCACGCCGTCGTCGCGCAAACATTTTGCATCTGCCGGCAACCGTCCGCGCGGATCGATCACCACCCGCGCCGGTGACTCGCCGCCGGTGTGGCGCACGTTGAGTTGCGGGTCATCCGCCAGCGCCGTGCCCACGCCCACCACCACCGCATCGGCCAGCGCGCGCAGGCGATGCAGATGGGTCAGGCCGCACGGGCCGTTGATGTCGTGGGAATGACCGCTCGCGGTAGCGACGCGCCCGTCGAGGGATTGGCCGATCTGCCCGATGACGAACGGGCGGTCCTCGCACGGCGCCAGCAGCGGCCCATAGATCGCCCACAACGCGCCGGCACGTCCCGCGGCTGCGTTGTCACCTGCCGCTGCGGCCAAGACCTGTGACCACGCGGGGCCTTCCCAATCTGAAACTTCGGCGGCATCCATCACGGCAGCATATATCAGGATTGCGGCCAGCTGGCGGCAGCAAGTTGCGCCAGCAGCGTGCGCAAGCCCTGCGCCGCATGCCCCACCAACGCTGCACCGAGTCGCGCTTCGGCCTTTTCGGGATGTCCGATCGCGCTTCCCCCGAGGTCATCGCTGGTCCATCCCCAGGCGATGGGCCCGGTGGGGAACAGCAGTGGCGCCGGCGTACGCGCCGGTTGGTCTTTGGCGACGGCCCGATCCACCAACTCCGGTGCGAGATGCAGCATCACCGATGTTTCGATCCACCCGCCGTGCACGTCGCCTGTCGCCGGTGTCGGCACCGTGATGCCCGCCGGCAAGCCGAAGTCGAGCCAATGGGCGCTCGCCGCCAGCAGCCCGAAGCGGGTGCGCAGCTTCAGGGCGGCAATCGATGCGGCGGCGACATTGCCGCCGTGGCCGTTGAACAGCACCACGCGCCGGATGTTCAGGCGATGCAGGCCCTCGCCGACGCTGACGATGTCGCCGATCAGCCCCTCCGGCTCACGGCTGATGGTGCCGGCGCGATGGGCGTGTTCCGCCGATGCGCCGAGCCACAACAGCGGCAGCCGATAGACCTCGCCGTCGGTAAATCCGCGCGCGGCTTGTTCGATGATGCCTTCGGCAATCAGACCGTCGGTGCCCAGCGGCAGATGCGGCCCATGCGTCTCCATCGCGCCCAAGGGCAGCACGGCCACCGCGCCGTTGCCGGGCGCCAGCGGTTCGCGCAAGTGGGCCAACGTGCGAAAGGTCATGGCGCAGGCCCGCTGAAACTCGTCACGATACGCGTACGCAAGGCATCCATCTTCCACTGCGGGCTCTGCGCCGTCGGTCGCATCCCATCGGTCCAGTGCCAGTCGGCAATCGCCGCCGTCACCGCCGGGTCCTTGGCGATAACATGCACCGGCACGTCGCGTGTCGCATCCTCGCCGCTGACGAACGACATCGGTTGATGATCGCCCAGCACGATCAGCACGGTCTTCTCAGTGGCGTGCGTCAGCACGAAGGATTCCAGCGTTTCCAGAACGTAGGAAATCGAACGGCCATACTGCGCGCGAACGTCCTCCGGCTCCTCCCAAAGCTCCTCCGGCGTCGGGCCTTCGCGGGCGGTGTCGAATATATGTCCATCGCCAACCTGATCCCACGGCACCGGCTTGGGCAACGGCGTCCAGGGCGCGTGGCTGCTCACCAGGGCGATCTCCGCCATCACCGGCTTGCGGTCGGCCTTGGCCAGTTCCATGCGCTGGAATTTCGACAGGGTGAACTGATCCGCCATGGTGATGTAGGTGAAAGGCTCGCCCCGGAAGTCGAGCGCCGGCGCATCGTACATGACGTCGGGCCGGAAGAACGAAGCTTCCGTCCACTCCATGGTTATCTCCGGCATCACCACCGCCGTGCGCCAGCCTGCGCGGCTGAAATCGGACAGCAGCGTGGTGCGTTTGCTGCCGATCAACATGTTATAGCGCCGCTGATCATTCACCCACAGGCCGGACATCGTCGTGCTATGGGCCAGCCAGCTTTCGCCGCCGAACGTCGGCGAGCCCAGCCACGCGCTGCGCGATGCAAAGCCCGCGGCGCTCAAGCGCTCCGTCATGCGGTCGAGTTGTGCGGCAATAGACGCATAGCGCGGCGCATCGACGGCGACGCGGCCGTAGGATTCGACGAACACCACCAGCACGTCGTGCCCTTGCAACGTCCGCAGCAGCTGCGGCGGTGCCACCGCAGCCAAGGGATCGTGCGACAATTCGCCGGCGAAAATTCGCGTGGTGCGAAATCCTTCGGCGACGATATGGGCCTCGTCTGCGAACACCTGCGCGGTCGCGCGGCTCACGCCCGGCAGCGCGACGGCAAGCCCGATCAGTGCGGCGGCCAGCACGCCCGCGGCTACCGGCATCCTCCACACGAACGTCACACGTCGCAAAGCCCACGCGCCCGCGGCCGCCACGGCGGCTACGGCGACGATCCCGCCGAGCACCGCGCCCAGCGCGTAAGCGATCCCATGGCTACGCGTCAGCAGGTCGAAGCCTTTGGGGATCAGCGGCAGGTCGAGCGCAAGATCGATGGGCCGGTCGAAGGCGAGGTACGTGCCGGTATTGCCGATCTTCAAGGCAATCGCGGCCATCAACACGGCAACGCCGAGGCCGCGCATCGCCTTTTGCCAGCGCACAGGCGTCAACGCGAGCAGGGCGAGGATCAACAGCGTCTCCGCCCCGACGCGCAGGAAGGCGCCGGGCGTGACGCCCAGCAGCCGGTCCGGCAGCACCAGCAATGCATTCAGCGCCAGCAGCGCCACGCCAATGGAAAGCGCGCGCGCGTTCATGCCGTTCGCACCTGATGCACGATGTCCGTACCGAACGAATAGAGCAGCAGGGCCAGGGCGGCGAAGGCCAGCATTGCGCTCAGCGGCGGCTGCACGATCGGCGCCAGCAGCGCCACCGATGCGCCGATCTGGATCACGGCAATCGTCTTGCGCCGGAACGATTGCTCCAGCGGCCGCCGCAGCGCGGGCAGGATCGCGCCCGCGCCGACATATAGGTAGCGAGCCGCGCCGCTCAACAGCACCCACGCGCCCGCCTTGCCGGATTGCCAGGCGATGACCGACAGCACCATCACGAAGAATGCATCCGTCTCCATGTCGAATCGCGCGCCGAACGGCGACGCGAGGCCGAACCGCCGCGCGAGCCACCCATCGGCACCGTCGGCAATCAGGACAGCCAAGCCCGCGGCGAACGCTGTCCAATTGCCCAGGGACGATTCACGGAGGTCGTTCTGCTCAGCGCCCACGGCGGCGAAAGCGCACACCACGGCGAGGCGCGCGAGTGTGATGGCATTTGCGGCGCCGAAGCGGGAGTGGGGATGGAACGCGCGAATGCGGCTCACGATGATGAGCGATGCGCCGACGTAGGCCAGTCCGGCAGCCGACGCGGACCCAAGCGTCACCGGCGCCGATGTCAGCGCGACAACGGCGGCGGCAACGACGGCGCTGCCGAGAATGAGAGGCAGGATGGGCAAGCGCAGCAAAAGTACCCCCGGGGAAACGGCGGGCATCATATTACAAGCCGCCGTCCGCTCGTCCGATCAAATTCACACGCGGGATGCTCACCGACATACCCCCACCGCGTGTACGCGCAACCTTGCTGATCTGCGCCCGTTAATTCCGCGGACGATCCGGGCAAACGCGCACTGAGGCTTATCGCGATGGTTACGACAAAGGCAGTCGCGACGAATACTACGACAAGTAGTCGTTCCCCCCGAAGAGGGACATGAGACAGACAAAGAGTGTGCGCGGAATTCCGTGCATGTCTTTTTCGTTTGTCAGGTGAAGACGTGCGGAAAAAGTCCCACGAGCCCGATGATGATCAGGTACAGGGCGACGATGTAATTCAGCAGGCGCGGCATCGCGAGGATCAGAATGCCGGCGATCAAGGCAACCAGCGGCTGGACGGCGACAAGGGTCATGGCAAGGCTCCACGGGCATTTGCTCGAATACCGATCAACGTGATTGCATCGGCTTAGTTGCAACTTTCGGCTGCGCAAGAGGCCTCGCCTTTGCAGGGTTCGCCCGCTACTCTGCCGCGCCATGAAGGCCCCCCGTTCCCTCCTGCTGTTCGCGAGTCTGGTTCTCGCCGGCCCGAGCGATGCCGCAACCCTGCGCGTCGCCATCCCGGCCTTGCCCGCGAGTCTCGGTGTGCCCTTCACGGCGGTAGGTCAGCCGAGCACGGCGACCTGGTCGGCGCTGTTCGATGCCCTCACGCGCCTTGAGCCCGACGGCAGCTTGAAGCCGGCCCTTGCCACCGCCTGGGCGCCGGTCAACCCGCGCCTGTGGCGCTTCACGCTGCGTAACGATGTGAAGTTCCACGACGGCACGCCGCTCACCGCGCAGGCCGTCGCCGACAGTCTCGCGATCCTGCGCACGAAGGAAGCCGCGAAGTTCTATCTTGCCAGCGAGATGACGCACCTGAAAGCGATCCGCGCGACGGGGCCGCTCACGCTCGAAGTTGAAACCGACGTTCCCGACGCCATCCTGCCGCGGCGGATGAGCATCCTCCCGATCGTTTCGGCGGCGGCGTGGGCGATGAAGGGAGAGGCTGGCTTCGCCCAAGCCCCCGTCGGCACCGGCCCATATAAGCTCGTCGATTGGGGCCGCGGTTCCGGCTCCGCCAAATTGTCCGCCGCCGCGGACAGCTGGCGCAAACCCAATATCGACGCGCTCGAGCTCATCCCCCTCGACAGCGCCATCAGCCGCCTACAGGCGCTGATGTCGGGCCGCGTCGACGTGGCGGCGCGCATGAACAACGAAGATATCGCGCCCGCCAAGGACGGTGGCTTCAAACTCGCCAGCCTGGAAGCCCCGCAAGTTCTGTCGCTCGCGTTCAAGCTTGCCGGCGGCAATCCGAAAAGCCCCGTTGCCGATCAGCGCGTGCGCCAAGCCATGAGTATGGCGCTCAACCGCCCGGGAATCGCCACGCAGATCCTGCAAGGGCTTGCCAAGCCCACGGGTCAGGCGGCGAGTTCGAACACCGTCGGCTACACCGCCGACATTCCCGTGCCGCCCTACGATCCAGAGCGCGCGAAAGCGCTGTTGAAAGAAGCCGGCTACGGCAGCGGCGTCACCCTCACGGCGGAGGTCATGGTCGGCGTCAGCCCGGCGGACGATCTGATCTATCAGCAGGTGGTGCAGGACCTGGGTCGCATCGGGGTCGCCGTCACTTTGCGCACGATCCCCTACGCCGTTTGGCTGCGCAAATACTCTGCCAACGACTGGGCCGGCGACATGTTCTCGCTGACGTGGGATTCCTCCTCATTCTATGACGTGATCCGCGTGATCGGGAACGCCAGCTGCGCGAAGCCTTCGCCGTTCTTCTGCGATGCGACGCTCACGCCCGTCATCGCCGCGGTCGATGCGGAGATGGACGAAAGCAAGCGCCTGCGTGCGCTGCAGGCGCTCAATGCGCGCTATGCAACGCTCGCGCCGGCGCTGTTCCTGGTCACGGTCAGCCACCACTACGGCTACACGCCGAAAATCCGCACACTGTCCTTGCGCAATTCCGGCGTGGTTTACGAAGGCGTGACCTTCAATCCCTGATGAGGCTGCTGTTATGAACTGGGATGTCATTGTCGTCGGCGGCGGTGCGTCGGGTCTTCCGACCGCGATCTTCTCCGCGCGCCGCGGCGCCAAGGTGCTGCTGCTCGAAGCCTCCGACACACTCGGCGGCTCGCTCAACGTCGCCCAGGGCCAGCTCAGCGCCGCCGGCACGAAAGTGCAGAAAGCCAAAGGCATTGCCGATACCCCGGCGGAGCATCTGGAAGACATTCTGCGCATCAGCAAGAACACGGTCGACCGCGATCTCGTCACGCTCGCCGTGAACAACGCCGCCGAGACGTTCGATTGGCTGATGGACGCGGGCTTCGAGATGGTGGACGGGCATCCGGTCAACGGCCGTGCCCACGAACCCTATTCGAAGCTCCGCTACTACTGGGGCGTCGATTACGGCCGCTCGATTGTGAAGGTGCTGAAGGCGCAGATCGCCCCGGAGATCGCCCGCGGTGCCGTCACCGTCAAGTTCCATACCCGCGTGAAGGATCTGGTGATCGAAGACGGCGCCGTGTGCGGTGTCGTCGCGCATGGTCCCGACGGCGCGGTGGATACTTTCCGCGGCCAAAACATCGTGCTCGCCAGCGGCGGCTATGCCGCGAACCCGCAGATGTTCGAGGCCCTCAACGGCGTGCCGCTGTTCGGCGCGCTCGCCTATCCCTACAGCCAGGGCGACGGCTACACGCTGGCGCGTTCCGCCGGCGCGCATCTGCGTGGCCACGACAAGTACCTGTCGAACTTCGGCGTGGTGCTGGCGGGCAATACCTATCCGGCCAAATCCGTCGGCCGTGCCAACACCTATCCGGAACAGCGCATGCCGTGGGAGATCTACGTCAATTCTGCCGGCGTGCGTTTCATCGCCGAGGACAATCCGTCGGTGGATGCGCGCGAACACGCGCTGTTGGAACAGCCGGGCCTGCGCTACTGGATCCTGTTCGACGACGCGATCTTCCGCGCCGCGCCGCCGCTGCTCTACGACGAAACGCAGGCCTCCATCGCCGCGAAGTTCGATGCCAAGCAAGCGAACTTCTTCCGCGCCGACACGCTCGCCGCCCTTGCCGCGCAGGCCGGGCTGCCCGTCGCGGCAGTCGCCGAAAGCGTGGCGGCCTACAACGACGCGATTCGCGCAGGCGCCGCGGACCCCATGGGCCGGACCTATCGCCCCGCGCCAATTGTAACTGCGCCGTTCTATGCGATTCGCCAGCAGGGCACGTCGTCCACCTCGACGGTCGGCCTCGGTATTAATACGGAGCTCAAGGTCACCCGGCCCGACGGAAGCCCGATTCGCGGTCTATATGCGGTGGGGGAACTGCTGGGTTCGGGCCAACTTATGGGCAGCTCCTTCTGCGGCGGCATGATGGGAACCCCGGCACTGACCTTTGGTCGTCTACTCGGCCAGAGCCTCTTGCATTGGGGTAGGTGACCTCGCCACTATGCGGTCCGCAGACTGCTCCAGGGGTGCAAAGCGCTCGTTCAGAAGCGCTGGGGGCGGCAAGGCGGCGGAGGGACTGCTATGGACACCAAATCGGATGACGTCGCGCAGATTCGGTCTGCCAAGCGCGTCCTCATGGTTCTCGAATACGTCAACCAGGAAGGCCCGACCACCGTGTCGGCCATCGCCCGCGCGGTCAGCCTGCCGCGCGCCACAGCGGGCCGCATCGTCGCGACGCTCAAGTCGCTGGGCTACCTCGATGAGGACTCCGCGGCGCAAGGCGTGCGCGCCAGCCGCCGCGTGCTGAACCTCGCCAAGGGCTTCGAGCCGGAACTCGACCGCATGGCCAAGATCCGCACCGCGCTCTCGGGCTTTACCCGCAAGCTCAAGTGGCCGCTGGTGTTCACCCGGCCGAGCGGCATCAATGTCGAGATCGCCGCCACCACCGATCTCGAAAGCCCGTTGGCGATCGACCGCTATCATGTCGGCTTCCGCCTGCCGATGTGCGATTCCGCCAGCGGCGCGGTCATGCTTGCCGCATCCAGCGAGGCGGTGCGCGAGCGCGTCTACGGCATGCTCGAGCACGAGCAGGGCGCGGCGGCGAAGACCGCCGCCGCGGTCAACGAACTGCAGGCCCGCATCCGCCGCGCGGAGGCGCAAGGCTATGCCTGGCATCGCCGCGCCGGCAAGCGCGAGGCGGTGATGGCGATCCCCGTGCGCGATGGCGGCGATGCCCTCGGCGCGGTCGGCATCCGCTACATCCATTCCGCCATGACGCCGGAAGACGTCGCCCGTACGCTACTGCCGCAAGTGCGCGAAGCCGCCGCGGCTGTGGAACAGGCTTGGCACGCCTAGCTGTGCGGCGGGCGTGAGCACGCGATTGCGTCTGCTGCGACACCTCCTGGCCGGCCTGCTGCTGATCGGCAGCGCCGCCGATGCCGCAGACAAAACCCTGCGCATGGCGATCACGACGCTGCCGACGTCGTTCGCCAATCCCTTTGTCACCGCCAACACGCCCGCCATCGGCGTCACCTCGGCGCTGTATGACGGCCTAACCCACATCGCCCGCGACGGTACGGTCAAACCCTGGCTGGCCATCGCCTGGCAGAACGTCGACGCCAAAACCTGGCGCTTCGAACTCCGCCGCGACGTGAAGTTCTCCAACGGCGCCGCCTTCAACGCCGGCACCGTCGCCGCCGTGGTCGACGCCCTCGCGTCGCCCGGCTTCCCCAACGAGAACCTGCGGCGCGAACTGCCCAAGCTGGCGAAGGCCCGCGTCGTCGATCCCTTCACGGTCGAGATCACCACCGCCGAGCCACAGCCGCTGTTCCCGCGCTGGGCGTCGATCCTGCTGATGCACGAACCCGGCGCCCTGCGGAAGATGGGCACCGACAAATACGCCAAGGATCCGGTCGTCACCGGCCCGTATTCGGTTCAGAAATGGGAACCCAACAAGGTCCACCTGAAGGCGGAAAACAAAAGCTGGCGCAAGCCGAAGGTCGAGAAGATCGAGATCACCGCGCTGCCCGATACGGCGGCCCGCGTCGCGGCGCTGCTCAGCAAGCGCATGGATATCGTCACCGCCCTCGGGCCGGAGGATGTGCAAGCCGTCGTCGCCGGCGGGGCCAAGTCGATCAGCTGGACCGACGGCAGCGTCGCCGGCATCAGCTTCGTGACCTCTCGCAAGCTGCCGTTCAACGACGTGCGCGTGCGCCAGGCCATGAACATGGCGGTCAACCGCGACGCCATCGTCGAGATCCTGCTGCACGGCGCCACGGTCACCGCCAATCAGCCGGCCGGCCGCTATGTGCTGGGTTACGACCCCGGTGCGCCGCCTTACCCGTACGATCCCGCAAAGGCGCGCGCGCTACTTGCCTCCGCCGGCCATCCGGACGGCTTCCGCTTCACCCTGGAAACCGCCGGCAACGGCGCCGCAGCGCTTTCGGTCTACCAGCAGGTGGCGGCGGATCTGAAGAAGGTCGGCGTCACGATGGAGATCCGCACCGTCCCCGTGCCGCAGTTCTTCCGCGACGTACTGCACACCGGCGACACCGCCGACGCCATCACCTTGTCCTGGATCAGCGCGCCGTCGCTCGACGTGCTGCCCGCCATCCGCGTGCACTCATGCTTGCAGCAACAACCGTGGTACTGCGACCCCGACGTCACGCCGCTGTACACCGCTGCCGTTTCGGAATTCGACGACGCCAAAGGCCTTGCGCTCCGCCGCCAGATCTCGTTGCGTTACCACGACCAGGCGCCGGCCTTGTTCCTCTATGAACAGGTGCTGTTCGCAGGCTTGAGCAAACGCGTCAGCGGCTTCGAGGATGTCTACGGCTTCATCAGCTACGACAAGCTGGATATCCGGGACTAGTCGTCCTTCACCACGCCCGAGAAGAACTGCGCCGCATCGTGATTCGGCAGGCCTTCGTAGAGGCATTGGAACACGCGGCGTGTAAACGTCTTGCGCTGTTCCTTCAGCTTCTCGGTCATCTCCGCGGGCGGCTTGAACTGCTCGATCATCTCCGGCGTCACCTTGCCTTCGGTGGCCAGCAGATACTCCGTCACCATTTGCCGGTCGCGCGTCACCCAGAGTTCGCCGCTCAGCTGCATCACGATCTCCAGCAGGTGATCGATCATCGGGTCGCGGAAATAATGCGGATGCCCGCGCTCGAAGCCGGGCAGATCCTTCACATAGTCCAGGCCCTCGCTCAGCCGTTTGGCGCGCGCTTCCGGGCTTTCGTTTTTGCTCATCACACGTCCTAAAGCTGTTTATCGGCGATGCGGCCGTCGCGGGCGGGTGCGGGCGATATCGCGCACCGCGTCGGCGCGGGTGTTGATGGCGCGACCGTGGGCGTTCCGCACCATGCCGCGGGGCAGAAGAGCTTTGGCGGCGGCGGTCTCAAGCGGGGCCATGGCGTCCTCGGAGTCGGTTCTGCGAGCAGCATATCGCGCGCGGCAAGGCTGCGCAAAAGCGCCGAACCGGCGCATTTTGTCTGCCGGCCATGTCGTGGCCGTATCGCTTTCGGGGACGCGGCTGTATGGTCCCGCCGCCATGACCAGCCCCAAACATCCGCGCCTTGCCCTGCGCCCCGGCGCGCACCGCCGCGTCAAAAGTGGACACCCCTGGGTGTTCTCCAACGAGGTCGCGTTCGACCAAGCCGCGAAATCGCTCCCGGCGGGCTCGGTGGTTACGCTCACGGATGCCGGCGGCGCCATCCTCGGCACCGCGCACTTCAATCCGCACACGCTCATCGCGGCGCGCCTGTTGTCGCTCCAGGGCGACACGCCCATCGACGCCGCGTTCTTCGCCGGCCGTCTCGGCAACGCCATGGCGCTGCGCGACCGCCTGTTCCCCCAGCCGTTCTATCGCCTGGTGCACGCGGAAGCCGACGGCCTGCCGGGCCTGGTGATCGACCGCTTCAACGACATCTGCGTCGTGCAGCCCAACACCGCCGGCATGCAGGCCAACCTCGATGCCATTGTCGAAGGGCTCGCGCAAACCGTGAAGCCCCGCGCCGTCGTCATGCGCGGCGATTCATCCGCCCGCACCCTCGAAGGCCTGGCGGAAGAATCCAAGGTGATCGCCGGCACGCTTGAAGGATCGGTGCCGGTCGAGGAAAACGGCGCCCGCTTCCAGGCCGATCTCATCGGCGGCCAAAAGACCGGCTGGTTCTTCGACCAGCGCGACAACCGCGCCTTCATGGCCGGCCTCAGCCACGGCATGACCGTGGTGGACATGTACACCCACACCGGCGGCTTCGCGATCGAAGCGGCCAAAGCCGGTGCCAAATCCGTGCTCGCGGTGGATCGCTCCCAACACGCGCTCGATCTTGCCGCCAAGGCCGCCGCCGACAACGGCGTGGGCGATCGCGTCTCCACCCAACGCAGCGACGTCTACGGCTTCCTTGAAGACGCCGTCGCCAAGCAACAGCGCTGGCAGGTTGTCATCGCCGATCCCCCCGCCTTCGTGAAATCCAAGAAGGACCTCAAGGCCGGCCTGCAGGGCTATCGCAAACTCGCCCGCCTCAGCGCCACGGTCACGGCGCCGGGCGGCATCCTGTTCGTGGCGTCCTGCAGCCACAACGCCCCGGTGGACGAATTCACCGCCGCCGTCGCCCGCGGGCTGGAGGATGCCGGCCGCCACGGCCGCATCATCCGCAGCGCCGGCGCCGCGGCGGATCACCCGGTGCATCCGATGCTGCCGGAAAGCGCGTATCTGAAGGCCGTCGTGCTGGCGCTCGATTAGGGTTGCTGCGCGCTTAGGCGCGCAGGCTCGCCAGAAACGCACGCCACGTGTCGTTCATCGTGTAGCGCGCATCCGCATCCCAGATCCGCGACACCAAGGCGTCGGCTTGCGCCGCGCTCCATCCCAAGTGCTTCATCGCGTAAGACCCATAGAACACGGTCACGCGCATGTTCATGGCGCAGTGGATGAACGTCTTCTTCCCGGCCAGCGCCCGCATCGCATCGCAGAACGTCTCGAAATCCGCGCGCTGCGGCGAGGTCCATATCACGGGGATGTAGTGGTAAGTCATGCCCAGATCGCGGACGAGCGCCTCTTCCTCCTTCAGCGCGTTGTCCTGCTCCCGCGGCAACAGGTTCACCACAGCCTCATAGCCCGCCCCTCGCACGGCCGCGAACTGGGCAGCCGTCGGCAGGCCCGCAAGGCCGACAGTGTCGTCGATGGGAATGAAGTTCTTGATGCCGGCAAGGATTGCGTCGTTCATGGGCAGCCTCCTGGATCGAGGTGAACCGAACATCTCGGTTGCCCAGGCGAGCGGCGGAACGTCCCCGCACTTCCCGGTGGTCGCCCACCTTGCCTCGCCAGTCATGCGGTGCACGGATGATATCGCAGCGCGTCTTTTAGATAAAGGTGTCTGAGATATGCATGCCCTAAAACGCGGCAGTCTTTCGTCGCGCGGGTCGATTCTGCTAAACATAACCAAGGACGTGTCCGATTTCGCGTGAGGACGAAGCTTGGGCATCATCGTCACATATGATGACAAGTTCGCCACTCCGTACTGTGAGATAAAGCTGGCGAGCGGTGAGCACGTCCTGCTGACGTTGGAGAAGCGTGGTCTCACGATAAAGCTTCTTGCTCACCCCGGCGTTGCCGAGCGCCCTGTGTTTGCGTGCGGCGTAGACGAGGTCGCGGAAATTTGCGACGGCCTCCTCGACATGAGCGCCAAGAAGACGACGCCGCTCCGCGTCATCGCCTCGGTCGCCACCCGTTTCCCGGATGCAGCATCCCTCGCAGCAGCGTTCAGGAAAGCTGTCGGATGACGGAAGAATCCACCGCGGGCCGCAAACGCTTGATCTATCTCGTGCCGCTCATTCTGGCGGTCGTATCGATCTATCAGGGCCCGTTATCATGGATGCTGCACGATCGTGGGAATGACGTTCCCGGAGAGAACGACATACTTCTATCTTTCTTGATTGGGGTGGCTTGGCTGGCAAGCATCGCCGTTGCGATGTATGTCACCAAGCAACGTCGGGCGCTGCATCTTCTGATGCTGGCCCCGATTGTGCTTTATTGGCAGGCGATGTGGGCGATGAGCCTCACATCTGTAATGATCGACTATTTTCTACGATGATGTGGACGCTAGTTCGCTGCGGGTCCTGAAACAACAGCGGCGCGAATCCGCAACCGCGGCTAAAATTCCCGTCGCATGAGTGTGAGCACGACGCTGTCCCGGAAATCTCTCGCGCGTAATTCGCGCGTAAATGCGCGCGCCCGGGCCCAACGGCGTCCGGAATTTTCACCGCGTAATCACCGCGTAAATACGCGGCGGGCGCCGAAAAATTTCGCGCGTATTTCGCGCGTTAAAACGCGCAAACTGTCGCGCCTATATTTTCGGTTTTCCGCGCTGCACCACCACCAGCACCCCGGGCACGTCCGCGCCCTTTTCCTGGCGGAACACGTCGTCGGTCAATTGCAGCACCTCGAAGTCCGCCGCAACGTCGCGGATGTAAGCCGCGCTGTGGCGATAGCGGTGCTCCGCGCCCAGCACATAGCCGCTGCCCTCGTGGCGCTGCGCCGTGAAGGCGATCAGCGCCCCCGGCATCGTCGCGCGGTGGATCGCGCCCATCAGCCGCGCCAGATCGCCCAGGTACACCACCACATCGGCCGCGATCACCAGATCGAATCGCCGTGTTGCCACAGCCAGGTGTGCGCTCATGTCGCCGGCCGCCAGCGCATCGTAGATCGCTTTGCGCCGCGCCTGCTCCACCATGCCCGACGACAGGTCGACGCCTTCCAGCCAATCGGTGGCGTCGCGGAACGCCGCCCCGCTCAAGCCGGTGCCGCAGCCGAGATCGAGGGTGGCAGCGAACCGCCGTCCCGGCGCCAGCGCATCCACCGCCGCCCGCAGCTTCTGCGGTCCACGGTAGGCGAGCTTGTCGACCAGGGACGCATCGAACCGCGGCGCATAGTCGTCGAACAGGCGGCGCACATAGGCTTCCGGCAACGTCGCGGGTGTCTGCGCCGCCAGCAGGGCGAGTTTCACCGCCGCCCCCATGGAGTCCGCCGGGTCGAGCGCGAGATAGCGCCGATAAGCGGTGATCGCGTCGCCCTGCGCGCCCGCATCCGCAAGCGCTTCGGCGTGGGCGAAGGTTCCCTCCGGCCACGCCGGCGCCAGTTCCAACGCCTGCGCGATAAGGTCGGCCGCGCCGGCATGATCGCCCGCGCTGCGCAGCGCGCGGGCATAATCAAAGCGGCGATCGGCGTTCAGGTTTCCGGACGACATTGCGCTCCCGTTCCGCATCTCTTATATCGCGCGCGCCGCGGGATGACGCGAATTGTCATACAACTGACGTCCGATTCCCCCATTGCGGCCAACCGCGCGAGCCAGTAAGCACAAACACATTCGGAGTATTACGGTCTCGATGCCTCACAAGACATTCCTCCAGCCGGCCGAATGGGCCCCGCACGCCGCGGTATGGTCGGCGTGGCCAAGCCACGGCGAACTGTGGGAAGACGATCTCGAACCCGCGCGCGCGGAAGTCGCCGCCTTGTTCCGCGCCATCGCCGACGTGGATGCCGCCGGCACGCCGCGCGGCGAAGCGTTGCAGATTCTTTGCGCCCGCGACGAAGCCATGGACAGCGCCGCCGCCGCCCTTGCCGGCACCGGTGCCACGCTCATCCCGATGCCCTTCGGCGACATCTGGCTGCGCGACACCGCGCCGATCTTCGTCAACGGGCCGAACGGTCTTTCCGCGGCCTGCTTCAAGTTCAATGGCTGGGGCGAGAAGTACCTGCTGCCCGGCGACACGGAAGTTGCCACCTCTGTTGCCTGTCAGGCCGGCATCATCGCCGCCCAATACGATTGGGTGCTCGAAGGCGGCTCGCTGGATGTGGACGGGCAGGGCACCGCGCTCACCACCCGCCAATGCCTGCTCAACAAGAACCGCAATCCGGACCTGAGCCAGGGTGAGATCGAACGCCGCCTGCGCGATTCGCTCGGCATCCAGCAGCTGATCTGGCTGGGCGACGGCTTGTTGAACGATCACACCGACGGCCATGTCGACAACATCGCGCGATTCATCGCGCCGGGTGTGGTCGCCTGCATGGAACCCGCCCCCAGCGACGAGCCGAACAAGGATGCCCTGCTGGCGATCATCGCCGACCTGAAGGCGGCGCGGGACGTCAACGGCGCCAAGCTTGAGATTGTCACGGTGCCGTCACCCGGCCGCATCACGGACGAGGACGGCGAGGTGATCCCCGCCAACCCGATGAACTTCTATATCGGCAACACGGTTGTTGTTGTGCCGCTGTACGGCAGCGCGCACGACGATGCCGCCGTGGCGGCGATCGAAAAGATGTTCCCGGGCCGGCGCACCGTCGGCCTGTCGGCGAAGCATGTTATAACCGGCGGCGGTTCGTTCCACTGCATCACCCAACAGCAGCCAGCGCTATGACCAAGCCGAATACCCTCGCGGTCGCCGCGATCCAGTGCGCCTTCTCCGACGACATCGATGCGAACATCACCCGCATCGAAGGCTTCGTCACGGACGCGGCCAAGAAGGGCGCGCAGGTCGTGCTGCCGCCGGAACTGTTGCAAGGGCATTACTTCTGCGTCGAGGAGAAGGAAAAGCACTTCGACCGCGCCTTCCCAGTCGATAGCCACCCGGTCGTCACGCGCCTGTCGGCGCTCGCGAAGAAACTCGGCGTCGCCATTCCCGCCTCGATCTTCGAGCGCGACGGCCAGCTATACTACAACAGCCTCGCCATGATCGACGCCGATGGCAAGGTGATGGGGGTCTACCGCAAGAGCCACATCCCCGACGGCCCGGGTTATGAGGAGAAGTTCTACTTCCGCCCCGGCAACACCGGTTTCAAAACGTGGGCGACCAAACACGCCCAACTCGGCGTCGGCGTGTGTTGGGATCAATGGTTTCCGGAATGCGCCCGCGCCATGATGATCATGGGCGCGGAGGTGCTGTTCTATCCCACCGCCATCGGCTCCGAGCCCGACAACACTGAACTGGACACCAAGGACCTCTGGCAACGCGCCATGATCGGTCATGCCGTGTCCAACGTGGTGCCGGTCGTTGCCGCCAATCGCGTCGGTACGGAGAACGGCCAGACCTTTTACGGCTCGTCCTTCATCGCCAACCATCGCGGCGACAAGGTGGCGGAAATGAACCGCACGGAAGAAGGGGTGATTTTGGCGACCCTCGATCTCGACGAGATCAAACGCAACCGCGCCGCCTTCGGCTTCTTCCGCGATCGCCGCCCCGATCTGTACGGTCCGCTGACGGAGCGCTAACCCTCGATCGCGTTCAGGAACGCGACGATGTCTTGCTGCGATTGGCGCTTGGTCTCCCCGTCGGGGAAATTGAAATACCCGTGGGTCGCGCCGGGATAGATCTTCACCTGCACCTCATGGCCCGCGGTGTGAAGATGCTGATGATAGACCTGCGTCGATTCAAAGATCGGGTCGTATTCACCGCAGGTCAGGAGGCACGGTGGATGCGTCGTGAACACAAGGTCCATCGGCGTGATCGCGTACTTCGGGTCGACCCGCTCCAGCAGCGCATTGGGTCCACCGTACGCCTCGAGCATGGTGTCGCCGCCGGGTACCTTCGTGTTCATGCACGACGCCCGGTCGAGAACGCCGTAGATCGACGTGGCGCTGAGGATGGTCGGCAAGGTCTTCGGATCGAACGTCGGGTCGACGTGGGCAATCAGATCGGGGTTCTGCGCAAGCACCCCCGCCATGATCGCGAGATTGCCGCCGGCGGAGTCTCCCATGACGTGCACCGCCTCGGCCTCCCCGCGTACGAAGGCGAGCGCTTTGAGCACGGCGCGCAGGGGCTGCGGGTGCGGATGCTCCGGCGCCTTGGGGTACTCGACATTGAACACCGGATGGCCGGCATCCGTCAGGAACATCAGGTCGTGGCTGTAGAAGTCCTTCGTCCCCATCATCCACCCACCGCCGTGGAAGAACACCACCGGCTTGTGGGTGCCGTTGCCTTCGCGGATGTCGAGGATCTCTTCGCGATGCAGGCCATAGCGCACCGTCCGCCATCCGTTCGGCGGGCTGCCGCGGACCAGCCGCAGGATTCCGGTGAAGGTCCCGAAGAACAGCCGCGCGCCGGCGAGAGACGCTTGTTGTGCGAGGGTGAGGGGCGTGGCCCCGGTGTCGTGACTCATAAACCTATTTGTGCTTCTTCTTTTCGCGGGCGGCATGTTCCTCGACCCGCTCCATCACGCGCAAGAGGTTTCCGCCCCAAATCTTGGCGATCTGCTCTTCGGTATAACCCCGCTTTACCATCTCGAGGGTGACGTTGAACGTCTCCGCCGCGCTGTTCCACCCGGCGATGCCGCCGCCGCCGTTGAAATCCGACGCGATGCCGACCGTGTCGATCCCGGCTTTCTTCACGGCGTAGTCGACGTGATCGATCAACTCCCTCACGCCCGCGCGCGGCCACTTGAGTTCGAGCTCCGACATCTTTCTGTCATACGCGGCCAGCGCGTCCGCCGGCAGCTTGGCCAGATCGCCCGGTTGGGTCAGCCCGTATTCCTTGTAAAGCGCCGAGATCTCCGCGGTCTTCTCGGGCGCCACCGCGCGCAGGTAGTCGTCGAAAGCGATCATCTGCGCCACGCCGCCGGTCTTCTTGATCGCCAGCAGTCCTTCGTCCGTCAGATTGCGCGGATGAGCGAAGACACCCTTCACGCCGGAATGGGAGGCGATGATCGGGGCGGCGGACAGGCGCGCCATCTCGAGCGTGCTCTTGTCGGAGGAATGGGACACATCCACCATGATCCCAAGCTCATTCAGCCGCCGGACCACGTCCTTGCCCAGCGGCGACAACCCACCATGCTCCTCGGCGGCTTCGTTGCGCCGTTTGTCCGGCTGGGCGGAGTCTGCCAGATCGTTGTGCCCGTTGTGCACTTCGCCGAAATAGCGCGCGCCATAGTCATAGAACTGATCGAGCAGGCGGATGTCCTTGCCGATGGGATAGCCGTTCTCCACGCCGATCAGCGCGACCTTCTTGCCGCTCTTGTAGATGCGCCGCACGTCGGCGGCGGTGTAGGCGAGTTCCATCTTGTCGTGATAGGTCGCGTCCGCGACCTTATGGATGGCAGCGAACTTCACAAACGCGTCCGACAATGCTTTGGCATAGCCCCAGGTGCTGCGCTCCCCCTGGCCGACGAACACGATCAGGAACGTCGCATCCAATCCGCCCTCCAGCATCGTGGGCAGATGCACCTGCTGCCCGCGCGGGCCGGGCTTCATCATGTCGTAGGCATCGGAGCCGAAGTTCGCCGGGATGTCGACGTGGGTGTCGATGGTCAGGGTTCGATCATGGATGGCATGAGCGCGGGCAATCAGCTCCGCATCGGTCTCGGCACAGGCCGGCCAGGCCAACAACGCCACCGCCGCAAGCAAGATGCTCCGCATTCATTCCCCCTTGCTGAACGTCGCCAGCAGTTTCTCCATCGCCAGCACCGGCGTTGTCTTTCCGGCGCCAACATCCTTCTCAAGCGCTTTCACGGACGGAAGGGCCTTGAGCCTGGTCATGAGGCGGTCCTCGACGAGGGACCACATCCATCGCACCTGCTGGTTTCGGCGCTTCTCGTCGCGCTCGCCCGACATGGTGACAAGGCGGCGGTGCTGGACGATACGATCCCACAGGGCGTCGAGCCCCTTGTTCTCCAGCGCGCTGATGGTGGCCACGGGCGGCGTCCACGTCGGGCTGTTCGGCGTGATGATGCGCAGGGCGTGTTGATAGTCCTTCGCGGTGATCTCGGCACGCCGCGCGTTGTCGCCGTCGGCCTTCGTGATCGCGATCATGTCGGCGATCTCCAGCACGCCTTTCTTGATGCCCTGCAGCTCGTCGCCACCGCCGGCGATCATCAGGACCAGGAAGAAGTCCACCATCTCGGCGACCGTGATCTCGCTCTGGCCGACGCCGACCGTCTCGACGAGCACCACGTCGAACCCCGCGGCTTCGCACACGAGAATGGCTTCCCGCGTCGCCCGCGCGACACCGCCAAGCGTGCCGCCGGTGGGCGAGGGGCGGATGTAGGCGTGTGGATCGATCGCCAGCCGCGCCATGCGCGTCTTGTCGCCCAGGATGCTGCCGCCGGTGCGCGAGGAGGTCGGGTCCACCGCCAGCACGGCAACCTTATGGCCGGCCGCCGTCAGCATGCTGCCGAAGGCGTCGATGAAAGTGCTTTTGCCCGCGCCGGGCAGGCCGCTGATGCCGATGCGCAAAGATTTCCCGGTGCGCGGCAGAAGCTGCGTCAGCATCTCCTGCGCCATGCGCTGATGATCCGCGTTGCGGGATTCGATCAGCGTGATTGCACGGGCCAGCTTGGCCCGGTCGCCGGACAGAACGCCCGCGACGTAAGCGTCGGCGGTCGCGGGCTTCTGCGCTTTGGCGATCACTCAGTGCCCCAAAGCGGCGTTGAGTTTTTCGAGCAGCCCGATGGCCGCCTCGCTGATCACCGTGCCCGGCGGGAAGATTGCCGCGGCGCCGGCCTTGGTCAGCTCATCGAAGTCCTGCGGCGGGATCACGCCGCCGACCACAACAAGAATATCGTCGCGGCCCAGGCGCGTCAGCTCCGCCTTCAGTTCCGGCACGAGGGTCAGGTGACCCGCGGCCAGCGAGCTTGCGCCGATGATGTGCACGTCGTTCTCGACAGCCTGTTTGGCGGCTTCCGCTGGTGTTTGGAACAAGGGCCCGATGTCGACGTCGAAGCCGAGATCGGCGAACGCGGAGGCGATCACCTTCTGGCCGCGGTCGTGGCCGTCCTGCCCCATCTTGGCAATGAGGATGCGCGGGCGACGGCCTTCTTTCTCGCCGAAGGCCTCCACCATCTGCAGCACTTTCTGCACGGTCTTATCGTTGCCCACTTCTTTCCTGTACACCCCGGCGATGGATTTGATCTCGGCGACGTGACGCCCGTAGACCTTCTCCAACGCCATCGTCATCTCGCCGACACTGGCGCGCGCCCGGGCCGCGTCGATCGACAGGGCGAGCAAGTTGCCCGTGCCGGTCTGTGCCGCCTTGGTCAGCGCCTCCAGCGATCTCTGGCACGCCGCTTCGTCGCGCTCGCTGCGCAATTTCTTCAGTTTAGCAATCTGCGCGCCGCGCACGGCGGAATTATCGACCTTGCGAACGTCGATGTCCTCTTTTTCGTCCAGGCGGTACTTGTTCACCCCCACCACGGTCTGGCGGCCGGCGTCGATGCGCGCCTGGGTGCGGGCGGCGGCTTCTTCGATCCGCAGCTTCGGGATGCCCGCACCGATAGCCTTGGTCATACCGCCGAGGCTTTCGACTTCTTCAATGTGCTCCCACGCGCGCTTGGCCAGTTCGTAGGTCAGCCGCTCGACGTAGTAGCTGCCGCCCCACGGGTCGACCGCGCGGGTGGTGCCGGTCTCCTGCTGGATGAACAACTGGGTGTTGCGGGCGATGCGGGCAGAGAAGTCCGTCGGCAGCGCCAATGCTTCGTCCAGCGCGTTGGTGTGCAGGGACTGGGTGTGCCCTTGGGTCGCCGCCATGGCTTCGACGCCCGTACGCACGACATTGTTGAACACGTCCTGCGCCGTCAGGCTCCAGCCCGACGTCTGGCAGTGCGCGCGCAAGGCCAGCGACTTGTCGGTCTTGGGATTGAACGGCTTGATTAGCTTCGCCCACAGCAGGCGGGCGGCGCGCATCTTCGCGACTTCCATGAAGAAGTTCATGCCGATCGCCCAGAAGAACGACAGGCGTGGCGCGAAGGCATCGATATCCAGACCGGCGGCGAGTCCGGCGCGGGCGTACTCCACGCCGTCCGCCAGCGTATAGGCAAGTTCCAGGTCGGCGGTCGCACCGGCTTCCTGCATGTGATAGCCGGAGATCGAGATCGAATTGTACTTGGGCATCTCCTTCGACGTGTAGGCGAAGATGTCGGAGATGATCCGCATGCTCGGTTCGGGCGGGAAGATGTAGGTGTTCCGCACCATGAACTCTTTCAGGATGTCGTTCTGGATGGTTCCCGAAAGCTGCGCGGGCTTCACGCCCTGTTCTTCCGCCGCGGCGATATACAGCGCCAGCACCGGCAGCACCGCGCCGTTCATGGTCATGGACACGCTCATCTGATCGAGCGGGATGCCGTCGAACAGGGTGCGCATGTCGAGGATGGAATCGATCGCCACGCCGGCCATGCCGACGTCGCCCGACACACGCGGATGATCGCTGTCGTAACCGCGATGGGTGGCGAGGTCGAATGCGACCGAAAGGCCCTTCTGCCCCGCCGCCAGGTTGCGGCGATAGAACGCGTTGGAATCTTCCGCCGTCGAGAAGCCGGCGTACTGGCGAATGGTCCACGGCTGTGTGACGTACATCGCCGGATACGGCCCGCGCAGGAACGGCGCCATGCCGGGGCGGGCATTGAGGAAGTCGAGGCCCGCCAGGTCGTCCGCGGCGAACAGCGGCTTCACGGAGATGCCTTCCGGCGTCTCCCAGTTCTCAAGCTTCATCCAGGCTTTGGGATCCGCGCCGACCGCATTGGCCGGCGAGGCCAGTGGAATGTCGGCGAAGTTCGGGATGGTGGCCTTGTTCATGCGGCCTCCAGTTGTTTGTGGACGTCTTTGAGGACCTTCGGCACGTCGCACCCCATATAGATGAAACCGTCGACGCCCGCGCTCTTGAGGGCGGCTTCCAAGTCGCCGCCGCGGCCGGCGAGGTGAACGATGCCGGCGCCGGCCTCTTTCAAGGCCTTCGCCAGATCGGCGGCATGGGTGGCGTAGGCCGCATCGGTGCCGCACACGATCGCGAACGGCGCGCCGCTGCGTTTGAAGTCCGCTGTGATGGCGGTGATGTCCGTGCCGCCGGTGCCTGTGATCGTCTCGATGCCGCCGGCTTCGTAGAAGTTCTTGGCGTAGGTGGCGCGGCCGGTGAATTCGGCGACGGTGCCGAGGTTGGCGAGAAACATTTGCGGCCGTGCGCCGAACTTGGCTTTGAACGCGTCGCCCGCATCGCGCAGGGTTTCGAAGTCTTGGCTGAGGCGCATCTGCGGCAGGGCGGTCGCGGTGATCGGCGTGCCGGTCGCGAGACCTTTGGACATCGCCGGCAGGTTCGCGCCCTTCTTGGCTGCCTCCACCAAGGCGGCCATGAGTTCGCCCTTCCCGGCGGGCGGCAGCTGGCCGGCATCGCCGACCGGGCCCTGGTCGCGCTTTTTCAAAACGGCATCGATGTCGGCTTTCTCCGCCACCACGTCGGCTTCGTGGATGTTGGGGAACTCGCTGATGCCGGTGAGCGCATCCTTGCGCTTGGCGATGTTGGACAGCCGGGCCTCGCGCACCGCGGCGATCTCCGTCGCCAGCGTGCCGTCGAGCAGCATTTTGGCGATGCCGCCGGCCTTCTCGATCTTCTGGAAGAACGCCCAACCCGCAACCGCGAGATCGTCCGTGAGCTTCTCGAAGGTCCACGCGCCGCCGGCGGGATCGATCACCTTGGCGAGGCCGGACTCTTCCTGCAGCACAACATGCGTGTTGCGTGCCACGCGACGCGCCAGCGTACTGGGATAGCCCAGCGCATAATCCAACGGCAGCACCGTGATCGCATCCGCGCCCGCTACGCCGGCGGCGAAACACGCCACCGTGCCGCGCAGGATGTTCACCCACGGATCGCGCTTGCTGTACATGCGCGGCGCGGTGATTGCCGTGACCGGCGCCACGCGGTTGGCTTCCTTTGCGCCGCAGGCTTCCGCCACGCGGCCCCACAGGCGGCGCAAGGAGCGGATCTTCGCGATGCTCAAGATCATGTCCGCATCGGTCGTGATGGTGAATGCCACCTGCCGCGCGGCGGTGTCGATATCCATGCCCGCACTCACGATGCGCCGCAGGTATTCCACCGCCGTCGCCATGGCGATGCCGAGCTCTTGCGCTTCGCCGCAGCCGGCGCCGTGATAGGGCGTGGTCTTGATGTTGAGCGTGCGCGCGTTGGGATAATGCTTCGCCACATAGGCGGTGGTATCCGCCATGCGCGCGAGGATCGTGTCTATGTCGGTGATCAGCGTGCCGGTTGTCGCCAATGCTCCGAGCGGGTCGGTGCCGAAGCTGCCGGTGAACGCATCGTTCTTCAGGCCGCGTTCGCTCAGCACCTGCATGAACAACGCCGCCATCGGCAGCGTCGGGCCGGTGGGATCGAACACGATCGGCGCGATGTCGAGCAGCACGCCTTTCAACGCCGTATCGAGGTCGGCTTTGGAGCGCACCGCGGTACCGTTCTTGCCGCTCGGGTCCACACGCAGCACGATGGAGGTCACGCCGCGCTCGAGGTCTTCCAGGATATGGCGGTTCACGACCTCCGGATCCGGGTGACTGTGAACTTGGCGGATGTCCCAGCCGTTCTCGGCCGTACCGGTGGCGCGGCCGCCACGGGTGTAGGGCGCGGCGCCGGGGTATCCGGAGGGATCGCCGGCGCTGTTCCAATCGTCCGCCGTATACAGCGGCTGGATCGACAGGCCGTCATAGGTGCGCGCGACCAGCTTCTTGTCGAACGGTGCGCCGTTTAGAACCTTATCGACCAGCTTCAACCAGCCGGCGTGGCTCGCCGCGGGAAAGTCCCCAGCCAATGGCAACGTGTCTTTGTCGGGCGCCAATTGCATGCTCCGGCTCGATAATTCGGATTTGTCTTAGTCGCTTGCGCGGGACTTGTCATCGCCTGCCTTCGACGGCCGGGCCATGCCGAATTCTCATGGCTGCGACGCGGGTCTAGCGACGCGCGGCGGCCTTTTCCACGGCCTGCCAGACCCGCAGGAAATTGCCGCTCCAGAGCTTGCCGAGATCGCGTTCGGCATAGCCGCGCTTGGCAAGCTCCCGGGTCAAGCCGGGGGCTTCGCCCGCGTCCTTGTAGCCGACGATCCCGCCGCCGTGCTCCATATCCGTGGAGATGCCGACATGATCGATGCCGATCAGCTTTACGGCATAGTCGATGGCATCGGCCATATTGCCCACATCCGCGGGCGGGTAGGCAGCCAGATAGGCATCGTATTGCGTGCGATAGGCCGGCAGTTTGTCGGCAGGCAGCACCTTGGTGGCCTCGTCAAAGGGTTTCATCCCAAAGCCGGCGTTGAGCGCGGCAAGGGCGGCGAATTGCTCCTTCGTTCGCGTCTTGAGATAGCTGCCGAAGGCGACGATATGCACCACACCGCCGTTCGCCTTGATCGCCAGCATTTCCTCGTCGGTGAGATTGCGCGTGCTCTCGACCAGCTTGCGTACGGCGGAGTGCGATGCCACCACCGGCGCGCGCGATAGTTTCACGCACTGCATCACGCCGTCGGGCGTGAGTTGCGATACGTCAACGATGATGCCCAGGCGGTTCATCTCCGCGACCGCCTGTTTGCCGAGCGCCGACAGGCCGCCGTGCTCCGCTTTGCCGTCGCCAAGTTTTTCCTGCGGCCGCGAGGAGTCCGCGAACTGATTGTGACCGGCGTGCGTGAACCCCATCATGCGCAGCCCGCGTGCATACAACTCAGGCAGCCACGACAGGTCTTCGCCAAGCGGATACGCATTGACGATCGAGATCACGGCGAAGTGCTTCTTCGCCGCCACGATCTTCGGCACGTCCGCGGCGCGACGGGCTAACGCAATGCGCTTGGGGTAGGCGCTGAGCATCTTCTCAATCGCAACAAGCTTGGCTTGGGCCCCGGCGCGCGCCTTGGCGTACAGCTCCGGCGTGCGCTTGTCCTGATTGACGAACACCACGAAGGCCGCGCCGTCCAACGCGCCGCGATCCATTTTGTGCAGATCGATCTGCATCGCGGTTTCGCGGCCGAAATCTTTATCGCCGGTCATGAAGTCGTCGGGGATATCCATCTCGGCATCGAACGTGATCAGCCGCTTGTGGAGGGCAATGCCCGCGTCGTCCGCTGCGAAGGCCGACGCTGCCGCAAGTGCAGGAAGTCCGAAAGCGACGGTGCGTCGTGCGAGTGTCATGTCCACGATCCTAGTGGGCGCGCCGGCCCAAGTCGATTTAGAGTGCCTCATGCCGAGCTTTGACCGACCCACGGACACGAACATCCCGCCGTCCCCCTGGATCATGCGCTGGGCGTCCCTCATCAAGCCGGGCGGGACGGTGCTGGACGTGGCCGCCGGTCACGGCCGCCATGCCCGCGCACTTGCGGCCCTTGGCCACAAGGTCACGGCGACGGATATCGACGTCACGGGCCTCAAGGATGCAATCGGCATCGAGGTGATCGCCGCCGATCTCGAGACCGGCGTGTGGCCGTTCGCACCGGGCCGCTTCGACGGGATTGTCGTCGCCAACTATCTGCACCGCGCCCACTTTCCGCATTTGGTCGCCGGGCTGGCGGACGGCGGCGTGCTGCTGTTCGAGACCTTCGGCCAGGGCAACGAGAAGCTGGGGCGCCCGCGCAACCCGGACTTCCTGCTGGCGCCGGGGGAATTGCCGGCTGCATTCGCGGCCTTGCAGGTCGTCGCCTACGAGCATGGTACCGAACAGCATCCCCGCCCGGCGGTGCGCCAACGCATTTGTGCGGTGAAGGGCCGCGAACCGCGGGCCCTGGCGTGATAGAGTGGCCGCGACAATCGAGGAGACGACCATGACGCATATCGCGCGCCCCACATTCTCCCGCCGCGGCTTTGTCGGCAGCGTCAGCGGCCTGCTGCTCTCCTGCGCAATGCCTGCAGCGCGCGCGGCCGAGATGCGCGGCGCGGGCGGCGACTTCATGGCCTATCTGCACATCGCGCCCGACAACACGATCGCGATCCAGGTCGGCGGGATCGAGATGGGGCAGGGCATCATCACCAGCCTGCCGAAAATTCTCTGCGAGGAGCTGGACGCGGATTTCGCGCTGGTCACGACGTCGCTGGCACCGGCGGATATGGCCTTCGCCAATCCCAACAAGAAGCGCCAGACCACGGGCAATTCCGACGCGATCCCCGGGTATGCGCCGCTGATGCGCAAGATCGGCGCCCAGGCCAAAGCGATGCTGATCGCCGCCGCCGCGAAGCAATGGAACGTCGCCCCGGCCACATGCCGTGCGGAGAACAGCGTCGTGTTCCACGATGCGTCCAAGCGGTCGGCCACCTACGGCGCGCTTGCCGCCGCTGCGGCGAAGATGCCGGTGCCGGAGGCGCCGACACTGAAATCGCCCGATCAGTTCAAGCTGATCGGCAAGCCGACGCTGCGCAAGGACACGCCCGCGAAGGTCGATGGATCGGTGATGTTCGGCACCGACGTTATTCTTCCGGGCCTGCTGCACGCCACCGTGCGCACCTGCCCGGTGTTCGGCGGCACGGTGAAATCCTACGACACGGCGGCCAAGTTCCCGGGCGTGCAGAAGCTGGTGGAACTCACCGATGCGCAGGGGAACTTCAACGGCATCGGTGTCATCGCCGACGGCTTCTGGCCGGCCAAGAAGGCCGCCGAGGCCTTGAACATCGCGTGGGATACCAAGGGCAACGAGCGTTACGCCACCGGCGAGATGACACGGGCGATGCTGACGTCGCTCGACAACGACGCTGCGGCGCTGCCGCTCACCTTCGGCAACGGCAAGGTCGGCGACGTGCCCGGCGCAATGAAGACGGCGGCGAAGACCTGGAGCGCGGTGTACGAAGTGCCCTATCTCGCCCACGCCTGCATGGAGCCCATGGCGGCCACCTGTGTGGTGGAGACCAATCGCGTCGAGATGTGGGCGCCTGCCCAGCAGCAGGGCGAGGCACGCCAACTCGCGGCCACCCTCACCGGCGTGCCGTTCGAGAACGTGCGCATGAATACCATGCTCGCCGGCGGCGGCTTCGGCCGGAAGTGGGAACTCGATTTCATCCGCCAGGTTGTGCTGCTCGCCAAAGCTATGCCGGGCCGCCCGGTGCGTATGATGTGGACGCGCGAGGAAGACATCCAGCACGACTGCTATCGTCCGGGCTATGCGGCGCGCGTCGCCGCCGCACTGGACAAGGACGGCGCCATCACTGCGATGCATGCGCGGCTGTCGGGTCAATCCCTGTTCACCTACCAGAAGCGTTCGCCCAAGCCGCCGATGATCGATCCGACCGCGGTGGGCGGCGCCATCAGCGCTGCCTACGGAATCCCCAACACGCTCATCGACTACGTCGAAGCCAAAGCCCACATGCCGGTGGGATTCTGGCGTTCGGTCGGCGCGTCCTATACCGGCTTCTTCTCTGAAAGCGCGATTGACGAATTGGCCGTCGCGGCCGGCAAAGACCCGCTCGCGTATCGCCGGATGCTGGTGAAGGACAACGCCCGCGCCGTGAAGGTCCTCGACGCGGTCGCGGAGATGTCCGGCTGGGGCCGCACGTTGGCGCCCGGGCAGGGGCTCGGCGTTTCCTTCACGCCGGGCTTCGATGCGCTGGTCGCGCAGGTGGTGCAAGTCTCGGTCGCCAAGGGCGAACTCAAGGTCGAGAAGGTCTGGTGTGTGTACGACGCCGGCTTCATCGTCGAGCCCACGACCGTCGTTGCCCAGATGGAAGGCGGCATCATCTTCGGCCTGTCCGCGGCGTTGTTCGGCGAGATCACGGTGGAGAACGGCGCGGTGAAGCAGGGCAACTTCATCGACTACGGCATGGTCACGCTCGCAACCGCACCGGAGATCGCGGTCAAAGTCATCGAAAGTGATGCCAAGCCCGGCGGTGCCGGCGAGGCATCCGTGCCCGGCATCGCGCCGGCATTGGCGAATGCGATCTACGCGGCCACGGGAAATCGCATCCGCAAGCTGCCGTTCCGCAACGCCGGGCTTACGATGACGTAAGCGCATGGGCTAAGGTCTTCCCGCCGAGGGGGACCAAACCATGGCACGTCTTTTTGCAACTCTCGCCGTCTGCGTCGCGGCGGCATGGCCGCAGGGTGCGGCGTTCGCAGCGCCGGCGCCGGGCACCGTCATTCAGGATTGTTCGACCTGTCCACCGGTGGTCGTCATCCCAGCGGGCACGTTCCTGATGGGCTCTCCACCCGGCGCAATCGCGCAGGACGAGACCGGTGAATCGCCGCAAGTCCCCATGACCGTGCCGCGCCCGTTCGCGATGGGGCGCACCGAAGTGACCAACGCGCAGTTCTCGGCGTATGCCGATGCCGTGGGATTTGCGCCGACAATCCTCTGTCGGGTCTGGAGCTTCGAGAAGGGGCGCTATGAGGACGACCCCAACCGCACCTGGAAGACGCCGGGTGTGCCGCGCAACCCGCAGCCGAACCATCCGGTGAGTTGCGTGAGTTGGCCGGAGGCGAAGGCGTATATCGCTTGGCTCGCCAAAACCACCGGCAAGCCCTATCGCCTGCCGACCGAGGCCGAGTGGGAATATGCCGCCCGCGCCGGAACGCAGACGCTTTATCCGTGGGGCGACAATCCCAACGGCGCCTGCAAGACCGCCAACATCTACGACCTCAGCACCCGTGCCGCCATCCCGCTCGCGTGGGAGCATGCGATGTGCGAGGACGGCTTCGCCGATGTGGCTCCGGCCGGATCCTTGAAGCCCAATGCCTTCGGGCTCTACGACATGATCGGCAATCTGTGGGAATGGGCTGAGGACTGCGCCACTAAGAGCCACATCGGCCGCCCAAAGGATGCGCGCGCCTGGGTGTGGGAGGGCGGCTGTCGGCGGGTGATCCAGCGCGGCGGCGGTTGGTTCACCTCCACCGATCGCGCGCGTCCCGGGTATCACGGCGATGCCACCGCCACGGATCATTTCGACTTCGGCGGCTTCCGCGTCGTGCGCGACCTTTCGGCGGAGGAGATGCGATGATCGCGTTTCTCGCGCTGTTCCTATTTTCGGCGACTGCGGCGGAGCCGCCGCGCGTGCTGAAGGATTGTCCGGAGTGCCCGGAACTCGTGATCGTGCGCGCCGGCAAGTTCATGATGGGCGCGGACGGCGCCAATGCGCTCGGCGCGGCGGACGAATCCGATCGCGACACCGGTGAGCAGATGCCGCTTGCAGTCACCATCGCCAAGCCGTTCGCGCTCGGCAAGTTCGAGGTCTCCGTCGGCGACTACGCGCGCTTCGTGAAAGCGTCCGGCTATAAGCCTGCGCCCGGTTGCCGCGTGTGGCACGACGGCTGGGTCGTCGATCCCAAGGCAACCTGGCGCGCCAAGGACCCGCGTGAGGCGGTTGCCTGTGTCAGTTGGGACGATGCGACGGCCTACGTCGCTTGGCTTACGAAGACGACGGGCAAGCCTTACCGGCTGCCTTCCGAGAGCGAGTGGGAATACGCCGTCCGCGCCGGCAGCACCGCGCCGCGCCCGTTCGGCAACAATTCATTCGAAGGCGTGTCCCTGTCGTTGGCGTGCGAAAACGCCAATGTGTTCGACGTCACCGCGCAGGCGATCTACCTATTCGCCGTGCCCTATGCACGCTGCCGCGACAACTACGCTGGCGTGGCGCCGGTGGGGCAGTTCAAAGCGAATGCGTTCGGGCTGCACGACATGATCGGCAACGTGACCGAGTGGACCGCCGATTGCTACACCGGCAGCTACTGGGGCCGCCCGCCCGACGGCCGGGCTTGGGTGTGGCAGGGCGGCTGCGAAACCCGCAGCGTGCGCGGCGGCTCCTGGGCCAGCCGTCCAACCGAAGCGCGCTCTGCCAAGCGGATGCAGGCGACGCCGGACACGCGCGACGCTACCATCGGTTTCCGCATCGCCCGCGATCTGACGCTGGAGGAACAATGATCCACGCCCTGATGCTTATTGCGGCACTGCAGTTGCCTGCCCACGCTGCACAAGCGCCTGCCAAACCCAAGGTGCTCGACACCGCCGCGGCGGTAAAAGCGGTCGGCGGCAAGGAAGCCGATCTCGCTGCGGGAACGGTGATCAAGGACTGCGCGACCTGCCCGGAGATGGTGATCGTGCCGCCGGGCAATTTTATCATGGGGACTGCTGCGAACGCGAAGGAGGTTGATCCCTCCCGCGGCGAAACCCCCCAGGCCAAAATCGCCATCGCGCGCACGTTCGCCCTTGGTCGCACCGAAGTGACCCGCGGCCAGTACAAGCAATTTGTCGCCGAGACCGGCCATCAGACAAAACACCAGTGCCGTGTGTGGGACAAGGAGTTCAAGGAAAGCGACGCTGCCAATTGGGAACAGCCCATGCAGCCCGCTGAGCCGAAGGACGAGCACCCGGTCGCGTGCGTGTCGTGGAACGACGCCGTGGCTTTTGCGGCTTGGCTGTCGCAGAAGACCGGCCACACCTATCGGCTACCCTCCACAGCGGAGTGGGAGTATGCCGCCCGTGCCGGTACCACCACGTCGCGCTTCTGGGGGGAGTCCCCGGACGACGCCTGCCAATACGCCAACACCTTCGACATTTCCTCGGCGGAGAAATATCCCTTCAACTGGGTGCACGCCCAATGCAAGGACGGCTACGCCGACGTCGCACCTGTCGGCAAGTTCAAGCCCAACGCGTTCGGGCTCTACGACATGATTGGCAACGTGTGGGAATGGCAGGCGGACTGCTACGCCGGCAGCAGCCAGGGGCGGCCCAAAGACGGCACCGCGTGGGTATGGGAGGGCTGTGGCGAATTCCACGAGAACCGCGGCGGCGGCTGGATGACCGCGCCGGAGCGCAACCGCATCGCGTGGCCCGGCCGCGACGATCCAGACAAGCGCGACAACTTCTTCGGCTTCCGCATCGCCCGCAGCCTGGATGCGCCCTATCAGCCGCCTTACGATGGCGGCACGCTGCGACGCGTGACGTTCTTCACCAACGATATCGCCAAGGCCAAAGCCTTCTGGGTCGATGCGCTGGGCTACAAGGTGCGCATGGATACGCCGAACTTCGGCGGCGATGAGACGCCCAAGACGCTGAAGCTGCCGCCGGGTGCGAAGGTGCACTTTATGATTCTCGAACCCGGCGCCACCGGCGGGCCTTTGATCGGCCTGATGGCGCCGATGGGGGCCAGCTTCACGCCGCTCGATCATCCGATCGACCAAGCCCCGCGCGCGGGGGATGCGATGATCGTCGTCAAGGTCAAGGACATCGCCAAGAGCTTCGCGGTCTTTAAACAGAACGGTGTGCGCGTGATGAATGAACCGACGCGACTCACGGGGACTGGCGGGACGCCGACGGTCGGCTACGAGGGTATCGTCATGTCGCCAGACGGCAGCCGCATCATCGTGCAGCAGGTCGACGCCAATGGTTGATCTGACACGCCGGTCCAGCCTCGGACTTATCGGCGCGGCCGCGCTTGCCAAGCCGGTCTTCGCCGCCGCGCCGCGTATGAGCACGGATGTCGATGTCGTGATCGTCGGCGCCGGCCTCTCCGGCCTGATCGCTGCCATGATCTTGGAGGAACAGGGCAAAAGCGTTGTCGTCGTGGAGGCGAAGAATCGCGTCGGTGGGCGCTGCTACACTTTCACCGATCTTCCGGGAAAGCCCGAAGCCGGGGGCTCGTCTGTCGGGTCGATGTACGCGCGCTTCCTCGATTGGAGCGACCGGCTGGGCGTGAAGCGCCATGGGGAAGAGAACGCGCCCGCCGGCTGGGTCTACAACATCAAAGGCCAGAACATCGAGCGCAAGGACTGGCCGACCCACGCGCTGAATCCCTTCGCCGACGCGGACAAGCAGATCACGCCGGACGCCTTCCGTTTCCGCATGCTCGATCGCGTCAAGACGTTCGCCGATCTCGAGTCCTGGGTCGAGCCAGCAAAGTTCAAGGACGACACCTCGGTCTATGCGCTGATGAAGGCGCGCGGTCTTTCGGACGCTGCGATCGGCCTCGGCTTCGGCGCCAATCCCGGCTACGGCCACACGCCATACGATCTGTCCTCCGTTCACATGTTCCATGTATCCAACTTCGCAGCTAGTCAGATGCAAAGCGGGCCGCCGTACTTCTGGTCGATCGAGGGCGGCAATCAGTCGCTGCCGAACGCCATGCGCAAGGCGCTCAAAGGGGATCTCATTCTGAATGCCCCGATCGCGGCCGTGCGCGGCAGCGCGGGCGGTGTCGACGTGATCGCGCGCGACGGCCGGCGGTTCCACGGCAAGCGCGCCATCGTCACGCTGCCGTTCTCCGCTTTACGTCTGGTGGATTTCGATCCGGGCCTGGGCGGTGCGCAGGCTGAGGCGGTTAACACCATGCCTTACGGCGTGTGCTGGCATGCGTATCTTTCGGTGGCCAAGAAATTCTGGGAAAGCGACGGCCTGCCGCCGCAAACCTGGTCGGATTCACAGATCGGTCGTACCAACGTCGTGCGCGACGGCAAGGACATTGTCGGACTCTACGTGTTCCTGACCGGGCGGCAGGCGATGACGCTCAATCGCCTGCCGATCGAAGATGCGAAGCAGGCTTATATGGCAGCCCTCGCCGCAGTACGCCCTGCCACCAAAGGCGCGGTGAAGATGGAGCGCGCGTGGAGCTGGGTGAACGATCCTTATGCCGGCGGCATGTACGCGTACTGGCGACCCGGCATGATCGGCCGTCTCAAGGCCGATATGGCCAAGCCGGTGAACGGCGTGCACTTTGCCGGCGAGCACACCGCGGATTCGACGCGCGGCCTGGAGGGTGCGCTGGAGTCCGGCGAACGCGCCGCGACCGAAGTGTTGGCGTTGCTGTAGCGCTCTCGGTCAACGCCGTGGACGCGTGTTCGCGTTCCTGCGTGCACTGCACCTAAAGGCCCACCGAAGCTTGGCCGCGCCAATAGGTTTGTCCGGTTTTGCCTTGCCAAGCTCAGGGCTTTGCATTGTCATCCTCGCATTACGTTTTGGGACTCGTGGGGAGGCGTTCGATGCGATCGGTACTCTTGAGCTGCGTGGCGGCGGTCGTGCTGTCGAGCTGCATGAACGCAGAGAGTAAGCCCGCCACCAAGGCAGAGGTTCCGAAAGCGACCGCGCCGCAAGCCGCCGCTGCACCGGCTGCGCCGAAACCGCCCGCGGCTCCGGTGAACAAGGCGGCGTCCGAAGGCACCGAGATGCCGGTGTGGAAGATTCCAAACGTCCCGAGTGCGGCGGAAGCCTACTACGCACCGGACAACCTGCATGTCATCGCGCAAACGCAAGATCCGCAGGCGAAGAAGAACGCCATGGGCCGTCCCGGCTCGCTCACCTACACCTTCACCGATCAGGGCACCGACATCCGGCGCATCAATGACACGGGCCAGGATGCCTGCTCGTACTTCTTCCCGGATATGAAGCGGCTGATCTGGACGTCCACCAAGGACAACCTGGATATGCCTGTCGGCAACTGGTCGGACCAGAGCGACTACCCGCAAGGCGGCGAACTCTACACGTCCGATCTCAACGGCAAGAACGTCAAGCGACTCACCAATAATAAGTTCTACGAGGCGGAGGTGTCGGTTTCGCCTAACGGCAAGACGATCGTCTTCGGCCGCCAGATCGACGGCAAGATGGACCTCTGGACCATGAATCCGGACGGCACCAATCAGAAGCAGATCACCAACACGGCCGACTGGCAGGAAGGCGCGCCATTCTTCCTACCGGACAACGAGCACATCATGTTCCGCGCCTGGCGCCGCTCCGAGTTCGGCAAGGTGAAGCCCACGCCGATGACTGTCTTCACGATCAAGAAGGACGGTACGGAATGGAAGCGCTACACCTTCGACCGTGACATGAACTGGGCGCCGTACCCCATGAGCGACGGGCGCCACTATGTGTTCGTCAAGCCGGTCACCGAAACGAACTGGGAAGTCTATCTCGGCGATCTCGCCGGGGGACCGCCGCGGCGCCTCACCTTCAACGACAGTTTCGACGGCTTCCCGGCGACGTCGCCGGACGGCAAGAAGATGCTGTTCGCCCGGTCCACCGGGCCCGGTTTCATGGCCGGCATGTATACCTTCGTGATGGATATCTCGAGCCTGGGTCTCGGCCCGGACAAGTACGAGAAGCTTAATCCGAAATGGGGCGAGCCCATGAAGGACGATCCGAAGCCGACGGCATCCAAGGGCTAAACCGCGTCTCAACCGACCTGGCAGGAGGACCTCATGATCTCCATGCTTAAGCGACCACCGTTCATCGGCATTATTGCCTTTGCTTTGGTGTTCATCTTCACCGCCATCGGTCACTCGGTGATGGTGCTGATCATGAGTGTCTTCAAGGAAGGCCAGTACTGGGCCGCCTTTGCGCAAGGCTTGATCGGCCTCATCGCCATGTATGTCGGCGTACGCTTCAACGACGACGAGAACATCGCCACCTGGTGCGGGTTCTTCGGCGGCGGTTGGATGTGGTCCGGCTGGGTCGAGTTCTCTTACGTGTTCTACTCACGACACATCGGCGTGCTGCCGATACCGCGCGAAGTCGGCCCGCCGCAGTTGCCGGAGTATCTCGTACTGCCGTCATCCATCGGCGTGCTGGCGGCGACGCTGGTCTACTTCTTCTTTAATCGCGAGACTCGCTGCAACTCCTTCCGCTGGCTCCATCGTGCCCTGCATCTGCCGGTCGGAAAGCCGACCCTGAACTACCAGCGCAACATCTCCACCATCGTCGCGATGGAGAAGTTCTACATCACCTGGTTCTTCTACGTGTTCCTGCTGGTGATGTACGACAAGCGCATCGTCGGCGCCCAGCATCCGGCGATGTACGTCACGTTCTTCCTGTTCGTGATCTGGTCGGTCTATCTGATCAACCGCCTGCGCAAGTTCACGCGCCTGCACTCCGCGTTCCGCTACGCCATCGCTACCGGTCTGGTCGCGTGGAACACGGTAGAGATTCTCGGCCGCTGGGGATCGCTCAAGGAGATCTGGATCGAGCCACAGAAGTACGCTGGGCGCATGTCGCTCATCCTGGCGGCGTTCATCTGCTGCGCGGTGATCTTCGCCCTGTTCCCGAGCACCGATGCGCCGGATAAGGACGATATCCGCGCGCCCGCGCCGGCGGAGTAGACCTTCGACGTCCTCGGCGTGAGGCGTTACTGGCTGACGGTGTTGGCCGCGGTCTTGGGCGCGTAGCCCTTCACTTTCACCGTGATCATGCCGTCGTTTTGCCACGGCGAAACGTCGAACTCGACGCCAAGCAGCTTGGCGTAGCCCTGCATGCGCGGAATGGTCCAGTTCTCGTGGATCCATTTCTCATCGATGTCGAATTGTCCGAGCCGCTCGCTGGCCTTCAACACATTTCCATACGGCGACTTGTAGCGCCGCAAGCCCGGTTCGCTTTGGGTGTCGAGCACCAGTTGCCAGTGGCACGTTGTCTGGTCGAACACTGCTTTGAGGGCCATGTCCTTATCGCCGGCATCTTCCATCATCTTGCGCGCGCGCAACAGCATCGGCGCCTGGGTCTTGATTTCTGCTTCCACCGCTTCCTGCACCAGCTTGTGGTCCTTGGAGAACTGCACATGGGACAGCAGGCTCTTCACCAGGGCGTCGTTGGTCTCGTGCTGGTAGCCGCCTTTATCGTTCAGGGTTTTCATGACCATGTTCATGATCAGGCCCAGGTCGCGTTCCTTGCCTTCGAAACCGGTGTAGCGTCCGAGCGTCTTCTCCGCTTTCGGCGGTGCGGCTTGAATGTCGGTGAGCTTACCCGCGGCAAGGCTGCCGGGTTTGTCCGCGGCGAGCGCGCCACCGGCGCATAAGGCGATCACGGCAGCGAATGTCGAGAACTTCATGACGGCTCCCTCCTGCAAATGGCGGGGCAGTCTACACCCGACCGCTGCCCCCCTTGGAGCGTGTTGCGCGGCGGAGACGTTCACACGGCATTGCGCGACCGCGCCTTGGACGGGCATTGTGCGGCAGCAGGTGCATCTATGACCGAAGCCGGATCTCCCCTGGCCGTCGCGGTCCTTGGCGTGTCGTGTCTCGCCAAGGCCCTGGCGTTCTATCGCGACGTGATCGGCCTAAGCGCCACGCCGGAGGTGATCTGGCAAGGCCCCGCGTTTGAGCGCCACTTCGCCTTATCGCCCGGCAGCGCCGCCCGAGCGGTCATGCTTTCCGCCCCCTGGACGCCGGGTGGCGGCCCCAAGGTGGGCCGCATCCTCGCGCTCGAGTTCGATGCTCAGGACCGCAAGCAGATCGCGCAGCCGGGCGATCGCACGTACCGAGGCCTGTGGAACCTGAACTTCTACGTCGACGACATTCGCGCCACCACCAGGGCGCTCCAGGCGCGCGGGTTCAATTTCTGGAGCGAGCCGGTCGGCTATGAAGTCTCAGCCGAAGGCGGATCGCCGGTGGAGGTCCTGTTCGACGGGCCGGACAATCTCGCCATCAATCTCGTGGAACTCACGGGTGGACCGACCTCGACCATCGGCAGGTTGCGCGCGGAGGTGAATACGCTCGGCAAGTCGCAGACCGGCTTCACGCAGGTATCGACCACGTCGCATTCGATCATCGACCACGCGAAAGCCTTTGCGTTCTACACGCAGGTGCTGGGCATGACGACCCACATGGATGCGGTGCTGGCGAAGCCTGAAACCAACCACTTCCTCAATCGCCCACGCGACGCGCAGACGCGAGCGACCTTCATGGCCGGCGCCCATCAGTTCGGCAAAGTCGCGCTGTCGTATCCCCTGAACTACGCCGTTCCGGACCGCACGCCGCTCGCGGTGCCGCCCAACATCGGCTATCTCGCACAAGGATTCGCCGTGCCGTCACTCGCGAAGGCACTGGAAAATTGCGCCCTGGTCGGCGCTCACAGCTTCTCCCCGCCGGTGGAGATCGAGATGCCCGGCATCGGGCCCGTGTCTGCCGCCATCGTGCGCAATCCAGGGTCAGGTGCGCTGATGCAATTGTTCGAGGGAGAACGTTGATGGCCACTATGCGCGCCATTGTTATCGATGCGGCGGGTCCGCCGTCGGTGATGCAGCTCAAGCAGGTGCCGATTCCCGAACCGAAGGAAGGCCAGGCGCGGCTGAAGGTGGCTTACGTCGGGATGAACCCGGTCGATGCTTTTGCGCGGGCCGGCACGCTTGGTTTCCTCAACATCGCCTATCCGTTCACGCCGGGCCTTGAGCACAGCGGCGTGGTCGATGCCGTCGGTCCCGGCGTCCCCAAGGATTTGATCGGGCGCAGGGTGATCTCGCGGTCCAGCTTCGGCGGCTATGCCGACTATTCGATCGCCCCGGCAGAGAAATTACTGATGCTCGACGACCGCATCGATCTCAAGACCGGTGCGGTTTATCGCGGCGCGTCCTTCACGGCCTGGCACGCATTGCATAGGGCGGCGCGCCTGCAGGCGGGCGAGACCGTCCTGATCCATTCCGCCGCCGGCGCGGTCGGGGTGATGCTGGTGCAGATCGCCAAGGACGCCGGCGCGACCGTGATCGCCCTTGCCGGGTCGCAAGCCAAGCTCGACTACGCCACATCCTTCGGCGCCGACGCGGCCTTCGACTACACCAAGGACACCTGGATCGCGGACGTAAAGGCCGCCACCCACGGGCGGGGCGTCGATGTCATCATCGACTGCAACGGCGGACCAAATTTTCCCAAGAACTTCGAGGTGATCGCGCCGCTCGGGCGCATCTTCTCCATTGGCGTCACCGGTGGCGGCCAACCGCCACCAATCCCCTTCGGCGTGCTGTCCAGCAAGAGCTTCTCTGTCGGCGGCATGACCCTGACCCAGGTCGAATCCCCGCCCGGCTCGGACGTGGACAAGACGATCATCGACGCCGTCGCTTCGGGGCGCTGGCGCGTTCCGCTCGGAGAGACCGTCCCGCTGGAGGCGGTTGCCGCATTGCACGCGCGGCTTGAGGCCCGGGCGCTGATGGGCCGGGGTATCCTCGCGGTCGATACGACGCTCACCTGATGGCCGGGGCTCGGTTGATTTTTGTTAACCGTATCAAGGGGCTTTTCAGGTGTGAGCGCTGATGTAGACTTGGCCGTTACAGACTTGCGCGGAGGGTGACCCGTGACCATCGGCAATACCAATATCGTCGGCACATTGCGACCGAAGCTCACCAAGGACGAGCTCGCCTGGTTGAAGGTTGAGCTCGAAGACCAGCGCAAGCGCTACGACAAGATCGTGCAGGAGCAGGAAGCCCTCACCCCGCAACGTGAGAAGTGGGTGAAGGAGTTCATGGAGCGTATTCAAGTGCGCGGGGTGCACGTGCACTTCAACATCCGCCGCGTGGTCCCGAAGAGCGAGATCCGTCCCCGCGACGGCCGTCCGCTGCAGGTCATCTACTAATCAGCCCGCCCGCGCGACCCCGCGCGTAACGTCATCAGGAGGCCGCGATGGCTCGTCCGCATATCGAACCCTTCGTCGATCGCGATGTCAGCTTCAAGAAGCTGACGATGCCGGGCTTCAAGCCGGGCGTGAACTACAAGATGCTGTCCATCGACAAGGACACCGGCGCCTGCACCATGACCGTGCAGTACGACGCCGGCTTCAAGCAGCCGCCGGGCTTCTGCTACTCAGAACATGAATTCCTGCTGATGGAAGGTTCGCTGACCATCGGCGGCAAGAAGTGGCAGAAGGGCCTTTACTCCTTCGTGCCCGCGGGCGTGTCGCTGCCGGCGATGAGCACCGATGAGGGAGCTCTGCTGCTGGTGTTCTACAATTTCGGTCCACCGAGCTTCGTGGAGTCCGACAAGGACCACCAGAATGCCGACCGCACCGATTTCAAGATGGTCGACAGCTATCAGGGCATGGACTGGCAGAACTCCACGCTGTTCCCCGCCACGGCGCCGGGCTGCTTGCTGAAGATCCTGCACATCGACAAGCGCACCTTCGGAATGACGTTCCTGTACTGCATGACGCCGGGCTTCTGGCAGGACAACATCAGCTATCACGACTGCGCGGAGGAGGCGTACCACATCTGGGGCACCTCCTGGATGATGCAGTTCGGCGAGCTGCCGACGGGCGGGTATTTCTGGCGTCCGGCCTACATCAACCACGGCTGCTTCGCTTCCGAACTCGGCATTCTCGCCATCGGCCGCACGGACGGCGATCTGCACAACTACTTCCACCACGATCCGTTCTCGACGCCGGAAGAGAACCACGAGCGCGCGGCCTCACGCCTCGCCCGCATGAAGCCGGCGCTCTACAACTGGATCCTGACGTCGGAACACAATCACCTGCCGCACGACTTCGAATACCCCAACGACACCTACAAGACCGAAGGCTGGGATACGGGCATTCACATGCACGACGACGGCCAGGTGCATCATCACTCCGCCAGCGGCGCGCACAGCCATCTCGGCGGCAACAAGAAGAAAAAGAAGAAGTAGGGGCCCACTATGAACAAGCTTCTTCCGATTTCCGCCGCCGCTGTTGCGGCCCTCGTCTCCGCCACCGCTTGGGCGCATCCGGGCGTGGGCGCTCACGCGATGGGCTTCAGTGCTGGATTCGCGCATCCCTTTGGCGGCCTCGATCACCTGCTCGCCATGACCGGCCTCGGCCTGTGGGCGGCGAGTTATGACGGCAAGACCCGCCTCGCGCTGCCGATCGCGTTCGTGCTCGGCATGATCGGCGGCGGTGCGCTGGCGGTGCTCGGCGTCGGCCTTCCCGGCGTTGAGATCGGCATTGCCGGGTCCGTGGTCGCCATCGGCGCGTTGATCGCGTTCGGTGCACGGCTGCCCGCCGTGGCCGCGATCGCCATCGCCTTCGTCTCCGCTGTTTTCCACGGCCACGCCCACGGCACTGAAATGAGCGGCCTGTCCGCCGCGGCCGGCGTGATCCTGGCCACCGCCGTGTTGCACGCGGTGGGCCTCGGTCTTGGCGCCGCTGCCGCTAGCCCGCGCTTCACCAAAGCCGTTCGTATTGCCGGCAGCTTGGTCGCGGCCGCCGGCATCGGCCTGCTCGCCGCAGGCTGATCCGTCACACGTCGCCACGAAAAACGGCCGCGCACCGAAAGGTCCGCGGCCGTTGTTGTTTTGAGCGCTAGCTCAAGAAGTTGACGGCTCAGAAGTTGATATCGAACACCGCGTAGTTCTTCGCGGTCGGCAGCCACACCTGCCGGATGATGTGCACGTGGGTGTCGTGCTTCTCGTAGGCCTGGCGGCCGTCGTCGTCGGCGAAGTCGCCCATCATCATGTATTCGTAGGGGATCTTCTCCGGGTTAGTCGGCAGGATGTTCTTGCCGGAGACGAAGTGCTTCACGGTTGGCAGCGTGCCCAGCTTTGCCAGTTCGCCTGCAACGCGCTCCCGATCCGCCGGGGCGACGTCGTCCTTGAAATTGAACAGCACGATGTGGCGATGCATGGCGAAATCCTCTCGTTGAAATGATCGGCGCCATCCTATGCGACCGAGGCGCGGTCCCAAAAGGGACAAGTGCTGCCCGCAACGGATCCGCGCCCCCAATATCCGGCCACGTTTGAGGGAGGCTCATCCATGACCAAGTTCCTGCGCGCGACATTGCTCGCGACCGCGGTTCTGTTCGCCAATGAGGCGAGCGCCGCCACGGCCCTGATCACCGGCACCAATCGCGGCATTGGCCTCGAGATGGTGAAACAGTACGCCGACAAAGGCTGGACCGTGATCGCCACGGCCCGCAAACCGTCCGATGCAAAGGACCTGAACGAGGTCGCCGGCAAGTACAAGAAGACCGTCTCGGTCGAAACCCTCGACGTCGCGAACCCGGATTCGATCAAGGCTCTCGCGACCAAGCTCAAGGGCAAGCCGATCGACCTGCTGATTAATAATGCTGGCACCTTAGGCGATCTGCCGCCGCAGACCGTCGGCACGTTCCAGAAGGACACCTTCGAGACCGTGCTGCTCACCAACGTCTACGGCCCGCTCGCCGTCAGCGAAGCGCTGCGCGAGAACGTCGCGGCCAGCCAGGGGAAGAAGATCGTGGCGCTCACCAGTGGGCTCGGCTCCGCGACACTCACGCAGCGTCGCGGCGGTATGTATGCCTATCGCGCCAGCAAGGGTGCGCTCAACGTCTCCATGCGCGCACTCGCCGCTGACCTCAAGCCGCAAGGCATCGTTGTCGGCATTGTCGCCCCTGGCATGGTGGAAACCGACCTGCTCGCCGCCTCTGGCTACAAGGGCCCGGCGCTTAAGGTCGGGGAGAGCGTCGCCGGTCTGATGAAGGTGATCGACGGCGTGACGTTCGAGACCAACGACAAGGCCGTGAACTACAACGGCGACGTCATTCCGTGGTGATCGGCTAGCTCGCCACCTTGAACGCGGGGCAGCTCACGTTGGTGCCGCCGAGGCCGCAGTAGCCACCGGGGTTCTTCGCCAGGTATTGCTGGTGGTAGTCCTCGGCATAGTAGAACGGCGGCGCATCGATGATTTCGGTGGTGATGGCGCCGTAGCCCTGTTTGCCGAGCGCCTTCTCATATTCGGCTTTCGAGGCGTCCGCGGTCGCGCGCTGCTCGGGCGAATACACATAGATGCCCGAACGATACTGCGTGCCGACATCGTTGCCCTGGCGCATGCCCTGGGTCGGGTTGTGGCCTTCCCAGAAGGCCTTCAGCAGCGTCGCATAGCTGGTCTTCTTCGGGTCGAACTGCACGCGCACCACTTCATTGTGGCCGGTCATGCCCGAGCACACTTCCTTGTATGTGGCGTTCTTGGTGAAGCCGCCGGCGTAGCCGACTTGCGTGGAATACACGCCGAGGATGTTCCAGAACAATTTCTCCGCGCCCCAGAAGCAGCCCAGGCCGAACATCGCGGTCTCAAGGCCCTCGGGGAATGGCGCCACCAGACGATGGCCGTTCACGAAATGCGTCTCCGGCACCGGCAGGGGCGCCTCGCGGCCGGGCGGCGCATCGGCGGCATTCGGCATGGCGGGCTTGCGCAGGGTCCACATGAGAAGGTCTCCTTCGGAGTCGGTCCTAATATAGGCGCCGGATCGCCTACCACCAGCCTTCCATCATGGCGATGCGCACCGCATCGGCGCGCTTGGAGGCTTCGATCTTGCGATACACGTTGCGGAGGTGGACCTTCACGGTGATCTCTTCGATCTCCAGATCGCGCGCGATCTGCTTGTTGGTCTTTCCAGCGATCAACAAGCGAAGGGCGGATGCTTCCCGTTTGCTCAGCGTCTCCAGTAGGCCGGTCCGCGCCGGCGGCATGCCGGGCAATCCGACGGAGGCGTCCGCCGCAGGACCATCGGTGATGATTTCGGTCGGCAGGTACGTCTCCCCCGCCAGTACGATGCGCAGCGCGTTGACGAGGGCGCGGCCCGGCGACGTTTTGGGGACATACCCGCGCGCCCCGGCATTGAGCGCCGCGGTGATGGTCGTCCGATCCGCCGATCCGGAGACGATCACCACGGCTGCCGTGGGGAACGCCGCGCGCACCGCTCCAATGCTGGCGGTGCCGTTCATGCCGGGCATCTGCAGATCGAGCAGAACCAGATTCGGCGACGGAGAAGCGGGCGCGTACGCCAGCACTTCCGGCAGGGATCCGGCTTCGAGGATATCGACGGCCGGCGCCAGGGCCTCCAGCCAAGGCTTGATAGCCTCACGCACCAGGCTGTGATCGTCAGCCAACACCACCCGCATGCGGTCGTCCTCTTCTCGCGACGGCGCACGTCCCCGACTGGGCGCACTACAAACGCCTTGATTGAAGATTATAATCTAAAAATCAATTCAAACGATTGTACGTCGGTACGTTTAAGTCTAGCTCGCGATATGGGTTCGAGTACAAACGAATTTGTGATTCTTGGCCTCGACTCGGGGCGTCCTTGGCGTGGGCCCCAGGATTTGGCACATAGGCCCCCGCCGGCGGTTTCCGTCGCGCGAGCACGTACCCCAAAGGAATGCGCATGTCCGTCGATTCGGCCCCGGCCGCCTCTCCGGCCGATCCAGCCCCCGCCGAAGCCGGCAAGGATTTCATCCGCGACATCATCCAGGGCGACCTGGATGCCGGCGTTCACCAAAGCGTGGTCACCCGGTTTCCGCCGGAGCCGAATGGCTATCTTCATATCGGCCACGCGAAGTCGATCTGCCTGAACTTCGGCGTCGCGCAGGAATTCGGCGGCCGCTGTCACCTGCGTTTCGACGACACCAATCCCGCAAAGGAAGCGCAGGAGTACATCGACGCGATCGAGCGCGACGTGCGCTGGCTCGGCTTCGATTGGGGCACCCATCTCCATCACGCATCGGATTACTTCGAGCAGCTCTACGCCTGGGCGGAGCATTTGATCGGCGCCGGCAAGGCCTATATCGACGACCAGAGCGCTGACGACATGCGCGCGAGCCGCGGCACGCTGACCGAGCCGGGAAAGAACAGCCCGTTCCGCGATCGGTCAGTGGACGAGAACCTCGATCTGTTTCGCCGCATGCGCAAAGGCGAATTCGCCAACGGCACGCGTGTGCTGCGCGCGAAGATCGACATGACATCGGGCAACATCAATCTGCGCGACCCGGTGCTGTATCGCATCATCCATACGCCCCATCCGCGCACGGGCACCGCGTGGTGCATCTATCCGAACTACGATTTCGCGCACGGCCAGTCGGACGCGATCGAGCACATCACGCATTCGATCTGCACCCTCGAATTCGAGGACCACAAGCCGCTCTATGAGTGGTTCCTGGAAAATTTGCCGGTGCCCTCCAAGCCCAAGCAGTACGAGTTCGCGCGGCTGAATATCAGTTACACTATTCTATCGAAGCGCCATCTCACCCAGTTCGTACGCGAAGGTCATGTTACCGGGTGGGACGATCCACGCATGCCGACCATCGCCGGAATTCGCCGCCGCGGCGTTCCGGCTGCGGCGCTGCGGGACTTCATCAAGCGCGTCGGTGTCGCGCGGGCCAACAGCGTCGTCGATGCCGCGATGTTCGATGCCTGCGTGCGTGAACTTCTCAACAAGACCGCCGCGCGCTACATGGCCGTGCTGCGGCCGCTGAAGGTGGTGATCGAGAACTACCCCGAAGGCCAGGTCGAGGACCTCGACGCGGTCAACAATCCGGAAGATCCGTCCGCCGGCTCGCGCAAGGTGCCGTTCTCCCGCGAACTCTACGTGGAGCAGGACGACTTCATGGAAACCCCGCCAAAGAAGTTCTTCCGCCTCTCGCCGGGCAAGGAAGTGCGCCTGCGCTATGCGTACTTCATCACCTGCCGCGAGGCGGTGAAGGACGCGGCCGGAAACGTGATCGAACTCCGCTGTACCTACGATCCCGCCAGCCGCGGCGGCAATTCGCCCGACGGGCGCAAAGTGCAGGCCACGCTGCACTGGGTCTCGGCGGGCCATGCGATCCCGAGCGAGGTACGGATCTACAATCCGCTGTTCACGCGCCCAGATCCGGGCGCCGACGGCGATGTGGTGGCGGATATCAACCCGCAGTCGCTGGAAATCATCGCCGATGCCAAGCTTGAGCCGGCGTTGAGTGCGGCGCGGATCGGCGAGGCGGTCCAGTTCGAGCGCCTTGGTTATTTCACCAAGGACGCCGAGAGCACGGATGCCCACGCCGTGTTCAATCGCACCGTCGGGTTGAGGGATAGCTACGCCAAGGCAAAGTAGCCCCTACCGGCCGGGGTGTGACCGTTTGGTCACAGGTCACAGGGAAGTGGCGTCCTTATCTCATTTCCTGAGTGTTCGTATCGGTCGGCAGTTGCGCGCGTCCGCCCAGGTGCTCAGGCTTCCCCTTCGCTCGGCGGATTCCGGGCGCAAACGGGGGAACGAGGGGCACATGATCACACGCAAACTGGTGTGCGCGTTTATCGCTGCACAATTCGTCGCGGCAGTCTTCGGTACGGCTTCCGCACAAACCGGTATCGAGGAGATCGTCGTCACGGCGCGTAAGCGCGCGGAGAGCCTGCAAGAGGTTCCGCTGGCCGTGACAGCGTTCACCTCGCAAGACCTCGCGCGCCGCGCCGTCACCGACATGAAGGACATCGCGCGCCTCACCCCCGGCTTCAGCTTCCAGGACTACGGCGGCGGCGGTGCGACGGCCCCGGTTGTCCGAGGTGCCGCGCAGATCGTCAACAATCTCGAGCAGGCTGTTTCGTTCTTCTTCGACGGCGTTTACCTGCCGCGCTCCTATGTGACCAATCTCGGGTTCGGTAACGTCGAGCGCATCGAAGTGGTCAAGGGCCCGCAAAGCGCACGTTACGGCCGCAACGCCTTCATGGGCGCGGTCAACTACGTCGCCAAGAAGCCGACCGAAGAATGGCTGCTCGAAGGCACCGGCACCGTCGGCGATCATTCACGCTATGAAGGCAATGTCGCGGTCTCCGGCGCTTTGGTGCCGGAAGTGTTCCGCTTCCGCGCCGGCATCGACTACGCCGACTTCGACGGCAATTGGCGCAATAGCCATCCTTACTGCGGCATCACGTACCGCCAAGGCACCAACTGCTGGCTCGGCGGGTCGAACCGCAAGGTCTACTCGATCCAGGGCCAGTTGCTGCCGACCGATCGGATCACCATCGACCTCTCCTATTACCGCTACGATTACAGCGAAGAACATCGCGCTGAGAACTTCTTCGCCGAACTCGGTGCCAACAGCCAAACGCTGAATTGCGGCCAGTACAACCCGAACGTCCGGCCGGCGTCGGCGGGCGGTCTCGGTGCTGGCGGCCAGTGGTTCCGTCTCTATTGCGGCGAGGTGCCGGTGAACAGCATCCCGATCGATCCGCGCGGCTATGCGCGCCAGCTCGAGATGGACTTCGCCCGCGCCTCCGTCAATTACCGCGTCACGGATGCGGTAACTATGGACTACACGTTCGGCCACATCCGCGCGTTCAACAAATCGTTCGGCTACAAGGACATTTATCCGGGCTGCCCGTTCTTCCTGCCCGGCCTCTGCGTGTTCGAGAACGGCCCGCTCGGTGACTTCACCACCGATTCCCACGAATTGCGCTTCTCTTGGGACGACAAGGGCCCGCTGACCGCCGCGGTCGGCGTCTTCTATACAGAGAGCGAGGACTACGCGACCAACAACTTCTCCGCGCTCCCGCTGCTCACCGGGGTCCCGACACAGCCGATCAACGTGCTCGATCCGACCGGCTTCTCGGTATTCGCAGTGCTTGCGCGCACCGTGACCAAGACGAAAGTGTGGTCGCCGTTCGGCGAACTCTCCTACCGGTTCCTGGATGATCGTGCGTCGATCAGCTTGGAAGGCCGCTTCTCCCGGGAACGCAAATTCCAGGGCAGCCTGCCGACAACCGCCACCGCGGGCCTGAATAGTTTTGTCGGCCTCCAACTGCGCGGCACATTCAAAGCGTTCACGCCGCGCATCACCGCAGAATACAAGCTGACCCCGACCAATCTCCTCTTCGCCTCGGCGGCGAAGGGTGTGAAGTCGGGCGGCTTCAACGCCACCGCGACCCTGCCGGAGAACCGCCTCTACGGCCAGGACCGCAACTGGACCTACGAAATCGGCACCAAGAACACGTTCAACGACGGCCGTTTGCTGCTGAACGGCACGCTGTTCTACGTGCACTGGACCGACATGCAGATCACGGCGCCGGATACCGGCAACACTGCGGCGCTGCCCCTCACGATCATCCGCAACCTTGGCACGTTGAATTCCAAGGGCGTGGAACTCGAGGCGCAGATCGTGCCGATCGATGGGCTGACCCTCGGCGGCAACCTGTACTACGGCGATTCGCGCTTCGCCAACGGCACGAAGGACTTGAGCTGGTCGCGTGTCCCGGCGGTTTGCGACAACGTTGTCTGCCCGACGAGCGGCGACGTCAGCGGCAAGACCGCGCCGCGCCAATCGAAGTGGCAGGGCACCATCAGCGGCGAATGGATGCACGACCTCGGCATGTGGGATGCGAAGTACTACCTCCGCGCCGACGTGGCGCTCCAGTCGCGTCAGTACATCAATACGATGAACATCGCCTGGGTCGGCGGTCGCGCCATCGCCAACGCCAGCATCGGCATGACGAAGGGCAATTACGAACTACAGCTCTGGTCGCGGAACCTCTTCGATAAGCAGTATGTGCAGAGCGTAATCGAAGGCATTCCGAACGAGCAGTACAACGCATACCTGGGCGAACGCCGCACGATCGGCCTCACGGCAAAATTCAAGTATTGATCTGCTGCTGTTTTGAGTTGGAGCATGATCGGGTCAGGTTTTTTCAACCTGACCCGATCGTCCTTTAGGCGATCTTGCGCGCGATCATGACCTGGTGGACGGCCATGACGCGCCGCACAGCCTCGATCAGATGCTGAGACGACAGCGACACGCCTGAGATTACGGGCACCCGTTCTGCCGGGTCCACGCCGCCGCGTTTGCAGCCCACAAATTTGCTGATCCACTCCGGCTTGCGGATCTGGTCGTAGACGCCGAGGCATACCAACACCTCGACGCCTTTGACAGCGCCGTCGTTGTCTAGGCCGACGCTGAACGTGATCACGTCGTCGCGACCGACACACTGATCGAGGAAGAACCAGCCGCCGGTCGATACCTTCCACACCGGTACGCGCCGCCGCCAGATCGCGGCGTCGAGGGCGTTGCGCTGGATGTATTGGATTTCGCCGTCGGTCAGGTCGAACTTCATGTCCGTGAACTTGGCCTTCGGGAACGTGATGTCCCGCGCTTGCGCCACGGTTAGGAAGTCGTAGGCGCGCGCCGGCCTGGCGACTACGGCAGCCGCCAACGCGGGCGCGAACAAAAGTCGCGCCCGCATCGGCAGAGGTGTTTTGTCCTTCGCGCGCATTGTCTTACGTCTGTTAGGGCTTCGCGGCTTCCTGCTTGGCATACGCCTCCAGAATCCCGAGCTGCTTCAGGATCGTGATCTGGTCGTTGTTGCCCCAGCGCTCCACAACCTTTCCGTCCTTGAGGCGGTATGTGTCGGTCGCCGTCGTTGTGTATTTCTTCCCGTTGGCTGGAATATTGCCCATCGGGCTGGTCATGGTTGCTGACAGGGTGACGCGCACGACCACGAGGTCGTCGGCGCAGATAATCAGATCGTTGACCAGCTTGCGGTCCGGGCTGTTCGCCTTCGAATCGCGCCACATCTTCTGCATGTTGGCGATTGGCACGCGCTGGGTTTCCCCACCGCCACGGTCGGCATTGTGGCTGATCACTTCCGGCGCGTAGTACTTCGGCGCTTGCGCCTCGTCACGCTTGTTAAACAACACCTCCGTCATCTCTTCGACCATGCGCAAGTTGGCTTCGTTGCCCTTGCAATGGGTCTCGGTTGCGAATGCCGGCGCGCTTAAGGCGATCATCACGAGTGTTTGAATTCCGAATCGCATGAGAGTCCCCGTACCGAAATGTGGAATTAACGCACCACAGAATACACCCCCGGCGCGCCGGTTGAAGGGCGCGACGTTGCGGCACAGTCACGATACGGACAGCGGGTGCTGCGGACAAGCGGGTGTGTCCGTTACGGTCTGGATACCTACCGCCAGAATACCTACCGCAAGGTCCGGCCGGCGCCGATGCCTTGCACACCCCGGCGTTCGGCGGTCTGCTTCCGGATCACCCACGTCGCCACAACTTCCGCCAGGACGTCCAGGGGCAGCGCGCCAGACCCCAGCACCACGTCGTGGAACTCGCGCAGGTCGAACTTCGAGCCGAGGAACTTCCGCGCCGCTTCCCGCAGCTCGATGATTTTGGTCATGCCGATCTTGTAGCTGGTCGCCTGGCCCGGCATCACGATGTAGCGCTCCACAGAATTGACGCAGTCCACGGCCGCGTTGGGCGTCATGTCCTCCAGGTAGGCGATCGCCTGTTCGCGGCTCCACTTCCACGCCGAGCCATGCAAGCCGGTGTCCACCACCAATCGGCAGGCGCGCCAAAGCTCGTTCGTCAGGCGACCGAAGTCCGAATAGGGATTCTTGTAGAACCCCATCTCCTTAGGCATGCGTTCGCAATACAGGCCCCAGCCCTCGATATAGGCCGTGAAGCCGCCGAAGCGACGGAACTTCGGCATGTCCTGCAGTTCCTGCGCGATGGAGATCTGCATGTGATGGCCGGGGATCGCCTCATGGTAGGCGAGCGATTCCATTTCGTATTTCGGCTGGCCGTGCATGTCGAAGGTGTTGACGTAGAACACCCCGGGCCGGCCGTCGAAGGCGCCGGGCGCTTCGTAGAAGGCGCTGGTGGCGGACTGCTCGCGGAACGGCTCGACGGCCTTGAGCACGAGCTCTGCCTTAGGTTTGGCGATGAACAGCTCGTCGAGGCGCGCCTTCATCGTGTCCAGAATATCCTGCGCGTCCGCGAGATAAGCCGCTTTGCCTTCTTCGGTCTGCGGATAGTAGAACTGCGCGTCTGTGCGCATGTATTCGAAGAACTCCTTCAAGGAGCCCTTGAACTTCACGCGCGTCTTGACCGCTTCCATCTCGTCGCGGATGCGCGCCACGTCCTCTACGCCGAAGGCGTGGATTTCCTCCGCCGTCATGTCGGTTGTCGTCTGATCCTTCAGGCAGAACGCGTAGTAGGCGTCGCCATCCGGCAGGTGCCACACGCCGTCCGCGGTGCCGGCGCTCTGCCCCTCCACCGTAGCGATCAGCTTGCGATAGGCCGGGCCGACCGCGCCGCGCACTGCGCGCAAAGCGTCCGCGCGCAACTTGCGTTTCTCCGGCTCCGCGATGTCGAGCTTGCCGATCTTCCCGGTGATGTCGGCCAGGAGCGGGCTGGCCTTCCCACCGCCGAACGGCCCCCCGGATATCACGTTCCGACAATCGCGCAGAACGTTGGCATAGACGAACTTCGGAGCCAGCACGCCGCGCGCTTCGCTCATCCGCATCCGCTCGATCACCTGATCGATCAGTTTCGGAATGCCCGCCAACCGCGCGATATAGGCTTCCGCCTGGTCGCGATCGGCGACGCGATGGATGTTCATCAGGAAGGTCGGGATTTCCTGCTGCCACCCGAACATCTGGTTCACCGGATAGCTGTGGAAACGCCAGCGGTAGCGGCCGATGCGCCGTTCGCATTGATCCACATAGAGCCGGTAGCTCAGTTGCCCTTGCGGTGTGAACGCGGACGCGCTGAATAGCCGCTTGGCCTCGGCAAGTTCGTCTTGCGTCAACGCCAAGTCCTCGGCCTCGCGCGCTTCGCTGACTTCGTCCCATTTATCGAGGTTGGTCTTCAGGCCGAGATAGGCCTGGGTCATCGGGCTGCGGTTCAGCCAGAACTGGTAGCGGTCCTCCAGCCAGCCGTTCAGCCGCGCGGTTTCCGCTTCCGGCCCCTGCGCGGACGCGTGACCCACGGGCAATGCAAAAGCCGCCGTTGCCGCCAGGAACTGCCGCCGATCAACGCGCAAGGTCACGGTCTGCCCTCGATCCACATCCAACGGGAGGGATGCATGTTCGCTGCGTTTTCTGCAAACCCTTTCACGTACGGCGCCGACAATTCCTTCGCCACCATGTACATGACGGGGATCATGGCGTCGTCGTTCAGCGCCAGTTGCTCGGCTTCCGCCAGAATCTCCGCTCGCTTGCCGAGATCGAGGGTGGTTTTCGCCCGGTCCAGCAGGGCGTCGAACGCCGGATTGGCGTACCCGCCGGAGTTGAAGGCGCCGGCGCGGGAGTCCAGAAGCCCCAGGAACGTCACCGGGTCATTGTAGTCCGCCCGCCAGGCACTCTTGGCGAAGCTGAAGTCGAGCTGGTGAAACATCGCGTAGTGAACCTTGGGCTCGTTGGCCAGGGACCGTGCCACGATTCCGCAATCCTTCAAAAGCGCCACCTCGCTGATGATGGCGCGGCGCGCGTCATGGCCGGTCATGTGCACATACTCGAACGCCAGGGGCCGGTCGGGCCCGAAGCCTGCGTCTGCCAGCAGGCGCTTGGCCTCGGCGCGCCGCTTGGCCATCGGCCAGTCCGCGAATGGTAGCCGCGCCTTCGCGATGGCGTTCGCCGTGCCGGGTGGCACCAGCGCATGGGCCGGCACGCGCCCGTCGCGCGATCGATGCACAACGAAATGGCGCGCCGCACGCGCGCGTCGTTGAACGGAGGCCGACGAAAATTCGGCAGCATGTACTCAAGCGCCAGCACGGTGGCGATGTGTGCCGCGCCCGGCATGTTCGTCTTTAGCCAATCGAGCTGATTGATCGGAAAGCCGCGCACGCCGTAATTGCCGTCGATCTCATGGGCGCGGAAGCGCGTCAGCGCGACGGTCTCATCGTCGATGGGATAGTAGAAGACCTCATCCAGGCGCACGTCTGCCGCGTCGTAGAACAGCGGGTTCTTCACGGCCTTCACCTGATCGTGCGGCCGCCACAGCGCCAATTTGAACGCGCCGCTCGACACCAGGTTCGTATCGCGCGTCCATGCTTCGCCATGTTTGGCGATCGTGTGCTCCGGTACCGGATATGCTTGCGGCGCGCTGAGCAGGCCGGGCAAATACGGCGCGGGGGCTTCCAACACGATCTCGACCGTACGGTCGTCGATCGCGCGCACGCCGAGCTTGTCGAGCGGCATCTTGCCCGCGTTCACGCTCTCCGCGTTCTTGATGATGTAGAGCAGCGATGCATATTTCGCCGCTGCCTTCGGGTCGAACAGACGACGGAACCCGAACACGGCGTCGGAAGCTTTCAGCGCCACGCCGTCGGACCATTTCAGGCTTGGGCGCAGATGGAAGGTCCAGGTCAGAGCATCGGCGCTGACGTCCCATCGCTCCGCGGCCCCGGGGATTGGCTCGCCGCGTACATTCTCGGTCGTGAGGCCAAGGAATAGATCGGCCAGGATCGCGTGCTCCCAGGCGGATGCGGACGCCTGCGGATCGAGCGTATCGGGCTCCGCCATATTGCCCCGGCGCAGGGTTTCCAGCGCGCCGGCGGGGGGGCTGGTCAGCAGGGCGAGGATCGAAAAGGCGCGTAAAAATCCACAGATAGGCATGTCCGTTCCTTACCACGGCAACAGCCCTTTCGCCTGCGCCATCGGCCTTGATAAGCTCCCAGGCGGGGGGGGGCGCGCGGATGAGCGATCACAACACACCCGGTAACCAGCATGATGAAGCCACGATCCGCGCCAAGCGCGGGGAGCTGTTGATTCGGTTGGCCTACGACAAGGACAAGACGATCTTCCGCGAAGGCGATGCATCCACCGACGCCTACGTCGTCCAGTCGGGCAAGGTCGGCGTGTTCAAGGATGCCGAGGGCAAAATGCTGCGCCTGGCCGTCATGGAAAAGGGGGCCATGTTCGGGGAAATGGCGGCCATCACCGGTGAACCGCGCGGCGCCACCATGATCGCGCTGGAGCCGACCGTGGTGGTGCGCATCTCCAAGGCCATGATGCGGCAGAAGATCCAGGCCTGCGATCCGTTCGTCAAAGCGCTGCTCGACATCCTCATCACCAACCTGACCCGGGTGAACGAGCGCTACGTCGCCAAGAACGCCATGGTCGATAAGCTGGTGACCGAGCTGAAGGCTGGCGCCCTGGGGGGCGAAAAGATCTCCGACAGCGCCACGCCGGGGGAAAATCCCGGGTAGCAGTTGTGGCGCGGGAAGTTATTAAACAGTTGATTTTTAATGACTTTATTTCATTCTCATACAAGAAAACTTACGTGTGTTTCGAGAAGAATTGCAACCCTTCCGTAGGCTAGGCCGTATCTGTGTTAACTTATGGCCGCGTGAGCCGAGGGGACGAGCGCGCCTACGATGCTGCCAGACCGTCCATCTTCCGAGCGCATTGCGCTCAATCGTGTGACCTTCGGTGCGCGGACCGCTGACGTCGACACCGTGCGGCGCATGGGCGGGTTCAATGCCTGGGTCGATGACCAGCTGAGCCCCCCCCGCCGGCGACGACGACGCCCTGGCGCAGTACCTCAAGCAGCAGACCCTCTACATCCAGTACGACGCCTACGATGCCATGGGTATCAAGTGGCCCGCGGTCAACGAGATGCGTCCGCTGCAATGGCTCGGCAAGTCCGGCACGCAAATCTGGACCGCCACCAAGGACGAGCTTTGGAAAATGGCGGTTCCGGAGCAGATTCGTCCGCAAGACGAACTCGCCTCCTCGGTCTACATCCGCAATACCCATAGCCGCTATCAGCTGCGGGAGGTGATGACCGACTTCTGGCTAAATCACTTCAGCATCTCGAGCGCGAAGGACGTCCAAGGCGCCAACGCGCTGATCGTCTACGACCGCGATGTCATCCGTCCCAACGTCTTCGGCAACTTCCGCACCATGCTCGAAGCGGTCGCAACGTCGACGTCGATGCTGAAGTATCTCGACAATGCCGACAGCGACTCTGTCCATCCGAACGAAAACTATGCGCGCGAACTCATGGAACTGCACACCATGGGCCGCGACGCCTATCTTGGGAAACGTACGACCAGCGACGCCAGTAGCGGCTTCACGGATGAAGACATCATCCAGGCATCGCGCGCGCTGTCCGGGTGGACCGTCAAGCAAAACCAATTCGACGGTTTTGGCGGTCAGCACCCCAGCACGGGCGAATTCGTGTTCAACGTCTATCAGCACAACAATCAGGCCGGCCAATACCTCGGGTCCGATCTATCCGCACTGCGCAACATCGCCCAAGGTCAGAAGGTGCTCGATCTGGTGGCGGACCATCCCGCCACTGCGACGTTCGTGTGCGGCAAGATCGTGAAGCGCATCTTCGGCTCCGCCGCGCCCGCTGCGGTGCTTGATCGCGCCGTCAAAGCCTGGAAGGACAACCGCACGCGTCCGGACCAGATCAAGCAGGTGCTGCGGGCGATCCTGCAGGACGGCACGGAGGTCTCAACTCTGCCGCCGTCCAAGGTGCGCCGGCCCCATGAAATGGTAATCGCCTTCGCGCGCGCCATCCAAGCGAACATCAAGCCAAGTCCGCACTGGCGATATATCTTCGCCGGCGTCTACGACGCGCCCTTCAACTGGCCAACTCCCGATGGCCGGCCGGACACAGATGAGTTCTGGCTCAACTCCGCCACCAATATGGGCAATTGGCTGAATCTCAACTTCCTCATCTACAATGTCAGCGTCGAGGTCTCCTATGTCGACCAGATGCCGCTCAGCATCCAGAGCTCGCCGACCTTGATGGCCGAGTTCTGGCTAGAGCGGTTGATCGGCTATTCGGTGAACAGCCAGGCGATGGACGCTTTGATCAAGACCATGACGCGCCTGCGTGACGGCTATGCCTGGGATCCCAAGAACTACGACAACGGCATCGGGTTCTTGCTCACGGCGCTTGCGACGTCGCCTGAATTCATGTTGCGCTGAGGGACCGTCATGACGCTCTCCCGCAGACATCTTCTTTCAGCCGCCGGCGCCGGTCTTGTGCCGATGATGCCGGGGCTCAATGTGGCATTCGGCGCCAGCGGCGCGCCGACGAACACGCTGGTCTTCCTCTTCCTGCGCTTCGGCATGGACGGGCTCCAGATGCTCGCGCCCGCCGACGAAGCGGGTTATCGCGATCGCCGTCCGACGATCGGCTTGCGCACGACCGGCGGCGGGTCCGGGGTGGCGCTGGACACGCTCGACAAAGTGCAATTCTTTCTGCATCCGCAAGCCCTGCAATTTCGCGAAATGTATAAGGCGGGCACGCTTGCCTTCGTGCACGCGGCCGGCGTGCCCACGGCGCAGCGCAGTCATTTCGAAGTCCAGGACATGGCCGTCCGGGGCATGGCCGACGAGGAACGCTACGTCGACAGCGGCTGGATGGCGCGCCATTTCCAAACGCGTCCCGGGACCGCGTCTGAGTTCGCCGCGTCGTCGGAAGGCTCACCCGTGAACTCCGCGCTACGCGGTGTCTTCGGCATGGTGCCGACATCGCAACTCGATACGATGCGCTACATCGTCACCGAGGAGCGCGAGCCGCTGCTCCGCGCTCTCAATTCGGGCAACACAGCCGTGGCGCGCTCGATCCGGCAGACCCTCGACACCGTCGCTGTCGTCCGGGACAAGATCCAGAGTCTGCCGCCGACTCCCAACCCCAACTACACCTTCGGCGCCTTGTCGCAGACGCTGCAGCCGCTGGCGCGCGCGATCAAATTGGACGTCGGCGTTGAATTGGCGACCGTCGACTTCGGCGGTTGGGACCACCACGATCAGCTGCCCGGGCTTTTCGCCGCCCAGGCACGCGAACTCTCCAATGCGTTGTTTGCCTTCACCGACGATCTCGGCTCCGCCATGAATCGCGTGACTGTGGTGGCGATGACCGAATTCGGGCGCCGCGTATATCAGAACGGCAGCAACGGCACGGACCACGGCGCGGCCTCGGTCATGATGGTGCTTGGCGGCGGCGTGAAAGGCGGCAAGATCTACGGCAGCTGGCCCGGCCTGAAGGACGGCGACCTCGACAACGGCGATCTCCGCGTCACCACGGACTATCGCCAGGTGCTCGCCGAAGTCCTTCAGAAGCGCCAAGGGCAGGCCGCGGTCGAGGGTGTTTTCCCAACCATCGCCTATAAGCCCTTGGGGCTGATCACTTAGAGATCGCGTCGCATCTCTGACTCGCGACATTTCGCTCGCTCCGGCGATTCCTTACTGGAGCGGGTCTACAAGTCGTTGCCGGATATCAATCGCCTGAGTATCGACGCACTCACGGAACTGGGTTGTCGCCCGCTCGAGGCTGACGGGGCTGCCGCCGCGCTCCTGCTGATCCCGCTCCATCCTGAATCCGCCTCGACGAGCCGGCCTAGCTCACCGCGTGGGGCGTCTGTTGCGGCAGGCCGGTGCCGATATCGAGCCAGGATTGATGCTGGACGCGGTAAACCTTCGACAGGCCCTCGCGGTAATCCAGCGTGTCGATGATGCGTACATACTTCGCGATCTGCGTCAGCGCGCCCTTATAGGAGACGGGCAGGCTTACCATCCCCAGGACCACTTCCCTTCCGCTGTTCGCAATGGCGGAGGCGCGGGTCAGGCACCCGCACGGCGTGTCGAGAATCACACGGTTCGATTTGGTGATTGGCCCCCGCAATTCGTTGGGCATGTAGTCGAGATAGTTTTGGCCGGTGATCTCGCCGAAGGCCTGGACCAAGCCGGTACCGAACAGGCGAATCTTCAAGACCTCCTCGATCGCCATATCGATGATGCAGGTCCAGGGCGCGAGCGTGGGATCAGCCTTATCGAGCGCAGCGGCAAGAGTCGGCACCCCATTCTCGCGCGGCAGGGATTGCCACCACGCGACGAATTGAGACTGTCCTGGAACGGCGGGTGGATCGATAGCGCCCATGTCGTACCGAGAAGGTATGTGAAGTCAGCGACGCAAATCCAGAGTGTTATCGCCCTATTTGAGATTTCGTTTAGGCAATCCCATGACACCTATCGGAATCGAAAGCGCCGGCTTCGACTCGGCCAGCGAGCAGGCACCTGTTTTCAACAGCGCGCTTCGCAACAAACTGCAGCCGATAGTGTTTCGACTGGGCGGCGAAGCATTCAAATAATCGCCTTAGAATGTGTCATTCCCGGGGGCGCGGTGTGCGAACCTGCACGATCTACTTCGATGGCGACCGGACAAAACCCGTCACCGCGAATTGTCCGTCCGACGATCATGCTTGCGACGCGGCAGAGCGCGTCTTCCACAGCTTCACGAAATCACCGGATGGTTGCCAGGTGTGGAAAGGTGAGCGGCATGTTTTCTGCGGGCCGCGCCGGCGTCGGAAGATCGCCTAGGTATACCAAGACGCTCCTGTTCTGCTGTGGCAGCAATCCTGACCGTTCCTCCGCATTGCGGTATGGGATTCGTGTGTATCGCCGGCGCGGGGGGGCGTACACTTACACCGCGTAAGCGTTGATATGCGTGAGTTCCGTTGCGGCCTGTGCCCCATCGGTCCCAGAGTCCGCACCGGCGTACCTTTTTTCAGGAGGTTCGCATGCAAGGACAACGGCTGCATCACAGCGTGGATGGCTTTGAGGCCATCGTTTGCGGAATCATGATGGTGGTCATGGCGATCGTGTTGTTGGCGATCGTCGTCCCCATGACCTAAGCCGGGTCGCTGCTCTAGCCATCGCGCTGCGATGCGCGCCGCGACGGCAGGATGGCCCTACAGTCTACTTCTCAATCATCTGCCAAGAGCCGTCTGGCTCCCGGCAGGTGGTTCCGAATGCGCGCTGGCGTTTGCCGTCCACAACGATTTCCTGCCGGAATTCGCGGCAGGTGCGGCCATCCGTCGTCTGTCCGTCGCACAGCGGCGTTACGCTGCCCGCGGACGCGCCGTCATTCCACGCGATCGGGTCATTCAACGGGGCCGACGTGGCGGCGATCATTGCGTCTTCCTGTGCACGCACCTGCCGTTCCGTCAGATCGGCATATTCCGCAAGTTCCCATTCTGCCAAGCCGTAGTAGGGCCAGGCCATGGAGTCGTCATAGTAGGACCCAAAGCCGATGAACGTCGTGGTGCCCCACCAGCGGGATCCGCGCCATCCGCCATATCCGCGGCCGGAATAAGGGCGGCTGTATGAGCGGCGCTCGCCATCGAAGCGGCGTCCGGCGTATTGGCGCGCCTCGGTGCGCTGCCCCTCGAAATCGCGGCCCCGGTCCGCACCGGCATTGGCGCTGAACGCTTGGCTGCTACCGGCGAAGGAACGTCCGTCGGTGTGGTTTCCGCCGCCACGATGTCCATTTCCATGGCGCGCGTCGCCATCGCGATCGCGCGCATGGGCAAATTGCGGTGTCATCGCGAGTGCGATGGCCACCGCGGCGCCGGCGAGCCAACCGCCGAAGCCGGGAGCTGACACCGCGCATTGAGATCCCGATGAGATGGTCTTGCGAGACCCGATCATTGTCGTCTCCTGTTCGCCTGCTGACTGCGCCGGTGGTGCGCCGACGATGCGGAAGCCTCGTTAACGATAATCATAAGCAAGGATTGTGGTTGCAGCAGGGCGCTGGCGTGCCGATTTGAAACACGGAGTGCGCGCGCGGGTAGCCGCGCTGCCTCGTCCCATCCGCCTGGCTACGCGGCTGCGGAGCCTCGGTTGAATGCGACGCGGCGTTCGGAAGCGCCGCGGAGGCTGTGCGTTCGGATTCAACTCGCTGCCAAGCGAAGGCCAGCTCTTGGGCATGGACCGTCATCGAGCATCCCCGCCTAAGAGCCGACCGACTGCCGCCGAGTCGAGGCCGCCCCATTCCGGAGCGTCCCTACGGGCGAGCTTTCGAGTTTGTCATTCAAGCATTGGTGATCGCTTCGCCTCTTGATGACGCGCACGGCCCTTCCTAATTTTCCACGCATGTCGTGGGGTTTCAGGGAGGAGAAGAATGCGTCCCACTGTTCTGTTGAGCATGGTCGCGGCCATCGTGCTGCTTGTGTCGCGTGCCGAAGCGGCGGCGCCCGGTGAGACGATACGCGACTGTCCCAGTTGTCCAGAACTTGTGACGATCCCACCCGGTAGCTTCAAGATGGGCGATGCGACACCGGCGCCCGAGAACATGAGAAACATTGATGAGAAGGCGGTGCGGCAGGTCACCATCGCCAAGCCGTTCGCCATCGGAAAATACGAAGTCACCTTCGCGGAGTGGGATGCCTGCGTCTCCGAAGGCGGCTGCACTTACAAGCCCGACGACAAAGGGTGGGGTCGCGCCAAGCAGCCGGTGGTCAACATTTCCTTCCGAGAGATCCAGCCATTCTTGGATTGGCTATCGAAGAAAACCGGCAAGAAATATCGTCTGCCGACGGAGGCCGAGTGGGAGTTTGCCGCCCGGGGCGGCGCCGCCACCGCCTACGCCTGGGGCGACGATATCGGCCAGAACAACGCCGCTTGCGCGAAATGCGGCAGCCAGTGGGACGACAAGCAAGCGGCACCAGTCGGGTCGTTCAAGCCGAATGGTTATGGCGTCTACGATATGGCAGGCAATGTCACTGAATGGGTCGCGGACTGCTACGTCTACGCCTACGTTGGCGCACCGAAGGACGGGTCTGCATTCGAGAGCCGAACCTGCCAAGAACGCGCCGCGCGCGGCGGCTCCTGGCACGATCCCCCGAAACTCCTCACCAGCTTTGCCCGCGAATGGTTCTATCCCCTGAACGGGTTTGCTTTTAACGGCCTGCGCGTCGCACGCAGCCTCGACTGAAAAATGCACTGACTCCCGCGGCGGCGGGGGTCATGTCGGACGCGTTGCCACAATTGCAGGTGATGCGTCCCCCCAGGGGGGTGCAAATGACGGCAGGTTGGCCCGGCGTCTCGATGACGGTGCTGGAGCCGAACGGCTTGACCGGCATCGGCGGCGCGGAAGGTGTGGTCGTAACACTGAGTCCGGTTCCTGCCGTCGCAAGCGGAATCTGCGGCGCGCCAACGGCCTGAAGGACCGTGCCGGACCCCGACGGTGAGAGCGCAATGGCGGGACCGTTCTGTGCTGGATCATCGCCCCTGCGCCGAAAGGCATCACCTCGGTCTGCGCAAGAGCACTTGTCGCGAGCAGCACGCTACAGGCCATCGTCAAAGGAATGCGTTTCATCCGCATCCTCACATCCGTGCGCTGCATTCCACAGACACTAGGTGCATAAACGCCCTGCGCTCGCCTTCGCGTCAACTAAGCGCGGTGCGGGAACACGAATAGGTATGTTTGGTCTCACGCAAATGAGATCGTAACGTGCAAATTTCTCGCGATGAGCAAGCTCAGAACTGATCTACAATCCCGCCGGCTGATTGTCGTGCTGGGTTAGGGAATGAAGCGATGATGCGCATATTTGGTCTGTGGGCAGTGCTATCAGCCGTCACGCTGACAATCGCGGCGGCTTCGCCGGCGCTTGCGGCCGAGCACACAACCGAAAAGAAAGAGGAAGCGCCGAAGGAGAAGAAGCCCAAGGCGCCGAAGAAGTCGGTTTGTGAAAACCAAGCCTTGTCATATCAGCAGCGCTACCTCTGCGGTCAACAGATGGCGAAGGTTCAGACCAAGCCCGAGTTGAAGAAGGTCGAGCAGCACTACACCGACATCGTGCGCGAGGTCGAACGCAAGCAGAAGGAAGGGCACGAGTAACCACGTCCGGCAGCCTTGACGTTCAACGACCTCAGGACCTCGCGACGAACATATACATCGAGCCGAAAATTCCCGGCGCAGCGGATTCAAAATCGATCCACGCGTCGATGTCTGCTTCGGCGCCCGGGTGTTGCACACGGAAGTGCGCCATCACCATCGGGCTGACGTCGAAGCGCTCGAACTTCAGCTCCGCCCCATGCAGCAATGCTTTGACCTGCGGCAACGTCAAGCGGTGCTCCTGAACGTGGAACACAAGATCGCGTAGCTCAGACATCGCGAAGAAATCGCCCGTACGTCGCAGCACGGCCAATGGGTGATCTTCCGGCACCGCGCGCACGGCGCGCCGGAAGCGGCGGAAATCCTCCGGCGTGCTCTTCAATCCCATTTGGTCCCGCAGCGCGATCCCTGCCACTACGGCCTGTCGTCCGGACTCTGTGTAGAGGCCCAACTCGATGGTGCCGCCAGGGCGCAGGACACCCTTCAGGGCTGCAAGTCCGCGCGCAGGCTCCGCCATGTGGTGCAGCACGCCGACGGAGGAGATGCGGTCGAACGTCTGTCCCAGGGTCGCAACGTTCAGCAGATCGCCCTGCACGAAGGTGACATTGTGGATCCCAAGCGAGCGCGCTTGCCGCGCGCCGTAGGCCAGGCTGGCAAGACTCAAGTCGAGCGCGGTGATATCCGCATTCGGCGATATCCGTGCCATTCGCAGCGGATGCCGTCCCGTACCCGCACCGGCGACCAGTACGCGTTCGGCCGCTGCCGGCTTGGCCGCCGCGGCTTCGAGTTCGGCTTGCGACACCTGCGGCATTGTCCACGTCGGGTAGGGGCTCTCCTCGTATTGCGCCTGCACCCGGCGTGAGATGGCGTCGTCAATCGGCAGCTTGCGAATCTCGTCGCCCAAGGCGCGCTCCGCCAACGGCTGCGCAATCTGGGTCTCGATAAGATCGGCGAATGTATCCGGATCATTCACCGCGGGTGCCAGGCGATGCGCCGCTTCGCCAAGGCTGAGCAACGGCCGATAGGCTGCCAGCGCCGCGAGCTTCAGGGTCGGCATGCGGCCCGTCGCTAATTCCGCGCGCACCGTCGCTTCGACCGCTGCGATCAGTGCGGTTTCCTGTGCCGACTCGTCAAAAACGTATTCGGCGTGGAAACCGTGGATGCCAAGGGCGGACAGGATCTCGATGGCTGTATCCGCCACTGGGCCTGACAACGTCCCGCTCGCGGCCTCCAAAAAGCGCGCCCGAATCTGTGTGAGGAGCGCTTCGAGTTGCACCTCCGCGGCGCGGTGGTGGACCAGGAAATTCACGAGCAGGGATTGGCACACCCGCTCAAGAGGGCGCGCCCGGTCGGCGGCAAACCTCTCTACCGTCAGGTCAGTGTCGGATCCGTAGCGCCCGAGGATGATCTTGAGCGTCACATTCAGCGCACCGTTCGGGTCGATCTCCCGCAACGTGATCGCGTGCGCGACGTCCTTGAGCAGCACCAGGTCATGGGGGATGTTCGGCAACAGGCCAAGCGTGTGAGAGAGCTGTTCCCACGCTCTCAACCAAGGCGGATTCAAAGCCGTCGCCCGATGCAGCAGGCGCAAGGCGTCGTCCACTTGCCCCTGCTCCAGACACAGCAGGCCCGTGCGGAAGTGCAGGTCCGCGTCGGTCGGCCGCCGGACCAGTGCATCGAACAAAACGGCAATGGCGGCGAGTCGGTCGCCTTGCGCCACGTGCGTGTCAGCCGCGGCGATGGCGTGGGCGAGAACGGCGTCGTCTTTGGACATCTGGCAACTCAGGAACGGCGTGGGGCGTCCGCCTTCCTATCACGCACCCGCCTGACGGGAACAGCGCCAGCACGCGGTACAAAATGTTGTCTCGAAAGGACTACCTTACCCCACACCGCCTGAAAACCTGCTCGGCCGTGACACGGCGGTGACATTTCGGCCCTGGCGTCGCCCTAAAGTGAAGCTCTGATTGGTTGGGGGTTCGGCGATGGGACATGTCGAGGCGACCAGCACGCAGCTTGCGTGGGAACAGCCCGGCGGGCCTGTGCGGGTCCGCCCTTTGGGGCCCTATATCGGTGCCGAGGTGCGCGGCCTCAATCTGGCCCATCTCGACGACAGCACTGTGACGACGGTGCGCGAGGAACTCGCCCGCCATGCCGTCCTGATGTTTCCCGAACAGGACCTGACACCCGATCACCTCCTCGCGCTGGCGCATCATTTTGGGGCGATCGAGCATGAACGCTTTATCCCAAAGCTCGATGGCCACCCCGGCGTGCACCTGCTGCGCGGCATCAGCAAGACCAAGCTGACCACCCAGAATCTCATCTGGCATGTTGATCACAGCTACAAGGAACATCCGCTGGCGATCGCAGCACTCTACGCGCTCGACGTGCCGCCGGCCGGCGGCGACACGTTGTTCGCCAGCATGTCCGCCGCCTATGACGGCCTCTCGGATCGCATGAAGACCTATCTCGAAGGCCTCACTGCCGTGCATGATGTGATGGCCTACGGTATGCGGTCCGGCCTGTTCAACAGCGCGGACGCCCGCGCCGCAATCGCGCGTATGCCGCCGCCGGCCGAACACCCCCTTGTGTGCATGCATCCGGCCTCGGGCCGCAAAATACTGTTCGTCAACGAGAGCTGGACCACCTCCGTCGTCGGTCTGGATCCGGACGAAAGCCGCGCGATCCTCGACTACCTGTTCGCCCATGCGACGCGGCCGGAATATCAATTCCGCCTGCGTTGGACCAAAGGCAGCGTGTGCCTGTGGGACAACTGCGCCGTCCAGCACCGCGGCATCCCGGACTATGACGGCCTACGCCTGATGCACCGCATCGCCGTCACCGGCACCTGGCGACCGGGCGCCTAGCGCCGCTTTCCGCGCTTGCCTTATTCCCGATGGCCCTGCGATCTGAGAGTATCGCGGGTCACCACGGGGGTATGGGCGCACATGAAGAACATTTTCGTCGCATCAGCGGCCGGCGCAATGCTGGCTGCGGTTCTTGCCGTGGGCGCACCGCCCGCGTATTCCGCCGAACACACGCTGCTGGCCTCCCCGCAAACGGTCAACTTCGGCAACTTCAACGCGGCCAATAAGCCGGCGCTCACCATTGCCTCCGGCGATACAGTTATCTTGGAGGCCGCCACGCAGATCGATCCGGCCGAAATCGACGCCTCCGGCGTGGTGCCGCCGTCTGCCGTGCCGCAGTTCGTGCGCGACATCTTCCGCGACGTGAAAGACCGCGGGCCGGGCCCCCACATCCTCACCGGGCCGATTTACGTCACCGGCGCCGCGCCCGGCGATGTCCTCGAGGTGCGCATCCTGGAAGTCGAGGCCTCCGCCGACTACGGCTATAACACCCAGCGGCCCTATTCCGGCCTGCTGCCGGAAGACTTCACCGGTGCGTGGCAGCGCGTCATTCCGATCGACCGCAAGACGAAGACGGCAACCGTCGCCCCCGGTGTTGTCGTGCCGGTGGACCGCCCGTTCTTCGGCACCATGGGCGTCGCCCCGCCGGCAAAGCTCGGCCGCATCTCCAGCGGTCCGCCCGGCATCCACGCGGGCAATCTCGACAACAAGGATTTGGGCGCCGGTGCGACGCTCTACATCCCCGTGCATGTGGCCGGTGCGCTGTTTTCCGCCGGCGACGGCCATGCCGCCCAGGGCCACGGCGAAATCGACGTCAGCGCGATCGAGGCAAACCTGCGCGCCAAGTTCCAGTTCATCGTCCGCAAGGACATGCACCTGACCTGGACGCGGGCCGAGACCAAGACTCATTGGATCGTGATGGGTCTCGCGCCGAAACTGGATGACGCCATGAAACTCGCCGCGCGCGAGACCATCAAGTTCATCACAGAGCGGTTCCCCAAGATCTCGCGGGAAGAGGCTTATATGATCGCCAGTGTCGCGGTGGACTATCACGTCACACAAGTCGTGGACGGCACCGTCGGCATCCACGGCATGATCCCCAAGGCGATTTTCACGGCAAAGGCGAACTGAACGTGTCCACGCGCGGCGTTATATACATGATGTGGGGAAGCTCACTGAAGGTGGAGATGGCCCTACATCGGTCGATGACCTCCGTCGAGAAACTTCATCCCGAACTGCCCATCGAAGTCATTCGCGTCGAAGTGGCAGATGCGATTGAAGGCTATCTCCAGAAAGCCCGCATGGCCGAGCACACGCCGTTCGAGGAAACACTGTTTCTCGATGCGGATACCGTCGTCCTCGGGCGGCTGGATTTCGGCTTCCAGAAGGCGCAGCAATTCGGCATCGCCTGCAGCATCTGCGAATGCCCCTGGGCGCGGCGACACGCCGGCGGAGACGGCGACCTCGTCGAATACAACAGCGGCGTGCTATTCTTCACAAAACGCGTCAAACCCATTTTCGACACGTGGGCGGATCTGGCACCGCGGATCGATTCCGCGATCGTGCACATCGATGAGAACGGACAAAAGGCTGTGTGCCCATATGCGGATCAGCTCACGTTCTCCCTGGCCATGGATCAGCACGGGTTCAACCCGTTCGTCCTGCCGCTGAATCGGAACTATCGTCCGCCCTGGCACAACTCGTTCTTCGGTCCGGTGAAGGTGTGGCACAGCTATGCGGACGTGCCGCCCGGCATGTCCGAACTGAACCGTCACTATGAAAACCCGACTCGATCATCCAGTTCCACGGCCACTGAGCTGTTGTTCCCACCCCTCGGCTGCGTCACGATGCGCCTCGCAGGATCAGCCGACGGGGAGAACGTGCGTCATGGGTCAGTCTCAATTTCCCGCGCTCTCGCGGATTGAACGCCGCGCGGCGCTCAAGGGTGCCCTGCGCTCCGCCCTGGTGGTTACCGCGGCGTCGGCCTTCTCCGGCAGACACAGCTTGGCCGCGGACATCCCGGCCGTCGGAAACCACGGCAAGAAAGTTGTGCTGTCCGACGACGCGATCCTCGATCTTCAGAAGAATCTGCGCGGCGCAGTCATCCTCCCGTCCAATCCCGAGTACGACGCAACGCGGCGTTTGTGGAACGGTGTCTTCGATCTGCGTCCGGCGCTGATTGCGCGCTGCGCCTCCGCGGAAGACGTCCAGAACGCCGTCCGGTTTGCCCGCAGCCATGATCTGCTGGTAGCCGTGCGCTGCGGTGGGCACACCTATGCCGGGCACTCGGGCTGCAATGGCGGCATGGTGATAGATCTGCGGCCGATCGACGCCATCGAGGTCGACCCTCAGGCGCAAATCGCGCGGGTCGGCGGCGGCTCGTTGCTCGGCGGCATGGACCGGGCAACTATGGCCCATGGACTGGCGACGACGGCCGGAGTGATCTCGCACACCGGCATCGGCGGCCTCGCGACCGGCGGTGGGCAGGGGCGTCTCCAGCGCAAATTCGGCCTGACCATCGATAACATTCGCGCCGTCGAGGTTGTCACTGCGGACGGCCGGCTGTTGCGCGCGAGCGCCGCCGAGAACCCGGATCTCTATTGGGCCGTACGCGGCGGCGGCGGCAACTTCGGCATCGTCACAAAATTCGAGATGCAACTTCATAAGGTCGATGCGGAGGTGAGCACCTTCTCCTACACGTTCCCGATCGCCCGTGCCCAGGATCTGATGAAGCTCTATTTCGACTTTAGTGCCGCAGCGCCCGATGAGCTTTCCGTCGGCGCAGGCTTGCGCACATCCGCCAAAGGCGAAACCACGGTCTCCATTTCCGGCGGCTACATCGGAGCCCCGGAAGCCGCGGAGAAACTGTTGGCGCCGATCAAGAGCCTCGGCACGCCGGTTGCCACGCGCGTTGGCGGTATCGACTACGTGAAACTCCAATCCGCAGCCGACGCCGCCACCGCCGTGGGGCGCGGCTATTACACGCGCGTGGCGTTCCACACCCGAGGGGACGAGAAACTCGGCGCGGCCATGATCGATGTCATGACCAAGGCGCCCGTGCCCGGGATGAGCCTCGGATTCTCACAGCAGGGCGGCGCGTCCGGCCGCGTGGCGCAAGACGCCACGGCGTTCGCCAATCGCGACGCGCAGTACCAGATCAGCCTCAGCATGGATTGGGACGATCCGCAGGAAGGCCCCGACAAGACTAAGAACAGCCGGGAACGCTGGGCGCAGATCAAGCCGCTCACGGACGGCGGGGTCTACGTCAATCACGCCGTCGACGACGATCTGACGGAGATCCCTAAGAACTATCGCGGCAACTACGCTCGCTTGGCGGACCTGAAGGCCAAGTTCGACCCCACGAACTTCTTCCACCTGAATGCGAATATTGCGCCTAAGGCGGCGGGTGCGTCGAAGAAGCCGACGTAGCGGATCGAGAAGGGAAGGCTAGCGCGGGGCCCACGCATCGAGGCCAGACGACAAAGCCGCCGCTCAATCCCACATACAGTCCTTTTTCCATGCACCGTCCTGTCGATACCAAACGCGCTTGTCGCGGTAGGTGTCGGCGATCCGGTCGAATTCGTCTTCGCTCATACCGACATATGACGTCCATCGTGCAATGTCGCTCGGCTTGACGTGATCGTAGTGGCGCACCAGCTCCACGCCGCGCTCCCGCGTCATCAATCCCGCGCGGATGTCCTTTGACGCGTGATCGCTGCAGCGGCCATAGCCGAATTTCACGTACTTGAGGTAATCGTGCAATCCATTCTCATGCATGTCGTCGAGATTTGACATGGTGCGGTACGTGCGGTCGAACGGGGTCTCGGAGATTTCGAACCCGTATTTCTTGCGAACAAGATCGATATGGTCGTTCGCATCCCATGAGAGATAGTTGGCGAGGTAGATTCCGCGCAATCCCACATCGTAAATCTGTTGGTCGCTAGGATAGCGATACATCTGCATATCCTGCGCCGTGATTCCGTCCAACCCGACGAAATAGTTCCACTCGTATCCGCGCGCGAAGTGCTCAAGCCGCGTGCGATAGGTGAACTCGACGAAGTCGCTCGCGCTGAACTGGCCGCACAGGTCCGCGTATCCGTGCTCGCCCCAGATCACCAGCGGGATGCCCAATTGCGTGGCGATCTTCATCGGCATGGTCATGATGCCCACGTGACAGTGCCAGTTCATGTCCCCCATGATGATGAGGCCAAGACGGTTCAGCTTCTTGAGTAGATCGACGTCCGGTCCATAAATGATGTGGTCGACCTTGAACGCTTCGCGCATGCGCATCAGGTTGCGCCAGCCGACATCGAGATAGTTGTTGCCGTTGTAGGTCACCAGCAGCGGCTTGAAGCCCATCTCGCGGACGACGTGGGCCTGGAAGTAACTGTCTTTGCCGCCGCTGACAGGGATGATGCAATCAGGCCGGCTCCCATCCTTGCTGCGATATTCATGCAGAAGGTCCTTCAGTAGCTTGCCGCGCTCGACCCAGGCCTCTTGTGGTGTCGCTGTGCGCACAACGGATGCACGGCATCCCATGCACACACCGTTTTCGTCATATGCCGAAGGCGTTGCGCTGATGCTGGGGTAGACGCAGTTGCTGCACCACCGCACCGCCTTCGCGGGCCGCGGCGTTGCCGCTGGCAGCGGCGTTGCGGCTTGCTCCAGGCGCTTCGCGATCCGCGCGTCCCGTTCCGCTAGGTCGTAGACCGGCTCCTGAGTCGTCCACCGGCTGCCGACACTGGCGGCCCGCATACCGACGCCCTTGGCGATGCACGCGTTCTTGGCGTGGATGTAGCTCAGCTCTTTGTAGTGAAAGATGTTGGCGGCTGACACCGCATGCGCGCCGCCTTCCAGGATCCCCCGGGCGAAATCCTCGTAGGCGCCCACACCTCCGCAAGCAATGACCGGAATCGACACCGCGGCGGTGACTGCGCGGATCGTTTCAAGATCGTAGCCGGTGCTCATGCCGTCGCGGTCGATCGAATTCAGGAAAATCTCGCCCGCGCCCAACCGCTCGGCTTCTTGCGCCCACGCGACCGGATCCTTGCCGGTCGGCTGCGTGCCTTTATGGCTGAACACCTCGCGGCGCCCGTCGGCATGTTCTTTGACGTCGATCGCGACGATCAAGCACTGGGAGCCGAAACGCTTGGCCACCGCGGTGATGATCTCCGGCGTGACCAGGGCTTGCGTATTGATGACGCACTTGTCCGCGCCGGACTCGAGCAGTTCGCGTACGTCTTCCACCGACCTGATCCGCCCGCCGAAGCTGACCGGCATGGAGCTGTTCTGCGCGATCTGGCGTAGCAGCGCGGTCACGTTCGACGAATCATATCGATACTGAAGATCGTCGCGGCGCAAGTCCTGCTCTTCGCCCTCGCTGATATTGAGGATGATCAGTTCGTCGACATTCCACTGCGATAGGCGCCGCACCGTCAGCAAGGGCGCGCCGATGATCTGGTGGGTGCGAAACTGCGTCGCCCGCACGATGAGGCCGTCCTTCAACAGCAGGGTCGGGATGAGGCGCGGCAGCGGGTTTATGGGGTGTTCGCTCATGTCACCAACGCGCTTTTCTGTGCCCAACTCGCCAGCAGATCGATGCCGTCGTCCTGGCTCTTCTCGGGGTGGAACTGAATGCCGGAGACCGTGTCCAACTCAACCGCCGCGACCACACCTTTCGACCCCAGGCGGGCCGTGGCCACCACGACATCTTTGTCCGTCGGTTCGAAGTGATAGCTGTGAACATAATAAAAGCTGCGATGGCCGGTGCTGTCCGGGAAAAAGCGCGATGCCTTTCGGATCGCCGTATCGCACCAGCCGACGTTTGGCACCTTGCCCGCGATTTCCTGTTCGACCAGCCGGATGACGCGACCTGGCACCAGGCCCAGGCCCTGATGCAATCCATGCTCTTCGCTTTCGTCGGCCAGCAACTGCATCCCGAGGCAGATACCGAGGATGGGCACGCGGCGGGCCTTGGCAAGCGCACGCAGCGGTTCCACAAATCCCCGCGCATTAAGGTTTTCCATCGCCGCATGGAAGGCGCCGACACCGGGCAGGATCACCGCTGCGACGCCGTTCAATTCGGCAGGCTGCTGGATATCACGGCAGCTCAGGCCAATTTTCGCAAAGGCATTCTGGATCGACAGCAGATTGCCGACGCGTAAATTCACCAAGCCCAGCACGCGTTCCGCGGTCATGCGGCACCGTGCGTATTGGAGCGCGCAACGCGGTACATCATGTCGCCCTCGGTCGTCACTGCGATATTGCCAAAGCGGCCAAGTATCTTCTGAAAGCCGGCAAGCGTGTCCTGGATTCTCTGGGACTCAATCCCGAATTTCTGTCGTTTATAGGCATCGGCGGGAGTCAAATCGCTCCACGTCACGGTTTCGATCGCCCGATCGTCTTCTTTGAAGTCCCTGCGCGCCACAAATTCCTCAATCGTGTCCTCGATCCTGTCGGCCGTCAGGACATCGGTTGTCATGTCCTCAAGATATTCGTTCAAGACCGCCAAGAGCCTTTCGCGGCTGGCCGTGATGACGTCGCCCCCGCGGCAATGCGCGGCAATCAGCTGCATAGCTTGATCTACGGACGTGGCGACAACATTGGTCCGATTGCAAAGGTAGAAGTCGTGGACCGGCGAGGCGCCCATGCGCATGCTGATCGTGGGTACGCCGAGGATGAGCGCCTCGATACCCGTTGTGCAGCCCGGATGAATCATGATGTCGGACGCCAGCATGAAAGGAATGTGCGACGTTCCTTCCAGCACTTGAATGTTTTTTGCGCCAATCTCTTGCACAAGCGTGCGCCACATGCCTGCGTTTTCGGTCGGATGCGGCCGCAATACGACGGTATGTTCCGTGTACATCAATCTCTTCATGAGCTGGCGCATGCCAGCGAAATTCTGATTTTCCCAAACGACGAATTCGTTGAACTTGGCGACATCCTCTTGGAGGTTGTCGCTGGGAAATACGCCGGAATCCAGCCAGTTCTTCAAGTGTACGTTGGGATCGGGCGCATCGAAGGAATTGATCAGGCCGAAATTGGTGTTGAGAAGTATGAACTTGCCGTACTTCTGCTTGATCTCCTGAACCTCACGTTCATAGAGCGCCTTCATGCGCCGACGCAGTAAATCCGCGCGGGCGTTGCCCGTCAGCGCGGTCGGCAATGCGTCGCCGAAGCGGCGGCGAAGATAGGCGACCTCGTCACGCCCGAGCCCAAAACTCTCCTCCTCGCAGGCGGTGAACGCATGTCCGTGCTGCCGCAATTTCGAGGACCGATTCAGGAAAATGTTGTTCGAGCCCTTGGATAAGTAAACGCCCGCAGTCAAGGAATCAGCCTTATCGAAGAGGTAGTTTTGGTACTCAAGAAGGTCCTCGAAGCCGCGCTCCGCGGCAATCGTAGCTGTCGGCAGCCGTGGTGCGAGTTCACGTGAGCCAAGCTCGATAGGCAGGTAAAGGTGCCGCTTCATCGCCTCTGATATCCGCCGGAACGGTCGCCGTCCTGGGCGCCGGCGCGCACCTTAGCGAAAGTGCGCGCTTTTTGTCGCCGTTTTCACGGATTACTTCACCGCAATCGTCACGCCCGTCGGCTGTCGCGTCGGCGGCAATGCAGGCGAAGCTCTCAATGCCGCGCAGAATGCATCGGGCGCCCAGGCGGCGCTGACACCGCCGCGATAGAGAAGATTGGCTGGGGGACAAAGAAGCCCGCGTAAGTGTCCTATAATTCGCTCTAGCACCATAACCGCCTGATATTGGATAACTTTTTGGCGCAGCGCCAATTCGAGACTGTTGCGCCGTCTGCTACGCCGAGCACAGATTGTCCCGCCGTGGCTCAGGTTGTTCTACTGCATCTTTGCCGCGTCATTCAGGCGGGTGCAAGCTTACGCTGCGGTCGAGCAGCCGGCTTCGGACGGCAGCGGTGGGAGAACGTGAGCGAACAAATAGGATGGCCTGACCAGAGCACTTAAGCACTCAAAGTTGGTGATCTCGCACGAGACCCCGGGGTCGGGGCCTGAAAAGTGCGCCGTTGGAGCTATGGGCGCGCCTAGCGCGATCAGTTCGAGGTCTCGTGGGTTCCAACTGCTTCTGTTTGATGATCCATTTTTAGAGTTGGAGAAATGCGTGGGTCGCCATCACGGCGCTTGAATCTCCTACTATCTCGACCCGACGACATAGACCCTCTGACACACACCGAGAGGGTCTCATGGCTCGCCACGCAAACCACATCGTCAAGCGCGACAAGACCTACAGCGTGCGGGTGATGATCCCGAAAAACCTTCGGCATCACTACAACGGTTCCCGTGAAGAGGTGCGTGCCCTCGGCACCTCGAACCTTCAAACGGCGAAGCTCAGCGGGTTCTACGCCGTTGCCGAGATTCGTTCTGAATTTAGCCATCTGCGAACAACGGGAGCTTTTCCCAGCGTGTACGCCACGGTGCCGGATGATTTCAGGTGTTTGTCCATAGCTCCAAGCTCTTTGTACGTCCTCAACGGGACGTCGCCCGGAAGGTGCCGACACTCCCCGAGACGTAAGCGCGGATACATTTCGTCAAAGTCGATACATCGTCGGTCTATTTTCGGAGTTTCTCGGTCGCAACCCGCCAGTCAACCTGATCACTAAGGCTGCCGTCCGCGATTGGAAGCGCGCGCTGATCGAGTGGCCGGTTAAAGCGAATGAGGTTGCAGAGCTGAAGGGTCTGACGTTCCCGGAGGCGAACCTAGCGGCGCGTTTGGCGGTCCAGCTACCAGCGATATACCCGCTCATATGACTCGGGGAGACTCGCCGCGCGCTCGGGACCTGATTCCCGCCCCCGTGTCGCCTTTGCGGATGAACTCGCCGGGCCTGACCGTTAAAGTGGCGAGCGTGCGCATGCACGTGGCGGTGAGGGGAGCAGGCATGAAACGGATCGTTGCGGCGTTCGCCATGGCGCTGCTGGCGGCAACCGGCGCGGCCGCGGCGGCCGACGAGGAGCTTGTCAGCGTCATGTCTCGCATGACGATGGTGGTCAAGGACGCGGACGCCTCGAAGCGCTTCTATACCTACGCCCTGGGGTATGAGGTGCTGGCCGACCGTGTCATCGACAACCCGGTCGTGAAGACGCAGATGGGGCTGTCGCAGGAGCGCAGTGTCAGGTTCGTCATCCTGCGTAGCAGCCACATGATTGAGGGCAAGCGCCGGGAGGGGGCGCAGCTCGGGTTGATCCAGGTCGGAAACCCCGCGCTGCCGGTGATGACGCGGCCCGGCCGAGCCGCGCTTGCCGCCGGCGAGACCATGATGGCGGTCCGCACTTCTGATTTCGCGCTGGTGCATCGTCGCCTTCAGGAACTCGGCGCCAAGATCGTCCTGCAGCCCATGACAACCCCGGACGGGCGCGAGCACGAACTCGCTGTGCACGATCCCGACGGCGTGCGCATCCATGTGGTGCAGCGGCCCGACCGCGAGGTCGCCGACCGGCCAAACCGGTGATCCATCACCTTGCCGTCTGGTCGAGGTGTCGCGGTTCCGGTAAGGCGCGAACGCGTGCTCTGATCGAGGCGGGTGGGCAGCGGGGACCAAATGCGGAGCAGGCATGTGAATCGGCCCGACGATTGCGCCCGGTTCGGTGTCCCGCTTGAGACCCCTACGGCGTCAAAGTTGAGTACCGATTCACGCCCTTCGTCTACGGCGCGCTTTCCGCCCTAATCCGCGCGATGAGATCGGGTGCGGCGCCCGGCGCGCCATTGTCGATATCCAGCAGCACCTTCCAGCCCGTGGCAGTTTTCTTCAGTAACGCCGTGTAGCGGCCATCGGCGATCTCCGGAGTCGGCTTGCTCTTGTCCTTGGGCACCGCGACAAAGGCATAGCGGCAGATGATATAGGCCCACGCGCCGACCCCGCGGCCGTTGACCTCCATCTCCTCAATGTCGGCGACGATCTTGGGCGCGTTGCGTGCAAAGCTTTTCTGCATGTCGGCCGCAAGATCGTCGCGGCTCTTGATGTGAACCGACTTGAGCTGCAATGCGCGCAATTGGGGCAAGTAGTCGTCGATCGCGCCCGCGATATCACCGGCATTGTATTTGGCGATCGAGCGTTCGTGGAAATGGCGAATTTCCGCATAGTCGGCCTCGCTGCCGCCGCGCTGTTCGGCGGCGGATGCGCTCGCCAGGACGGCCGTGAGCCCGATCCATACCGCTATCGCGCCTGTTACTTTTCGCATCGTTTTCCTGCCTCTCGATGGACTAGCCGATCTTGATGACGATCTTGCCAAGCTTGTCTCCGCTTTCCATGTAGGCGATGGCCTCGCGCACCTGCTCGAACGGGTAGACCCGGTCGATCACTGGCTTGATGCCGTTCGTCGCCATGGCCTGGACCAAGTCCTCGAACATCCGCCGACTGCCGACGATGATGCCCGTGATGTTCAAGCTCTTGATGATTAGGTTCGGGAAT
>CANJPQ010000016.1 GCA_947476275.1 Fidelibacterota bacterium
CCATGCGACAGCGGGAAATACGGCGCGATACGGCGCATCTGCGCCTCCGAGAGCATAAACACATCTTCCATGGCGGCACCTCCTGCGAGGCGACCATCGAATCAACATACGACTCAGCTCGCAAGGAATTTAATGGGTCCTGAGCCTAGTTAGGCCGCCCGCCGCCGTCCTCGATACCAACTCACCAAGACATCGAGTCCGTCGAGCGTGCGGGCTCTCGCCGCGTCCGCTGTGTTGGTGAGAAGCCACAGCGGTAAGCGCTCGTGCACAACAAAACTTTCGACGGCGCCGAGGATGCCGTGTCCGCGTTGACGGAGGGCGGCACAAGCTACGCGATATCGAGTCTCCGCTTCCGATGCGTTCGGAATACTACTCGATCCCGATGTGCGGAGCAGGTCGAGCGCTTTCGGGTGCGGTGAGCCGAACACCAGCGCCCGGCACGCCGCGAAATAGCCTGCCGCGGTATGCGTATCGCAGTCGATCAGATTCTTACTCAACGCGAGATCGAGCGGACATGTCGACAATGTGGGGTCGACTGCGAGCGCAGCACGCTTGGCGGCGAGTTCCGGCGTGCCAAGATCGATCATGGGCTGCGGAGCCTTACGGGGCCGTCCCCCTTTGTGAAGGCGCCGCGCGCGCCTGCTGTGCTTAGGCATCGGTGCACAGGTCCGCGCTGGAGCGGGTGAAACTGGTAGCGGCGAATCTCCCCACTGCCGCCAGTGCGGCACCGTTGATTGGCCATCGTCCCGCCGGGCACTCCCGGCTCAGCAGCGATTCCGCAACGTCCTCATAGCGGCCGCCCTTCAACGCGGCTTCAATCGTCGTATCGGGCTGAGGCCACGTTCCGCGTTTGCGGCGGGGTGTCGGAGCACCCATGGGGCGTGCCAACCCGTTCAAACGCCGCGCCACAAACTCCTGCGAACGGCCCAACTGCTCCGCGATATGCGTGATCGTGCATCCTTCGCCGGCCAAGGCTTGGATCCGCGCCCACTCCTCCGCTGTCCCTCGTGGCGGTGCCGAAACGGAGGCTAGTCCGTAGCGTTCGGCCATGAGGGTGACGGTCCGGCGGTTCATTTCGAGCCGCTCCGCGACCACGTAGAGGGGGTATTCGGCAACGAGCGCACGGAATTCCGCTTCGTCGATGTCACGACGCGTCATGGACACCTCATAGAAAAGGGGGATGGCCCCGGCCGGTTGGGGATCTTGGGGGTGCCGGCCGGGGCCGCTGCGGAGGGGGCCGCAGCATGGGAGAGCCGCGTCACGGGGAGGAAACGTCGGATCGCCCGACGGCATTGCCTGAACTCGCAGCGCATCCGATTCCTCCCCGTGACGAACAGGAGAATTATCGGTTTTTTCCTATCGCGCTACTGTATTTTCCGACTAGATTTCGGATTTATCCTATCCGACAATAGGTGCTGTGGATAACTTGCAAGGCCGCTACCCATGGCATCTGCGTCAAAGCCTCTCGCGAAACCCGATCGCGCCCGTAAGCGCTTGGCCGACCTTGTTGCGGCGAATCCGCAGCACAATCTGCGGAGTCTTTCGCTCGCGCTGGGTCGCAACCACTCCTACCTGCACCAGTTCATCATGGATGGAAGCCCGCGCGAGTTGCGCGAACGCGAACGTCATACGCTCGCGACTCTACTCGGCTGCAATGAAGCGGAGTTCCGCTCGGAGGAATCGGAGGACTTTGTGGCCTCGCCAGTCGCCTTGCCATCGAGGCCGCCGATGGTCACGAACACGCGAGATATGCCTATTCTAGGCCATGCAAAGGGCGGCGAAGATGCGTTCTTCATCGATAACGGCGAGATCGCCGGCTACACCATGCGCCCACATATCTTAGATGGCGTCGCTGATGCCTATGCCGTCGAGTTTTGGGACACGAGCATGGAACCCGCTTTGAAGCACGGGCATCTGGGCTGGGTCCACCCCCGCAAGCCGGTGAAGCCCGGCGACGACGTGGTCGTCCAACTCAACGATGGGCAGGCATTGGTGAAGACCCTTCTGCGACGGACGGAATCCCAATTGGTCCTGCGCCAATACAATCCGCCGAAGGACTTCAAGATCGACCGCGCCGGCGTGAAGAGCGTGCATCTGATTGTCGGTACCCTGCGCGTCGTCACCTGACACTTTCGCGGATCGGATATTTCCGATAACGAAAGCGCATCCGCTGATGGAGGCGCCTTATGTCCGATCTGCCGCTGCGCGCGCTGCGCGATCTCGAACTGCGTTACGACGGCCCGATTCCCGCGCAGCACCGCGGGACTGAACAAGCCGCCCGGCGTCGCACCCGCGGCACGATCGCGGTACTGGAAACTCAGGGTGCGCAGTTCCTTGGCCAAGCGATCCAGGGTGACAGCGAGCGCGAGGATTTCGTCGCTGACCTGAACGAACGGCGGCTCTCGGCCTGGCAGCGGGAGGGCCAAGAACGGCAGCTTGCCGCAGTGACCATCCGCACGGCCGCGCATGTTGAAGGTGCGGTCCGCGCCTTCCGGGAAGCCGCAGCCTTGCGACGTACCCTGGATCTGCCGCCTCATCCCCTTCTCAGGATCGCCCGGTTGCTTGAGGACCCCACTGCCACAAGTCGGCCTTAGGGCGGGCTCAGGAATTGCGGTATTAAATATATATATTTATCAATGGGGTGGGTCGCAAGTCTGGACGTTTCAGCGCGCCGTCCTTATCCTTTGTCCGTGACTTTAAGGGCTGGGCGCAGAAGACGTCGGCAAATGGAATCGAAAGATCCCGATCGCGGTGAAGCCATGTTCAAGATCGGCCAGGTGGTCAAGCACCGGCTGTTCTCGTTCCGTGGCGTCATATTTGACGTCGATCCGCAGTTCTCCAACACGGAGGAGTGGTGGCAGGCGATTCCTGAAGAAGTGCGACCGCGCAAAGACCAACCGTTCTACCACCTGCTCGCCGAGAATGAGAACAGCTACTACGTTGCCTACGTATCGCAGCAGAATTTGCTGGAAGACACCTCCGGCCAGCCGGTCGACCATCCTGAAGTCCGTTCCTACTTCACGGAATTCAAGGGCAATCACTATGTCTTCCGCCGCGGCTACGCGAACTGACGTCGCGTGCTGACCCCCAATCGGGCGCATAAACTTCAATTGGAAATTCGACGCGGGGTGCTTAGTTTAGGCCCGCGATGCAACGGCCATTCACGGCCGTGCCCCCCCGGCGACATCAAAGAACAGAAGGAAATTTCTATGGCGATCAAGCAAGGCGACAAAGTGCCTACGGGCAAGTTCAAGATCATGACCTCCGAGGGCGCGAAGGAGATCACCACGGATGAACTGTTCAACGGCAAGAAGGTCGTGCTGTTCGCGGTGCCCGGCGCGTTCACGCCAACCTGCTCGAACCAGCATCTGCCGAGCTATCTGAAGAACTTCGACAAGATCAAGGCGCAAGGCGTTGACACCATCGCCTGTATGGCTGTGAACGATGCCTTCGTGATGGATGCCTGGGGCAAGGATCGCGGCGTCGGCGACAAAATCATGATGCTCGCGGACGGCAACGGTGACTACACCAAAGCCCTGGGCCTTGAGCTTGACGCCAGCAAGTTCGGCCTCGGCTCACGTTCGAAGCGCTTCTCCATGATCGTCGACAACGGCACGGTGAAAGAGCTGAACGTTGATGAAGGCAAGTATGAGCTGACCGGCGCCGAAGCAACCTGCCATTTGAACTAGAGTCTGGAGGAGGCGGCAATGTCCAAGACGTCGCCGGACCATTCGCCGCCTCCTTTTACTGAAATCGGGTACCACGCTGCCGCCGCCACCACGTCACACGACGAAGCAGCGCGGTTCAACTTCATCGGCGGCGTTTACCGCCAGCTCGCCAAGCTCGCGCCCGGCAATCGCACCGCATATAGCGCACGGGTCGCCCCCAAGCTGAAGCAAGACCTCGGTCGCGCGCCGGCAGACCGACACGAAGTGCATCGCGGCATGAAGCGCGATCCGTTCTGGCAGTGGTGGTCGGCTCTGCGACGCAACAACATGGAATACCGTTGGGCCGCTGGGCGCTCGGTTGTGCTGCGGCAACTCGATGCGCTGAATGCCAGGGTTGCCGCGCTCAATGCTGTGGCGCCGGACCGTCTCAAACTCGACGCTTCGGTAAAGACGCCGGTCTATATCGCCAGTGTCGACAACCATCTCATGCCGGGGAGTTACCAGACCGAAGTTCTGCCCGGTGATGCCTTCGCCGGTGCCAACTATGACTGCGGTGGCCTATTTCTATCCACCGTCGGCTTCTTCGGCCCATACAGCGACGGCGCTGGCCGCGGCCTCGCGGGCTGGATCAAGGACAACCTGCCGGACTTCAAGCCGCGCCGGATTCTCGAAATCGGCTGCACCGTCGGCCACACCTTGCTGCCGTTCGCGGAACTTTTCCCGGAGGCGGAAGTCGTCGGCGTAGACGTCGGCGCGCCGGTGCTGCGTTATGCACACGCGCGGGCGACAGCTTTGGGCTTCACGAACGTGTCTTTCGCCCAGATGGACGGTGAGGCGTTGTCCTTTCCCGACGGCCACTTTGACCTCGTATTCACTTCCATGTTCCTGCACGAGACCTCGGGCAAGGCGCTGCCGCGCATCTTGCGCGAGTGTCACCGCGTACTGGCGATGGACGGCCTTAATCTGCATCTCGAACTGCCGGCGTTCCATGAAACCTCGGATCTGATCGAACAGTGCATGCGCGAGTGGGACTGCTACTACAACAGCGAGCCATTTTGGCGCACGCTGAACGACATGAATCTCGGCGATCAACTCACAGCCGCCGGCTTCGCGCGCGCTGACCTCGTCAGCTTCGGTCTCGATGCGCGCCGCGCCGACGGGAGCCTCGGCGGCGCGCCCATGGCGAACGCATCGGCTGCGAAGCGTCGACAGACCTGGACGATCTCCGGCGCGTGGAAGCGTTCGCCGAGCGCATGATGCTACGTTTCCTTCAGGTCAACACATTTTACCCCGCGTACCTGCGGGACTTTTATGCTGCACGGCCTCACCTCGTAAGCGCATCGTTCCAAGCACAGATCGATGCGTTCCTCGACGACGGATTTTCCGGTGGCCATATGCTTACGCGAGAACTAGCGCGGCGGGGCTGGACGACCCACCAGATCATCGCCAATGCCGTACCTGCACAACGCCGCTGGCTCGCCGAAAACGAACTTTCACTGCCGGAACCGCTCGACATCGGGCTGACAACAGCGATGCAGATACAGATGATCCGACCCGACGTGGTGTACTTCACCGACGTCATTCAATTCGATAGTCGCTTCCTACGAAAAATTCCCACCCGTCCTAAACTGCTTTTAGGGTGGCGCGGCTTCGGCCTTCCGCCGGGCGCGGATTTGGCGGAGTATGACGCGATCGTCTCCAGCTTCGACCGCACCTTTGTCGAAGCGCCGAAGTTCGGCGCCAAAGACGTCCAACGGCATTACCCAGGCTTTCCCACCGACTTCCCGGCGGCTGAGCCGATTGTCTATGATCGCGACGTCGTTTTCTCCGGCTCCGTCACCAGTCAGCACGCCACTCGAGTCGCGCTCTTACAATTGATCTGGCGTGCGAGCCGCGGCGAGGATGGCGGGCGGCAATTTGGCTTCGAACTTTTCATGCCGGATGTGTCGATGTTTCCAGCTGAAATGCAGGCTCTGAACCGGGGGAGCGTGTGGGGCAACACGATGCTGACGACGTTGCGGCGGTCGCGCGTCACCCTTAACATCGCTGTCGATGGATTCGACGTGCAACCGCCCAACATGCGCGTCATCGAAGCCACAGGCGCCGGTGCATTCCTCATCACTAACGCACACCCTGAGCTAAGTCGCTTCTTCGAGCCTGGCGAAGAACTCGAAACTTTTGCAGATGCCGCTGAAATGATAGCAAAAATACGCGCTTATCTTTCTGAGGACGCCAAGCGCGCCGCGATCGCCGCGCGCGGTCGCATGCGTTGCCTAAACGATCACAGCCTGCCAGTGTCGGCCGCCGCCTTCGAAGCGATGATCGAGTCAAAGTTGAGCGCCAACGCATGACGTTGCCCGATCCAAACTACTGGCGCGGGCGTCGCGTGTTGGTCACCGGCCACACCGGATTCAAAGGTGGTTGGCTGTCGCTCTGGCTGTCCCAGTTTGGTGCCCAAGTCACCGGATACGCCCTGCCGCCGGAGCATCAAGAAGGCATCTATGTCGCCGCCGATGTTGCCCGCGGGATCGTGCCCGTGAGCGGCGATCTGAAGGATCGCTCGCGCTTGCGCCATCTTATCGAACTCATGCGGCCCAGCGTGATCTTCCATCTCGCTGCGCAAGCCCTCGTGCGCCGTGGACACACCGATCCGCTCGGCACTTATATGACGAATGTGATGGGCACCGCCGAAGTGCTCGAAGCGGCGCGTCAGTTTCCTTTCGTGCGGGCCGTCGTCGTCGTGACGTCGGATAAGGTCTACGAGAACTCAGATGAAGGCCGCGCGTTCAAGGAAGGCGATCGCCTTGGCGGGCTCGAACCCTACGGCGTCAGCAAAGCGGCGGCGGAAATGATCGTCACCGCCTTTCGCCATGGCCTCAAGGGTGAAGGCCCTGCGGTCGCCAGCGTGCGCGCCGGCAACGTGCTCGGTGGTGGCGACTTCGCGGAAGATCGCCTTGTCCCGGACGCCATTCGCGCCTTCCGCTCCCAAACCCCGCTCGACATCCGCAATCCGCTATCGACCCGCCCCTGGCAGCACGTGCTCGACCCGCTCGCTGGCTACATGATGCTGGCGGAGCGGTTGGCCGAGGGCGATCCGATGTGGCAGCGCGCCTGGAATTTCGGCGCCGAGACGACCGAGCCGGTTTACACCCTGGCGGACAAGATGGTGGAACTGTGGAACCGGGCGGGCTTTAGCGAAGCGTCCTGGGTCTCCCGCGCCGATCCAACAGCGCCCTATGAGGCGAAGGTCCTCGCTCTCGACAGCTCGGAGACCCGCGACAGCCTGGACTGGTGGCCCCGCCTGGGGCTCGCCGACGCCCTTGGCTGGACGATGGACTGGTACATCGCACAATCCATGGGCGATTCCATGTATGGAACGTCGTCTGCCATGATCGACTCCTATATGGGCCTGGTCGCGATTTAACCCATTGTTAGCGCTGACCTTGTTAGCGTCAGTCGATTCAACAGGCTTGTGGAGACGGTTGTGAAAGCGGTCATTCTGGCCGGCGGACAAGGTACGCGCCTGCGCGAAGAGACCGAGGCGCGTCCTAAGCCCATGGTCGAAGTCGGCGGCCGTCCAATCCTCTGGCACATCATGAAGATCTATGCCGCCCACGGCATCACGGAGTTCGTGATCTGCCTTGGCTATCGCGGCTACATGATCAAGGAATACTTCTCGAACTACATGCTGCACATGTCCGACGTCACGATTGACCTCGGGCGCAATAGCATGGACGTCCACCACAGCCAGGCCGAGCCATGGCGCATCACCCTCGTCGACACCGGCGCGGAAACGATGACCGGCGGTCGCCTGAAGCGCGTCATGCGCTACCTCGACGACGAACCGTTCTGCATGACCTATGGCGATGGTGTCGGCGATGTGCACGTCGCCGATGGCATCGCGGCATTCAAGAAAGCCGGCAAGCTTGCACAGGTTACCGCCGTGCAAATGCCGGGCCGCTTCGGTGTGCTCGATCTGAAAGGCGACACCGTTGGCGGCTTCCGCGAGAAGCCCGCGGACGGCGGATGGATCAACGGTGGTTTCTTTGTCCTGTCGCCGCAGGTTGTCCGCTATATTGACGGCGACCATATCAACTGGGAACGCGAACCCATGGAACGGCTATCTGCCGATGGTCAGCTTGCCGTCGTGCGCCACACCGGCTTTTGGATGCCCATGGACACCCTGCGCGACAAGCAGACGCTCGATCAGCTCTGGGCCACCGAAAAGGCTCCCTGGCGGGTGTGGTGAGCACCACGCGGCAAGACGAGCTTCGCGCGCAGATCGTTGCGCTCAGCCGGGAGCTGCAGCGCACACGCACGCCCGAGCCTTTCGTGCCGGGTAAGACGCCGATCCCGGCCTCCGGCAAAGTGCTCGACGAGAACGAGATGGCGCTCTTGGTCGACGCCTCGCTCGACCTATGGCTCACCAACGGCCGCTACACTGCGACCTTCGAGAAAAAGCTCGCCGATACTTTCGGCACCAAATTCGCGCGGATGACGGTCTCCGGATCCGCCGCCAACTTGCTGGCGTTCTCTTGCCTTACCTCGCCGCGTCAGCGCGACCGGATTGAGCCTGGCGCGGAGATCTTGACGGTTGCGGCCGGTTTCCCCACCACCGTCACCCCGATTGTCCAAAACGGCTGTGTCCCGGTGTTCGTGGACATCGATCTGGCGACTCACAATGTTGATATCAATCGCCTTGCCGATGCCATCGGGCCAAAGACCCGCGCGATTGTCTTAGCGCACGCGCTGGGCAACCCGTTCAATCTCGCCGCCGTCAGTCAACTGGCAAAGGACAACGATCTCTATCTCGTTGAAGACTGCTGCGACGCTTTTGGCGCCACGTTCAATGGAGAGCACGTCGGCACCTTCGGCGATGTGGCCACCTTGAGCTTCTACCCGGCTCACCATATTACGACCGGCGAAGGCGGCGCGGTGCTGAGCAACAGCAAGAGCCTCATGCGCAATGTTGAATCCTTGCGCGATTGGGGCCGCGATTGCTGGTGTGCGCCGGCCGACGAGAACACCTGCGGCATTCGCTACGACTGGCAGCAGGGCGAACTGCCCCATGGCTACGACCACAAATATATATACTCGCACCTGGGCTATAATCTTAAGGCCACCGACATGCAGGCCGCTGTCGGCGTCGCGCAACTCGACAAACTCTCTGGCTTCGTCGCCGCGCGCCGCGCAAATTTCACTGCGTTGAGCGATGCTTTCCGCGACGAAGGCCTCGACGAACATTTCCTGTTGCCGGAAGCGACGCCCGGCTCAGACCCCAGTTGGTTCGGTTTCCTGCTGACAGTCCGCGACGGCTCGCCCCTCAAGCGTCTCGACATGTTGAAGTATCTGGAAACGAAGCGCATCGGCACGCGTCTGCTGTTCGCCGGCAACCTCACCCGCCAGCCCGCCTTTAAGGGCGTGAACTACCGGATCGCCGGCCCACTCACGCATACGGACAAGGTCATGAACGATTCCTTCTGGATCGGCGTGTGGCCCGGCATCGACGCGGCGCGACGCGCCTACATGATCGAAACGTTTGTCGCCATGGTAAAGGACCTCGTCCCTTGACCCGCGTGCTGGTGGTCGGCGCCGGTGGCTTTGTCGGCGCGAACCTCATGCGCGACTTGATGCGGCGGCCCGGCGTGGACACGCACGGCTGGATGCGGCCGGGCGGCAGCCGCTGGCGTATCGATCACCTCCAAGGCTCCAACGTAAGTGAAGTCGACATCGCCGGCCTGGACGCGGCGAAAGCGCTGCGCAACCTCAAGCCCGACGTCGTCATCAATGCCGCCGCGCACGCCGTTTCGTCGGCCAACGCTGACTCGCCCGCGCTCGAGCAAGTCAATGGGGCTGCGCCGCTTGACCTGCTTCGCGCTGCGCAAGACTCTGGCTCACGGCGCTTTATCCAGCTCGGCAGTTACTTCGAATACGGCGACCGTAGCGAGACCTTGCACGAAGACGACCCGGTCCGGCCCAAGACGCCATATGCCGCGAGCAAGGCCAAAGCCACGCAGCAGATCGCGACCGCGCGCGACCTTTCAACCGAGGCGGTTGTGTTGAGACTGTTCAACCTGTGGGGAGCGTGGGAGGCATCTCACCGCCTCATTCCGCAAGTCATCCGCGCCTGCCGCGCAAAAGAGCTGCTCGCGCTCACGCCGGGCACGCAACTGAAGGACTTCACCTCTGTGCGAGATATCGCCCGCTGGATTGGCGATCTTGCTCTACGCGCCGCACCCATTCCCCATCGTATCGTCAATGTCGCCTCTGGGCGCAGGATTGCCGTTCGCGACCTCATCTCCGAGGTCGCGCGGGAACTGCACGGCAGTGCGTTCATGCAATTCGGCGCAAAGCAAATGCCCGAAGGCGAGCCGCAGACCGGCCCCGCCGATCTCACGCGAATCACCGCGCTCTTGCCCAACCGCCACATCACGTCGATCGCGGAGACTCTGGGAGAGGTTCTCACGGACGGAATCGCGCCATGAGTTTCGCTTGGGCCTTCCTCTCCGGCATCGAGGCCAATAACACCGGCACCGGCCGACTGATGCAGCATCTGCAAGACGTCGTTCTCAAGCGCGGCAAATTCGACGGCACCATCGTCTACAGTCCGAAGGGTCAAAGCCTCACCGCAGAAGGCCGCGCCATGCTTGCCGCGATTCCGCAATTGGTGGTGTTTCATCCCCAACTCATCGGCATGCGCGACACGTTGATGCTCATGCAGGATCGCGCGACGCGCGCCCTGCCGTCTCACCTTTATCTGCTCGACAATTCGTTCTTCTGCGTCCGCAGCTACAACCACCTCGACCACGAGGGCACTGCATGCATGCGCTGCGTGGGCCCTGGCCAGGCGTTGAACGCAACGCTCAACGGCTGTCAGCCGTGGCCGGAGCGTGACCCATTCGCGTCTGTGTTCATTGCCGGCCTTGAAGAATTAGTCCGAAGCGGCGCGGTCCGACTGCTCGCCCAGACCCAAAGCCAGATTGCCCTCGCCCGCCGTCAATTCGGCGAGACGGCCGACATCGCCCATGTCGGCCTTTGGTGCGCTGACTGGACTACCTACGTGGATGCTTTCACCGCATCCGGTCGCGCCGAGGGCGACGCGGCTCCGGCCCCGCCCGCCTACGATGTGGTCTATCACGGGAGCCGCGATCTGGCGAAAGGCATCGGCTGGGTCCTCGCACTCGCTGCGCGAACACCCGAGCTGCGGTATCTGATTCCGATTGATCGCGGCGCGGTGAATGTTGAGGCGCCCCCGAACGTCGCGGTGGCTGCCATGCGCTGGGAAAACGGTCTGCATGAAGCCGTGCGGAGCGCGCGGCTCGTTCTTGCGCCATCGCTCTGGTCAAGCCCTTGTGAAGGCGCACTGATCAAGTCGATCCTGATCGCCAAGGCCACGGCCGTGGTCGACGTGCCGTCTGCGTTCTCGGCGGAAATTCCCTCAAATGTCGTCGCCCGCTTCTCGCAAGACCCAGACGAAGCCGCTCAAACGCTGCGCGCAGCCCTCGCGCAAAACTGGCGGCCGGACCCCGCCGCCCGCGCCGCCTGGGTCAGCCGGTTCCGCGCGTTCAACGAGGGCGTGGCCGAACGTCTCCTCCCAACCTAATTCTTGGTAGTTCCTTAACAGCCGTCCGGGCATGATCCAGGCTCCGCGAACCCTGGAAGCGCATTCCCGTGACCGCCAAGATTGCCCGCAACCTGATGCCGCTGAACGCCACGGTCCGTGACGTGATGGCGCGCCTCAACGAGGCTGTCGGCGTGATTCTTTTCGTCGATGACGGCGGCAAGCTGCAAGGCGTCGCCACCGACGGCGACGTGCGCCGCGCCATTTTGAACGGCCGCGGCCTCGATACGCCAGCCGCGGACTTCATGATCCGGCAGTTTACCTTCGGCCGCGATGACGCAGAGCCGACCGCCAATCTCGCCCTCCTCACCGAGCGTGTGCGCCATCTCCCGATCCTCGATGCGGACGGACGCCCGGTCGAACTTCTCACCTGGGCCAACCTATGGGCGCTTCCGCTCATCCAACCGTCCCTGGGCGGCAATGAGTCGCGCTACGTCAACGATTGCCTCGCAACAGGGTGGATCTCTTCGCAAGGTCCTTACATCGAGAAGTTTCAGAGCGCGTTCGCGGAATATATGGGCGGCGGCAAGGCCCTGTGCACCTCGTCCTGCACCACCGCGTTGCATCTCGCCCTGGAGGCGCTTGGCATCGGCGCCGGGGACGAAGTGATCGTTCCGGACCTGACGTTTGGCGCAACCGCCAACGTGGTCATTCACGCCAATGCCACGCCCGTCTTTGTCGATATCGATCCGATCACCTGGACGATTGATCCCAAGGCCATAGCTGCGGCGATCACGCCGCGCACCAAGGCAATAATCCCCGTACATCTTTACGGTCACCCCTGCGACATGGGGCCGATCATGGAATTGGCGCGGCAACACAATCTCAAAGTCATCGAGGATTGCGCAGAATCTCTCGGCGCCGAATATCAAGGCCGCAAGGCGGGCCTGATCGGCGATGTCGGCTGCTTCAGCTTCTTCGCCAACAAGGTCATCACCACCGGCGAAGGCGGCATGGCCATCACCCGCTCGCCGGAAGTCGCTGCTCAGATGGCGATCCTGCGCGATCACGGCATGACGAGGGAACGCCGCTACTGGCACCTGCACGCCGGCTACAACTACCGCATGACCAATCTTCAGGCGGCTATCGGCCTTGCTCAGCTTGAGCGCATCGAAATCTTCCTGAAACGTCGCGATGATCTTGTTCGCCGCTACAATACGTATCTCGCCGGGTTTCCAGAACTGGGGCTCCCGACTCAGGCGCCCTGGGCACGCAATATCTACTGGCTCTATTCCCTCGCCGTGCGACCCGAGCGCCTCGGCATGACCCGCGACCAATTCTCCGCCATGCTCAGCGAGCGCGGCATCGAGACGCGGCCGGTGTTCCAGCCGCTCCACGGCCAGCCCGCCTATCGCAGCGGTATTGCACATCCATGCCCCGTGAGCGCGGATATCGCCGAACGCGGCATCAGCCTACCGACCGGCAATGAGATGAGCGGAAACGACGTCGATCGCGTCTGCGACGCGATCACCTCCATCCTGCGCACACAGCGCGTCTACCGCGCGCAGTCCGCGTAATACCTTCCATGTTTCCGGGCTCAAGCCTTCTCAAGCTTTTTGCCGTCATGGAAGAATCCCTGGACCTCAACCAGTTCAGGTCCGGCGACGTTCATTTATGGCCCATCGCTCGTTCATGCTTCGGCGCCAAGAAAATCGACAACAATACTGCCCCGAATGAGCGACCCGCAGAATTGCGCCATCTCGATGATGCGATCGATGCACGATATCTCACGCTCATAGCAGCATCGCCGCCGTCGCCCGATCGTCCCCAATCGGCCTTCGGGCTCGAAAAACTTACGCGCGTCTCGACCGGGGGCGGCGTGCTGATCTTCACGCGCAGCGAGGATCATTATCTCAATACGCCGCGCGGCTTTTATGCACCGGTTCTGGACCCCTGGGTCGGCGTCGCCGCGGAACGATGGGACGTCCGAAAAGTCGAATTGGCCGGCCCGCGATTCTCGGCAACCCAGCCGCGCGTGCACGCGACCGACTCCTTCCAGCCGCGCCCGATCGATCAAGCACGCGTGATGGAACTCCACGGCTTGCTCGTGGAAGCAGAGACTCTGGCGCTCATCGTTTCCAAATGGCTTGATCAGAACCTGGGCTACCACTACCCCAATTTTGCCGACGACCTGGGCGAGTATCTGAAACTTCTCTGGATCGAGAAGGAAGGGCTGGGGGAGCTTCTCGACACGACCCGTCCCTCTTTGGTCCTGACGTCCTGCAATTATCTGCGCCCCACGGCATCCATAACTTGGGCGGCCCGCGAACGCGGCATTCCTGTCGCGGATGTCCAACACGGGGGAAATGGTCCATTCCATATGGGCTACAATCACTGGCGACACACCCCGTCCCAGGGTTATTTGGTCAATCCGGACCTCTACTTTGTGTGGGATGCGATTTCAGCCAACAACATCGCGCGCTGGCTTCCCGTTGGCACTGAAAAGCCGGATATCGTCGTGACGGGGCGCTTCGATTTGGAAGCGACGAGACTTGCCTATATGAGCAACGAAAAGAGTTCGCCCCTCGATATCGCGACCTATGGCAGCACGAAAACCGTCCTCGTCACTTTGCAACCCCTACCATCCACGGGCCTCACGCCGCTGCTGTTGGACGTTATGAAGCAAGCACCCGCAGACTGGACCTGGTTGATCCGCAGCCATCCCATGGCTGTCGCCTGGAAACGTGCCGACATGATGCCGGAAACGATTGAAGCGACATTGCGCGCACACGGTATCCAACGCGCGGAATGCAGATTTTCTACGGCCTTACCGCTCGCTGTCCTACTGCCGCTTGTGAACCACCACGTCACTGGGTTCTCTGGTACGGTTCAGGAATGCGCCGCTTTCGGCATTCGCACGACCTTCTCGCACCCTTCCGCGCACTTCTCATTCCCGTATTATCTGGATGCGGGCTTTGCGGATTTTGCGACGACGCCTGACTCTGTCCTAGAAAGCATCGGGCGTCCGGCTCCTGATCACTGTAAGATGACCGAAATGCCGCGCGACCGAGATTGTCCACGGCAGGTCCTTGAGAGAATTCTGGGTTAGGCGCATGTCTATTCGAGATCAATTCGATGCGCTGGCAAATGGGTGAGAACCTTACGTTTGTTCAAACGCGTCGCTTGACGCTGTAGAATGATCATCATGCACACTCTCCTTCAACTGCGTGCAAGGCCCTGGACGTGACCGGCTTCGCCATAAAAGACGTGCTCGCCATCATCCCGGCCCGCGGCGGGTCCAAAGGTGTGCCGCGCAAGAATATCCGCAATCTCGGCGGACTTCCGCTGATCGCATGGACGATCGCGGCGGCAAAAGGGGCGGCGTGTATCGGCCGCATAATCGTGTCGACCGACGATCGAGAGATCGCGACCATCGCCAAAAAATACGGTGCGGAAGTGCCTGTCATGCGCCCAAGTGAACTGGCCCAGGACGACACCAGTGACTTGCCGGTTTGTCAGCATATCCTGGAACACCTGCGCGCCGAGGGTCACGCGCCGGATATCGTCGCGTGGTTGCGTCCCACCGCCCCGCTGCGCCAACCGACCGATATCGACGGCGCGGTCAGAATACTCCTCGAGACGGGCGCGGATTCGGTTCGCTCGGTCAGCGCGTCTAAAACCCATCCATATTGGATGAAGACCATGGAAGCCGGACACTTGCGGTCTTTCGTCCCGGACAAAAACGACCGCACTCACCCCAATCGCCAATCCCTGCCGGAGGTGTTCGCGTTGAACGGCGCGGTGGATATCGTGCGCGCCGAATTCGTCCTCAACCGCCACACACTGTGGGGTGACAGGGTCGGCGCCTATATCATGCCGTCGCAGCACAGCGTCGATATCGACACGCTGGAAGATTTTGCGATCGCGGAGGCGCTTCTCCGCCACACCGGTCGGATATAGTCGCGCCATGACGCGCACCATCCGTATCGGCACTCGCGAGGTCGGCCCCGGTCATCCGGCATTCGTCATCGCCGAAGCCGGCGTGAACCACAACGGCTCACCGGACCTTGCCCTGCGGCTGGTTGAAGAGGCCGCCGCCAGCGGCGTCGACTGCGTGAAGTTCCAGACCTTCAAAGCCGAACGCGTTGCTACGCCCGGCGCGCCAAAGGCGGCCTATCAACTCGAGGTCACGGACCCGAACGAAAGCCAGATCGCGATGCTGCGCGCCCTGGAACTCACCGAGAGCGCCTATCCGTCGCTCATCCAGGCCTGCGCCAAAGCGAACCTGCTTTTTATGTCGACGCCCTACAACGAGGAGGACATCGCCTTCCTCGTCGGCCTCGACGTGCCCGCCATCAAGCTGGCTTCCATTCAAGCCGCGGAACCATCGCTACTCCGTGCCGCCGCGCGCACCGGCAGGCCGATCATTCTCTCCACCGGCATGTGCACCATGGCGGAAGTGAAGCAGGCGGTTGATATCGTATACGGCGCGGGCAATCGCGATCTCATCCTGCTTCAGTGCACCACGAACTATCCTTCGGCGATTGCCGATGCGAACTTGCGCGCGATGATCGCCATGCGCGATCAACTCGACATCATGGTCGGCTACTCCGACCATACAGAAACGGACACAAGCTGTATCGCCGCCGTCGCGTTGGGCGCGTCCGTGATCGAGAAGCACTTCACGCTGGACAAGCGCATGCCCGGCCCCGACCAGCCGACGTCCCTTGAGCCTGTCGAAATGGCGCGGCTGATGACGCATATCCGCGAGACGGAGCGTGCCATGGGGACCGGTATCAAACAGCCGGCCGCCAGCGAAGCGCGCAACATTCCCGGCATGCGTCGCGGCATCGTTGCCCGCCGCGCCATTGCCAAGGGTGCCGTCATCGCTGCGGAGGATTTAATCCTCAAGCGTCCCCTCTCCGATGTTCCGCCGTCGGCGTGGGATCGGGTTGTCGGCGCGAAAGCCGCACGCGCCATTGCCGAAGGTCATGCGCTCGCCTGGGCCGACCTGGAAGGCAGCGTACAATGACCGTCTATATGTCTTCCGGCGCCTTCCGGGTACGGACTGTGCGCGGCGTGATGGCAGAGGCAAAACGTCTCGGCATCACCCATGTGGAACTCAGCTCCGGCCTCGCGCACGAGCCAGATCTCGATGCCGCCGTCGCCGAGGGTATGACGGCCGGGCTCACCTTCTTGGTGCACAACTACTTTCCCGCGCCGGCAGACCCCAAGGTGCTCAACCTCACCGCTTCTGCCCCCGAGGACCTCGCCTGGAGCATCGACCACTGCCGCCGCGCGATCGATCTCAGCGTCACCATCGGTGGCGATTTCTACAGTCTGCACAGCGGCTATGCCGCCGCGATCAAGGCGAGCATGCTTGGTCGCCCCGCCGATCAGGCCGCCGCCTTTAAGAATACCTCCATAGACCGCGAGAAAGCCTACCAGCTCATGATTGAGTCGGTCCGCGCCGTCGCGGACTACGCTGCGCCGAAGGGCAAGAGCCTCTATCTCGAGAACAACGTCATCTCGCCGGTGTATCTTGAGAAGGTGCCGGTCAATCCGCTACTCATGACTTCCGCCGACGAGATCGTGCGCTTCATGACGGATGTCGATCGCCCCAACGTCGGCTTCCTGATCGATTTCGGCCACACGAAGGTGTCCGGCACGGCCCTGGGCTTCGCCCCGCTCCGCTTCATGGAGCAAGTCGCCCCATACGTGCGCGCCCTGCACATCAGCGACAACGACGGCCGCGAGGACCAGAACCTGCCGTTTGCCAAGGACGCCTGGTTCTATCCCCTCCTCAAGGACTTCCGCCGCCTCCCTATGGTGATCGAGGCCTACGAACTCGACGACGCCACCATGCGCAGCCAGATGGAGCTGCTCCATCAGGCCATCGGTTAGGCCGCAACTCCCTGATTTGACGAATTGTTAACGCGGTTAGCGGACCAATAAGGTTGGACCGTTCTATTTCGCGAGGAGGCCCGCGTGCTTGGGTTTGCCTTGGTCGGCTGCGGGCGTATCGCCCTGAAGCATGCCGACCTGCTCCACGGCGGACATATCAAAGGCGCGCGCCTCGCGGCGGTGTGCGACGTCAAGGCGGAGCGTGCGCAAAAATACGGCGCGAAGTACGGCGTCCCCCATTTCACCGACATGCACGAGATGATGGCCAAGGTGGGCGCATCCATCGATGTCGTCACTATCCTTACCGAGAGCGGCCTTCACGGAAAGCACTGCCTCGAACTCGCGCCTTATAAAAAGGATATCGTCGTCGAGAAGCCCATGGCGCTCACGCTCGACGACGCGGACGCCATGATCAAGGCGTGCGACGCGAACGGCATCAAGCTCTTCGTGGTCAAGCAGAACCGCTACAATCTTCCCGTTCAAGCCGCCCGCGCCGCGTTGGATGCCGGCCGCTTCGGCAAGCTGGTGATGGGCACCGTGCGCGTGCGCTGGTGCCGTACCCAGGCCTATTACGATCAGGACCGCTGGCGGGGCACCTGGAGCTTGGATGGCGGCGTATTCGCGAACCAGGCAAGCCACCATGTCGACCTGCTCGAGTGGTTCCTGGGCGAACCGGTCGCCGTATTCGCCAAATCTCGCCGCGCCCTGGTCAACATCGAAGCCGAAGACACCGGCGTTGCCGTCATTACGTTTCGTTCCGGCGCGATCGGCATCGTCGAAGCCACCACCGCCACGCGCCCGAAGGATCTGGAAGGCTCCCTCTCCATCCTGGGCGGCAATGGCACCGTGGAGATCGGCGGCTTCGCGGTGAACGAGATGAAAGTCTGGCAGTTCGCGGACCAGACCGACGACGATACGTCCATGCTCGCCCGCATGAAGGAAACCCCGCCGAACGTCTACGGCTTCGGCCACGGTGCCTATTTGAACAACGTCGTTCAGACCATCAACGGCAACGGCTCTGCGCTTGTGGATGGGCTCGAGGGGCGCAAGTCCCTGGAACTCATCAGCGCGATTTATGAGTCCATCGCCGCAGAACGCGAAGTCGTTCTCCGCTTCCAGACGCACCATGCGCGTCTTGGACAGCGGGTTGCGATATGATGCACGCCGTGGCCCAGATCCCGCTCGTCAATCTGCAGCGGCAATATGCCGCCATCAGGCCGGAGATCGACCAGGCGATCGCGGAGGTTGTCGGCCGCCAGGAATTCATCAGCGGCAAACTTGTCGCTGCCTTTACCAAGGAATGGCTTGCGGCCCTGAACACGCCCTATGGCGCTGCCTGCAGCAATGGCACTTCTGCGATCTCACTCGCGCTCAAGGGCCTCGGCATCGGTCCAGGTGACGAGGTCGTCACCACGGCGCACACCTTCTTCGCCACGGTCGAGGCCATTCATGCCGTTGGCGCAACGCCGGTGTTCGGCGATATCGATCCGGCCACCTACACCCTGGACGTAGACACGGTCCCCGTGACCAGCCGCACCCGCGCGATCATCCCGGTGCATCTCTACGGGACCGCCGCCGACATGGATGCCGTGAAGGCGCTGTCCGACAGCCACGACCTCAAGGTCATCGAAGACGCAGCACAAGCGCACTTCGCCGCCTGGGGCGGCAAGGCCTTGGGCACCATTGGCGACGCCGGGACCTTCAGCTTCTACCCCGGCAAAAACCTCGGCGCCTATGGCGACGCGGGCTTTGTCGTGACACGCGACGGCAGGGTCGCCACGAAGATCGCGAAACTCCTCAACCATGGCCGCGAGACCAAGTACACGCACGACCTGATGGGCGAGAACAACCGCATGGATGAACTCCAAGCGGCCGTGCTGCGCGTGAAATTGCGTCACCTCGCCGCCTGGACCGAGAAGCGCCGCGCCCACGCTCACGCCTACGATGCGCGCTTCCTGCTGGACGGGTTCAAGGTGATCAAGCCCTACCCGAAGGCAAGCAGCGTCTATCATCTCTACGTCGTGGAAGTATCCAATCGCGACGAAACGCTCGCGCACCTTCAAGCCAACGGCATAGGCGCCGGCGTGCATTACCCGGTGCCCCTGCACCTGCAACCGGCCATGGCCGATCGCGGCGGCAAACGCGGCCAGTTGCCCAAGACCGAAGCGGCCGCCGACCGCGTTATCAGCCTGCCCCTGTGCCCCGATCTCACCGACGAGGAACGCGCGCGCGTGTGCGACGTATTCCTCGCGATCGCGCGGCCATGAGCGAAAGCCCCACCCTCAAGCGCGTCGGCATCGTCAACGTGATGTTCGGCAGGAACGTCACGGTGGTAGAGCCCGCCAACCTTTACGGCTGTATCATCGGCGACGATTGTTTCGTCGGACCGTTCGTAGAGATCCAGGCTGGCGTGAAGATCGGCCACCGGTGCCGCATCCAGTCCCATAGCTTCATCTGCGAACTGGTGACACTCGGCGACGACGTGACCGTGGCGCACGGCGTGATGTTCATCAACGACACCTATAAGTCCGGCGGTCCCGCCCGCGGCGATCGCGGCAAGTGGCGGGCCACCACCATCGGCAGCCACGTCACCATCGGCAGCAATGCGACGATCCTGCCGGTGAATATTTGCGATCACGCCGTGATCGGCGCCGGCGCCGTGGTGACCAAGGACATCGACAAACCCGGTATCTATGCCGGTAATCCGGCGCGGCTCGTTCGCGCCTTGTGATTCCCGCGCTCTAGTCCCATGACCCAGCCGATCCTGGTCCTTCCGCTCTTCCTGCCGAACGTGGAAGTGGATTTCCGCGGCTGGATGGGTGGCGCACTCTACATTCGCAATCTCGCCCGCGTGCTGTCGCAGCTTCCGGCGAACGAGCGCCCGCGCATCCTGATCCTCACCGACGGCGGCCTTGACGCCGCACTTCCCCGCGCTCTGTTTAACGAAACGGCGGTGGAAGGCATTTTCGAGCCGTCCGGAAAGCCCTTGGCCATCAAGCCTGCTCTGGCGCCGCTGATCCTCACCGGCGATGCCCCGGACCTTCCTAAGATCACCACTCTCCTCGACAGCGCTTCGGCCATCTTTCCGGTGCTGCGCAGCATGTTCAATCCGCGCACCGCCCTGCACTGGATTCCGGATTTCCAGCACAAGTACCTGCCGGAGATGTTCGATGCGGATGAAATCGCCAACCGCGATACCGAGTTCCGCATCATGACCCACTCTCGGCCGTTTGTGCTGCTCTCGAGCGAAGCCGGCCGCGCGGACTTGCAGCGCTTCTATCCTTCGGCGACGGCGAAGAGCTACGTCTGGCACTTCACCAGCAGCATCGATCCGAGCACCCCGCCGATCGATCCGCGCCCGCAGTTCAATTTGCCGGAACGCTACCTGTTCGCGCCGAACCAGTTCTGGAAGCACAAGGACCATCGCACTCTGTTCAAGGCGATGGCGTTGGTGCGCGACCGAGGCTGTGACGCGGTCCTCGCCTGCACCGGTCGCGCCGTCGATGTCCGCCACCCCGGTTACGCCGACGAACTCCAGAAGTTCGTGGCGGATCACGCACTCGTAGACCGGGTGCGTTTCCTTGGAGTCGTCTCCGACGACCACCTGCGCGAACTCTTTCGCCACGCCGCAGCGGTCATCCAACCGTCTCTGTTCGAGGGCTGGAGCACCGTGGTGGAAGACACCAAGGCCACGGGCCGCCCGATGATCCTCACGGACCTTCCGGTCCACCGCGAACAAGCCGACGACGCGGGGCCGCTCGCCGCCTTCACGTTCTTCCCGCCGGGCAACGCCGAAGCCCTCGCCGATGCCATTATGGCTGCCTGGCCGTCCCTGTCGCCGGGCCCCGATCCCGCCGCGGAGGCCGGCGCTGCCGCCAACCGCCGCTTGCGCGCGGTGGCCAGCGCGCGGATGTTCATGGCCATCATGGCGGACATGAAAGCCAGCTTGCCGTGAGCGCGCCAACGCGCGCGTTCGTCTACGTCCTCGGCAGCACCGGCGCCGGGGGCTATCGCACCTACGTCGGCTGGACCACGGACCTGGACCGCCGCCTCGCGCGCCACAATGCCGGCACCGGCGCGCGCTCGACGCGGGGCCGTATTTGGGCGCTGCTGTACGCGGAACGCCACCCCACCCGCGAGACCGCCATGAGCCGGGAGTGGCATTTGAAGCGAAATCGCGCGTTTCGCAGCCAAATCACGCTGGATTGCGGGGATTCGCAAGGCCCGGTGACTGTGATAGGTTGCGGCGATTCTCAACAGGAGACGACGATGGCTAAAGCGAAAGTGAAAAAGAAGAAGTCCTCGACCAAGGTGCGCGCGAACCGCCGCAAGGCCAAGCGTGGTGCGAAGGAAAGCCGCCGCCGCGCCCGTTCCGAAGGCCGCGCCTAGTCTTCAGCGACACCGGGATCTGGAGCAATTCATGCTCCTTCGGGGCCACACCCACGCCTTCGGCCAGGGACTGATCTTTCCGCATCCGTCCAAGGTCACCGATCCGGCACAGTTCGATCTGTTCCGGGCGGTTGGGCTCCCTGTGTGGAACCGCTTCCTGGCGCTGTCGACCATCGACCCGTCGGCAATTCTCGGGCCCCACGCGTGGCTCGAGAATCTGTCCGGCGATCCGACCCGCGTGGCCATCGGCAAGCACTGCGCCCTGCGCGGCCTGCTCCGCATCGAGCCCACCGGTAGCCTCACCATCGGCGACCACTGCTACATCGGCGATGACACGCTCATCTCCGTCAACACCGGCGTAACCATCGGCAACGATGTGGCGATCGCTCACGGAGTTCAGATCTTCGACAACACCTCGCACCCGATCGACTGGCAGGAGCGCCAGAAGCACACCCGCGGCATCCTCACCGGCACCGGCAGCGATGCCCGCTTCCCCGGCCGCCCGGTGACCATCGGCGACAATGTCTGGCTTGGGACCAACTGCCTGGTCCGCGCCGGCGTCTCTATCGGTGCACGCTCTATCGTCTCGGCCATGGCAATGGTCACGGAGGACATGCCGGCTGACGTGATCGTCGCCGGCAATCCCGCCCAGGTCGTGAAGCGTCTGTAACCCGTCCCATTGACGGTTTGGAAAGCCTCCACACCTAGCCTAGAGTGCGGCCAACCGTCCCGTTCGCGCGCAAGCGTATTTATCTAGCGAATACATACACTTATGACCGTTCCGTTCCTGCCTTATGGCCGCCAGACCATCGACGATGAAGACGTCGCCGCGGTTGCTGCCGTGCTGCGCGGCGAGGCGTTGACCACTGGTCCGGAGGTCGACCGCTTTGAGGCTGCCCTGTGCGACGTCACAGGCGCACCGCAGGCCGTGTCGTGCAACTCGGGCACCGCTGCCCTGCATCTCGCCGTCGCCGCGTTGGGTATCAAAGAGGGCGATCATGTGATCGTGCCCACGCTCACCTTCCTCGCCTCGGCCAACTGCGCGCGCTATGTCGGCGCGGAGGTGATCTTCGCCGACGTCAATCCCGAGACCGGCCTGATGGAAGCCGCACACCTTGAGATCGCACTCAAGCAAGCTCCAGTGGGCTCTGTGAAAGCCACCATCCCGGTGCATCTGAACGGCCAGTGCTGCGATCTCGACGGCATCGCCGCCGTCGCCAAAAAGCACAACATCTCGATCATCGAAGACGCCTGCCATGCCCTCGGCGGGACCTATCCCGGCGGCGGCAAAGTGGGGTCGAGTCCGCTCACAGCGGCGGCCTGTTTCTCATTCCATCCGGTGAAGACCGTTGCCACCGGCGAAGGCGGTGCGGTCACGACCCACGATGCCGATATGGCCGCGACCATGCGCACCCTGCGCAGCCACGGCATGCGCCGCGGGCTGACCGCCCCGGCCCTGCCGGAGTTCGGCCTGGCCGCCGACGGCACGCCGAACCCGTGGTACTACGAGATGCCCGAGGTCGGCTGGAATCATCGCTTGAGCGATATCCACGCAGCACTCGGTCGCAGCCAGTTGCGCAAGCTCGACCGCTTTGTGACGCGCCGCGCGGAAATCGTGGCGCGGTATGACGCGGCCTTTGCATCACTCTCCAACAGCATCCGCCCCATCGGCCGGGTCGGTGGGTCGCCGGCGTGGCATCTCTACGTCATCCACATAGATTTCGCCGCGACCGGTAAGGATCGCGCCGCAGTGATGCACGCGCTCAAGGACAAGGGCGTCGGCACGCAAGTGCACTACTTCCCTGTTCACCTGCAGCCTTACTATCAAAAGCGCTATGGTCGCCAATCCATGCCAGGCGCGGAAGCCTATTACGCGCGGTGCCTCAGCGTGCCGCTGTTCCCCACCATGACCGACGCGGATGTCGACCGCGTCGTGGCGGCACTTGCGGACGTGGTTGCCGCATGACCGCGACCGCGCCGCCGCCCGTGGAACAGTTTGGCCCGGCGATGGCGCGGCTTGCCCTGGGCATGATGCGTCACGCGGGCGCCCCCAACCCCGATGCACCGCATATCGCGATGTACGTCACGCCCTGGTATCGCCAAGCCTGCGGCTGGTTTGCGATTGCGTTCGGAATCGCGCTTGCCGCCCGCGGCGGCGCACGCGTCTCGTTCCTCATCAACGACATGCCCTATCCGGCCATCCACCCGCGCGAGTTGGATGAGATCGCAGCCTACGAAATGTTCTGCCGCGATTTCGAGGCGATGTATCCCTATAGCCGTCTCAGCGCCCATCTCGACGCCGCCGCGCCGGATCGCCGTGCCCTGCGCGACGGCGTCGTCGATCAAGCACTGTTGCTGGATTCCCGCCATCGCGTCGGTGCCGGCACCCTGGCGCCGGGCCATCGTGTTTCGTTCCTGCGCACGTCACATACGCCGCTCTCTCACATCGCAACGGCCGTTGACGGCTATTTTGCGAAGCAGAAGCCGGATGCGATCTATGTTCCCGGCGGCGTCGCCAACGGCGCCTTCGTGGTCACACGGCTCGCGTCGGATCACGGCGTACGCATCGCGAGTGTGGATTCCAGTCTCGGCAGTCTCTTCGTCGGCAGCCACAGCATCGCAAGCCAGTTCAGCGAATTGGGCGAGACCTACAAGCACCTGATCGATTTACCCGCCCGCATCGCCGAGACCGCACGCGCCAAGGGTTTTGCCGCTCTGGAACAGAAAATCGCCGCGGCGCCGACGATGGACTTGCCGCCGTGCGATCTCATCCTGCCGCTGGGCTACGATTGGGACACGGTGGCCCTCGGCGTCGGCTCGCTCTACGAGGATCAGGACACGTGGCTGCGCGATACCGTTTCCTACGTCCTCGCCAAGCACCCATCCGCGCACATCGTCGTCCGCGCGCATCCGCATGAATTGCGTCATCCGAATGCCGACAATGCCGCCTTGCTTGCCGAATGCGCCGCACGCCGCCTGCCCAACCTTCACGTCATGCGCGCCCAAGACCGTATTCCGGTCTACGGGCTGCTGAAGACTGCGAAGGCTGTCGTCGCCTGCCAGTCCACCGTGGTGATGGAAGCGCAGATGAAAGGCGTTCCGGCCATCGCTTTGCGCGACAACTACTACGTTCTCGCCGGCGCCGTCGCGCGTCCGCACACACGCGAGGCCTACTATCATTGGCTCGATCAGCATCTGCACGGCTCCCGCGCGCACGTGTCGGAGTCCGCCAGCGCAGCGGCCGCGCTGCTCTACTTCCTGTTGGAAAGCGTGGCAAAGGATCAAACCCGCTTCACGCCCCACGCGGACGACTTCTGGGCCTGGCTCAACAATGATCCCGTGTCGGAACTCACCTCGCCATTCATGGCCGACCTGGTGCGGGCCATCGGCGGCGACATTCCGCTCGCGACCCTGAAAGCCCGCCGCACGCTGGGCCTCGATCCGGTTCCGCCCGGCGCTCTCGATCTGGTGGCCGCCTGATGCCGTTGCCGCGCCCGACATATCCTGCGCCCACCGCCGCCGTGCCGGCCCTGGTCTATCAGCCGCCAGCGGGCGATGCACCCTGGTATCCGCCGGTGATGGCCGGCGCCGACACCCTTGGCCGCATCCACAATACAGACGGCTTCGTTTCGGCAGCGCTCGCCCATATGGAGCGCCTGACGCCTGACGCCTACACGACCTATCTCGGCAACTTCATCCGCGAGGGCCGCGCGCGGTTCGGCGACCACTGGGTCTACGCCGACATCGTCTCGGTCCTGTTGTGCCTGTCGCGCGTGCTGAAGCCGCGCACTTACCTTGAGATCGGCGTACGCCGCGGACGCAGCGCCTGCGCGGTCGCCGCGGAAGCACCCTACTGTGCCATGTTCCTGTTCGATCTCTGGCAGCAAGGCTACGCCGGCATCGACAACCCTGGCCCGGACTTCGTGCGCGGCGAACTTGCGAAAGTCGGCCACCGTGCGCCCGCCACATTTATCGATGGCGACAGCCACATCACCGTGCCGGATTTCTTCCGCAAGAACCCGACCGCTGCCTTCGACCTGATCACCGTCGATGGCGATCACTCCGAACGCGGCGCAGCGCAGGACATGTGCGACGTGTTGCCGCGACTGGCCGTTGGCGGCGCCATCGTATTCGACGACATCGCCCATCCGGCGCACCCGGAACTCAACGGCGTATGGAAGGATATCGTCGTCAACGACGACCGCTTCTCCGCCTGGAGTTTCCGCGATGCCGGGTACGGCGTCGGCTTTGCGATCCGGAAGTACTGAAATGGCGACACCGAAAGCGCCCGTCGCTTGGGTCACCGGCGCCAGCGGCTTCATCGGCAGCCATGTGGCAAACCTGTTCGCCAACAAGGGCTATGCGGTCGTCCGAATTGATCGGATGCGCGCTGCAGCGCCCGATCAGTTAACGCTTGAGGCCGACATCGACGCACATTCCCTCGGCGCGGCCTATGACATGGCTGGCCCGCCGGTTGCGATCTTCCATGGCGCCGGCAACGGCTCCGTCGGCCGGTCCATTTCGCACCCAAAGCAGTGCAAGCGCGACACTCTGGATAGCACTAAAGCCCTCCTTGGCTTCCTGCTCGATGCCGCCCCGCGCGCACGTGTCGTATTCCCGTCCAGCGCGGCGGTCTACGGCACCACCGACGATGTGCCTCTGCGCGAGGACCGTAAGCTCGCGCCGGTCTCGCCCTATGGCGAACACAAGATGCAGGCGGAAGATGCCTGCCTGAAGGCCGCCGCCAAGGGACAGCCGATCGCCATCCTACGCATGTTCTCGGTCTACGGCCCGCGCTTGCGCAAACAACTACCGTGGGAACTTGGACGCAAGATCCTGACCGGCAGCAATCCAATTGAATTGTTTGGCACCGGCACGGAAACCCGCGATTTTCTGTCGGTGCATGACGCCGCCGCATTCATTGTCGCGCTCGCCACCACCGACCATCCGTCGCCGCTGACGGTCAATGGCGCAACCGGCCGCGCCGTCACCGTGGCGGACTTCGCACACGCATTAGCGAAGGCACTCGACGCCGCGCCGCAGATCGGCTTCAACAATCACGTGCGGACCGGTGACCCCACATTCTTGCGGGCCGATCTCACGCGCCTGCAAGGGCTTGGCTTGAAGGCAACGACAGATCTGGAGACCGGGCTGGCGGAATACGCAGCCTATCTGCGTTCGCCCGAAGGCCAACCGAAGATAGTGGCCTTTTAAGGTTGCTCGACGGCGTGATAACGCCCGTCGCCGTGATTGAACACGATGCTTTTGATCGACGGACTGAGCTTCTCGTCCATCAGATGCCCCAGCCCGATCGCCTTCAAGTGCTTGCCGACGACATGCTGGCTCAGGCGCTGAATGTCCGACGGCACGATCGGCGTATAGCGGTTCAGCACCTTCACGCATTCGTCGCGGTATTCATCGCGCCGGGCGATGGCTGCGTTGTTCCCGTGCATGCGGTAAATCCCGAACGGGACCGGCACCATGTAGACCGGCGCCTTCTCCAAGAACCGCGCCCAGAGTTCGAAGTCGCCGGCGAGCTTCAACGACAGATCGAAGGCGCTGCCGACTTCGTCCCACAGGTCGCGCCGCCAGAAGGTGCAGTCCTGCACGATCCAGCCGCTCGATGGCAGACCTAACGAACGCACGTGCTCGCCGTTGTAGAATCCCCATTCGTCCACGCCCGGCACGAAGTCCGCCTTGATCACCACGCCGTCTTTGCGCGCCTGCATGGGAAAGCGCGACGTGATCCACCGCACCTCCGGGAGTTGATCGAAGATGTCCAGCACGGTCTGGATGGCCCAAGGCGCCAGCTGATCGTCGGAATTCAACCAACCCATGTACGGCGCGTCGGACAGCGCGAACCCCGCCTGAATCGCGTGATACATCCCGGCATCCTTCTCGGACTGCCAGTGCTTCAATTTCGCGGCGTGACTCTTGATGATGTCGACTGAGGTGTCCGTCGACCCACCGTCCATGACGACGTAATCAACCCGGTCGAAGCCGCGCGAATTCACGATCGACGCCATGCACTCGCCGAGATAGTCGCCGTAGTTGAAGTTGGTCGTCACCATGCACAGGCGGGTGCTCATGGCTTGGCTCCGAACAGCGGATCGAGCCGCAGAAACTTCAGCCGCAAGGACATTTCCAGACCATGGGGTGCTGGCGGCGCAGCCGGCAACGCGATCACGCACTGCGCTCCCGGACCGGTCTCTACCAAACCGTTGCCGAGATCGCGCACATTGCTCCAGCTCGCGCCGCGCAAATCGACCGCTTGTGTGCGGCGATCTGTCTCACTGGTATAAGTCACCGTCATCGTATCGAGGTTCACAACCGATCGCGCGCCCGGCCAGGTGATGCGCAGGCGCTGGTATGCTTCGGGCCCAACACCCTTGATCGTCGCGACCAATTCCGCTCGACCGAAGGTATTCGCCGCAATCGGGATCGTGCCTTGACGGCGCTCGTCGAACCCGGCCCCTGCGTCCGGGCACACCGTCACGCGCCCCAGCAGCGGGCCCGCCGTGAGGTTCGCGGCCTTATAAGCGTCCTTGGTGCCGGCAGCGTAGACATCCGCGATAAATGGATCGGCGGCGACAAAGGCCGCTGCCGGCCAATAAACTTGATCGAGGTTGATCTCCTGCAAGCCCGGCCAGCCTCGATACTCCAGCAACGGTCCGTCGAACGACAGATCCGTGAGCTTGTGCGCGCCGGTGAAGTCGATCTTCGCCTCATGCTTCCACGCGCCGATCGTCGCGGCTTCTTGCGCAGTCGGGTGCAGATGCGAGCTCTCCAGGATCGCCACGATCTGTGCCTTCAACGCAGGCGCATCTGCCGGCGTCGTAGCGAGGTCGCCGAGCATCTCGTTGATCGCGGCCACGCCGGCAAGGATGCCCGCTTGCGTCGCCTCCATCTGCGCGATCTGCGTTTCGTCGCGCAAATTGGGCAGCAAGACCGGCTCACCCTTCTCATCGAAGTGCGACAGGCTTCCTTCCGGGCACATGCAAGCGTGCTCCAGTACGAACGGCACGCGGGACAACAGTTTGCCCATCGGCCCAGCAAAGCCATCCGCATCGAGATATCCGCGCAAGTCTGCGCCTTCCCCCACGTTCGCCTGGGCCTTGGCGTTGAGCGCAACATAGAAGCCGGTGAGGTGCAGCGGGCTGCCTTCCCGCGCGAGCAGCCCCTGCAACACGCTTTGGATCGTGGCGCTGTAGCCCAGATCCATCATCACCACAGGACCGGCGCTGCGCAGGTCCATCTGCTTCTCCAGCGCGGTCAGCAGCAAGGTGCGGTGGCGCGCCGCGACGGCCATAACCTTGGCGATGAGGTGCGGCGCGGTGCCGAGCGCCTGACATAAGCGTACCAGCGCGCGATCCTCGGTGAAGTCGAACGCGCCGCCGACCAGCCCCGCCACATCGGCGACGGTCAGACCCATCTCCTTGAGGACCGAGGCCGTGTCGTGCCCCGGCGTCAGCATGGCGAACTCCGGCAGCAGGCCCGTGGTCTCCGGCGCGAGGGCAGCGCGGATCACCGCGCGGCGCGACAGCCACAGCTCCTCCGTCGCAAGCGGGACACCCAAGGCCTTGGCGGTCTCGCCGACGACCCGGTTGAGAAACCGCCCTTCGCGCATCAGCCCGAAGACCTTGCCGGCCCCGATCGTCTTGCAGCCGGAAACGACCCAACGTGCGAACCCTGCGAAGACTGGCGCCAACTTCGCAGCGCCGTAGGCCCAATACGGCGCGAGCGACGGACTAAGGTCCGCCGGAACGCGATGGAATATCCGTGAGCGTAAACCTGTCAGTCCAAAGTCCCCACCGGGACCGAGCCGAGCCGCTCGCACCCCCAAGGCGCTCGGCCATTCGAGGGATTGCACGCGGCTATCGAACGCCCATTTGTCGTAGTGGCACACCGCAATGCCACGCAGGCGGCACGGCCAGACATCCGCCTCCAGAGTGTCGCCGACGTGCAATATCTCTCCCGGTGGCACGCCCATATCCGCGATAACCGTGTCGAACAGGTCCCGCCATTTCGGGCGACCGGCTTCGCACGAGACATACAACCGGTCGAAGTCGCGGCCCTCCACGAGGCCCGGCTTAGCCAGGAATCCCTTGATCTGCGCGGAGGAGAAATACGTGTCGGAGACCAGAATGACCTTCGCACCCGCCTTCTTCGCCGCCGTCATAAGCTCGGCGACCGCGGCATCGCGGATCATCAGCGAGTCCTCGAAGGTTACCTCGGCGGCCGCCGCCGCTGGCGCGTCGAAGCCCTTGGCAAACAGGAATGGCGGCAGTTCGCGGTAGACGTCCACCAACGTGATTTCCCGCGATCCCGTGGCCGCTTCCTTGCGCGCACGGGCGTCCTTTTCGGCCGCAGCCCGCAGTTCCGCAAACGTCACCGGGTTTACATGCGGTGCGAGTTGGCGCTTTTCCGCCAACTTGGCACCCAAGATTAGGAAGACATCCTTCGGCTCGGGCACCCGGCGCCACATCAGCGTGTCGAAGATATCGACCGACAGCACGCGGATCTGACCGGCGGCCAGGGCGGCATGGACGGGAACGAATCGCCGATCGGTCACGCGCCGGCCCGCGCAGAAGACGAACGCACTCGCGCCATCGAAAATAAAGCCCCGCCTTGTCGAACCAAGCGGAGTGTATCCAACAAATCGCACAGCGCAAAGGAAAGGGCCGGCGATCAGCCGGCCCTTGGGTAGCGCGAAGACGGACGGAGAAACGTGAAACGACCCGTCCGTCTCCGAATGCGATAGTGTTAGGCAGACTTGCGACGTCGCACCGCGCGACCCGCCAGGGCAAGTCCGAGCAGACCAGGCGTGGTCGACTCTGGCAGACGCGCCGGCGCGCGGGTATTGCCGACGTTGTCGATGATCGTCCCGACGGCACCGACACTCCTTTCCGTTTGGCTGGAGAAGATGGTGAGGGTGGAAATATTCGAAGGGCTCTTCGCCGAGAACCCGCTCAGCTCGAGCGCGCCCATGAGCGTCGGACCTTCGACGTAGGTAAAGTCAGATTGGCCGCGAAAGCGCTATCCGGCGGCGCGACCAGGTTCACAGCGTCCGGGGTGTAGCCGACGTTCCGCACGCGGCACGTCCAGCCGGTCGGGCTGATGCAAGTGCCGGAGAAGTCGTCATTGAAGTCCTAGAAAGTGAAGAACGAACCGGTGACGGTGTCGTGGGACACAAGTGTCGTGGTCGGCGCGGGACCAGACGGCGCACGGGAGTCTTCGGTCAACTGCGCATGATAGTTCCACATGTGGCCGCCCGGCCCGCCAGAGATCGAAGTCAGGGACGGGATGATGTCGGCATGCGCGGCGCACGGCAGCAGCACGAGTAGACCGATCGGGGGTAACCTTTTTTCGTTGGTGCTCCTAGACTCTAACTTGACAGCAGTCCGACGGCGGTGGGGCCCGTCGCGGCGACTGCTTGCCATCTGCAACGCAAGAGCTGCGCCATGAATATTCTGCGTGTTCTCTCAACGACTTACCGGTGAGACGTCGGCGCGGAACGTCAAAAATCTTGACGCTTGCGGGACGAGACGAAACTGCACTGCATCTTCGTCAGTTCCAACCTCGACGAAGCGACCTTGGGTCGGCTCCAGCCACTGGACCCCATGGGTTTTGTCGTAAAGCCGATCATGCCCGCATGCCTGAAGCAGGCGATGAGTATGGCCGAGATCGCGTTGTAGACTGCCGGCGAGTATCATTTCACCGACGCGCGGGGTAAACGACGTGACCGTCCAGCACGATTTCTACAAGCACATCGCGCCCATACGCACCGCTGCGGGCATTTTCGACGAGAGCTGCTACGTTGCGGCGCCCGACGATTGGTGGATTGCAATCTCCGACATTCGCGGCTCTACCGCCGCTGTTGCCGCCGGCCGTCATTCGGATGTGAACTTTGCGGCCGCCGCCATGATCGCGGCCCTCTCCAACCTCTGCGGCCAAGTCCCCTACCAGTTCGGCGGCGATGGCGCCGTCGCTCTCGTGCCGCCGACCGATATGGCACTTGCCCGGCGCGCACTTGCCCGCGTGCGTAGCTTCGCCGCGCGCGACTTCCAGCTGGATCTGCGCATCGGCATCGTGCCGGTGAGTTCCCTCACCTCGCGCGGCGGCGGCGTCGAGCGGCTGGAGAATGCCGTCAAAGGCCGCGGCGACGCAGACCTCGCCACGGAAGCCATGGTCAACGACTCAGAAGACGACGGCGAGCTGCCGGACCTCACCGGCCTATCCTGTCGCTGGACGCCGATCAAAGCGGCGCGCGGCAGCATGGTGTCCTTGGTCCTGCGCTGCGCGGACCATCGCCAGGTGCATGCGGAACTTGCCCGCCTTGCCGGCCTGCCGACCCTGAACGCGCTGCAGCCCACCAGCCTCAAAGCGAAATGGCCGCCCAAGGGTGTCGTGCGTGAGGCCAAAGCGCGCCGCGGCCGCGTTCCGCTCCCGCTGATGGTGGCGGCGACGGCGGTGATCACGTTGGTGGCGTGGATCTTCGTCTACTACCGCATACCTGCGGGAAAATTCGACCCGAACCGCTACATCAAGGAAACCACCGAAGGGGCGGTAGACTTCGCGCGGGCGGACGAAAGCCTGTGCGTGGTGTTCGATTGCCCGAAGGAAAAGATTCCGCTGTTGAAGGAATACCTCGACGGCCGCGTCGCCCGCGGCGAACTCAAGTACGGCATGCACCTGTCGGATCATGCGGTGATGACCTGCCTCGTGGTCTCGCCCACCGACGGCCAGCATGTCCACTTTGTCGACGGCGGCGATGGCGGGTATACGTCCGCCGCGACTCAGCTTAAGGCGCAGCTCGCGGCACCTTAGCGGAACGCGATCAACGCGCCGATGGCCAGCAACGTCACCGGCGCGAGCCAGCGTACCAGGAATCGCCATGCCATCAGCCACAGCGGTGAGATCGGCGCGAGTTCGTCCCGCACGAGCTCGTCCGTCAGTTTCCAGCCGGAAAACACCAACAGCGACACGCCAGCCGCCGGAATCAGCACGTCGGAGGTTATGCGATCGACAACCTGGAACACGGTCGCGTGCTTCAGCCATGGCGCCCAGAACAGCGGGTGAAAATCCTTGCCGACGTTGAACGAGAAATTGATGCCAATGCCCAGCAGCCAAGCACCGGAAGCAAAGCCGAGCCCCGCTTCCGCACGCTTCCAGCCGTGCCGCTCCATCGCCCATGCGACCAACGGCTGTAACGCAGCGATCGCCGACGTGAGTGCGGCGAGCATCAGGAAAAGAAAGAACAGAGTGCCGACGATGGCGCCGCCAGGCATACGAGCGAACGCCGTGGTCATGGTCACGAACACCAGCCCAGGTCCCTCCGCCGGATTGAGGCTATAGGCGAACACGATCGGGAACACCGCAAAGGCCGCCAGCAGCGACACCACCACGTCCGCCGTGACGATGCCGACCGCGGCGCGGGTGATGTTGACGGACCGGTCCAGGTGCGTGCCGAAGGTCATCATGATGCCCAGGCCGACGGTCACGGTGACGAAGGCGCTGCCAATGGCCGTCAACACTGCGCTGGGGCCGAGCGCTGAGAACACCGGGCGCACCATGAAGTGCACTGTCGTCATGAACGCGCCCTTGATGCCGGCATAGATCACCAAGCCTACCAGTACCGCCAGGAGCGAGGGGATCAGCACCTTGAAGGCCCGCTCCAGCCCCTCACGCAGGCCCTGGGCCACCAGTACGGCCACCAGCAGCAGAAATCCGCCATGCCATCCCATCAGGCCGATGGGGCTCGCCAGGAACGTGTCGTATGCCGCGCGCACGGACTCGGGCGTCTCGCTGGTAAAGGCGCCCGTGGCGCTCTTGAGCATGTAGGGCATGGCCCAACTCGCGAACACGGTGGACGTCGACAGCACCAGGAAGGTCGCCAGCAGACCAACCGCGCCGAACGCGCGCCACAGGGGGCTCGCGCCTGATTCGCGCGCCAAGGCGGCGATAGACCGCATCGGGCTGCCGCCGCCGCGCCGGCCGATGATCAGTTCCGCCAACAGCACCGGCATGACGATGCCGAACGCCGCCAGCACATAGACCACGACGAATGCGCCGCCGCCGTAAAGGCCGGCCACGTAGGGAAAGCGCCAGATGTTGCCCAGACCCACGCCCGCCCCGATGGCCGCCAGCACGAACGCCGGCGTAGAGGTCCAGCGGGTATAGAGCGGCACGACGCCCGAAATGGGCGTGGGCGCAGGCTGGGGTGTCTCGCTCATGGAACTTGTTGCGCGGCGGAGCGCAGGCGTGCGAGCCCATAGACCGCGCGGGTCTGGGGCATCGGCAGGCGGAGCCGCTCGCCGATCTCGATCAGCGCCGCCATCAGGCTTTCCAACTCGAACGGACGGCCGCGCTCTGCGTCGTAGAGCATCGAGGTCTTGCTGGCGTTGAGCTTGGGCCCGATGGCCCGCAGGCGCTCCGCCGGGTCGCCGCCAACCTCAAGGCCAAGCTTCGCCCCCACGGTGCGGACCTCCTGAGCGATGGCGATCACCAACTCGAGCGCAAACGGGTCCGTCAGCACCTTATCCAGCGTGGACATCGTGAGCGCCGAGACCGGGTTCATGGTGACATTGGCTTGCAGCTTCACCCAGATGTTGTTGCGGATCCGCGGGAACGCATCGGTCTTGTAGCCGCCCCCCCGGAACACCTCCGCGATCTCTTCGAGCCCGTCCATGCGCCCATCGGGGCGGCCCAATTCGATCTGCTGCATGCTTTGGTGCACGATCTCGCCGTCCACTTCGCCAACCACACAGTTGATAACACCCCAGACAATGCGGTTTTTAGGGATAACGCGGGCGAGTGCGCCGTCCGGATCGAGGGACTGCAGACGCGTGCCGTCGAGCGCGCCGCCGAAGCCATCGAAGAACCACCAGGGGATCCCATTCATCAGGAATACCACCGGCGTGTTCGGGCCGCACAAGGCCGCGATCTCGGAGGCGAGCGAACGCAGCGCGCCGCCCTTCAGGGTTACGACCACCAGGTCATGCTGTCCGAGTTCACTCGCTTCCGTCGCGACGATCGGACGCGCGAAGCACGATTGGTCTCCGGTATGAAGCGTCAACCCGCGCTGCTGGATTGCATTAGCGCGGGCCGGCCGCGCCAATGCAGACACGCGATAGCCGGCCCGCGTTAGAAGCACCGCCAGCATCCCACCAATGGCGCCGGGCCCGACGATACAGACCGACTTGAACGCCATCTCAGCTCACGAAGATCTTGCCGGGATTCATGATGCCCGCCGGATCGAGCGCCTGCTTGATACTGCGCATCGCAGCGACCGCCCCCTCGCCTGCCTCGTGGCGCAGATGCTCGCGCTTGCCGAGCCCGATGCCATGTTCGCCGGTGCAGGTTCCGCCGAAGGACAAAGCGCGTTCGACCATGCGGTCATGCATCTTCTCGGCGGTATGGATTTCGTCCGGCTTGGTCGGATCGACGATGAAGCAGACATGGAAGTTGCCATCGCCCACGTGCCCCATCAGCGGCGTCGGGATCGACGTGGTCGCCAAGTCCGCTTTGGTGGCAACGATGCATTCGGCGAGATGGGAAATCGGGACGCACACGTCGGTCACCACGCCGGCGGAATTGGGTCTCATCGCGAGTCCCGCGTAGTAGGCCTTGTGCCGCGCTTCCCACAGCTGCGCACGTTCCTCGGCCTTTTCCGCCCAGGTAAACCCGCCGCCGCCGAAATCCGCGGCGATCGCGCCAACCGCTTCGGCCTGCTCACGCACGCCGGCTTCGCTGCCGTGGAACTCCATCAGCAACGTCGGCTTCACCGGCAAGCTGAGCTTGGAGTAGCTGTTCACCGCCGCGATGCTCACCTCGTCCAGGAACTCGATGCGCGCAATCGGGATGCCGGCCTGGATCACCGCGATCACGGTTTCCACGGCCGGGCCCACAGCGTCATAGGTCACCGTGGCCGCCGCGGTTGCCTCCGGGATGCCATGCAGGCGCAGCGTGATCTCGGTAACGATCCCGAGCGTTCCTTCGGAACCGATCATCAGTCGTGTGAGGTCATAGCCGGCGGCGGACTTGCGCGCGCGGCCACCGGTCTTGATGACCTCGCCGCTGGCGAGCACCACCGTCAGACCCAGCACGTTGTCGCGCATGGTGCCGTAGCGCACCGCGTTGGTGCCGGAGGCGCGCGTCGCCACCATGCCGCCGATGGTCGCCTCTGCACCCGGATCGATTGGGAAGAACAGACCTTGGTCGCGCAGGTGGGTGTTGAGTTGCTTGCGCATGACACCCGGCTCGATCACGCAATCCAAGTCCGCAGCGTTCACCGCGACGATACGAGTCATGCGCGACAGGTCGAAGCACACGCCACCCTTCACCGCCACCACCTGACCTTCCAGGGAGGTGCCGGCGCCGAAGGGGATAATCGGCAGATTGTGTCGCGCGCAGATCTTCACCGCGGCTGCGACCTCCTCGGTGGTCTGCGGGAACACCACGACGTCCGGCAGGGCTGTTGCATGCCAAGACTCTCCGCGCCCATGCTGCGTGCGCAGGGCGGTGGCGGTGCTTACCCGATCCCCAAGGAGGGTGGACAGCGCAGCCAGGGCGTCGGCTTGGGGTGCAGCGTCATTCATGGGCGCACCATACGGCTTCACCGCGCGGGATCAAGAGCATGCCCGGCCCTCACGGCCGCTTGGGTTCCTGACCCTCCAGGTAGCAAAGGGTATAGTACCAGCCGAGATTGAGGCCGAAGCGCTCCGCGCCCTTCATAGCGTAGGCATAGCCGATCGGCACGGCTTTGCCCTTCTCGTGGATCCGGAAAAGCGGGAACTCCTCCGTGGACGGCGAGGTGAACGCACGGTTGTGGATGACAAAAGTCAGGGTACGCCCGTCGGGCCAAGCAATGTCTGCTTCGCCCCCCTGATCGTGCAGGCGCACGGTGGTGAAGTACGCTGTCTTCGTCATGTCGCCATCTGCGCTGCGGTTCACGGTGCAGACGAACCAGCGCGCCTTGGTCTGCTCGAGCCACTGTTCGCCCGGCGTGGGCTCGGCGACGATGCGATCGTCCTTCAGCGCCCGGATTTTATTCCGCACCCAGTGATAGCGCGGGCCGATCACCAGCTGGTAGTCGACCCAGGTCTTGTCCCGATCGCAGGCCCGCGGGGTCATCGCACCTTCGAACTGGCCGCCCACCCAGCGCAGCCAGACAATGCAATTGTCGCGATCGGGCTTCACCTCGGCGTCGGTGAGCTGCGCGATCGACGCGATGTCGCCCTGGCTGCCAATCAGCGTCTTCTGGTCGACGGGATTGAGCAACTTCATGCGGATCGCGCCTTTTGCCGCATCTATGGCGAAGGTGTAGAGCCGGATGCGCGTGACCTGCCGGGGATCGTTGTTTTGGTATTCCTCGAGGTACACCACGTGCTCGCCGAACTGCGGCGCGGTGACAGCGCGGAAGTGGGAATGAATGCGCCGCACCGGCCCGTTGACCGTCGGCGAGAGTCCGCCTCCAGACTGCCGCACGATCTGCTCGTTGTTGTCATAATCGCCCGGCAGCCATTGCAGAAGCAGCTGCAACTGCGCCTTGAGATCGGCCTGCGTTTGCGCACTGGCAGGCAGCGGCTGCGCTATCGCCAGCAACAGCAGAAGTAATGCTCGCATCGATGCCCCCGTTTGACCTTTCGCCTACAGCGGACGATATCCCATCACAGCGACGAGTAGGCCGTCCGGATCGTAAAAGATCATCTCGGTATAAACACCGGCCTTGGTATAGGCGCGGTCCATCTCCAGCCGATATTCGGTGGGTTCCGTCAGGAACTTTATACCGCGGCGGCGAAGGTCCGCGGCGATCTCGCCAGCCCGCGCGCTGGAAAACACCACTGATGATTGGCCGTAATGCAGCACGCCCTCGGGCGCGCGCGGCGCGATAGGCAACTCGGGATCAAGGACTGCGTACAGACCGATCAATCCGGCATCGGGTCCATCCGGCGCGCGCAAATGTACGATACGCATGGTCACATCGCTGTGGCCGATCAGCTTCGCGACGGCCGCACCGGAGACGGTCTTGTCCTCGATAATCGCCAAACCGAGGACATCCCGATACAGCGCGAGGGACGAGTCGATGTCCCTACAGAATATGGTGGTGCGCTTGACCGGGGAAATATCCATCTCAGGCCCTTGAAAAGTAGCAAATCATAGCAGGACGGGGTCCGGACGCCGCACGAATCTCCGACAGCTACGTTAAGGGAACATGGTTGCCGTTGCCGACCAGCTCCGCAACAGTTTCAAGATCCCCGCCAACTACGAACAGCGGGCCCATTTCTACGATTCCATCGTCCTGATCGGGACCGTCGCGCTCGCCGTGATCGGCGCCTTGGTGCTGACCACCATGGCCGTGACGCAACCGGACATGGAGCGGGCCTTAGCGCTTATGACCTACGGCCTCACGGTCGTGCTCACCCAGAGCCTGTCGGCCTCCTACAACCTCAACCGGGAACTCAAGTGGGTCGAGCGGCTGCGGGCATGCGACCACGCCGGCATCTTTGCCCAGATCGCCGGCACCTTCACCCCGTTGGCGGTGATCGGCATCGGCGGCACCAACGGCGCGATCCTGCTCGCACTCGTCTGGGGCGCAGCAGCGACCGGAGCTTTCTTGAAGCTCAACTTTCCGCGTCGCTACGAGCGCTGCGGAACGGCCGCCTATCTTGTCCTGGGCTGGCTGATCGTGCCTTTGATCGTGCCGCTGCGCGCGACCTTACCGATCGAGGCGCTCTGGCTACTGACCGCGGGCTGCGTGATCTACTCCATCGGCGTAGGGTTCCACCTTGCCCGCCGAATCCGGTACCACAACGTGATTTGGCACGCCTGCGTCCTTGCGGGCGCGGCGTGCCATTTCATCATGATCGCGGTTTACGTCGCGGACGTACCGCGCCCTTAGGGTGCGCGCTTAGTCCTTGAACATGTCGGCGAAGCGCTTCGCCTTGCGGCCCTTGTGTGTGCCGCGGTGGTAGACGTCAGACACGATCAGCGGAACCACAGACGTCGCTTCCGCGAACACCATCTGTTCACAAGCTGAGTCCACCTTGCCCCAGGAATTGGCTTCCTTGAGGGTGGACGACGAGCACGCGCCGTCGCGGCTGTCGGCGACGGTGATCTGCACGGTGTACTTGTGCATCTCGACTTCTTTGCCCAGCACTTCGGCGCACACGACCGTGTCCTGCACGAAGTTCTTCGGCACGCCACCGCCGATCATGAACAGGCCGGTGGTGCCGCCCTTGATCTTGATCTCGGTGAGCTCGCGGAAGTCGGCGATGGAATCGATGGTGATGTGCGCCTTGGGATTATTCACCTGGTGCAGCACCAGGCCAAAACCGGCGGAGCTGTCGGTGAACGCCGGGCAGAAGATCGGCACGCCCATGTCGTAGCAGGTCTCGACCAGGGAGCCCTTCTTCTTGGCATTCTTCTTCAGCCAGCGGCCCATCTCCTTGATGAAGGCGCGGCTCGAGTACGGGCCGGGCTTCATGCCGTCGGCGATGACGCCGATGGTCTTGTCGCAGTTCTGAAGCTCTTCCTCATCGATATAGGTGTCGTAGATGCGGTCGATATAGAGATCGCGCAGGTCCTTATCGTCGACGAACTGAGAGCCCTGGTAATGCTTGAAGCCAAGCGCCTCGAAGAAGTCCATGTCGACAATCGACGCTCCCGTGGCGACGATGGCGTCGATCATCCCGAACTTCACCATGTCGCGGTAAACGTGCATGCAGCCCGCCGCGGAGGTGGAGCCTGCCAGCGATAGGATCACTGTCGCCTTCTTGTCGCCGATCATCTGGTTAACGATCTCGGCGGCCTTCGCTGTATCGCGGCTGGTGAACGACATCTTGCCCATGGCATCGATGATCGGACGCGCATCGAACTTGGTGATGTCGATGTGCTCAACCGGCGTAGACAACAGCTGGGCTTTGCGGTTGGTCCGCGGTTTGGCTTGGGGCTTCGGCTTCGACTTGGTCTTGGCGGCCATGGGGCAGTCCATTCGTTGGCGTGAAAACGGAGGTGTAAAAGCGGGGAAACATACGTATGGCAACCGCCCGCGCATGCGGCGGGCGGTGCCGGAGATTAGGCTGATTGGGCGGGCTACTCTACCGTCGGCTCGACGGCTTCGTCATGATCGTTTGACGAAGCCTGCGCTGCGAGCGTCGGCTCGAATCCTCGCTCTGCGGCCGGTTCGACCAGTTCTAGACGGCGCCGCGGGCGCACCGCGCTGACCGCCATGATTTCCGGCCACACGGTCGCGACCGCGGAGGCATGGAAGCCGTTGAAACGGGTCTGCATCGCCGCGCCATAGGCGCCCAGCTGACTGATCTCGATCCAGTCGCCTTCCTGGGTGTCTTCCGGCAGCAGGAACGGGCCCTTCATTTTGTCGAGGGAATCGCACGTCGGACCGTAGAAGGTGAACGGCACGAGCTTGTCCGACGGTGTCCGCACGGACATGCCTTTGCCGGTGCCTTCGGCCACCACCATCTCCTTGCGCAGCGGCGCTTTCGGGCGGACGAGCCGCACCGGATAGCGCCAGCCCAAAGTTCCAGCGTCGAACAGGCTGCCGTAGGTGCCGTCGTTGATGTAGAGGCGCCGGCCCTTGCGCAGCATCACGCGCACGAGCATGGACGCCCCCGCCGCGACCATCGCACGGCCCGGCTCGCACCACAGTTCCACGCCGTCGTCGAGCAACGGCTTCGCCGCCGCCAGGATGACCTCGGCGAAATTCTCGAGCGGCGGCGGGGTCATGCCCGGGTAGAACGCCGGGAAGCCGCCGCCCACGTCGATCACGTCCAGCTTCACCTTAGCCTTGGCCGCCACGTCGATCGCCCGCGCGGTCGCGCCGGCATAGGACACAGGATCCATGCACTGGGAGCCCACGTGGAAGCAGATGCCCACTTTATGCGCGACCTTGCGGGCATGGCGCAGCAGATCGGCGGCCACGGAAGGCGCCGCGCCGAACTTGCCGGACAGGTCATAGGCGGCCGTGGTGGTCCCGACAGCCAGGCGCACGAACAGGTTCAGGTTCTTCGCCGACTTCGTCTCTTCCAGGATCTTCATGAGCTCCTGGGTGGAATCGAGCGAGAAGGTCCGCACACCCATCTTGTAGGCGGCGCGGATCGCCTCGCGGCTCTTCACCGGGTGCATGAAGTGCATCTCGGCGTCCGGGAACAGGCCGTGCACCAGGCGCGCCTCTTCCAGCGACGCCACGTCGAACTGGCGGATGCCGGCGTCGTACATGTGCTGGAGAATGTGGGCGCTCGGGTTGCACTTCACGGCGTAGAGCACCCGGCCCGGGAACAGGCTCAGGAACTTGGCGGCCTGGCTGCGGATGGCTTCCGGGAACACGCATTCCACCGGCGCTTCGGGCTTCAGCCGGCGCGCGACATCATCCACCGACCGGTAGGTTGCGGCGGGCGCCGACGTCGGCGGAGTCCAAGAGCGGGGAATGTCGAACGGGATAACCTGACGATTACGCATTTCTGGCTTTATTCCGCACCTACCGCGGTTGTCGACCGCGCTTGTTCGTCTCAGCCCGCAGCGAGAAGCCGCGGACGCACGTATTACCGGAGGTCGAAGCCCCCAGCAGACGAAGGTGGGTTCAATCCAAAATGACGTCGAACTTGGAGATCACGACCAAATCGTGACCATCCCAAGCGACATGGGTGAAGTCGATGAAAGTGGCAGGCACGCGGGCGCGCATGCGCGATTGCCGTACCACTGGGGTACGGCCGTCGGCGCGGCGTGGCGGCGGTTGTAGCGACAATAGGGGCATGCACGGCCTCCTTTGATCAATCAGACGGGTAGTCCAACCAACGAAAGGACGCTTACGTCGTTGCTTAACGGCGAGCTGCTTTAGGCACGTGCGCGTAACGTCTGGGGTCGCATTTACTCTCATTGACGTCAATTTCAAGTAAAAATCCCCCCACCTGCGAATTTTTTTGACTCAATGGACCGCCGACGCCGATGCTTTCGCGCCCGGCAGCGATCACGCCGCGGCTCACGCGTCTCCGGAGGGACCACATGCTTCGCCCATTCGCCTACAGCGCAGTCGTCACACTGCTCGCGCTGCTCGTCTACCTCAGCTTCCTTTTCAAGGTCGGCGGCGCACGCGCGAAGTACAACGTGCCGGCGCCCGCCACAGACGGACCGCCCGAGTTTCAACGTATCTACCGCGTTCAAATGAACACGCTCGAGCAGCTGATTTGGTTCCTGCCGTCGCTATGGCTTTTCGCGATGGCATGGGGCGATCCGCTCGCCGCCGCCATCGGCGTGTTCTGGCCGATCGGCCGCGTCGTGTTCGCCCGGGGCTACTATGTCGCCGCGGAGAAGCGCAGCGCCGGCTTCGGGATAACTTTCCTGTCATCCGCGATTCTGCTGCTGGGCGCGATCGTCGGCGTGGTGAAGTCGCTCACCTGACGCTCCGGCCTTAGCCGCACGCGACCCGAGTCGCGTGCGGCTAAGGCGACGGCGTGCCGGTCACCAACGCGCGCACTTGCCCTACGGTGGCCGCCGAGGCCGTGCCCTGCACGCGACCGATCTCTTGCCCGCCGGCATCGACCACAAGCACCAGAGGGGTGCTCCGGTCTGTGACCGCGAGCGCAGGCATCACTTTCGCCTCGTCGACGTAGAGCACAACCACACGGTCTCTCACGCCTGCGTCCTTGTAGATGCCGCGCATGCCGCCGGAAATGAAGCTGCGCACCAGCGCCCCCGGATTGGGGATCAGCGGCATGTTGTAGACTTGGCAGGCCTTGGGATCGGTGCGCAGGTCGGCAAGTGCGGCATCCCAGGCGTCGACCGCCTGCTGCATGTCGCGTCCGAACGAGAACAACAGAACATTCCTTGCCGCGGTGAAGCTCCCCGGCACCATAAACGGTGCGCGATTGAGCGTTTCCGCCTTGATGGTCGGCAGGACGTCGGCTTGGGCAGCGGATGCCGCCAACAGGCCGCCGAGAAGAATGAGGAGCGCGCGCACGGTCATGACTCTGGTACGGGCACCCCGGCTGCTGGATCAGCCCAGAGCTTACTCGGCCGCCTTCACATCCGCAGTGGTCTGCAGCATCGGGACCGCAGGATGGACCCAGCCCTTGGGATCGATGCGCCGCGCCGGTGACGGGATCACAGCCACCTTCTCTTGCTCCTGCGCCGCCAAAGCCGCCCCATCGAGCGCGCCGCGGGTACGCGCCCATTCCTGGGCTTTGCGGCGGAACATCAGTTCCATCCCGTCGCTCTCGATCAGGAACTCGTCGGTGGTCGATTTCGGCGTGAACTTGGGCTTCACCAAGCGGACGATGTCGTGATCCTCCACCGCGGCCTGCATCAGGCCCTTGAGGCGTTCTTCGTCCTGCTCCGGCTCCAGGAGAAAGTTGCGCGCCTGGAAGCCGTAGCTCTTGGTGGTGAATTCATCCACCGGCACCCGCGACGAAAACAGCACCTGCGATATCTCAGGTGTCATTTCCTGGTAGAGCATTTCGGTCAGCCCAACCATCGAGAAGTGGAGCGTCACGCGCGTGGTCTTCCGGTCGGCCGGGAGAAGCTTCTGCATCGCGGCGGACTTGCCCGACAGCGGCGGCGCAGCGCGGGTGCGACTGACCGTCGCGCCATACTGCTCCTCGGTGATCGGCACGATGTTGGCCTTCGGGCTGAGGCGGTTGCCGAACTGCTTGTGGACGAAGGACGGGTGCGAGGTGTCGACGGAATTCTCCCCCAGCCGCGCCCAGTTGACCTCCGTGTAAGTGTATTCGTAGGTCACCAGGCGCCGGTCGGAGGCGCTGTAGAAAGGTTCGAACCAATCCGGGATCGCGGGGCGATCCGCTTCCGGCGCATCACCGAGGAACACGAACACCAGACCGTACTTCTCGGTCACGGGATAGCTGTCGATCCGCGCGCGCTTGGGGATCGTGATCTCCTCCCCGAGGGCAGGGATTTTCACGCAGGCACCCGCCGTGTTGAACTCCCAGCCGTGGTAGGGGCAGGCGATACAGGCGCCGTGGACCTCCGAGACGTTCACTTGTCCCCGGTGCAGGGCCGCGCCGCGGTGACAGCATACATCTGAGAGGCAATGCGCTTTTCCCGTCGCGTCGCGGAACAAGACAAAGTCGAGCCCGAGCATACGCGTTTGATATGGCGTAGCGCCGATCTCCGTCGCCCGGCCCGCCGGATACCAATTGTTCAGGAGCATTTCGCCTCCAATTCTCTGCACCCGCTATGATACGTGGCGCGGGCGTGATTTGATCACGTGGATCATGCAAAGGTTATGCGAATAGGACAACCTTTGCCAGGGCAGCCGACCGCGGGAGGGACGCCGTGACGGACAACGCGTGGGGCAAACGAGGTCTTCTGCTTCTTGTTCTTGGTGCGCTTGCGGTCGCACCTGGGGCGCTCGGGGCGGAGCGCGGGCCCGAGAAGGTTTTCCGCGTCGGGGCGACCGCCCTACCTCCCAGCCAGGGCAACCCCTACACCAGCGTCGGCACGACCTCCCAGTTCGTCTGGGCAGCGATCTACGACACCCTCGCCAAGGAAGACAACACCGGCGCCCTGCAGCCCGGCTTGGCGACGTCTTGGGAGAATCCCGACCCCGTCACCTGGGTATTTAAGCTCCGCAAGGGTGTCACCTTCAGCAACGGCGAGACGTGGGACGCGCCCGCCGCCAAGAAGCTTCTCGACATTCTCCGGCTCGATCCGCGCGGCCTCGCCCAAGCCAGCAATCGCGAGGCGCGCCGGTTCAAGGACGTGCTCGCCCCGGATGCGGACACCCTGGTCATCAAGCTGGATGAGCCCAACGCGATGCTGCCGCGGCATCTGACCCAGTTGCTGTTCGTTGCACCCGCGCACCTCGACAAAGTCGGCTTCGACGGCTTAAGCGCCCAACCGGTCGGCACCGGGTCTTTTGTCGTCGAGCAGTGGCTACCGGAAAAGGTCGTGCTCAAGGCCAACCCCACAGCCTGGCGCAAACCCAAGATCGATCGCCTCGAGTTCCTTACGCTGCCGGAGCCGGTTGCGCGCATGCAGGCGCTGCAGACCGGGCAGGTCGACGTGGCATTTGCGGTGAACCCGGAACAGGTCGCCGAACTCACGTCTTCGGGCCTGACGATCTTCAAGCGCCAGCCGGCGCGCATCTTCTGCATCGTCTTCCAGACTCGCGATCCCGCGTCACCCTTCACCGACGTCCGCCTGCGCCAGGCGGTCAGCTACGCGGTCAACGTGAAAGCGATCACCGACACCCTGCTTGGCGGCATGGTGGAACCCGCGAGCCAAGGGGCCCTGCCGGACATGATCGGCTTCAACCCGGCGCTCAAGCCGTTCGCATACGATCCGGCAAAAGCGCGCGCGCTCCTGAAGGAAGCGGGCAAGCCGGACGGCTTCTCCTTCGTGCTGGAATTCGGCGCGGGCACGCTGTCCTACGACGCCGCCGTGATGCAGCAAGTCGCGGCCGATCTCGCCGCCGTGGGGATCAAGATGGAGATCCGCCCGGTCTCCTATGCGCAGTACGCCCGGCTGGTCGTTGCCGGCGGCTGGAAGGGTTCAGCCATCCCTATGGACTACCTGCCGGTCGGCAGCGACGCCCTGCGCGCGATCTACCGCGGTAGTCATTCCTGCGCCTGGAACACGCCGTGGTTTTGCGATCAGGTGATCGAAGCGCGCGTGAATGCCGCCGGCACGGAACCCGATCCGGCCAAGCGCCTGGTGATGACGCAAGACTTGCTCAAGACGTACCGCGACATCGCCGAGAGTCTTTTGCTGTTCCCGATCCTCGGTCTCGATGCCCTCGGGCCCCGCGTCGCCACCTGGGAAGCCTGGCACGACATTCCGCAATTCCACGCCATCGCCCTGAAGTGATCTGACATGCGCATCGCATTCATTTGCCTGATCGCCGCCACGCTCCTCGGGCGCGCCGCTATCGCGGCGCCAGCGTGCACTCTGATCGCCGACGCCGCCACCGGCAAGCTGCTGGTGCAGGACGGTCCCTGCAACGACCGCGTCACCGCGGCCTCCACGTTCAAAATCCCGCTCAGCCTCATCGGCTTCGACACCGGCTATCTGAAGGACGCGCACACGCCGGCGCTGCCCTACAAAGACGAATACAGGACCATGATGGAGAGCTGGAAGATCACCACCGATCCCACCATCTGGATGGAGGATTCGGTGGTCTGGTATTCCCAGGTGATGACGCAAGACATGGGCTTGCCGAAGCTTCAAGGTTTCGTCGACCGATTCAACTACGGCAACCGCGATCTCTCCGGCGGCCTGACCAAAGCGTGGCTGAGTTCCACGTTGCAGATCTCTCCGTCCGAACAGGTCGCGTTCATCCGCACGATGTTGGCCGGCAAGCTGCCCGTCTCGCCGCGCGCCCTCGCCATGACCAAGACGATCATGCCGAAGGTCGAGGCCGATGATGGCTGGACGTTGTGGGGCAAAACCGGCAGCGGCTTGCAGGTGGGCGCCGACGGCAAGCTCGACCGCGAACGCCAGCTTGGCTGGTTCGTCGGCTGGGCGACCCGCGGCAAGCAGACGGTGGTCTACGCCTACCTGATCCGCGACGACGCCAAAGCCGAAGACCGCGCCGGCATCCGCGCCCGCGCCCAGTTCGTTGATGAATTGCCGAATTTGATGAAGAACACCGCGAAACGCTGATGCTGAGGACCAGCCGTCTGTTGCTGCGCCAATGGCGCGAGAGCGACCTCGCTCCGTGTGCCGCGATGAACGCGGACCCACGCGTCATGGAATTCATGCCCAAGCCCCTCTCGCGCGCGGAATGCGACGCGATGGTCCATCGGTTGCGCATTCATATCGAGGAATGCGGCTGGGGTATCTGGGCAGTCGAGGCGCCGGGTGTCTCCGACTTCGTTGGTAGCGTCGGACTCGGACGTCCCAGATTTGAGACGCACTTTACGCCGTGCGTCGAGATCGCTTGGCGGTTATGCGCGCAATACTGGGGATACGGCTACGCTACCGAAGCCGCACGCAGCGCACTCGCCTTTGCTTTTGAAACGCTCGGGCTGCCGGAGATCGTCGCATTCACGGTGCCAGCTAATCGCCGGTCGTGGCGAGTGATGGAGCGGGTCGGCTTGGTCCGCGACATTAGCGGGGACTTCGACCATCCATCGCTGCCGGAGGGCCACGCCCTGCGTCGCCACGTGCTTTATCGCGGCCGCGCGCCGTCGCCGATGTAAATGCCGAGCTGGCGCGCCGTGCGAATCAGCGGGCTATCGGCGGTCACGAAGCGCGGACCGCCCACCACCTCCGTCAAGGGCACATCGCTGATGGTGCCCGCGCGCCAGGCGACCATACGCCCGCTCATGCCGTCAGCGAGCAGTTCCACGGCGCGCACGCCGAAAGTTGACGCGATTAGCCGGTCGAAGGCCACCGGAGAGCCGCCGCGCTGAACATGCCCCAGCACGGTGGAGCGCGCGTCGAAACCGGTACGCTTCTCCAATTCGGCCGCAATGTCGGGCCCGATGCTGCCGCGCTGGCGGCGGTCGTTGTCGAAACGCGCCACGCCTTCCGCCACGACGACGAGCACCGGCCCGGGCCGGTCATGGGTGATCGCCTTGATATGGGCCGCGACCGCATCGAGATCGTAGCTGAATTCCGGCAAGAGGATCACGTCCGCGCCGCCGGCCACGCCGCCATAGAGCGCGAGGAAGCCGGAATCCCGCCCCATCGCTTCCAGCAACATGATCCGGCTGTGGCTCGCGGCGGTGGACGCCAAGCGATCCAGCGCCTCGGATACCACGCCGACGGCGGTAAAGAAGCCGACGGCGAACTCGGTCCCTGGCACGTCGTTGTCGATGGTTTTCGGCACACCGACCCAGGGAATGTTCGCCGCCGAAAGCACACGGTCGAAAATGCGCATACTGCCGTCGCCGCCGATCACCATCAGGTGCGTCACCCCAAGCTGGAGCAGCGCCGCAGACACGGCTTCGGCGCGGCCGGTCTTGTTGGGATCGTCCTTGGTGTTGGAGCCGAGGATGGTGCCGCCGGCGCGCAACAGATCGGTGCGCACGGCGTCCGCAGTGAGTGCGATGACATCCGGTGGTGTCGCGAGCAAACCGAGGTGGCCCCTGCGGATACCGAGCACGCGCCAACCGCGCTGTGCCGCGGCATCGGTCGCCGCTCGGATCACCGCATTCAAGCCGGCGCAATCACCGCCGCTCGTAAGGATGCCGAGGGTCACCTGGCTCATTTTGTGCGCGCCTATTTCTCAGCGCCGCCGTGCATATCGCGCCAGCGCGCTTGTTCGTCTTTGGTGAAGGCGTCGATGATGGTGCGGTATACCGCCTCGATCGCGTCCGGATTGACGTGGAGTTCGGTCGCCATCGTACGCACGCGCGCGATGATTTCGTCGACCCGCGATTGCACGACCACACCCGCAACGGAAGGTTTGAACTTCGCCGCTTCCGTGACGAAGTGGTGCCGCTCAGCAAGCAGCCGCGTGATGGCGGTATCCAGGCGATCGATATTGGAACGGACTTCGGCGAGGCTGGCACAGGCAATGCGCCAATAGTCCTCCGAGGAAGTTTTGCCGGTATTCGCGCTCATGGGGCGAGCGTCCTAGTAGCTGTTTTCGCCAAAGGCCTTGGTCACGTCGCCGCCCCAAGTGGAGTGGTAGGACGCGAGCATCTTTTCCGCAGGCGTTATCCCAGAGGCGACGATTTCCTGCAAGGGCACCAGGAAGCCGGTCTCGTCGTTCCCGGCCGCATCGAAGCGTTTGCGGCGGCGTAAGCCCGCGCGCGCCAGCTTCAGCGCCTCGTCGGCGACTTCGCGCACGGTGCGCCCCGCGATAGTGGCGTTGAGCGCCTTGTGGGGCACGGCATTGTAGAGGGCGGCGCGGTCCGCTGCGGTCCAGCCCTTCACCAAATCCCAAGCGGCATCGAGGGAGTCGCCGTCGTAGAGCAGGCCGGTCCAGAACGCCGGCAACGCGCAGAGACGGCCCCACGGACCTGAGTCCGCACCGCGCAGCTCAATGTAACTCTTGATGCGCACTTCCGGGAACGCCGTCGACATATGGTCGATCCAGTCCGCCACCGTCGGCAGCTGCCCCGGCAGGGCCGGCAACTTGCCTTGCAGAAAATCGCGGAACGACTGGCCGGACGCGTCGATGTATCCATCGCGGTAGACGAAATACATCGGCACATCGAGCGCGTAGTCGACATAGCGCTCGTAGCCCATGCCGTCCTCGAAGGCGAACGGGATCATGCCGGTGCGGTTCGGATCCGTGTGGTGCCAGACATTGGCACGGAACGTCAGGAAGCCGTTGGGCTTGCCTTCGCGGAACGGCGAGTTCGCCCACAGCGCTGTGGCGATCGGTTGCAGCGCGAGCGACACACGGGTCTTCTTCACCATGTCCGCTTCGGACTCGTAGTCGAGATTCACCTGCACGGTGCAGGTGCGCAGCATCATGTCGAGGCCGAGTGTGCCGACCTTGGGCATGTATTCGCGCATGATCTTGTAACGGCCCTTGGGCATCCAGTGGATGTCCTCACGGCGCCAGTTCGGCGAGAAGCCAAGACCCAACATGCCGACGCCGAGTTCGTCGCCGACCGTTTTAACTTGCTTCAGGTGGTCGGTGACCTCGGTGCACGTCTGATGGACGTTTTCCACTGCCGCGCCGGAAAGTTCCATCTGGCCGCCCGGCTCGAGGGACACGGTCCCCTTCCCCGCCTGCTCGAGCGCGATCAGCGTCTCGCCTTCATACACGCCCTTCCAACCGAAGCGCATGAGGCCGGTGAGAAACGCCTTGATGCCGGACGGGCCTTCATAGGGAAGTGCGCTGAAGTCTTTTCGCAGATAGGGGAACTTCTCGTGCTCGGTCCCAATACGCCAGGACTCCTTCGGCTTGGCGCCGCCGGATATCACGGCGACGAGTTGATCCTTCGAAGTGATCGGCTCGTCTTTGCTGGAGCGGAACGAGGTCATGTGGCTAAAAAAGATGGGCCCCTGGGAGGGGCTTACTTAGGTCGATACCGTGGGCTGCGCCAGTCAAGATTTTGATCTAGGGGCATTCTCCGGTCGGGCCGTCTCACCTATTGATCCCGGGGTGGGTCCCCGTGCCAGTCCCCACAAAAGGCCTGCCAGCAGGCCAAAACTGCGATTCCGGCGGTCTCCGCACGCAGAATCCGCGGGCCAAGGGTCACAGCCGTCGTCGCCAACGCGCCAAGCCGTGCGCGCTCATCGGCACTAAACCCACCCTCGGGACCGACCACAAACGCGGCAGGCCCTTTGCTGCGGCTGAGCGCGATTGGAAGCGGGGTAGCCCCGCCGCCGCCGCGCGCGGCCGCTTCGTCGAGCACGAACACCGGCACGTCCGGATGCGCGCGTTGCCACTCGGCAATGGCTTCTAGTGTCGCGGCTTCCGCGATCTGCGGCACCGTGATCCGCTCGCATTGTTCCGCCGCCTCGATCACGATAGCGGTCAGGCGTGCGGTGTTCACGCGGCTGACGACCGTGTGCTGCGTGATCACGGGCATCAGCGCGGTCACCCCCAGCTCCGTCGCCTTTTCAATAAGCGTCTCCAGACGCGCCGCTTTGATCGGTGCGAAGAACAGCGTTACCTCCGGCGAGGCGCTTTGTGGGCGCAACTGCGACGTCACCAAAAACGCGGCACTCCTCTTGCCGCGCGGCTCCACCGTCGCCGCCCACGCTCCGTCGCGGCCATTGAACAGCACCACGGTATCGCCGGACCGCCGCCGCATCACATGCAGAAGATAGTGAGCCTGGCCTTCGGTCGCGGGGACGTCCGCACCAATCGATAGGTCCGGCGCGACATAGAGCCGCGGGGCGCGCGTGATATCAGCCATATTGGGGGTGTGATTGAGTGAAGCCAGTGAAGACCTTAGTGTAGCCGCGCCATGGGGACGGACCAAACCTTGAAGAGCGACATTCCACGCGGCGGCTGGGTCGATGCCATGCCCAAGCCTGCGCGGCCCTATCTGCGCTTGATGCGCCTGGACCGCCCGATCGGCACGTGGCTCCTGCTGCTGCCCTGCTGGTGGAGTGCAGCGCTGGCGAGCTTCGGCGCCCCCAGCATTCCCATGATGGCCTTGTTCATGACCGGCGCTGTGGTGATGCGCGGGGCCGGCTGCACCTACAACGACATCGTCGACCGGGACATCGACGCCCGAGTGGCGCGCACCGCAACCCGGCCGCTGCCCAGCGGCCAAATCTCGGTGCGCGCGGCGTGGCTGTTCCTGATCGCGCAACTCGCCGTCGGTCTGGCGGTGCTGCTTCAATTCACGCCCTTCACGATCCTGGTGGGCGCAGCCGCACTTCTCCTCGTCGCCGCCTACCCGTTCATGAAGCGCTTCACGTACTGGCCCCAGGCGTGGCTGGGGCTGACGTTCAACTGGGGTGCGCTGGTGGGCTGGGCCGCCGTGACCGACCACATCGAGGCCCCAGCGATTTGGCTCTATGTCGGCGGCATTTTCTGGACGCTGGGCTACGACACGATCTACGCCCATCAGGACCGGGAGGACGATGCGCTGGTGGGCGTGAAATCGAGTGCCTTGGCGCTCGGTTCGTACACGAAGCCGGCGCTGATCGTGTTCTACCTGATCGCGATGGCATGCTTCGCCACGGCGATCCTGTCACCGCTGGCGAGCATGTGGACGTGGGTCTTGCTCACGGTCGCGGGGCTCCACCTGGCGTGGCAGATCGTGACCTTGGAGATCGACGATCCCGCAAACTGCCTGCGCCGCTTTCGCGCCAACCGCGACTTCGGCCTGCTGATGCTGGCCGCAATCCTGATGACGGTGAAGATTTAGCCTATTCCGCAGCCTGCGGCGGCGGTGCGGCCACCGCGGGCTTGGGCAGGTAGTTGGAGATATCCACCTTGTCGATCTGATCCGGCCGCAGGAATTGATCGGCGTATTCCTGATAGGCGCCGGTGGTCAGGAACAGGTCGAACAGTTCCGGATCGACGTGCCCGTCCTTCTTCATGAACCACAGGATCTTGAGGGACTCGGACAGGGTCTTGGCCTTCTTGTACGGACGGTCGGCGGCGGTGAGCGCCTCGAAGATGTCGGCGATCGCCATCATGCGCGCCGGCCACGACATCTCGTCGCGCTTGAGGCCCTTGGGATAGCCCTTGCCGTCCATCTTCTCGTGGTGGCCGCCGGCGTATTCCGGCACGCGGCGCAGATGCTTCGGGAATGGCATCTCGTTCAGCATCTCGATGGTGAGCACGATGTGATCGTTGATCTTGCGGCGCTCGTCGTCGTTGAGCGTGCCACGCTGGATGCACATGTTGAGGACTTCGCCGAGGTTGTATTCGGCTTCGGAATGCTCCGGCAGGTCCGCCAGGATCTGTTCCCAACCTTCGTCGGCCGGCGGAGCTTTCTCGAGCAGCTTGGCTTCGGTCCACGACAGGCCGATCTTGCGGTCGAAGTAGCGGTACCACTTCTGCTTGGCGATCTCTTTGACCTTGTCCTGCTTCTCGTTGGACATGAACTCGCCGCCGATGTTCTGTTCGGCGATGAACTTCCATTGTGCGTCCAGCTCGGCGCAGCGCTGCTTGAACTTGTGGCGTTCGACGCGCGCGCTCTTGCCCTTGGCGATCGCTTTGAGCATCGCAATCTCGGCGTCGCGGCGCAGAACCTCGAAGCGCATACGGACTTCGTGGATGCGATCGTAGATCGTCTGCAGCTTGGTGGCCTTGTCGACCACATACTCCGGCGTCGTCACCTTGCCGATGTCGTGCAACCACGCCGCCACGTGCAGCTCGTACCATTCCTGTTCATCGAGCTTGAAGTCGGCGAACGTGCCTTCCTTCTGATCCGAGGCCTTCTGGGCCAGCATCTTGGTCAGTTCAGGCACGCGCTGGCAGTGGCCGCCGGTGTAGGGCGACTTCGCGTCAATCGCGTGCGCCATCACCTTGATCATGCTGTCCATCAGCGCTTTTTGCGCGTCGATCAGCTGAGCATTGTCGATGGCGACCGCGGCCTGGGAGGCCAGCGCCTCCACCAAGCGTTGAATGGCGGCAGAGAAAGGAATGACGTTGCCGAAGTCGTCCTGCGCATTGATCAGCTGCAGCACGCCGGTCACTTCGTCGGAATAATTCTTCAACGGAATGCACAGGAACGACTTGGACCGGTAGCCCGTGCCCTGGTCGAACTTCTTGGTGCCGGTGAAGTCGAATCCTTCCGCCGTATAGGCGTCTTCGATGTTGATGGTTTTCTTGCTGAGAGCCGCGGCTGCCGACACGTTGCTGAAGTTCGGCTGCTTGGTCTCGGCGTTGTACATCCGCACCGGCGGGAACGGGATTTTCACACCGGTGGTGCCGCCCATCGCAATCTTCAGGGAGCCTGTGCGCACGATCTCGAAGCGCAGGGACTCTTCGTCGGTCCGTAAGTAAAGCGTGCCGCCATCGGCGCGGGTCAGCGCGATGGCTTCCAACAAGATGCGTTCGGTCAGGCGCGAGCTGTCACGTTCGGCCGACAGGGCCAGACCGATGTCGATCAGCCGTTCCACGTCGCGCGCGGTGACGCTGACGGCATTATCGGTTGAGGTGGTCTCTAGCGCCCCGTCCATCTCATCTTCCACCGGATCGGCTGGTAACATCGCGCCGTACCGGGCCCCGCGAACGTCATTTTCTGATGACGTTTATCGCGCTCAGTCAGCTAGTTAGCACAAAATGAGTAAACGCGTCTTCAAGGCTCAGGAATATAGGCCCGCAAACGGTACGCGACAAGCGCAGCCAGCCCTTTCCCCTACTACGCGCGGATTACGCTTTGCCAACACTGCGGCGCGGACCTGAATGCTGCTTGTTTCCGACCGACCGACAGCGCCCGTGCCGGTCGCTTGACCTTCTTCGCTCCACCCCGCTAAGTGGCGGGAAGACCGATCAAAATAGCCCCCTTACGATTTTGGGGATCCCCCCGGGACCCGCCCTTTCCTCGCTTCGATTTCCAGCGCGCCGGTTAAGAGAGCCTTCCGATGCCCTATCAATCCCTGCGCGAGTTCATGACACGGCTGGAGGCCGCCGGCCGGCTGGTGCGGGTGCGTACGCCGGTCTCGAGTCACTTGGAAATGACCGAAATCCAGACTCGAGTTCTGGCGGCGGGAGGACCCGCGATCCTGTTCGAGAACGTGATCGGCGCCGACGGCCGGAAAAACGACATACCGGTCCTGGTGAACCTGTTCGGCACGGTCGAGCGCGTTGCCTGGGGCATGGACCGGGAACCGCACCAGCTGCGCGAGGTCGGTGAAACGCTGGCGTTCCTGAAACAGCCCGAACCGCCCGGCGGCTGGCGCGAGGCGCTCGAGATGCTGCCGCTCCTCAAGACCGTCATGGCGATGAAGCCCAAGACCGTCGGCAGCGCACCTTGCCAGGAAGTCGTGCTCACCGGCGCGGATATCGATCTCGCGCGCCTGCCGATCCAAGGCTGCTGGCCCGGCGAGCCCGCACCGCTGATCACCTGGCCGCTCGTGGTCACACAAGGACCCGGCGACGACAAGCGCGACACCGCCAACCTCGGCATCTACCGCATGCAGGTGATCGGCCGCGACAAGACGATCATGCGTTGGCTGAAGCATCGCGGCGGCGCGGGCCACTTCGATCGCTGGGCGGAGAAGAAGCGCGCGCCGCTTCCCGCCGCCGCGGTCATCGGCGCCGATCCCGGCACGATCCTCGCCGCCGTCACGCCGGTGCCGGACACGTTGTCCGAATATCAATTCGCCGGCTTGCTGCGCGGCCGCAAGGTCGAACTCGTCGACTGCAAGACCATTCCGCTGAAAGTGCCCGCGGAAGCGGAGATCGTGCTGGAAGGCCACGTGCTGCTCGACGAATACGCCGACGAAGGTCCTTACGGCGATCACACCGGCTTCTACAACTCGGTCGAGCGCTTCCCGGTGTTTCAGATCAGCGCGATCACCATGCGCAAGCAGCCAATCTATCTCTCGACCTATACCGGCCGGCCGCCCGACGAACCGTCGATCCTCGGCGAGGCGCTCAACGAAGTGTTCATCCCGCTGCTCACCCAACAGTTCCCGGAGATCGTGGACTTCTGGCTGCCGCCGGAAGGGTGCAGCTACCGCATCGCCGTCGTCAGCATCAAGAAGGCCTACGCCGGCCACGCCAAGCGCGTGATGATGGGCGTGTGGTCGTTCCTGCGGCAGTTCGTCTACACCAAGTTCGTGATCGTGGTGGATGCGGACATCAACGCGCGCGATTGGAAAGACGTGATGTGGGCGGTGTCCACCCGCATGGACCCGGCCCGCGACATCACCGTGATCGAGAACACGCCGATCGACTATCTCGATTTCGCCAGCCCGGAGCCGGGCCTCGGCGGCAAGATCGGCCTCGACGCCACCACCAAGATTCCGCCAGAGACCCATCGCGAATGGGGACGGCCGATCCGCATGACGGACGACATCATCAAGCTCGTGAACGAGAAGTGGGCGAGCTACGGCTTGCCCGGCACCGGCACACCGATCTGGAAACCGTGAGACCACATGTCCAAAAAAAATGGCGACCTCCTCAACATCCTCACCGACCTGATCAAGCAGGCGCGCGCCGCGGGCGCTGACGCCGCAGATGCCATCGTGGTGAATGGCCGCTCCGTCTCTGTCACGTGGCGCATGGGCAAGCTCGAGCATCTCAATGGCTCCGAAGGTGCGGACATCGGCTTGCGCGTGCTGAAGGGCAAGCGCCAGGCGATCGTGTCCTCCGCCGACCGCTCGCCCACCGCCCTGAAGGAACTGGTCGAGCGCGCCGTCGCCATGGCGCGCACGGTGCCGGAAGATCCTTTCGTCGGCCTCGCCGATCCGGACCAACTCACGAAATACATGCCGGACCTCGACATCTGCGACAGCACGGAACTCACCGCCGAGGACCTGATCAAGAAGGTGAAGGAAGCCGAAGCGGTCGCGCGCGGGGTGAAGGGCATCACCAACTCCGAAGGCGCCTCCGCCGGCTGGGGTCTCACCGAAGTCGCCGTTGCCGCATCCAACGGGTTCGCGCGCGCGTATCGGACCTCAGGTGCGTCGCTGAGCGTGTCGGTGATCGCCGGCACGGCCGCGAAGGGCATGGAGACCGACTACGACTACACCTCCGCGGTCTATGCGGAAGACTTGGCCGACCCGGCGGACATCGGTCGGGGCGCGGCCACCCGCGCGCTCGCCAAGCTGGGTGCGAAGAAGGTCAAGAGCCAGCGCGTGCCGGTGATCTTCGATCCGCGCGTCTCGCGCGGCCTTGTCAGCCATCTGCTCGGCGCCATCAACGGCAGCTCGATCGCGCGCAAGACCTCGTTCCTGAAGGACTCGCTCCATCACGAGGTGTTCGGCCCGCATGTCACCATCATCGAGGACCCGCACCGCGACCGCGGCATGCGCTCCAAGCCCTGCGATGCGGAAGGGCTCGCCAACCGCCGCCGGCAGCTGGTGGACAACGGCATGCTGACGACCTGGATCATGGACCTGCGCACGTCGCGCCAGCTCGGGCTTGAAAGCACCGGGCATGCGTCGCGCGGCACAGGGTCCGCCCCGTCGCCGTCGGCCACCAATGTCTTCATGGCCGGCGGACCGTTCACACCCAAGGGCCTCATGTCCGGAATCAAAGACGGCTTCTACGTGACCGATCTTTTCGGCCAGGGCGTGAACACGGTCACCGGCGACTACAGCCGCGGCGCCGTCGGCTTCTGGATCAAGAACGGCGAGCGCACCTTCCCGGTGAATGAGATCACCATCGCCGGCAATCTGAAGGACATGTTCAAGCGCCTGACGCCGGCAAGCGATCTCGAATTCCGCTACGGCATCGACGCCCCGACCGTGCGCATCGACGGCATGACCATCGCCGGAGCTTGAGCGGCATGGGGATCACCCCCTACTACCGCCGTCTGCGGGACAAGATCGGCACTGATCTTCTGCTGATCCAGGGCGTCGCGGGCGTCATCCACAATGCCGCCGGCGAACTGCTGATCCAGAAACGCGTCGACGGCGCCTTCAGCCTTCCCGGCGGCGCCACCGATCCCGGCGAGGCACCGGCACACGCGGTGGTGCGCGAGGTCTACGAGGAAACCGGGTTGCAGGTACGCCCCACCCACGTCCTCGGCATCCTTGGCGGCAAAGGCTATCGCTACGCCTACGCCAACGGCGATGAAGTCGAGGTTATGGTCGCGCTGTTTGCCTGTGAAGTCGTCGGCGGACGATTGGAATGCCGCGACGACGAAAGCGCGGACCTGATCTACTTCCCACTGTCCAACGTGCCGCCTCTAGCAACCGAATACCCGCGGCATCTGCTCGTGCCGGGGTGCCGCGACACGCACTTCGACTGGGACGACGCCTGGCTGGTGAAGGCGCCCTAAGCCGGACAGACCATGTTGACGCTCTCCGGCGCGATGACGATACGCACCGGCAGCGTCGTAATGATGTCGCCGTCGGCCTGCACCGGCGCCCCAGCCTCACCCGCGATCTCGACCGTGCGCGCGGCGATGATCTGGACGTCGCTGAGCTTGCCGAGGCGGCCCGTCATCAGCGCGAGGCCGTAACGCGCCACGCTGGTCCAGCCGCGGCCATGCATCAGGATGACGTGGAACAGATCGTCATGCACGGTCGCCGCCGGCACCGCGACGAAGGGGCCACCGTAGTGGCGCCCCTTGCATACCACTGCCGATACCGCCCGATACGGCGTGCCGTCGATCACCAGATCGCAGCCGGCGTATCCGTCCGTGAAAACCAATTGCGCCGTCTTCACCACATAGGCGAGCGGTCCGATCACCTTCTTGAGCGGCAGCGACACGCCCGCCACCACGCGCGCATCGAAGCCGGTCCCGGCCATCATGCAAAAGCGCCGACCGTTCGCGAGGCCGGTGCGGATGGTGCGCAGGGGGCCTTCCGCCAGGACGCGCGCCAGGGCTGCGGGCTCGCGCGGAATACCGAGTTCGTCCGCAAGCACGTTGGCGGTGCCGAGCGGCATCAGCCCGAGGGCGACGGGCTTGCCGGCCAGCCCGTTGACGATCTCGTTCACCGTGCCATCGCCGCCGCCGGCGACGATCACGTCCACATCATCCGGCGCGAGGTTGCGTGCGATCTCCTCCGCATGGCCCGGCGCCTTGGTTTCGATTGTCGTCACGTTGCAGCCGCGCGCCTGCAAGGCGGCCAGCATTTGCGCATAACGCGCACGCCGCTCACCGCCAGCAGCCGGATTGAACACCACAAGGAGACGTCGCACGGCTTGCCCTTCCAACGGGAACGCTTGCGGCGAGGACGCGACGTCGATGGTCATCCAGAGCAGGTCCCATGACAGAGCGGTGAATCGCCGCTGATAGAATAGGACAGCTCCTGTGCCCAATGACAGTTCTGTTGCACGGCGATGAACACTTCAGGAAATGAGGGGTCCGCCCCCTATACGCGCGACTCGTTGACGCGTATCGCCTTTTTACATGAATGCACTGAGCAAACCTGTGCAACGCGGGCCTGAAGAACCGATCTCATACCGGGCCATCTTCATATCCGACCTCCACCTCGGCACCCGCGGCTGCAAAGCGGAATTCCTGCTCGACTTCCTGAGACACACCGAGTCCGACCAACTCTATCTCGTCGGCGACATCGTCGATGGCTGGCGTCTGCGCAAAAGCTGGTACTGGCTGCAGTCGCACAACGACGTCGTGCAAAAAGTCCTGCGCAAGGCGCGCAAAGGCACTGAGGTGATCTACGTGCCGGGCAACCACGACGAGTTCGCCCGCGATTACTTCGACTTCGCCTTCGGCGAGATCCAGATCCGTCGGCATGCGTTCCACCAGACCGCCGACGGCAAGAGGCTGCTGGTCATCCACGGCGACGAATGCGACGGCGTAATGATCTACGCCAAATGGCTCGCGATCCTAGGCGATCACGCCTATAGCGCGGCCTTGATGCTGAACAATTGGTTCAACGCCATCCGCCGGCGTTTTGGCCTGCCCTACTGGTCCTTGTCGAAGTACCTCAAGCACAAGGTCAAGAATGCAGTTGCGTTCATCGACAATTACGAAGGCGCCATCGCGCGCCTGGCCCGCGAACACAACGCCGACGGGGTCGTCTGCGGCCACATCCATCATGCCGTGATCAAAGACATCGACGGCATCCTTTACTGCAACGACGGCGACTGGGTCGAAAGCTGCACCGCCCTCGTGGAGCACTACGACGGCCGTCTCGAAATCATCCACTGGGCCGACCGGCGCGGCCTGGTTCCCGCGTCCCTCACACCGAAGTCCATCACCCCCGCTTCCCTCACCAACGACTCCCTCCCTGATGTGACGTCGCTTCCTGCGCCGTCCCGAGAGAAGGCCGAAGCATGCGCATCATTATCGTCACCGACGCTTGGCACCCTCAGATCAACGGTGTCGTCCGCACCCTGACGACCCTCAAGCAGCACCTGGCGGCCGCGGGGCACGAAGCCATTGCCATCACGCCGGACCAGTTCCGCACCATTCCCTGCCCGACCTATCCCGAAATCCGCCTCGCCCTGTTCCCGGGCCGGCGCATGGCGCGGATGATCGAGAGCTTCCGGCCGTGCGTCGTGCATATCGCCACGGAAGGCCCGATCGGGCTCGCGGCGCGGAATTACTGCGTGAAGCGCGACGTGCCCTTCACGACGGCATTCCACACCAAATTTCCCGAGTACGTGAACGCGCGGTCCGGATTTCCTGTCTCCTGGCTCTACGCCCTGGTGCGCTGGTTCCACGCACCGTCTCATGGCGTCATGGTGGCGACGGATACCGTGGAAGCTGAACTCACACGCTGGGGTTTCAAGAACATCCGCCGCTGGAGCCGCGGCGTGGATACGGAGCAGTTTCGCCCGCGCGACAAGTCGCTGTTTGCCGACCTCCCCAAACCGGTCTCGCTCTATGTCGGCCGTGTCGCGGTAGAAAAGAACATCGAATCTTTCCTTGCGCTCGACCTCCCCGGCACCAAGGTCGTGGTCGGCGAAGGTCCGCAGCTCAATACGCTGACGCGCCGCTACCCCGACGTGAAGTTCGTCGGCGTTAAGCAGGGCGAAGACCTCGCCCGCCACTTCGCCGCCGCAGACGTGTTCGTCTTCCCGAGCCTCACCGACACGTTCGGCCTGGTGCTGCTCGAAGCGCTGGCCTGCGGCGTACCCGTGGCGGCCTATCCGGTCGCCGGACCGCTCGATGTGATCGGCAGCGCCCCGGTCGGCTGTTTGCACGAAAATCTTGCGACCGCCGTGCACGAGGCGTTGAAGGCTGATCCGGCCGCTTGCCGCGCCCATGCGCTCAAGTTCTCGTGGGAAGCAAGCGTGCAGCAATTCGTCTCCCACATCCGGCCGTTCCGGACGGAGACCTACTTCCCGGAGTCAGACCAGCCGCATGAGCCGGTCGCCGACGCGGCCGCTGCGGGCTAATCAGTTCACTGACGTTCAGGATCGGCCGGCGGGGACGGCTGGGCGGGAATTTCCGGCGGCGCGGCCGGAGCCGCGCTCTCAGGCGGCAGAACCGGCACGGCCGGCGCCAGGGGCGGCGTGCCTTCCGGGAAGTCGGGTGCGGACGTTGGTGCGATCGGGTTGGGTGGCACAGTACCCGCGGGCGGCTTCGACAGCAGATAGGCGACCAAGAGGACCACCGCCACGCCGACCGCGGCGATCCAAATTACGTTCTTGTTCTGGTTCACGGGCTGCTGGCTCCTGGAGACGACCGCGGCTCAGCCGCCATCAACACTTATGCACCGGCGCAGTTCCCACCGGCGCTCAATGGGTGAGGACCACCCAAGAGAGCGCGGCGAAGACACATGCGCCGATCGACGCGATCCACAATAACATGCGGGTGCTCATACCTGCCACATGCGCTCGCAATAGAAAGATTGCAAGCCCCACGCGGGTCCTGTGTCGGCCCCTACGTGCTTGGCGCCTTGTTTTCAGGAGGTCCGTGATCGTTTAGGCTCCCGGCCGCATCATGACCGCCCGTGAATTCATCAAACACACCGGCCGCCGCCCCGGCGTGCAGCGCGCCCTGGCCTCGGTCGCGGCGCGGCACATCGGCCTGGTGAAGACCACCACCCGCTGGCAGACCGTCAACGGCGACGTCGCCGCGCAAGCTTGGGCCGGCGATGCACCCGTGATCGTCGCCTTTTGGCACAATCGGCTAATGCTGATGCCCTATTGTTGGCCCTCGGCACAGCCGTTCCACATGCTCATCTCCTCACACCCGGACGGGCAATTGATCGCGCAGACCGTGGCGCATTTCGGGATCGAGACCATTGCCGGCTCCTCCCGGCGCGGCGGCAGCGAGGCCCTGCGCAGCTTGGTGCGCAAAATTAAGGCTGGCGAAAGCGTCGGCATCACCCCCGACGGACCGCGCGGACCGCGGATGCGCGCACGGGACGGCGCGCTGGTGCTCGCGCGCCTGACCGGCGCGCCGATCCTCCCGGCCGCCGCAGCGGTGTCGCGGCGCGCAACGCTGCGCACCTGGGATCGCTTGGTGGTGCCCTTGCCCTTCAGCCGCGGCGCCATGGTGTGGGGCACACCTATCGTCATTCCGCGCGATGCGAACGATGCGGACCTGGAGATGTATCGCCGCACCCTCGAGCGCGAACTCACCCGAGTCACCGATGCGGCCGACGCGGCCGTGGGCGTAGCACCAACGCCGGCGGCGGAAGCAGGCCATGCGGCGGCCTGAGTTCTGGGAAAGCGACAACGGGCTTGCGCGCCTGCTCGATCCCATCGGACGGATCGGCGGCGCGATCACCACCGCCCGCGTTCGCACTGCCAGCAACTATCGACCGAACGCGCCCGTGATCAGCGTCGGCAACCTGACCGTCGGCGGCACGGGCAAGACGCCGCTCGCCATCTCGATCGTGACGCGCCTGTTGGCGCGGGGCCGCACGCCGGCGGTGATCCTGCGCGGCTACGGCGGACGCCTGAAAGGCCCCGTGCAGGTCGATCCGCACACGCATACGGTAGAAGACGTCGGCGACGAAGCCCTGCTTCACGCAGCGCATGCGCCAACCTGGGTTGCGCGTTCACGTGCCGCCGGTGCGGCGGCGGCGGAACGCGCGGGCGCAAATGTGCTGGTGCTGGACGACGGCCATCAGCATCCCGGCATCGCCAAAGATCTCGCGCTGGTCGCCATCGACGGGCGCACGGCGTTCGGAAACGGCCGCCTCTTTCCCGCGGGCCCGTTGCGCGAGACCGTGGCGGACGGCATGGCCCGCGCCCATGCGGCCATCATCGTCGGCGACGACGCGCGCGGGGTGGCGTCGCGCCTTGGCGACCTGCCGATCCTGCACGCACGCCTGGTGCCGGGGCCGGAAGCCGCGGGCTTGCGCGGGCAGCGTGTGGTTGCCTTCGCCGGCATCGGCGATCCGCGCAAGTTCTTCGACACCCTGCGCGACATCGGCGCGAAAGTCGTGGCGAAACATCCCTTCGACGATCACTACGGCTTCCAGGAAACCGACGTGCAACCGATCCTGGACGAAGCGTTCTCCATCGACGCCATCCCTGTCACCACGGCGAAAGACGCGGTACGCCTCGCGCCCGATCAACGCCAGCAAGTGAACGTGTTGTCGGTCGATGTGAAATGGAGCGACGAGGCCGCGTTGGACCGATTGTTGGATGGCGTGCTGCGTTAGAGCAGCGTGCCCTGACCTTCGTCGGGCTTCTTCGCGCGCGCAGGCTTCGGCATCGGCTTTGCGGCGCGCGCGCCGGCCGTCGCCCCCACCTCGCCGTCGCCGAATTTGATCGTCAGCGCGTCGCCGCTCGTGACTTTCGCCACGGAGGTCACCGGCGCGCCGCTCGCGTCTGTCACCATCGCATAGCCGCGTTCCAGGACACGCTGCGGCGAGACGGACTCCAGCCGCGTAGCCAAGGTCGTGACGCGAATCTCCGTGTCGCGCACGACACGCTTCCACGCCGGCACCAGGCGGCCGCTGAGGCGCGCGAGTTCGTCGTGGTCGCGCTGCAACTCGCGCCGGAATCGCGTCGGGTCCAATCGCGCGCTTAGCACCGCCAGCTCTTGCTGCTTGGTGTGCATCAACTTGGCTGGCCCAGTCTTGAGCCGTTCGCTCAGACTATCCAGTTCCTGCGCCTTCTGCTCAACGATCACGTCGAGGCGCGGAATGCCGCGCACCAGGCCTTCGAGATGGATGCGCCGTTCTTCCAGCCGCCGCGTGATGCCCTGCATCATGCGGCCCGCGAGCTGTTCCACGCGCGCGCGGCATTCCAGCCGCACGGGCACGGCCATCTCAGCGGCGGCGGTGGGTGTCGGCGCGCGTTTGTCGGCGGCGTGATCGATCAGGGTCCAGTCGGTCTCGTGACCGACGGCGGAGATCAAGGGAATGACGCTGGCCGCAGCCGCGCGCACCACGATCTCTTCGTTGAAGGACCAGAGGTCTTCGAGACTGCCGCCGCCGCGCGCGACGATCAGCACATCCGGGCGCGGCACTTTGCCGGTGCCGTCGATGGCATTGAATCCCGCGATGGCCGCCGCCACTTCCGCGGCCGATCCCTCGCCCTGCACCTTCACCGGCCATAACAGCACGTGGCGCGGGAAACGATCGGCGATGCGGTGGAGGATGTCGCGGATCACCGCGCCGGTCGGCGACGTCACCACGCCGATCACAAGCGGCAACGCCGGGATCGGCTTCTTGCGGCTTTCGTCGAACAGGCCTTCGGCGGCCAGCATCTTGCGCCGGTCCTCCAGCAGCTTGAGCAACGCGCCGGCGCCGGCGAGTTCCATCGAATCGATGATGATCTGATAGCTCGATCGGCCCGGATAGGTCGTGAGCTTGCCGGAGACGATCACCTCCATCCCTTCCTCGGGACGGATCGAAAGCTTGCTCATCGTGCCGCGCCAGATGATCCCGTCCAAGGCGGCGGTCTCGTCCTTCAGGCGCAGGTAGCAATGGCCCGATCCGGCCACTTTGGGCTGGGAGATTTCGCCGCGCACGCGCACGAAGCCGAACGCATCCTCGATGGTGCGTTTCAGCGACGCGGACACCTCGCTCACCGTGAAGGGCGGGGCGTTATGGGCCGTGGGCGGAAGGTCGTCGAATTCGCTCATCCCGGCTTTATCGCAGGGCCGGTGCCTGTGCTACAAGACCCGCGCGAATCGGGTGTGCGGGGCTGAAAATGCGGATTCTGGTGGTGGGCGGCGGCGGCCGCGAACATGCCCTGTGCTGGGCGATTGCCGCCTCGCCCCTGTGCGAGGCCCTGTACTGCGCGCCCGGCAACGCCGGCATCGCCGCCGAAGCGGAGTGCGTCGCTATCAGCGCCGAGGACGTGCCGGGGCTCGTCAAATTCGCCCAAGAGAAATCCATCGACTTCGTGGTGGTCGGGCCCGAGGCCCCGCTGGTGGCAGGCTTGGTGGACGCGCTCAAGACGGCGGGCATCAAAGCGTTTGGACCCAGCGCCGCGGCGGCGCGGCTCGAAGGCTCCAAGGGCTTCATGAAGGACTTCTTCGCCCGCCACAGCATCCCGACAGCCGCCTATGGCCGCTTCCGCGACGCCGCCGCCGCCAAAGCCTTCATCGACCAGAAGGGTGCGCCGATCGTGGTGAAGACCGACGGCCTCGCCGCCGGCAAGGGCGTCACCGTCTGCCAGAGCATCTCCGAAGCCCACGCCGCCGTCGATGCCGCCATGACCGGCAAAGCCTTCGGCAGCGCGGGCGACGAATTGGTGATCGAAGAATTCCTGGCCGGCGAGGAAGTGAGTTTCTTCGCGCTGGTCGACGGCACTCACGCCGTGCCGCTGGTCGCCGCGCAGGATCATAAGGCCGTCGGCGATGGCGACACCGGTCCCAATACCGGCGGCATGGGCGCCTATTCGCCGACGCCGCTGGTCGATGCGGCACTTCAGCAGAAGATCATGGACGACGTGATCATGCCGACCGTGCGCGGCATGGCGGCGGAGGGATCGCCATTCGTGGGCGTGCTGTTCGCCGGCCTGATGATCACCAAGGACGGGCCGAAAACCCTTGAATACAACGTGCGCTTCGGCGATCCGGAATGCGAAGCCCTGATGGTGCGCGTGAAGTCCGACATCCTGCCCGCGCTGATCGCGGCGGCGGACGGCGAACTCGCCCAGTTCGACCTGCGCTGGACCGACGACGCCGCGGTCGTGGTCGTGATGGCGGCCAAGGGCTATCCCGGCAGCTACCAGAAAGGCACGGTCATTCGCGGTCTCGACCGCGCCGCTGCGATTCCAGGCGTGTCGATCTTCCATGCCGGCACCGCCAAAAAGGGCGACGACATCGTCGCCACCGGCGGCCGCGTGCTGGCGATCACCGCGCGTGGGCGCACCGTGACCGAAGCCCAGCAGAAAGCCTATCAGGCGGTGGATCAGATCGATTGGCCGGAAGGATTCTGCCGCCGCGACATCGGCTGGCGCGCCATCGCCCGCGAGAAGACCGCCGGCTAAAACGCTACTTGCACTGTGCCGACAAGGTCATCGACTTTTGCGACATCGGCGGCGCGGCCTTGGGATCGTCGGGCCTCGGTTCGAGGTCGATCAGTTCCACGCCTGCGAAGAAACCTTTCGCCGTCGTCTTGGTGGCGATCTCGAAGAACTTTTCCGCCAGCACCTTGCGCCGCTCGCCGACGAAATCCGCCGCCGTGAGACCGGCGCCGTAAAGATACTGCACGAACCGGTCGTGAATGATCGGCACGGAGAAGCAGGCGTTGCGCTCGTTGATCTCAAGCCCCAGCTTGAGGCGGATGGTGAGCACCTCATAGCGCACGCCGTTCGAGGATTTGTACGGCGCCATCACCGGCGCCATCTGGATGACGTCATCGCCATAGCCCACCGCACCGCCCTTCTTCTTCTCCGCGGCGACAGCGGGAAGGCCGAGAAGCACGATCAGCAGCGGCACAAACAGGCGTTTCATGTGGTCCATGGTAGGGGCTTAGCGCCGTTGGGCAAAGAAGTCCTTGAGCAGCGTTTCCGCGCGCGTGGCCTGCACGCCGCCGACAATCTCCGGCTTGTGATGGCAGGTGGGGTGACTGAACACCCGGGGCCCATGTTCCACGCCGCCGCCTTTGGGATCGTAGGCCGCGAACACCAAGCGCCGCACCCGGGCGATAGCGATCGCCGCCGCGCACATCGGGCACGGTTCGAGACTGACATACAGATCGCACCCATCCACCCGCGGCGCCCCTCGCATGGCTGACGCCATCCGCAGCACCAGCACTTCCGCATGGGCGGTCGGATCGTGGCGCGCCTCGACCTCGTTGCCGGCAGCGGCCAGCACCGTGTTGGCCGCCGGGTCGACCAGGACAGCCCCCACGGGAACCTCGCCCCGGGCGCCGGCGGCCTCGGCCTCGGCAAAGGCAATTGCAAGGAAATCAGGAGGTTGGGCCATGAACGGCACCTGACCAGCCCCGGCGCGGCGCGTCAACCCGGCCCCCGGCTCGAACCCCTCGTTAACCTTTGCGCCTTAAGGTGCCACTCGTACCCGTCTCATTCGGATTTTTGGTCGATGGTCCAGAACGTTAGCGATCACAATGCCAACACTGTGCTGCTCGCCGGCCAGGCCGTGGACCGGGCGACGGTGCAGGGGCTGAAGACCGCCAGCGCCAAGAGCGGCGTGAGCTTCCAGTTCCTGCTCGCCAAGGCGTCGCAGGAAAGCAGCCTGAATGCATCCGCAACAGCCGAAAGCTCATCCGCCACCGGCCTGTTCCAGTTCACCCGCGGCACGTGGCTCGACATGCTGAAGCGCTTCGGCAGCCAGTACGGATATTCCGACCTCTCGCGCCAAATTCTCGAGACCCCGTCCGGCAAGCTGGCCGTGACCGACGACGCGGCGGAGAAACGCATTCTCGCCCTGCGCAAAGATCCGGAAGCGTCCGCCCTGATGGCCGCGGAGTTCGCGCGCGACAATGCCGCGTCGCTCGAATCCACCCTCGGCCGCGCCCCCGATGGACCGGAGCTCTACCTTGCCCACTTCCTCGGCGCGAACGGCGCCCAGTCCCTGCTGGCGGCCCCTCCGGGCCAGTCCGCCGCGTCGGTGCTGCCGGCGGCGGCGAAAGCCAATCCGTCCGTGTTCACCGCGCCCGACGGCCATGCGCGGACCGCCCGCGAGGTCGTGGATCTGATCCGCAGCCGCTTCTCCAACCAGCTCGCACGCTATGCCGATGCCGGCGCCACAACGGCCGCCGACGGGATCACGGACGTGGCGCCAATGCCTGCGCGCGCGCCCACAGCGCATGCAGCGGCCCTCGGCAAGTTCGACCTGCACGGCTCCCTTGGCGATATCACCAAGTCGCCGGCGCAGATGATGATGCTCGATCAGCTCCTGAAGATCATCTCGACGGACCCCATGGCCAGCACCGACGAGGAAGACGAGCAGAACGCCGATCCGTTCCGCCCGCTCAGCTCCGGCGCCCTCAAGGGCAGCGACTGGGCCGAAGCCATGACGCGGCACATGGTCGCCGCCTCCCGCGCGCCCGAGGCACGGCGCGCCTACAATCCGCCGCCGGGTCCGCAGAACCTGGACGACAAGGTCTAAACTGGAATCCGTCGGCCTCCCGTGCGATACCACGGGACGCACATGATCCAGCCCGCACCTCTCATTGGAATCACCGCCGACAGCGAAGAGCCCGGCGGCTATTCACGTTTTCCCTGGTATGCCCTGCGCCAGAACTACTGCAGCGCCGTGGTGCATGCCGGCGGCGCGCCCCTGGTGCTTCCCCATGAGCCGTCCCTGATCGAGCGCTATGCCGAAATGCTCGACGGACTGGTCGTCTCCGGCGGGGCCTTCGATATCGATCCGTCCCTGTTCGGCGAAGCCGACCGGCACGTGACCGTCGTGACCAAGGAAGACCGCACCAAGTTCGAGCTCGACCTCACCAAGGCGATGCTCGACCGCGATAAGCCGGTGCTCGGCATCTGCGGCGGACAGCAGCTGCTGGCGGTGGCGCTGGGCGGAACGCTCATCCAGCACATCCCCGACAGCATCGCCGACGCGCTCGCCCACGAGCAGCCCAACCCCCGCAACGAACCGGGCCACGACGTCGCGATCGCACCGGACACCATCCTGCACAGCATTATCGGCGACGAGCTGATCCCGGTGAACAGCGCGCACCACCAAGCGGTGCGCGATGTGCCGGCCCCGATCGTGGTGGATGCAGTGGCACCCGACGGCGTGATCGAGGGCATCGAGGACCCGTCGCGTCGGTTCTGTATCGGCGTGCAGTGGCATCCGGAATTCCACATCAGCGCCGCCGACGTGCGCCTGTTCGCGGCCTTCGTCGATGCGTGCCGCTACAAGGACCGCACGTGACCACTGACGAAAAAGCGGGCGATCCTGCGGAAAAAGGCGAACGCATCGCCAAGGTGATGGCGCGCGCCGGCCTCTGTTCCCGGCGCGATGCGGAAATCTGGATCGCCGCGGGTCGCGTGTCCTTGAACGGCAAGGTGCTGACCTCAGCCGCGCAAAACGTGCGCGAGAGCGACCAGATTGTGGTCGACGGCAACCCGCTGAAGAAAGCCGACCGTACGCGCCTGTGGCTGTATCACAAGCCCACGGGCCTGGTGACCAGCCATAAGGACGAGAAGAACCGCGAGACCGTGTTCTCGACCCTGCCGCCGCACATGCCGCGGGTGGTGTCGATAGGACGCCTCGATCTCAATTCCGAGGGTCTGCTGCTGCTCACCAACGACGGCGCCCTCGCGCGCGAGTTGGAGCTGCCCTCGCGCGGCTGGAAGCGGAAGTATCGCGTGCGCGTCCATGGCCGCGTCGATCAGGCGCGCCTGAGCCGCTTGAGCCACGGCGTCACCGTCGAAGGTGTGCGCTATGGCCCCATCACGGCGGTGGTGGACGACGTCGGCGGCGGCACCAAGGCCAACACATGGCTGAGCGTGATTCTCACCGAAGGCAAGAACCGCGAGGTCCGCAAGGTGATGGAGCATCTCGGTCTGTCCGTGAACCGGCTGATCCGCGTCGCCTACGGGCCGTTCGAGCTGGGCCCCTTGCCGGAAGGCACGGTCGAGGAAATCCCGCGCCACGTGCTGCGCGAAGAACTCGGCGTGAAGGCCGAAGCCGACGAGAAGGACGACCCGCGCGCGGGATGGGCGAAATCCAAGAAGAAGCCGGACAAGCGGCCGCCGCACGCGAAGCCCCAGAGCCGGCCGCAAAGCCGTCCCCCAAGCCGGGCGGAAGACCGGCCGCAAGGTCGACCGACGCTGAAGGCGCGCAGCAAAGGGCCCGCACGGCGTTCCCCTGGGCGCTCCCCTGGGCGTTCCCCCGGGCGTCCTGAAGGCCGATGAACCCCAAGCCGGCACAACGCGGCCGCCTGCGCATTATCGCCGGGGTCTGGCGCGGCCGCATGATCGCCACCCTGCCCGATGACAGTGTGCGCCCCACCGCCGACCGCGCCCGCGAAGCGCTGTTCAACCGTCTTGCCCACGGCTTCAAGGACGACGGCTTCGATCTCAGGGGTGCGACCGTGGTGGATGTCTGCGCCGGCTCCGGCGCGTTGGGGCTCGAGGCCCTGTCGCGTGGTGCGGCGCAAGCGACATTCATCGATCAGGCGATGCCCGCGCTTGCGCTGATCCGCGAGAACATCGCGACATTGGGTGCTGAGGATCGCGCAACGGTAACCTCGGCCGCGGCACAGTCGCTGCCGCGCCCGTCGCGGCCCTGCGATCTCGCTTTCCTCGATCCGCCTTACGAAAAGGGTCTCGCCACGCCGATCCTCGCAAGCCTCGCGGCCCAAGGCTGGCTACGGCCCGGCGCCGTGGTCAGCGTCGAGACCGGTGCAGACGAGATCTTCGATCTGCCGCAGGGCTATGTCTTGCGCGACCGGCGCGATTACGGGCGCACAGCGATCACATTTCTGCTGAAGACTTAGCGCCGCGGTGCGCCGGGCAGGTCGGACAGCCCGTCGCCGTCATCCGGCAGCGGTTCCAACTCCGGCGGGGCGCCGACTTCCCCGGCCTTCGCGGCTTCGGCCTCTTTCTTCTTATCTTCCTCGCTCAGGCGCTCGTACACACGCGCCGTGACGACGTGGACCATGTCCTGCGAGGGATGCTCCTCCGGCGCAGGCGCGATCACCCAATCCCACTCTTCGTTGTGGATCGGCCGCGCGGTCGCCGGCAGGCGTATCCCCTTCAGCAGGTCCGTCCGCGACACGATCTTGTCGCCCTGCATGGCAAAGCGTTCCGTGTCCGTGATCAACAGCGCCACGCCGGCAGCGTGGGTCGCGAGCGCTTCGGCGTGCGCTTCCATGACCTGCGCCGAGACCATGTCACAATCCTTATCGGCGTAGCCGCGGGTCTTGCGGAACATCTCGTTGAACGGTCCGGCAAGTTGGGACATGCAATTGCACGAGACGACGAAATCCGCGTCCGCCAGATGGGGAATGCGTGGCGGCGGCGGCGGAACGAGCGGACCGGGATACTTGTTCTCCTTCATCATGGCGAAGATTCCGGTGACGTCGCCGGTGAGGAGTTTGACGTTGAAGTACTTCTTCGCCCGCCGCACCACCTCGGGCATGTGGAAGATGTCGACCAGATAGACGCGCTCGAATCGCTCCGCCAACGCCTGGATCGGAATCTCGATCCACAGGCCGGAGCCGATCACCACCGCGGTCCGCGGCTGCGGCACAAGGTCCGCGGCTTTGATGATCATGGCGTGGCACTTGGCGACGTGCGGCGCCCAGGCAACCTTGCAGCGTGCGTAGCGAAATTCGAGCGCGATCAGGCGTTGCAGGTAGCCGTACTTCCGTACGCGCTCCGGCGAAAAGGTCGTCCAATAGCGGAACAGTTCCGCGAACACTTCTTTAGGGCCCCCGCCCCAGTGACAACGTCTGCCGATCAGCGACGACCGAACAGGCGCTCGATATCCTTCAGTTTAAGTTCGACGTAGGTCGGGCGTCCATGATTGCACTGACCGGCATGGGGCGTGACCTCCATCTGCCGCAGAAGCGCGTTCATCTCCGCACCGTTGAGCCGCCGTCCCGCCCGCACCGCGCCGTGGCATGCCATGGTGCCGCTCACGTCCGCCAATCGGTCCTTCAGCGCCAGGGCATCGTCGAGGGCCGCGAGATCGGAGGCGAGATCATGCACCAGTCCGGCGATATCGCCGTCCCCCAGCATGGCCGGCACCTCACGCACCGCGATGGCGCCGGGTCCGAACGCATCGACCACGAGGCCAAGCTCCGCCAACTCCGCCGCACGGCCGGCGATGCGCTGCGCCGAAGCCTCGTCCATTTCGACGATCTCGGGGATCAGCAGCATTTGCCGCTGGATGCCGCCGCTGGCCAATGCGGCCTTCATGCGTTCATACACGAGGCGCTCGTGCGCCGCGTGCTGATCGACGATGACGATCCCGTCGGCTGTCTGCGCGACGATGTAAGTCTCGTGCAGCTGCGCCCTTGCAACGCCGAGCGGGTGATGGATTGCCGCCGCGTCGGCTTCTTCCGCCTGCGGCGCAGCCTCTGGGGCTGAGGGCGGAATGTCGAACAGGGACACCGGCGGTGCCGCGTCTTCCGCCAGTTCACCGCCCAACGGCGCCTGCATGGCGTACGCTGTGTCCAGCGCGGAACTGCCTTGCACGATCGGCCCCGGCGGATAGGCACGCGTGGTGTTGGGGCGCAGCGCCGACAGCGCGGCCGCACCGGTGGTGGTGGACGCACGATGGCCGGCTTCGGCGAGGGCGTGCTTGATCGCGCCCACCAGCAGACCACGCACCAAGTTGGAATCGCGGAAGCGCACTTCCGCTTTGGCGGGATGCACGTTCACGTCCACATCCTGCCGCGGCGCTTCCAGGAACAGCACCACATAGGGATGCCGGCTGGGCGCCAGAAAATCCGAATACGCCGCGCGTACCGCGCCGGTCAGCTGGCGATCGCGCACGGGGCGCCCGTTGACGAACAGATACTGCGCGAAGGCGTTGCCGCGATTGAACGTCGGCAGGCCGATATAGCCATACAGGTGAATACCTTCCCGCTCCGCCGCCACCGGCACCGCGTTCGCGGCGAAGTCGCGGCCCAGGATCGCCGACAGCCGTTCGAGGTGGATGTCGAACAAGTCGCCTTGCGTCACGCCCGCCGGCAGGTTCAGGCGCTGGCGTCCGTCCGCCGTGAGGGTGAAGGCGATATCCGGATGCGCCATCGCCAGACGTTCGATAGCGTCGACGGCGTAGGACAGCTCCGTGCTCGCGCCTTTGAGGAACTTCAGCCGCGCGGGCGTGGCATAGAACAGATCGCGCACTTCAACGCGGGTGCCTTTGGGATGCGGCGCCGGCACCGGGCCGTCCTTGCGCCCGCCGGCCACCACCATGTACCAGCCGGAGTCCGCTTCCGCCGTGCGGCTTGTGATCGACAGTCGCGCAACGGAACCGATGGCGGGTAGCGCCTCGCCGCGGAAGCCGAGCCAGGAAATATCCGTGAGATCGTCCGACGGCAGCTTCGACGTGGCGTGACGATCGACCGCGACAGTAAGCTCTTGCGGCGTCATGCCGCAGCCGTTGTCGGTGATCACCATCATCGCGCGGCCGCCGTCGTTCATCGTGATGTCGATGCGGGTGGCACCGGCGTCGATGGAATTCTCGACAAGCTCCTTCAGCGCCGAGGCGGGGCGTTCCACCACTTCGCCGGCGGCGATCTGGTTGACCAGGTTCGGCGGCAGGAGCCGGATCGGCATTAACGGCGACTCATCAAATCTCGTGTCCTAGTTTCGGCCGGCTAGCCGCTCAGGGTCGCTCGATACGCCGCGACCAGACCGGCTGTGGAGGAATCGCGACCCTCCGCGGGCTTCTCGCCGCGCAGCGCCGGCAACAGGCTTGTCGCCAATTCCTTGCCCAGTTCCACGCCCCACTGGTCGAAGGAATTGATCCCCCAAATGAGTCCCTGCACAAACACCTTATGCTCATACAGGGCGATGATCATGCCCAGGCTATGCGGTGTCAGTGCATCCAGCAGGAGTGTAGTGGAAGGCCGGTTCCCCGGAAAGCTGCGATGGGCCTTCAGGGGCTCAGGTGTTCCAACGACTTCGCTATGGGTCCGGCCGCGCATCAAGGCCTCGGTCTGCGCAATAGCGTTCGCCAGCAGCAGTTCGCGGCTGTCCTTGTCCGCCCCTTTCAGGGCGACCAGGAAGTCGCAGGGGATCAGGGCCGGGCCCTGATGCAGCAGCTGGAAGAACGAATGCTGGCTGTCCGAGCCGCCGCTGCCGAAGACGATGGGCCCGGTGGTGGCGATCGGCGATCCGTCCAGAATAACGCCCTTGCCGTTGCTCTCCATATCGACCTGCTGGAGGTGCGCGGGCAGAAGTTTCAGGCGGTGGTCGTAAGGCAGTACCGCGAGCGCGGGCGCATCGAAGAAGTCGGCGTACCAGATGCCGAGCATTGCCATGATCACCGGCAGGTTTTCGGACAGCGGCGCGGTCTCGAAGTGGCGATCCACCTCTTCCGCGCCTTTCAGAAACTGTTCAAATACCTCGTAGCCGCACGCAAGGATTACGGGCAAACCGATCGCGGACCATACCGAATATCGGCCCCCGACCCAGTCCCACATGGGGAATACGACATCTGCGTCGATCCCGAACGCGCCTGCCGCCTTGAGGTTGACCGACACGGCGGCGAAGTGATGCCTCACAGCCGCATCGCCGAGCGCGTTCACAAGCCATGCCCGCGCCGCATTCGCGTTCGCCGTGGTCTCGGCAGTGGTGAAAGTTTTGGAGGAGATCGTGAACAAGGTCTCCGCCGGATCCTTGCCCTTCAGCACCTCGTCGAGCTGCGCGCGATCCGGATTGGAAACGAAATCGACCGTAAGATCGTCGCGCTGATAGTCCTTGAGCGCATCGGCCACGAACATTGGACCGAGATGGGAGCCGCCGATGCCGATGTTGACGATATGGCGGATGGGCTTGCCCGTCGCACCCTTGCGCGTGCCGTTGCGCACCGCATCGGAAAAGTCCTTGAGGCGCTTCCGGGTCGCGCGAACGTCGGTCATGACGTCGCGGCCGTCCACCGTCATGGCGCGGTCCGACATGTTGCGCATCGCGACGTGGAACACCGCGCGGTCTTCTGTGGTGTTGATGTGCTTGCCGGCAAACATCGCCGCACGGCCGCCTTCCACGTCTCGCGCTTTGGCAAGCCCGATCAACAGCTCAAGTGTCGTCGCGGTGATGCGATGCTTCGAATAATCCACCAGCAGCGGCCCGAGCCGGCGCGAGAACGCGGAAAACCGCTCAGGTGCGGCGGCGAACAACGCCCGCATGGGCGTGTCCGCCATCACGCGCGCTTCGTCCGTGAGGGCGACCCAAGCCGGAAGGGACGTGAGCGCCGGCGTCGTCACGATTTCTTCGCCGGCGCCTTAGCGTTCGGTGCGGGCTTGGCGGACGGCGATGCCACGCCGGCGGACTCAGGGCCGACGATGACCACCGTCAGCACCTTCGGATTGTACAATCGCTGCGCGACCCGCTTTACGTCCGCGATGGTCACCGCTTCGATCAGCTTCTTGCGGCGATCCAGATAATCGAGCCCCAGGTGATCGCGCTGGATCTGGACCAGCAACTCCGCAACGCGTCCGGTCGTCGTGAACCGCAGGGGCCAAGCGCCGGTCAGGAACTGCTTAGCGCCGTCGATCTCGGCTTGCGTGACGCCGGGCGCGGTCATCTTCACGACCTCTTCGCGGATGAGGCGCAGGCTTTCATCGGCTTTGTCGGCGCGCGTGCCGGCGCTGATGACGAAATACCCGGCCGAGTCCAAGGGGGACAGGCCGCTGCGCACGGTGTAGGCGAGGCCGCGCTTCTCACGCACTTCGTTCATCAGGCGCGAGGAGAATGAGCCGGACCCGAAGATGTAGTCCGCGACGGTCGCCGCGTACCAATCCGGGTCGTTGCGCAATAAGCCCGGCGCGCCGATTAGGATGGTGCTCTGGGTGAGGTCGCGGAAGATGCGGGAGGTCTTGCCGACCGTCGATACCTTCGTCGCCGGCACTTTGCTCGGCCCGACGCCGGTGGCAGGCAGATCGCCAAACAAGGTATCGAGAAGGTCGCGCAACTTATCGGCGCTGATGTCGCCGGATACGCCGACCAGCAAGCGATCGCGTGTCAGCCGCGTCTTGGCCCAGGTTTGCACGTCGGCGCGGGTCAACGCTTGAACGCTCTCCGCCGTGCCTTCCTGTTCGCGCGAATAGGGATGACCGCCGAACAGTTCGAGATTCAACTTCCGGCTCGCCAAACGGCCCGGCACTTCGGCGCGCCCGGCGATCTGCACAAGCAACTCGCGGCGCATTCGCTCGATGGCTTCCGCCTCGTGGCGCGGTTGCAGCAGGGCAAGACGCGTCAGCCGCAGGGCTTCGGTCAGATTGAGCGACGTGGTGGTGAGCGATCCGCGGATGGTGTCCAAATCGGCGGACATCCCGAGCGAGATTGCGCGATCCTCCAGGGCAGACTGAAACGCGAAGGAATCGAGATCGCCCGCACCTTCGTTGAACAAGCTGGCACCGAGTTCCGTGAGGCCCTGCTTGTCCAGCGGGTCAACGGCGGTGCCGCCGGCGAAGGCGAAGCTGACGGAGATGACCTGGCTGGAGTGATCCTCAGACAGGTAGGCCGAGATGCCCTTGGCACTCTTCACCTCGACGACGCTCACGGCATAGGCGGGCCATGCCGCGACGACGGCGAGGAACCCGGCAACGACGATGCGATGGACTGCGTTCATCGGGCGGCCTCCTGAACACGCAACGGTGGGAGCAGGATTCCCGTGCCCGACGACGCAGTGGCGATCAGCTTACGCGCTGCGGCGCGGACCTGATCCGGCGTGACCTTCTTCAACTGCTCGGGCCAATTCTCGATATCGTCCAACGTCAGGCCAACCGCGAGCGCCGAACCGACTTGCTGGGCGGCGGACATCGGCGACTCTTTCGCATAGGCCAGCCGCGCCAGCATGCGCGTCTTGGCGCGCTCCACGTCCTCGTCGGTGATGCCGTCCTTCAAGGTTTGTGCAAGCAGCACGTCATAGGCCGCTTCCAGCTTCTCCCACGGCACGCCTGGGTTCGGCGTCAGCGACACAGAGAAGTTGCCGTATGAGATGGCCTCGCCGCTGTAGCCGGAACTGGCGCCGGCGGCGAGCTGCTGATCCACCACGAGGCTGCGATAGAGCTTCGCGGTCGCGCCGCCGCCGAACAGTTCGGTGAACACTTCGAGCCCGTGCACATCGGCGCGATCGCCGACGTTGTAGCTGGGCGCGATGTACTCGCGGCTCCATTGCGGCTGCCGCACGCGCTCATGACGCATGACCACGCGCACGTCCGCTTTACGGGGCAGATAAGTCGGACGGACGCGCTTGGTCGGGGTCCCGGTCTTGGGGATCGCGCCGTAGTACTTTTCCGCCAACGGCTTCAGCTGCTCGACGGTGATGTCGCCAGCCACGATCAGGATGGCGTTATGGGGCTCGTAGTACTTCTTGTAGAACGCCAGCGCATCTTCCTGGCTGAGTTCGCGCATCTCCGATTCCCAGCCGATCACCGGAATGCTGTAGGGGTTATTGAGCCAGAGCGAAGCCGAGAGCCGTTCGGCCATGGTGGCGCCGGGCACACTGTCCACACGCATGCGCCGCTCTTCGATGATGACGTCGCGCTCGCTGAGCACGCTGCCGCGCTCGAGGATCAGGTTGTGCATGCGGTCGGCTTCCATATCCATCATCAGCGGAAGCCGGTCGACGGCGATGTTCTCGTAGTAGGCGGTGTAGTCATAAGAGGTGAAAGCGTTCTGTTCGCCGCCGTTGCGCGCCACCATGTCGGTGATGGTGCCGGCCGGAAACCGCGGCGTGCCCTTGAACAACAGGTGTTCGAGGAAGTGCGCGAGGCCCGACTTGCCCGGCACCTCGTCGGCGGAACCGATCTTGTACCAGACCATGTGCGACACCACCGGCGCCCGGTGGTTCGGGATGACGACCACCTGCATGCCGTTGGCGAGGGAGAATGTCTCCGCACCGAAGACGCCGCCGGGTTTGGCAGCGGTCTGGGCGTGGACGGGTGCGAGAGAAAGGCTGAAGACAAGCGCAATAATCTGCGCAAACCGGATCGGCATGGGGGGATGGTCCTCCGGGGGCGGGGTTCCATTCATGGAACCCCCGGCCGGTTAGGTCAACGGTCCGTTTCTTACGTCACTGCAAGGGCATGCTGGCGGTAGCGCACCCCGGACCGCGCCGCTAAGGTGGCACCCCTGCCGCCCCTCCGGTCGAAGCCCTCCCCGCGACATGCTCGCCGCCCTGCCCGTCTGGCCAACCACCAAAGCGATCCTGGCCTACTGCTGGGCTGAGCGCCGCGTGCTGGCCAAGCACGGTGTCGCGCCTCTCGTGCTTTTGATGGGCATCGATACCTATGGCGCGTTCTCCGACCTCGAAATCAAGGAGGAGGTCTGGCAGGCGATCACGAGCCTGCTCGCGCTGTTCATCTACGCGCCGCTTCTGGTGACATGGTATCGCACCGTTGCGTTTGGTGAGCAGGAAGCCAACCGGCGCGCCGCGTTCTCGTTCGGCCAACTCGAAGGCGCCGTCATCATGGTCAATATCCTGGTGACGATCGTGATCTTGCTGGCCCTCCTGCCCTTGGGCGCATTTGTGCTGCTGGGGGGCGCGATCTTCGGCAGCATGTCCGAACTCGCCGGGCAGATCGCGTCTGTGGTGTTTGCCATCCCGGCCGCATTCGCCTGGTTCGTGATCTTCACGCGTCTGTCGGTGGCGCTCGCGTTTGCCGCCGCCGGTCGCCATGCCACGATCCGCGAGACCTGGCGCGTCACCGCGCCTTTCGGGCTTGCGATGACGTTCGTGCACGTCTGTCTTGGGCTGATCGTCGGTGGGGGCTGGGGCGTGGTCGCGATTGTGGTGCTGGGCGGGATGACGCTTGCCGGCATTCCGCTCGACGGCGACGACGTGAGCCCCGCCGCGCAGATGGTTGTCGCCTTGCTGAGCACCTTGTTCGAGATGACCTACTTCATCGTCACCACAACGCTCTTCGGTGTCGTCTACCGACGGCTGAGCACGCAGGAAACCACATGGCCATCATTGCTCCCGAAGGAAGCGCTGTCTCCGTCGCTGTAATCGGCGTGGCCGATCTCGACGCGTCGCTGCGGTTCTATCGCGACATCATCGGGCTGAAACCGCATCCCGCGGTCACTTGGTCCGGGCCCGACTTCGAGCGGCACTGGCGCCTGCCGCCGGGCGCATCGGCGCAAGCGGTGTTCTGCGAGCTGCCCGGTGTCGACGTCGGCCGCGTTCTGCTGCTCGCGTTCAACGCCGCGACTCGTAAACCCATTCGTCCGCTCGATGCACACATGGCGTTCGGGTTGGGCAATCTCAACTTCTACACCGACAGGATCGTCGAAGACTCAAAGCGCCTTGCAGCGCTTGGCTATCGCTTCTGGTCGGATCCGATCCACTACACCCTGTCCGGCAGCACGGGCGCACCGACGGAAGTGGTGTTCGATGGGCCGGACACGGTGTTCATCAATCTGGTCGAGCTGACGTCGGGCGATCCGACCACACGCATCGGTCAGATGCGGGCCTATGTCGAGACCCACGGCCGCACGCCGACGGGCTTCACCCCGGTAGTAACGACGTCGCACTGCGTGCGCAGCATGAGCAAGGCAGTGGCGTTCTACGAGCAGGTGCTCAAGATGGGCGTGCTGATCGACGTGGTGATGGACCGGCCGGAGCAGAACAAGTTCCAGGGCCTGCCGGAGAAGGCCAAGACCGGCGTGAAATTCATGCAAGGCAATCACATGTTCGGCAAGGTCGCGCTGATCTATCCGATCAACTACCCGTGCATGGACCTTGTGCCGCAGGCGGTGGCTCCGAACATCGGCTATATCGCGCAGACCTTCGTGGTGAAGGACCTGTCCGCCGCGAAAACGGCAAGTGACTCCCTGAAGGCCGAAGTGTTCTCAAGCCCGACGGAGCTTGAGGTTCCGGGCCTCGGCCGGGTCGCGGCGATGATCGTGCGCAATCCCGGCTCGGGCGCGCTGCAACAGATCGTGCAGCCGCTTTAGAAGATTCCCAGGAAACTGCCGCCGCTGCCGCCCTTGCCGATGGTCGGCACTTTGCCTTCGTTCGGCTTCTTGCCGGTGGCCTTGGCATCGGCGAGGCGCTTGGACTCGGCATTGGGATCGATCGCGACACTGGCACCGGCGCTCTCGTCTTTCCAGCCGAGGAGACGCTTGGTGAACTGCTTGTCTTCGCCGGCGAACACGGAAGATTCGCGGTCGACGTCTTTGCGCACATCCGGCGTGGTGATGTCGGCGCCGGCATGGGCGAGCACGGCGACCTCACCCTTCGAAAGGCCGCGCTGACGCATCGCATCCAACTTGGCGCGGCCGATGAGCGCGGTGCGCGCCTGGTCGGCGGCGGTCATTTCCTGCGGGCGGTTCGCGCCCGGGACCGGCGGACGCAGCTTGAAGTCCGGCGGCACGACCAAGGGACCCCGGTTCACCACGGCGAACTCGTCCGGCACGGACTTCTCGAGACCCAGCGCGCGCTTGGTGTCCTGGCAGGCCGACAGCAGCACGGCGGCAGAGAGGCCGGCCAACAGAGAAATGCGGAAGTTCATAGAGGTCAGTCCTTTGGTCCTTGCGGAGCGGGCGCATCGTGCGAGGCAGACCGTGCGGCGTCAAGCAGCCACAGAGCGACCCCGACCGAAATGCAACTGTCGGCGATGTTGAAAGTGGGGAAATGCATGTCCCCCCAGTAGAAATCCAGGAAATCCGCGACCGCGCCATAGAGCGCCCGGTCGAGCACGTTGCCCAGCGCGCCGCCGACGATCATGCCGGCGGCGACCTGCATCCAGAAGCTGTCGAGCCGCCACATGTACCAGCACAGGCCGGCGGTGATGCTCAGCTGCACGGCCAGCAGCGCGAACACCATGGCGTCGGACCCTGAGTTGAACAGGGAAAAGCTGATGCCGTAGTTCCACGCCATGCGCAGGTCGAAGAACGGCAGCACGGAGATGATCTTGTCGGTGAAGAAAGGCGTCTCGACCACGCCGGGCGGACGCATCACCTTCTCGACCATGACGTACTTGCTCACCCGGTCGAGCAGGAACATGACCGCCGCCGTCAGCAGACCCCATTTTGGGAACGCGGTGGGGACGGCGGTCATGGCGCTCATGCCGCTTTCGAGATCGTGTCGACGGCGTCGGAGCAGCGCACGCACACCATCGGGTTGCGCTGCTTGCCGACTTCTTCAAGAACCTTCCAGCAGCGCAAGCATTTCTCGCCGGTGGCGAGATGGACCTGCACGCCCATCCCGGGAACGTCGGCGAGCGTAAAGCTGCCCTCCGGCGCGGTGCCGGTCTGCACCGTGATCGACGAGACGATGCACAGGTCTTCGAGCGGAAGATCCTTCACCGCCGCAACCATCTCCGCCGGCGCCCACACCTGCGGGTGCGCCTGCAGGGATGCGCCGATCTTCTTCGCCGCGCGCTCGATCTCGATGGCGCCGGTGACGACGCGGCGGAAATCGCGCACCTGCGACCACTTCGCCGCGAGGGCGGCGTTGTTCCACGCCTGCGGAATCTCGGGAAATTGCTCGAGATGCACAGAGCCGGTTTCGGACGGATGGCGCGCGAGCCAGGCTTCTTCCGCCGTGAAGCAGATGAAGGGCGCGAGCCACTTGGTCAGGTGGTCATAGAGCACGTCAAGCACCGTGCGCGCGGCGCGGCGGCGTAGCGCGTCCGGCGCGTCGCAGTAGACCGCATCCTTGCGGATGTCGAAGTAGAACGCGGACAGATCGACGGCGCAGAAGTTGTGCAGTTCGTTGAACAGGCCGTGGAAGTCGTAGTTGGTGCAGGCGCTGCGGATCTGCGCGTCGAGTTCCGACACGCGATGCAGCACCCACTGCTCCAGTTCCGGCAGCTGGGCGTAGTCCACCCGTTCCGCTGGGCTGAAGCCATCGAGGTTGCCGAGCAGGTAGCGCAGGGTATTGCGCAGGCGGCGATAGAGATCGCTCATCTGCTTGAGGATGTTCGGCCCCACGGACAGGTCTTGCGCGTAGTCCGAGGCAACCACCCACAGACGCAGGATGTCCGCGCCCGATTGGTTCACCACGTCCTGCGGCGCGACCACGTTGCCCAGGGACTTGGACATCTTGCGGTTCTTCTCGTCGAGCACGAAGCCGTGGGTGAGCACGGCATCGAACGGCGCACGGCCGCGCGTGCCGCAGGATTCCAGCAGCGAGGTATGGAACCAGCCGCGATGCTGGTCGGAGCCTTCGAGATAGAGGTCGGCGGGCCACTTCAGATCCGGGCGCGCTTCCAGCACGAACGCGTGGGTCGAACCGGAATCGAACCACACTTCGATGATGTCTGTAACTTGCTCGTAGTCGTCGGCGACATATTCGTTGCCGAGGAAGCGTTCCGGCGGCGAGGTCAGCCAGGCGTCGCCGCCTTCGGCCTCCACCGCGGCGGCGATGCGGTCGATCACCGCCTGGTCGCGCAGGGCATCGCCGGTCTTCTTGTTGCGGAAGATGGTGATCGGCACGCCCCACTGGCGCTGGCGCGATACGCACCAGTCCGGTCGGCTTTCGACCATCGCATAGATGCGGTTGCGCCCGAGCGCCGGCACCCACTGGGTGTCGTCGATTGCCTTCAATGCCTTCGCGCGCAGGCCGGTCTTCTCCATTGAGATGAACCACTGCGGCGTGTTGCGGAAGATCAGCGGCGCCTTGGAGCGCCAGGAGTGCGGATAGCTGTGGACGAACTTGCCATTGGCGAGCAGCGCACCGCTGTCGGTCAGGGCGGCCAGCACATCCGGATCGATCTTGAAGACATGCTTCCCGGCGAACAGCGGTACGTGGTCGTAGTACGTGCCGTCACCGGCGACGGTATCCGGGATTGCCACGCCGTTGGCCAAGCCGAGATGCCAGTCGTCCTCGCCATGACCCGGCGCGATATGCACGAAACCCGTGCCCGCTTCCGTGGTGACGAAGTCGCCGGGATAGAGTGTGACGTCGAAGTCGTAGCCTTTGCCGTGCCATGGGTGGCGGCAGACGGTTCCGGCGAGGTCGGCGCCCTTCACGGTCGCGACGATTTTGTGATCCGTCACGCCTGCGGACTTCAACACGGCTTCGCGCAGCGCTTCCGCTACGGCGAAACGTTCGCCGATGCGGGCTTTGCTCTTCTCATCGACGCCGACGACTTCCACGACGGCGTAGTCGATGTCCTTGCCGTAGCCGATGGCGCGGTTGCCCGGCAGGGTCCAGGGCGTCGTCGTCCAGATGACGATGCTGTGGCCTTCGAGTTCCTTCACCGGCGTCTTCTGGATCGGGAAGCGCACCCACACGGTCGTCGAGGTGTGGTCCTCGTATTCCACTTCGGCGTCAGCCAGCGCGGTCTTCTCGACCACGGACCATAGGACTGGTTTGGCGCCGCGATAGAGGCTGCCATCCATCAGGAACTTGCCGAGCTCGCGCACGATCTGCGCCTCGGAGGCGAAGTTCATCGTCGTGTAGGGATTGTCCCAATCGCCGTTGACGCCCAGGCGCTTGAACTCCTCGCGCTGGACGTTGATCCATTTCTCGGCGAACGAGCGACATTGGCGGCGGAACTCGACAACGGGCACGTCGTCCTTGTTCTTGCCCTTGGCGCGATACTCTTCCTCGATCTTCCATTCGATCGGCAGGCCGTGACAATCCCAGCCTGGCACATAGGGCGCATCGCGGCCCATCATCTGCTGCGCGCGCACGATCACGTCTTTCAGGATCTTGTTGAGCGCGTGACCGATGTGGAGATTGCCGTTGGCGTACGGCGGACCGTCGTGCAGTACGAATTTCTTGCGGCCCTTGGCGGCCTCGCGCTGGCGCTGATAGAGGCCGAGCTTCTGCCAGCGTTCGAGCAATTTAGGTTCGAGCTGGGGCAGACCGGCTTTCATTGGAAAGTCGGTGGTCGGCAAGAAGACTGTCGATTTGTAGTCGGGTGTGGCGTCGGACATCGGTGCGGCTTCCGGGAAAGAACTGCATTAAGGGCGAATCATGATGGTCCCCATTCTGGTCAGAGAATGGGGCGGCTAATTCGCTCCACGCGGCCCGGAAGTGTGCGCAAATCGGTCATGGCGGGGTGTCTAACAGGGGGGCGGCAGAGCTTCAATGGGGCGCGGGCGCGACTCGTCCCCTGGGGCTGTTTTGGCATCGGTCGCCGACGCGCATTTACGCGGCGATTACGCGCTGCAAATTTCGGCGAAATGGGACTGCCGACAGCCATTTGGCGCTTCCAAAAAGAACAAAGCAGGAACTATAGCGCCCCAGACTGGCTCGTCCACTGTCGCGGTGTGCGCAGTTTTAAGGGGCAGGACGCCGCCTCAGGCCCAGGCTGTCACCCCCCGCCTTCGCGCGCCGCTAACCCACCGTCACGAACGGCGCGGGGGCGGGGCTGAACCGGTGGGCAGCGAGCCGTTCGCGGGCAGTGACGGAGTCCTTGGTGATTTGCGCTTTCAAAGCGTCGAGTCCGGAGAACTTCATTTCCGGGCGCAGGTGATCGATCAGGGCCACGCGCAAGTGGCGGCTGTAGAGATCATCGTTGAAGTCGAACAGGTGGACTTCCAGCAGCAGGTCGGTCTTGTCGAAGGTGGGGCGGTTGCCGAAATTTGCGACACCGTCATGCCAGACGGTTTTCGCGCCGCGATCGATGCCGGCGCGAACGGCATAGACGCCTTTGGCGGGATGCAGATAGTCGCGGTGCGGCAGGTTGGCGGTGGGAAAGCCGATGGTGCGTCCGCGCTGATCGCCCTGCTCGACCCGGCCCTCAAGCTCCCAGAAACGCCCAAGCAGACGCGCGGCATCGTGCGGGCGGCCTTCGACCAACGCCGTGCGGATGTTGGAAGACGAATATCTTGGGCCCGCGCCATCGCGCTGTTCCGACAGAGCCGTGACCGCGACGCCGTGCGCGGCGGCGAGACTTTGCAGGAGAGCGAGGTTGCCTTTGCGCTGATGACCGAACACGTAGTCCGCGCCGACGACGACGCGCGACACTTTCAAGCCGCCGAGCAGAATTTCCGTGATGAAGTTTTCCGCGGAACGCTGGGAGAAATCCCGGTCGAAGCTCTGCGTATATAAATAGTCCACGCCCATGGCTTCGATCAGGCGCGCCTTGATGCGGAACGGCGACAGGCGGAACGGCGGATCGTCGGGACGGAACACCTGGCGCGGATGGGGTTCGAAGGTCATCACCCCGGCGGCGACGCCGGCGGCGCGCGCGGCATCGACGGTGGCGCCGATCACGGCCTGATGTCCGCGGTGCAAACCGTCGAAGTTGCCGAGCGCGATCACGCCGCCCTGAAGTTGCGGCGGCATCTCATGGAAGTTACGGACGATACGCATTTAGGATCGCGACGGGACCATCACAGTCGCTTCGCCGTCGATCACGACCTTGCCGCCCACGAGACACTGCGTCTTCATGGTCACGAACTTCTTTTCCGCCACCAACCCGGTTACTTCCACCCGCGCCGTGACCGTATCGCCAATGCGCACGGGAGCTTTGAACTTTAGGGTCTGGCCGACGTAGATCGCGCCCGGTCCCGGCAGCTTGGTGCCGATGACGGTGGAGATGAAACCAGCGGACAGCATGCCGTGGGCAATCCGGGTCTTGAACATGGTGCCGGCGGCGTATTCCGCGTCGAGATGCACCGGGTTGGTGTCGCCGGAGACCCCGGCAAACAGGACGATATCGGCATCCGTAACAGTCTTGGAGAAGGTCGCGGATTGGCCCACGACTAGGTCCTCAAAATAAGTGCCGGAGGGCCGCTCAGCCGTGGCATTATTTTCGGCAGTCATATGATGAGCCTTCGTGGCGAATGAGGTGTGGAGATGAGCGCGAAACAAACAGGTCCGGCGGGGACGGTCAAGGCCCCGGTCGGATCCCACGCCAATGCCCTGGGGGTCGTTGTCCTGGCGCTTTCCCTGGCCGTGCTGCTGTCGGGCTGCGCCGGCGGGTGGAGCCATCCGTCCAAGACCCCGGAGGAAGCCCGCGCCGACGATGCCCAGTGCAATCAGGAAGCCGAAACCGACAGCCTGCTGCGTGCCGGCCGGCCCCGTGGCGACTTCGGCGCGGTGCCGGGAGGCCCGACCGCGGGCAGCCTCGGCCCCTCGCCCATGGACATGAAGGACCGCGACCGCGTCACCCAGGACTTCCACAGCGGCTATGACAGCTGCATGGAATCCAAGGGCTACACCCGCGGCAAGCCCAAGACGTAAGGAAGCAGGTTCTATCTTATGGCTATCCGCCGGCTCGACTCACTCGGCTATCAGATCGCGCACTTGAACCGGTTGTACGACCGGCGTCTGCAGGATGCGTTGCAGGACCTGGGCGTGGCGCCGGGACAATTCGCGCCGCTGGTGATGCTGTTCGAGCAGGATGGGCTGACACAGGCCGAGTTGTGCCGCCGCATCAATGTCGAGCAGCCGACCATGGCGAACACGCTCGACCGCATGGAGCGCGACGGCCTGGTCAAGCGCAAGCCCGACCCGACGGACAAGCGCCGCGCGACGATTCACCTCACGCCGCGTGCGTCCGAGATGCGCATGAGCGTGATGGACCGGGCGCGAAAGGTGGCCTCGCTCGCGGTGCAAGCGCTGACGCCGTCCGAACAGGAGAACATGTTCGGCTTGATCGCGAAGATGGCCGACGCGTTGAAAGAGCGCTAAGCGAACACCCTTCGCAGCGCGACCGCGACCACCGTCATCTTGGTCATGTTGCTGGGCAAGATTGCCGCGAGGCTTTCGATCACCCGCATCGTTTCTGGATTCGGCGGCGAGGGCGGCTGAACGCGCAAGCGCGCCGCGGCAGCGCGACCGTGTTCGGCCAGCCGGTGTCCGAGTTCGTCCAACTGGTTGCCGGCCTTCAGGTCCCGCATCACCTGAGAAATCGCATCGAGTGCGCGCGGCGCGGCGGCGAAGTGACGGAACACGGACGGAATCACAGGACCGTCTTCACCGTGCAGGATGTGCGCCATGTCGCGCAGGCGCGCCACGGTCGCGGCGGGAAGCCGCGCAATATCTGCCATCGGTAACACGGCGCTTATCGGCATGACCTGTGCAGGCGTCCCCGGCGGATCTTCACCGCCCGCACCCGCGAGCGCGCGTTTGAGGATTTCCAGACCCATCAGATTGATGGGATTGGCACGAATATAAGATTCGAGCGTTGCGGCAACGGCGACGTTCGGCATTTCGATATCGATCGGTGCAGCGTTGAGGCGCGCCGTGGCCGCGAGCGCGGCCATCTCCGCACCTGCACAATGGATCGCTTCACCGGTGTAGATCGGCCGCAGACACGACCACGCCCAGGACAAGCATCCGGGTATTGCCGCCATGTTGCGAAAAACGAGGTTCACCAATGGTACGCCCAGGGCGGCGCGGAGATCGGCGTAGATCGCAACAGTCTCGCCCGTCGCTGCGTGCTCCGGGGCTTCCGCGAGGATCGGCGTGCTCAAGCCCAGCCACCCGCGATCGGCAGCACGTGGCCGGTGATGAAGCTGCTCTGCGGTGAGGCAAAGAAAGCGACCGTCGCCGCAACCTCTTCGGGTTTACCCAAACGCTTGAGCGGCACTTTCTCCGTGAACCGTTTCATCGCTTCCGGATTAGCGATCAGGTCCGGCGGGAAGTAGCTTGGGCTTTCCACGTAGTTCGGCGCGATGGCATTCACCTGAATGTTGAAGGCGGCGAGTTCCTGCGCGAGCGAGAGTGCCAGCGCGTTCGCCGCCCCGCGGCCGGTGGCGTACATGGAATAGTTCGGCAGTCCGCGGAGCGGCGCCGCCGACGTGACGAACAGAATCTTGCCCTTGCGGCGTTGCTTCATCGCCTTGGCCGCGGCCCCGGCGAAGCGAAACGGCGCCACCACAAGGTCCTCGAGTGTGCGGCGCAGGTCGTCCGCTGTCGCGGTGTCGATGGCGGCGCGCAAGGCCGGGAAGAAATCGTTATTCACCAGCACATCGAGCGGGGCGGCATCTTCGATTTCGGCAATCAGGGCGTCGGGATCGATCGTGCCGCTGATGTGGAGATCGCGATGATCCCTCTGGAAGGCCGCGCGCGCCTCTGGGTCGGCAAAGGCGCGGTCGTGGCACACCACCCGCGCCCCTTGCCTGGCGAGTTCCCGCGCGGTGGGCAACCCAACGAAGTGGGTGACGTTGGTCACAAGGATCGAAAGACCGGTCAACATGCGGCGAAGCTTAGCGCAACCGCATCGCCAAACCAGCGCGCGCTTTGGAACCGGTTGAGCAAGCCATCGCCCCCACTCTCCCAAGGTCAGGGGTATTGCATATGACCTCGACCGCTCATTCTTCTTGTCATCCTTGCGGCCGGAAGGCCGCGAGGATCCAGGGTTTCTGGCTTTCGCTGAGCAAACAAAAATCTAGAAACTCTGGGTCCTCGGCCCTTCGGGCCAAGGACGACGGCTGTGGTTTCAGCTTTCGTCCAGGAACGGTCGGATCAGGGCGGCGACCGTCGCGGGCTGTAGTAGCAGCGCTTCGGGAAGCGTGTATTGGACATCCACCACACGCCCGTTACGCAAGAGCGGCGCGATGCGCGCCGTCAGAGCGTGCAGCCAGCCTTGCGGGTTCAACACAAGGATCGGCTTCGCCAGATGGGGCAGGACGTCTTCGTAGACGTAGCCGGCGTTGGCGCGGACGGTCCAGGTGCGGTGGTCGCGATCCAAGCCGAGCATGCTGTCGGCGAAGAGATCCGAGAGCCGCGTGAGGTCCGCACCCGGCGGCAGTTGGTCGCGCAGGCTTTGCCATTCGGCGAGAAGGTGGGCGCCGTCGCGCTCGATCCGCGTCGCCTTGTAGTTCTTCTGGCCGGCCTCGCGTTCGGCGGGCGTCCACACGGGCGCGTGGATCAGCACAAGGCGGCGGACCAGGTCGGGCGCTTGCTCGGCCAGCGCCACACTCATGCGCGCGCCGGTCTGCGCGCCGATGAGGTCGACCTGGGCGAGGCCGAAGTGCGCGGCAACGGCCCTGGCGGCGGAGGCATACTCTTGCAAGGTCGGCTGCGCCGACGGCGGGGCGGAGTTGCCGAAACCGGGCGTGTCGACGGCGACGGCAAGACGGTCGCGGCCGAGGTCCGCCAACAATGGCTCGAAGATGCGGCCCGACAGGGGGTTCGGATGCAGGCAAAGGACCGGCACCGCGGCGGCGTGCGCGGGGGTGACGTAGCGGAGGTGAAGTTGGCCAAACGGGCCATCGATATAGGTGCGCAGCAGGGTCATGGGCCTATCCGATCACACCGGCGTGCGCGGGGCTACGCCCCGGATCGCGATCAACATCCGATTCACCGCAGACGCGGCGCGGCGGTTCTGGTGAACTGGGGTCCATGAAGATATTGGCCTTCCTTGTGTGCGCATTGATTGCCGGCACCGCGCGTGTCAGCGAGGCCTGGGCGGCGCCGGTGCGCATCGTCACGCCGGCCTTGCCGGACTCGCGCGGCAATCCGCACACCTACATTGGGCTCCCGTTCGGCCTGATCAATCAAGCGGTGTTCGAGCCCTTAGTGCGCCTCGGACCGGGCGGGGTCGCCGAGCCGGCGCTCGCCGAGTCCTGGACACAAGAGACGCCGACGCGCTGGGTGTTCAAGCTGCGCAGCGGTGTCACCTTCACCAACGGCGAGCCGTGCGATGCGGCGGCGGTGGTGGCCGCCTTGACCTATGTGCTCGGCACGCCGCTCGCGTCCGACATGCTGGCGTCCGTGACCATGCGCGCCAAGATCGCGGCCGTCGCGGCGCGCGATCCGCTGACCGTGCAGATCGAGACCAAGATGATCGACCCGATACTGCCGGTGCATCTGTTCAACCTGCTCGTCCCCGCGCCGCAAGCCTGGGCAAAGGGTATCGACGCGTTTGTCGCAAGCCCCGTCGGCACCGGGCCGTATCGTGTCACCAAATGGGCACCGGGGAGCGTGACGCTGGTCGCCAATGCCTCCGCGCGAAAGCCCGGCCAGGTGCCGGAGATCGAGGTGCGCGCGATGCCCGACCCGACCGCGCGCGCGCTGGCGGTGGCGTCGGGCAGCGCCGACATTGCTTTGGACGTGATGGCCGAGACTGCGACGGACGGCGGCTTTCGCCTGACGCCGCGCCTGTCCACGCAGATCACATATATGCAATTCGTGACAGTCGGGAACGCGCCGTTCAAGGACGTTCGCGTGCGGCGCGCGTTGAACTACGCCGTCGACCGGCAGAAGCTGATTCATACGTTCCTGAATGACGCGGTGATGCCGGCAACGCAGTTCACCCATCCGGATGCGTTTGGCTACAACGCGACCCTCGCGCCCTACCCTTACGATCCCGCGAAGGCGAAGGCGTTGCTGGCGGAGGCCGGGTATCCCAATGGCCTGACGGTGCCAATCGCGTTCGTCACGGGTCAGGGGCCGGACGCAAGCATCTATCAGCTGGTCGCATCCGATCTTGCTGCGGTGGGCGTGAAGGTTGAATTCCGCGCCGTCACCATCGGCGTGTGGCTGGGACACTTGAACGGCGGCGACTGGCCCGGCGGAGGCTTCATCACCGGCATCCAGGGCTACGATCCGGTGGCCGCCTTCAATACAAGGTCATGCGAGTGGGCCAAGCCTCATCACTGCGACCGCGACGTGATGCCGCTGCTGAACGCTGCGCGCGCCGCGACCACGACCGAGGAACTGCGCGGGCGGATCAACACGCTGATGGCGTATGAGCACGACAATCCGCCAGGGCTGATGCTGTGGCAGCGGACTTATTTCGACGGCTTGGGCCCGCGTGTGACGGCCTATAAAGTCGGCCGCGATCGGATCGACTTTTCCGAGCTACACGCGAAATAGCTACAGCCGCGCCGCGTGCCAGCGCAGGTGATCGTCCACGAAGGTCTGGACGAAGTAGTAGCCGTGGTCGTAGCCGGCATGGCGGCGGAGCGTGAGGGTGACGCCGGCCTTGGCGCAGGCGGCCTCGAATAACTCCGGCTTCAACTGCTTCTCCAGGAAATTGTCGGCGAGGCCCTGGTCGATCAGGATCTCCCGGCCGGCCCAGCGTGACGCGAGTTCCGTGGCGTCGTAGGCGCGCCAGGCGGCTTTATCGTCCCCGAGATAGCCAGTGAACGCCTTCTCGCCCCAGGGCACTTGCGTGGGTGCGACGATCGGCGCGAAGGCGGACACACTGCGATAGGTGTCGGGGTTCTTCAGCGCGAGGGTGAGCGCGCCATGGCCGCCCATGGAGTGGCCGAAAATGCCCTGGCGGGTCATGTCCGCCGGAAAGTGCGCCGCGATGGTCTTGGGCAATTCCTGGGTAAGATAGGAATACATGCGGTAGTGCGTATCGTAGGGCGCGCGAGTGGCGTCGAGGTAGAACCCGGCGCCGAGGCCGAAATCCCAGCCGCCGGCGGGATCGCCCGGTACGCCCTCGCCGCGCGGGCTGGTGTCCGGCGCGATCAGCATGAGACCCAGTTCAGCCGCTAAGCGCAGCGCGCCCGCTTTGACGACGAAGGTCTCTTCAGTGCAGGTGAGGCCCGCGAGATAGGTGAGCACCGGGACGTTGCCGTGGGCGGACTGCGGCGGGGTGAACACCGCGACCTTCATGGCGCAGCGTGTGCTCTCGGCCTGGTGGCGATAGAATCCCACAGTGCCGCCGAAGCAGGCGTGTTTCGAAATCGTCTCAAGGGACATGGGCGCTCCTGACAAGGGCGCGCATCATGGCGGGCTGCGGCAACCCTGTCAGCCCAGGACGGCAGGCTTAGTGAGCGGCGACAGCCGCGAGGGAATCGCCGCCCTTGGGACGGGCTTCGCGAATCCAGGCGCCGGAGAGCTGGAACTGGATCACTTCGGCGATGTTGGTGGCGTGGTCGCCGACGCGCTCAAGGTTCTTCGCCATGAACAGGAAGTGGGTGGAGCATTCGACTTCGCCCGAATCCTGGCCGCCTTCGACCAGATGGTTCGACATGCGCACGATGACCGCCCGCTGCATGCGCGAGGCGAGATCGTCGATCTCCTGATCGCGCCGCCATACGGATTCGGCCTTCTTGGCGTCACGGGTGGTGAAGCTGTCCATGACTTCGCGCAGCAGGGCGATCGCATGCGTGGCGAGCGGCGGCAGTTCCGGCGGCGTCTGCACGGCAGGATGCTTGGCGAGGATGAGCGTTCGCTTGGCGATGTTCTTGGCGTAGTCGCCGATACGTTCGAGGGAGCCGGCGATCTTCACGCTGCCGAACACATAGCGCAGGTCGTTGGCCATGGGCTGGCGGCGCACCAGGATGGAAAGAGCACTGGCTTCAATCTTGCGCTCGGCCTCGTCCAGGTCCGGATCCTTGGCGATGATCCGCTCGGCGGCGTCCGTATCGCGCTTCATGAGCGCGTCCAGAGAGGCGGACAGCTGGGATTCGGCCAGACCGCCCAACTCCAGGACCCGGCGCTCCAACTGGGAGAGATCGGAGTCGAATTGGGATACCGTGTGTTCGCCGCTATTCATCTTTTCGCTATCCAGTACAGGCCGCCGCGATACGTTAGCACAGCCAGATGTACGCCGTCTCCGCCAGGGCTTTGTGACAGGCTGATTAATCTTTTGTGACGCCTTCCCGGCCGACTTTCTCCACAATGGGCAGCAGAATGCGATTGTGCGGGCCGGGGGCGTCCCGCACGGTGTCGGCGGGGTCCGAAGGGGGTTTGATGTTGCCATTGCAGAGTGCGGTCGGGATGGTCGCCATCCTCGGCCTGGCGTGGGCGATGAGTATCCGCAAGCGCGCGGTGAACTGGCGGGCGATCGGCCTGGGCCTGCTGCTGCAATTCATCCTGGCGGTCCTGCTGACCAAGGTGCCGGTGGTGAGTACCGCCTTCGGCAAGCTCAACGGTCTGGTGATCGCCCTCAACGACGCGACGCGCGCAGGCACCTCGTTCGTGTTCGGCTACATCGGCGGCGGCGACGTGCCGTGGACGGGCGGCGGCGCGGGCGCGCCATTCGTGTTCGCCTTTCAGTCAATGCCGCTGATCATGATCATCAGCGCGCTATCGGCCTTGCTGTTCTATTGGAACGTCATCCCGCCAATCGTGCGCGGATTCGCCTGGGTGCTGCGGCGGACCATCGGCGTCGACGGCCCCGCGGGCATGGCGACCACCATGAACATCTTCCTCGGCAACGTCGAAAGCTCACTGGTGATCCGGCCCTACCTGATCGCGGAATCGCGTGCCGGCCTGTTCGTCATCATGACCGCCGGCATGGGCATGGTGGCGGGCACGATGATGGTGATCTACGCCACCATCCTCGAGGGATTGATCGCCAATCCGCTTGGGCAGATCCTGACGGCGTCGATCCTCGCAGCCCCCGGAACGGTGGTGATCGCCTTCATCATGGTTCCTGAAGATCCGGAGAACCTGTCTGCCGCGCGGCGCAGCGAGGCCGAGGTGGTGCTGCCGCGCCATCAGGGCGACAACATCATGTCGGTGATTGCCCGCGGCACCATCGACGCGATCCCGTTGATCCTCAATATCTGCGCCATGCTGATCGTGCTGATCGCGCTGGTGACGCTTGTGAACAACATCATCGGCCTGTTCCCGGATGTCGCCGGCGCGCCGCTGACCTTGCAGCGCCTGTTCGGCTGGGTGATGGCGCCGCTGGCGTGGCTGCTGGGCATTCCCTGGGCGGAAGCGACCTCGGCCGGCCAGTTGCTGGGGACGAAAATGGTGCTCAACGAATTGATCGCCTACACCGACCTCGCCCACCTGGGCCCGAACCAGCTTTCGGACCGGACCCGGCTGATCATGACCTATGCCCTGTGCGGGTTCGCCAACTTCGCCTCCATCGGCATCACCATCGGCGGCCTGGGGGCGATGGTGCCGGAGCGGCGCTCGGATATCGTTGCCCTGGCACCGAAATCCATGATTTCGGGGACTTTGGCGACGTGTCTGTCCGGGGCCATGATCGGGCTACTAACGCCTGGCTGACTTTAGGGGCTAAGGCTGGATTTTGGCCCTCGGGCGGCGTATGTGACAGCCGCCATGAGCTATGCCGTCAAAGAGATTTTCTACACCCTCCAAGGGGAAGGCGCGAACGCCGGCCGCCCGGCCGTGTTCTGTCGCTTTGCCGGCTGCAACCTATGGTCCGGCCGCGAGGAGGATCGCGCCACCGCGACGTGCCAATTCTGCGATACGGATTTCGTCGGCACGGACGGCGACGGCGGCGGCAAATTCGCGAGCGCCGACGATCTGGCGAACGCCATCTCCAAGGCCTGGACCGGTAACGGCGGCGCGCAACGTTTCGTGGTGTGCACCGGCGGGGAACCGCTGTTGCAGATAGATGCGGCGCTGATCGCAGCACTCCATGCGCGCGATTTCAAGATTGCGGTGGAGACCAACGGCACCATCGCCGCACCCGAGGGCTTGGATTGGATTTGCGTGAGCCCGAAGGCGGACGCGGATCTGGTGCAGACCAGCGGCGACGAACTGAAGCTCGTCTACCCGCAGGAGCGCGGCGCACCGGAGCGGTTCGAGACGCTGGCGTTCACCCATCGCTTCCTGCAGCCGATGGACGGGCCGGCGCGCAATGCCAACAGCCGCGCGGCGATCGACTATTGCCTTGCCCACCCGGCGTGGCGCCTGAGCATGCAGACCCATAAGTATCTGGGCATCCCGTAATGGACTTTCTGCGATGAATGGCCAGTTCGAGATCGTCAAAGAGTTCGGCTTCGAGGCCGCGCACACCTTCGCCCACAAGGCGCCGGGGCATGAGAACACGCGCATGCATGGACACTCTTTCAAAGTGGAAGTGGCCATGCGCGGCACGCCCGATCCGGTGAGCGGCTGTGTGGTCGACTTCGAGGATGTGGGCCGGGCAATCGGCGCCGTGCGCGAGAAGCTCGACCATCATTTGCTCAATGACATTCCCGGCCTCGGCACGCCGTCGCTAGAGAACCTGGCGCGCTGGATCGCGGGCCAGCTCATGCCGAGCCTGCCGCAGGTCGCGAGTGTGACCGTGCGCCGCCCGACGCTGGGCGAATCCTGCCGCTACGACGTCGCCTGATGTCCCGCGCCCTGATCCTTCATTCGGGCGGATTGGATTCCACCGTCTGCCTGCTGCTGGCCCGGAAGCACGGACGCGAGGTGATCAGCGTCGGCTTGAACTACGGCCAGCTGCAGCAGGTCGAACTCGACTATGCGAGTGCGCAATGCGCGCGCTTCGGCATCGAGCGCCGCGTGCTGGAAGTAAAGTGGAACCGCCCGCCGATTGAGATCCCGAAAGACCGTTCGGTCGAGGAGATGCGCAGCGGCATTGCGCCGACGTTCCTGCCGGGGCGCAATGCGGTGTTCCTGGCGCTGGCCTGCGCCGAAGCCGCGGGCGCGCATGCGCAAGAGGTGTGGCTGGGCGTGAATGCGGTGGACTACTCCGGCTACCCAGACTGTAGAGAAACGTTCCTGTCGGCCTTCCGCGCGATGTGGGAACAGGCGGTGCCGAACGGGCCGAAGATCGTCGCACCACTTGTGACGATGACGAAGCCGGAGATCGCGGCCCTGGCTGCCGAGCTTGGCCTCAAGCACGGCGAGACCTGGAGCTGCTATTCACCGGACCTAAGCGGCCCAACGCCGCAACCCTGCGGGCACTGCGACGCATGCCTGCTGCACAATCACGCGTGGGTGGATGCGCCGAACGCGGGGAAACCGCAGCCGGCTATTCCGCCGCTTTAGCCATCACCGCCAACGTCGGCGTCGCGGATCCCGCGAGGAAGCGCGCGTAGAGTGCCGGCAAGACGATCAGCGTCAGCACGGTTGCGACCGCCAAGCCGCCCATGATGGCGACGGCCATGGGGCCCCAGAAATCCGTGCGGGCGAGCGGGATCATGGCGAGGATCGCTGCAGCGGCCGTGAGCACCACGGGGCGGGCGCGGTGGATGGTCGCGTTCACGATCGCCCGCAACGGCGGTTCGCCGGCGGCGACGCCCTGGTCGATCTGGTCCACCAGGATGACGGAGTTGCGCATGATCATGCCGGCGAGCGCGATCACACCGAGCAGCGCCACAAAGCCGAAGGGCTGACGGAACAGCAAGAGCGAGATCGTCACGCCGATCAGACCGAGCGGCGCGGTGGCCAGGACGAGCGCGAGGCGGCTGAAGCTTTGCAGTTGCACCATCAGGATCGCGAGCATGGCGAGGACCATCACCGGCACCACGGCGCCAATGGCGACGTTGCTTTTGGCACTTTCCTCGATGGCGCCGGCCATCTCGACGCGGTATCCGTCCGGCAGCTTGCTGCGGATCTCGCCGAGCGCCTTGTCGATCTGCTGGGAGACTACGGGCGGCTGCGTGGCATCCCCCACTTCGGCGCGCACGACCATCATAGTGTCGCGATTGCGGCGCCAGAGCACGGGTTCCTCGAAGGTCGGCTTGAGGTTGGCGACCTGGTCGAGGCTGAGGGTTTTCTTCACGCCGGTGACAGGATCGCTGACGAAGATGCTGGCGCTGCCGATATCGTCAATGGCGCGGCGTTCCTCAGGGATGGCGCGGGCGACAACGGGGATCAGATCGTTGCGCTCGCGCACCTCGCCGATAGTCACGCCGTTCAGGAAGGTGTCCATGGTCTTGGCCACGTCGGAGGGCGCCAGCCCGAGGGCGCGGGCGCGGGCACGGTCGATGTCCATCTCCACGCTCTTGGACATCTCATGCCAGTCGAAGTTGACGTCGCGTGTATGGGGATTGGCGCGCACCACTTCGCGCACCTGTTCGGCGATCTGGCGGATCTGCTGCGGGTCCTTGCCGAGGACGCGGAATTGCACCGGGAAGCCGACCGGCGGGCCGTTCTCAAGGCGAGAAATGCGCGCGCTGAGTTCGGTGAAGTCCGTATCCATGAGTGCGCGGAAGCGCGTCAACACTCGCTCGCGCGCCACGTTGTCCTTGGTCGTGACGACGGCCTGCGCGAAGCCTGCGTTCTTCAATTCGACGTTCAGCGGCAAATAGAAACGCGGCGAGCCGGCGCCGGTGTAGACGACGTAAGAGGCAACATCGGGGTCCTTGGCGAGATGAGTCTCCAACCGCTTTGCCGCCGCATCCGCCGCGGCGAATGAGCTGCCCCCGGCGAGGCGCAGGTCCATGACCAATTCAGGACGTGACGCCGAGGGGAAGAATTGCTGCGGAACCAAGGCAAAGCCCGCCAGCGCCAGCGCAAAGGCGCCGACGGTCGCCCAGATGACGCGCCGCGGGTGGGCGACGCAGATATCGAGCACCCGCCGCAGGCTGCGGTACAGGCGCGTGTCGCAGAGGTCGCGCTTCGGGCCGGTGTGGGTATTTGCGGGCAGCAATTTGTAGCCGAGATACGGCGTGAAGATCACGGCCGTCACCCACGAGACCAGCAACGCGATGGTCACCACGGAGAAGATTGCGCCGGTGTATTCGCCGGCGGTGGACTTGGCGAAACCGACCGGGATGAATCCGGCCGCGGTGACCAGTGTGCCGGTGAGCATCGGGAACGCAGCGGCGCGATAGGCAAAGGAGGCCGCTTCGAGACGGCCAAGGCCCTCCTCCAGCTTCACCTGCATCATCTCAACCGCGATGATGGCGTCGTCCACCAGCAGACCGAGCGCAATGATGAGCGCACCGAGCGAGATGCGGTGCAGATTGATGCCGAAGATTTCCATGAAGACGAAGGTGATCGCCAGCACCAGCGGCACGGACAGCGCAACGACGATACCGGTGCGCAAGCCGAGCGAGATGAAGCTGACCGCCAGCACGATGGCGAGCGCCTCGCCAAGGGAATGGACGAACTCCTCCATGGACTTCTCGACCACGGCCGGTTGATCGGCCACCTGGATCACGTCGATGCCTGCGGGCAGGTCACGCTTGATGCGCTCCAGTTCCGCTTTCAGGCCCTCGCCTAGGGTCTGGACGTTGCCGCCGTCGGCCATCGAGATGGTGAGCCCAATCGCCGGCTTGCCGCCGACGCGCATGCTGAAGGTGCGCGGATCTTCATAGCCGCGCTGGACCTTACCAAGGTCACCGACCCGCAGCGTGCGGCCGTTGGCGACGATCGGCAGGTCCGCCATGGCTTCGACGGTGTCGGCGCGATCCTTCAAACGCAGCGCCACACGGTCGCTGGGGGTCTCGAAGATGCCGCTGGCGGTGACGGCGATCTGCTTCTGCACCGCGTCGATCAATTGCGCAGTGGTGACGCCGAGCGTCGCCAAGCGTTCCTGCGAGATTTCGATGAACAGCCGCTCCGGCCGGTCGCCGATCATCTCGGCCTTGGCGACGTCCTTCACGCGCAGGATGCGCTGGCGGACATCGTCGACAATGCGGCGCACCTCCGTGTCGCTAAAGCCGTCGGCGGTAAAGGCGTAGATGGTGCCGTAGGTATCGCCAAATTCATCGTTGAAGCGCGGGCCAAGCACGCCTTGGGGCAACACGCCGCGATGATCGGTGATGCGCTTGCGGATCTGATACCAGGCTTCCGGCACGTCTTTCTTGGGCGTGTCGTCGCGCAGGTTGATCATCAACACCGCTTCGCCGGGGCGCGAGTAGCTGGTGACCTTGTCGAAGTGCGGCACTTGCTGGATGATTTTCTCCAGCGGATCGGTCACGAGCAGTTCGGTCTCCCGCGCCGTCGCGCCGGGCCAAGACGCGCTGACCACCATCACCTTGAAGGTGAAATCCGGATCTTCGGCGCGGCCGAGATGGCTGAAGGCATTGAGACCCGCGATCGCGAACGCGATCATCGCGAATACGACGAGGGTGCGGTGGCGGATCGCCAGAGCCGACAGGTTCCAGCGCGAGGTATCGGTCGACATGGCTTCCCCCGAATGAGGCGCTTACGCGCCTTCGCCGCCCAGCCGGCGCACCTTCTGGCCTTCATCCAGCCGGTGCACACCGGCGGTGACGATCACGTCGCCATCCTTAAGGCCGTCGGCCACCAGCGCGGTCTCACTGTGGAAGGCGGCCACGGTCACCGGGCGCTTGGACAGGGTATTGTCGGCAGTGACCACGTAGACGCTCGGCGTGGTGCCGGACTGAAAGATCGCGGTCAGCGGCACTTCGGCCATTTGGGTGGCGCCGGGGCGCGCGAGGATCACGCTCGCGCTCATGCCAAGCTGCTGGTCCGCCGGCGGTTCGTCGAGGACGTAGCGTACGTCATAAGTGCGGGTGACCGGATCGGCGCTGGCGCCGACCTCGCGCAAATGCGCGGCCAGCAGCGTGCCGGGGTGGGTCCACAGACTGACGCGCGCGGGCGCGTCCTTGAGTTCCGCCACGCGCTGTTCCGGTACGCTGACGGCGATTTCGAGATCGCCGGCGCGCGCGACGGTGAACACCGCTTCGCCGGCGCCCACCACCTGACCGGCTTCGGCGCGTGCGGACGTGACCACGCCAGGGGCGTCGGCGATGAGCGTGGCATAGCCAAGCTGGTTCTGGCGCAGCTTTACTTGCGCCTCCGCATCGCGCACCCGGCCTTGCGCGATTTGCATTGTGCTGAGGCGCTTGTCGTAGACCGACTGACTGAACGCGGGGCTCTGTCTGATCTGCTCGTAGCGCTCCAGGTCTCGCTGCGCCTGAATGCTGTCGGCCTGGGTTGAGGCGAGTTGCGCCTGGGCGGACCGCAGGCCGAGATCGAGGTCTTCCCGGTCCAGCGTCGCCAAAACAGTTCCCGGCGTCACGGTCGCACCGACGTCCACCAACCGCTTCGTAATGCGTCCGGCAACGCGGAAGGCCAGGGCGGATTGATGGCGCGGCTGCACCGTACCCGGGTAACTGGAACGGCTGGCTTGATCGCCGAGTTTCACCGTCATCGCTTTCACCGGCCGCGAAGCGATGGGCGCGGGCGCGTCGTTATGCCCGGGTGCGACCGCGGCGGCGGCGATGATCGCAGCTGCGACCACGGCGGCAGCGCCGATCTGTTTGCGGGTGAGGTGAAAGTTCATGACTGGCGCCCAAGTGGATCGTTGTGTAATATAAATTACGCAGCTATGTAGTCTCCATTACACATGAAGCGCAATGCAAAATCCGTGAATAGCAGCCATGCGTCCCGCGCCAAGCGCGGGCCGGCCAAACGCACGCGGTTGGCGGTGGACGAGCGACGCAACGCTATCCTCAAGGCGGCTAAAGCGTTGTTTCTAAAGCAGGGGTATGCGGCGACCAGCCTTGAACAGGTGGTCGCGAAATCCGGCGGATCCCTGGCCACGGTCTATCAGCTGTTCGGCAACAAGCAGGGCCTGTGGCGCGCGCTGGTGACGGAGGTGAGCGAGCAAATCTCAGCGCCCCTGCTCGACCATTCCGTCGACGTCCGCACGACACTGATCGAGATGGGCTTGCGTCTGGTCGAGATCGACGGCTCGCCGGAAGTCGCCGGCGGCATCCGCCTGATCATGGCGGAAGGCGGCGGCTATCCCGAATTGGCCAAAACCTTGTTCGAGGAAGGCCCCGAGGCCGGGCGCCGCCTGCTTGCCAATTACTTGACCGCCGAGAATGCCGCAGACCGGCTGTCCGTGCCGGACGCGGCCCTCGCGGCGGAGCAGTTCTGCTGCCTCGTGGGTGGCGATCGGCTGTTACGCAACGCCTGCGGTGTGCCTAAGCACGCGCCACCGGACCAGGAACGCCGACGGGTCGAGGCCGCCGTCGATCTTTTTCTGAACACCTACGGCGCTAAAATTTAGCCGACGCCGTCAGTCCAAAAGTGCGCGGCAGGCCAGTCACCAGTTCCATATAGCCGAAGCCGGTGGTGGCAACACCAGAGGCAGCATATATCTTGTCGCCGGCGTTTTTGACCCACGCCTTGAGGGTGTAGCGGTCGTCGCGCAGCGACAGCGCGACGTCCGCCCCCAGTAGCCAGTAGCCGTGTTGGTACATCGCCGGGTTATTGTCGGCGGTGAAGTAGTGCGCGCCCTTGTAAGCGGCATCGCCGCCGAGAGAGAGAGTCATGCCGTTGCCGAGTGGCATGGTGTAGCGCGCGAGCGCGTTGAAGCTGAAGCGCGGCGAGGACGCGAGGCGGTTATTGGCGTAGTTGGTGGCGGGATTGGCAGGGTCGAACTGGAAGCGCACGAACTTTGCATCCAGGAAGCCGAACTTGGCTTGCAGGAACACCGCATCCGTCGGCGTGACGCTGAGTTCGCCCTCCACCCCGCGCACCCGCGACTTGGCGGCGTTGGACAAGCTTTGGAACGCTCCGGAGGATCCGGGCACGATCAGCGAGACCTGCTGGTCGGTGAAGTCGTAGGCGAAAGCCGCGAGGCTGTAGGCCGCGCGCCGGTCCGCTAGCGTCCCCTTCACACCGGCTTCGTAGGACGTGACGTATTCCGGATCGACGATATTGGCTTCCGTCGGCGAGAACAGCGCGCCGCCGTTGTAGTCACCGCCTTTGAAGCCGCGCGCGACGCCGGCATAGAACAACGCGTCGCCGTCGAGGCGATAGCTGAGAATGCCGCGGCCGCTCCAATTCTTCCATTCCCGCGTCAGCATCATGCGGGGAATGGTGGGCACCAGCAGGCGCCGGTTCGCAGTGGCCTCATCCACGAAGACTTGCGCGAGCCCCGTGGCGTTGAACAGGTAGGCCATGGAATCCGCCGTGCGCCGATCATCGGCCCAGCGGGCGCCGAGCGTGAGGCCGAGTTCCGGGGTGATGGCGTAGGTGGCCTCGCCGAACAAAGCCTTGTTGGTGGTCCCCTGGACCAGCCGCGTGGCCACGCCTTCCTGAACGGGGAAGAAGCGCGACAGCACGCCGGGGCCAAAGGCGTTGAGAGTGAAGTTCTGAAACGCGGTAAGCTGGTGGCGATAGAAGATGCCGCCGACGATCCAGGTCAGCCGCGTATCGCCCACGGAGATCGCGCGCAGTTCCTGGCTGATTTGATGGAAGCGCGCGGCGACGCTGGCCTTCACTTCCGCCAAGGGTGCTGAATCCGGATCTGTGATGAGCTTGCGGGTGTTGGCGTCGTAGTCGGTCTGCGAGACGACGTCGAAGCCGGGCCCGTGCCAGGTGATGCTGGCGCCGGCCCCCGCCGTATCGACGTTATCGAAGGCGCGGATGTTCGTGAAACTCTCGCGCACGTTCGGCGTATCGCGGAAGCCGAAGAAATCGGTGCACTGGCCGATGCCGGGATGCGCGAGGCCCGGCGGACAGACGACGCCGACCTGCTTGCCCGGCGCCACGTCGCTGCGCAGGCGGCCGCCGTGAGCTTCCAGCAGAATGTCGAAGGCGTCGCCCGCGAGAACGCGGCCCTGCGCGCGGCCGGACCAAAGGCGCACCTTGCCTTGGTTGATCGTGCCGCTGGTAGGCACGCGGTTGGTGACGAAGCCGTCGCGATTGAGGGTGAGCGCGGAGACGCGGAGCGCTGCGTTGTCGCCGGCGGCGACATTGGCGACCGCTTCAACATTGGCCTGATTGAAATTGCCGTAAGTCGCGGTGAGCGATCCGGTGGACTGGCCGATCTCCGGCTTGCGGGTGACGAAGTTCACCACGCCGCCGGTGGTGTTGCGGCCGAAGAGCGTGCCTTGTGGGCCCTTGAGGATTTCCACGCGCTCCATGTCGAGCAGGCCGAAGCCGTAGGTCAGACTCGAGCCCTGGTACACGCCGTCGATGTGCACACCAACGGGATTGGCCTGGTTGGCGTTGAAGGTGGTGCTGCCGATGCCGCGCAGGAAAATCTGCGGCGAGGAGAAGCCGAAGATCGAATGCCACATAAGATTGGGCGTCTGCGACGCGATCTCGCCGCTGGTGAAGATCTGGCGACCAGCCAAATCCTGCCCACTGTAAGCGGTGACGGTTTGCGGCACGGCGCCGAGCGATTCGACGCGCTTGCGCGCGGTCACGACGATCTCTTCGATCGGCGCGGCGAATGCGTGCGTTGCGCCGAATACAGTCATGACAGCAACAATGACCGCGCGCCGCGCGTGCCGCGCTGGCGTATTCCCCACGTCCACCGTATCCCCCCGCCTGGCCGTAAATTCTTGGTCGTTCAGAGGCGAAACAGATACACCGCGAGGTGCGGGGCCGCTATGGAATTGTGGAGCACCGACTCAATTTGCGGAGGACCAGCGCGCCGGCAAGGTATTGAGGCTGCGGATCACGAACGTCAGCCGCCAGTCAGGATTGTCGAGGTTGTCGATCTGCAAGTCTGGCATTCGTTTCAGAAGTGTTGCGAACGCGACTTCTGCCTCTATGCGGGCCAATTGCGCGCCAATGCAGTAACGACTGCCGCCGCCGAAGGATAAGTGGCGGATATTCTGACGCGTGATGTCCAGACGGTCTGGATCGGTGTGTGCCTCGGGATCGCGGTTTCCGGCGCCGAGGAGGCACACGATCGCCTCGCCCTTGGCGATCGGCACGCCATTGATCTCCACATCCGCATTCGCGTCGCGCCCCGCGGCCTGCACCGGCGAGTCGTAGCGCAGCAATTCCTCCACCGCGTTCTCCAGCAAGGAGGGATCGTCGCGCAGGAGTTTCAGTTGATCGGGATACTGATGGAGCGCGAGCAGGCCGTTGCCGATCAGGTTGATGCTGGTTTCGTGGCCGGCGGTGAACAGCTGGATGATATTGGCCGTGAGTTCCTCCTTGCTCAGCTTCGCGTCACCTTCCTCGGACGCGGCGATGAGCGCGGAGGTGAGATCGTCGCCGGGGTCTTTGCGGCGCTGCTCGAACAGGCGTTCGAAATACTCGGCCATGAGATTGAAGTGATCGTTCGCCTCGTCGATCTCCGCCCTGCTGAGAGGCACCGGGTCCATGAGCTTGGCGGTGTTCTGTACGGCCGCGATGAACATGTGGGAATCGGCGAGCGGTATGCCGAGCATATCGCAGATGACGCCGATGGGCAGCGTGAAGGAAAAGTCCGCGATCAGATCCGCGCCGCCGTTCGGGAGCATCCGGTCGATGGCATCGTCGACGATCTTCTGAATGCGCGGGCGCATATCCTCCACACGCCGAGCGCCGAACGCTTTCGTCATCAGGCCGCGCAGGCGGGTGTGGTCGGGTGGGTTCACCCACATCATCCACTTGCCCATGCTGCGGAAGACCGGCTCGTTCATCACCTCCGGTCCGTTGCGCAGCTCCATGCGCTCGGCGAAGGTCTTGCCGAAGCGCTTATCCTTCAGGGCGAACGTGATGTCGTCATGTCGACTGAGGACGATGAAGCCCCACGGAAGCCGGTGTACGGGCTCGGCCACCCGCAGCCGGTCATAGGTGGAATAGGGCTCGCGCAGGAAGGCCGGCGAGGCCAGGTCGAGCAAAGGCGGTGACGGTGCCGGCTGTGTCATTCGCTATAACCCCCTGATTCCGTAAAGCAATTCGCACTAGTTTCGAGTATGTTGATTCTCCAGCCCAATTGTCCAACAATACGCGAGAACTGGGGAGACGCTGAGCACGGGGCGCGGAAGACCCTGACAGCGTCTTTGGGGCTTACATGGCATCGCTGCCGCTGAAGGATTTCATCTCCGGACTGCCGGGGCTTCGGACCGCGGGCGAGTTCACGTCCGCGCTCGACGCATTCCTGCGCGGGGCCGGTTTCGGCCAGTTCTCCTATGTCGGCGTCAAGGTCGACGCCGTGCGGGAGAACCAGCTCGCGGATATCGCACCGCAGTACATTCACCTGACCAACAGACCCGACTGGGACCTCCACTACATCAAGCACAACTACGCCAAGGCCGACCCGGTAGCGCGCGAGTGCTTCTCCAGCCGGCTACCGGTCCAGTGGTCGGAGGCCTTCCTGCTCAACACCCGTTCCCATGAGGAATCGTTGTTCATGGAGGACGCCTGGGAGAACGGCATTTGCCGCGGTTACACCGTGCCCATCCACGGGCCGGGCGGCGAACTTGGCCTGATGATGGTGTGTTCGCCGGAAAGCGACCGCGAATTCACCCGCCTCATGGACCTCCATGCGTACGATCTCCAGATCATCGCTCACCACTTTCACGACGCTGCGCAGCGTGCGCTCGGGAAACAGACGGAAGCCTCGCCCCCGATCCCGCTGATCAGCCGCGAGGTCGAGATTCTGAAGTGGACCGTCGACGGCAAGACGGCGTGGGAGATCGGGCAAATCGTGCACATCTCCGAGCGCACCGTGAACTTCCATCTTCGCAACGTCATGGCGAAATTCGGCGTTCACAATAAGACGCATGCTGCGGCGAAGGCGGTCAATCTCGGACTGTTCAGCGGCCATGTCAGTGCCGCACGCGCAGGACAGCCCGCGCCGTAAAGTCCTCGTTCGGACGCAGCGACAGGAAATTCCCGAAGTCTGGCTTCAGATCCGACGTGATCTCCACGTTGAACGCGCGGAAGACCATCGGCAGGATGATCTGCATTTCCATCATCGCAAAGCCCGACCCGATGCATACGCGCGGGCCGGCACCGAACGGCAAGTAAGCAAAGCGCGAGCGCTGCGCCACGTTCTCCGGCAGGAAGCGGTCCGGGTCGAAGCGCTCCGGGTCCGCCCACACGTCCGGCAGGGTGTGCAGCAGGTACTGGGAGATGAACACCATCGTTCCGGCCTTGATGCGCTCACCGCCGATGTGATCGTCCGCGATCGCCTGGCGCGCGAACCACCAGATCGACGGGCGCAAGCGGCCGACTTCCTGGATGACGCGACGGGTGTATTCGAGGCCCTTGAGGTCGCCGGCGTCCGGCGCGCGCCCGAGGAGAACGTCGTCGGTCTCGGCGCGCATGCGGTCGAGATGCGCCGGATGCTGCGACAGGAAGAAGATCGACCAGGCGACCATGGTCGCGGTCGACTCATAGCCGGCAAGCATCAGCGTCACGACCTCGTCGCGCAACTGGCGGTCGCTCATGGAGTCCTCGGCCGTGCCGCCGGACGCTTCCAGCAAAATCCCCAGCAGATCCTCACCGAACACGCCGGTCTTGCGGCGCTCGGCAACGATGCGGTCGACGAACCCGTGAAGCAGTTTCACGGACTTCTCGAACTCGCGGTTCTTCTTGGTCGGCAGGAGGGCCGGCAGCGTGGTGAGGTCCCACACGCGCTTGGAGATCACTTCGTTGGCCAGCACGAGCGAGCGCGCGAGATACGCGCCGTCCTCGCCGAGACCGGAGCCGAACATCGTGCGCAGAACAATCTCGAGCGTGAGGCAGGAGATGTCGTCGGAGAGATTGAACTCCTCGCCCGCCTTGGCGCGCCGGCGCCAGGCTTCAAGGTGTTCCGTCACGCAGGCCGCCATCACCGGCGCGAGCGCTTCCATCTTCTTGCGATGGAATGACGGCTGCATCAGCTTGCGCTGACGCGTCCACAATTCGTCGTCGCTGGTGACGAGGCCATTGCCGAAGATCGGCTTCAGACGCTCCATCATCGCGCACTTGGAATAGTTGCGGTAATTCGTCTGGAGCACATGTTCGACATGCGCCGGATGATTCAACAAGTAGGCGGTGGTCATGGGCAGCCTCAACGGTACGATGTCGCCGAACGTTCTCGAACATTCCTTCAAGAACCCGAGGGTGTTGGACCGCAGCATCGGCCACACACCCAGGATCGGATACCCCCGCGGCCCCTTCAGGCCGGGGCGGCTCAACACACTAGAATTCATCGCATCGATGCTTGGTCCGGTGAAACGACATAGCCGGCGCGCGGCGCGCCGTATCAGGCCGCCAATTTGAGCTCATCCAACCCGGCTGTCATATCCGGGGCGAGACCCAGTTGCAGACGGCGCAAGTTCAAGTCGGACACGTCGGCGTAACCGGAGATCGCTTTGGTGACGCCGATCTGAAGCGGCGGGCCATAGCGATGGGTCAACAGGCCTGAGCGTTTCAGGATGCGCTCGAAGCGCACATCGGCAACCGCGACGATCTGGCGGATGTCGCGGTGGGCGGCGAATGCGAACAGCTGTTCCAGCAGAAGATTGGTAACGCGCTTGATCGTGCCCAGGGAGTCATTACCGATCACGCGCTTGGATACGGCGAAGCGGCTGATCTCCCACACGTCGGGCGCTTCCGGCGCCGGCATGCCGTAGAGCAGTTCCGGGAAGACGTCCTTCAGCATGTATGGCTTGGTGGTCGGCAAGAGGCGCCACGTGCCGAGCACATCGCCATCGTCCTCACACACGATGTAGACCGGATCGAGATCGTCGAACATGTCGCGCTCGCGCCCGTTCTGGGAGCCGACTTCCCAATCGAGGCGCTCTTTGAAAACTTCATGACGCAGCTTGAACATGCCCTCCAGGCGGCGCGAGGCGTCGTTGCTGGATTCAGGCATCTCGATGATCGACGCGTGCATACCGCCCCCCGAAAAAGCCGCAATGGTTTCGGGTACACATCACCATATCGTTAGGCGGCCGATGACCTGTCAGGACTGACAGGTCACCCCACACTTAAAAGCTGTGCAGTGTAGCCTCACGCTGGGGGGAAGACGTTTTTCCACAGGAAAAATAATCTCGGTATATCAGGCACTTGCCTGGAAAATGCTGGGATGGGAGACCGCGACAAAACGACTCGAGATCTTGCTGCTTCCAGCCGTACCGGACTGCGGTGGTCGGAAAGCGCCGGAAGCCCCGGATAAGGGCCTCCAGGACCGGCACCAGACCGGAGCGGATCGGGCATGGAACGAGGAGCGCAACCGTCATGACCCATCAGGTCATTTTCCTTTCAGAAGTCCTGCGGGGCCCCGCCGCGGACACGGCCCCGTACTCGGCCGGCACGCGCGAGGCGCCCGCAGCTCAGAGCGGCACACCGGTCTCATTGACCGTGGCGCTGCGCTACCTCGCCGGCCGGCGCGCGTTCTCGCGTGCGCGCGGCCCCGCCACGACCAAGCACGACTGAACGCGGTCCCGGGTTCGCCGGCGTGCGCATCGTGCCCCCCTCCACCTTTTCCCAGTGCATGAGATGACCTCCGCCACGGAGTTCTCGCCCAGCCTGCGCCGCGCGCTCTCCGCGACGGAGTTGACACGCGACGCACTGGCGAGCCGCGCGGAAGCTGCGCGCACGGACTTGGCGGCGCGCACGTATCACTCCTGGAAGATGGCGCTGGACCGCGCTGAAGCGATCAGCGACGTGGCCGGCGCTGCCGGAGCGCCGGGGCTCGACTTGTTCTTGAGCGGCGGCCAGGGCGGCATGGTGACGGACCTCGACGGCAACGCGATGGTGGACCTGTGCATGGGCCATGGCGCACAGCTGCTCGGCCACGGCCATCCCGTGATTGCGCAAGCCTTGAACCGGCAAATTGGCGCCGGCTGGCAACTGGGGTTGCCGACGGAAGCGCAGCTGGCCTTGGCCCATCTCATCCGCGCGGCGGTGCCGTCGAACGAGCGCGTGGCATTTACTGCCAACGGCAGCGACGCAACGCTGTTGGCCATGCGCGCCGCGCGTGCCATCACCGGCCGCGACGGGATCGCGGTGTTCACGGGATCGTTCCATGGCGCGCATGACTACGGCATGGTCAGCGGTGCGCCGGACCCGGCCGACCTGCAGAGCCTCAGCCGCAAGATCCACCTCAGCGCCGGCGTGCCCCGCGCCGTCGATCATGTGATGACGGTGCTGCCCTACGGCCACCCGCGCGCCTTCGACATCATCCGCCGCCAGCGCAACGACCTCGCCGCCGTGATTGTGGAAGCGGTGCGCGGCAGTGAACCGCATTTGGATGCGGGTCCGTGGCTGAAGGAACTCTCCGCGGCCTGCCGCCTGGCTGGCGTACTGTTGATCCTGGACGAAGTGACGACCGGCTTCCGTCTTGCCTACGGCGGCGCGCAGGAACTGTTCGGCCTCACGCCGGATCTCGTCGCCTACGGCAAGGCGATCGGCGGCGGCCTGCCGTTGGGCGCTATTGCCGGTCGGTCGGACTACATGGGCGTCTTCGGATCCGACCCGGGGCAGCGCACCATCTTCGCCGCCAGCACCTTCGCGGGCAATCCGCTGAGCATCGCCGCGGGCGTAGCGACGCTGACGTACGCGCACGGGAATCGCGCGAGCCTCTATCCCGCACTCGATGCCGTCGCCGCACGCTTGCAGGAAGGGTTTGCATCCCTCGCCGAGGAGGCCGCGGTGCCGGCGTGCCTCCTGCGCGCCGGATCGCTGATGCGCGTGCGCCTGGGCACCCCGAATGGCCGCAGCAGCGCGTATGTCGCCGCGGTGCGACGCGCGGAGGATACGTTCGCCACGCACGTTCTCAATGCGGGTGTGCTGATGCAAGCAGGTCTGCGTGGCTTCGTTGGCGCCGCCCACGACGACACACACATCGCGCGCGCGCTGAAGGCATTCGCCATTGCCTTGCGCGAAGTGAAGGCCGACGGATTGTTCACGCCGCTGACAGCGAACTGAACGCGCTTTCCCGCGACGTCATCCAGACCGGCGAACGCCGTGACTATCGTGCGACGGCGCCGGCAGCCGGGCGGTACTTCAGCACGAGCAGTACGTCATATTCGTGGGCGTAGGCCTTGGCATCATTGAATGCCACGCGTGCGCGATATCCGGGCCCCGTCGGCTGCTCCACAACCGTGACCAAACCAGACGTATTGTCCGAATAGAGAATTTGTATTTCCGCCGGAACAAGGAGTTCCTTGCTGGGAAGGGGTGTTTTCAAGGAGCCGTAGTATTCTCCGGTCCTCGGAGAATCGATGGTCAGGGATTCGCTCGAATTGTCCAAGGTGCTGCGGGCGATCACCGTCGTTTTGTTTCTGGTCGCGGGCGAGCAACTCGCCGCACCCAGCCCCTCGCCGGTCAGCTCGTTCCACATGATCTTGTCGCCCTGGATGTAAAGGGTTGCCTTGTCATCCACGCACGCTTGAATTTCGTAGCTCACCGCCGTGAATGGCTCGGCGGCGAGGCTGGCCGCCTTCGCTTCCGCAGCAGCGGCGGCGGCATCTTCAATGTCTTTGGCCGTCGCGACCGCGGGCCGCGGGGTGTTCATCACGCGCTTGCCGCCCCAGGATCCCACGATGATGACCAGCAGGATCAACACCGCCGTCTTCCACCCAGTCTCCATGTGCTGCTCCCCCGGTAGTGCGCGAAACCTCTACGCGCATTGATTTTGAAAAGACGGTAGTGGCCTTCTCGCCATTCTTCTACGTGAATTTTTTGCGCGGCGCAGGGGGCCTGAACGAAGCCCCGGGGGGATTAGCCGACATAATTAGGTGAATGGTGCGGGCGGTCGGAATCGAACCGACACTCCTCTCGGAACCGGATTTTGAGTCCGGCGCGTCTACCAGTTCCACCACGCCCGCACGACGCAATTCGTATATGACGCTGATATCTAAGGCGCAAGCGAATTGAGGGGCGCTAACCCAAGCTCTTCTTGGCCTTCTTATCTGCGCGCTTGGTTGCCTTCTCAATCTGGTCGGCGGCGTGGCGCAAGTCCTTGGCGAGGCTCAGCGCGAACCCACGCTGAAGGGCGATTTGCACCTTCTCGGTCGCATTCTCGTCGGTCACCAACTCCAGGCGCACCAGTACGGTGTCGTAGCTGACGACCGGGGCGATCTCATACATCTTGACCGGCAGCGCGACGATATTGCCGTTCTGGTCTTTGTCCCATTCGGAAGACATCACAAAGCGTCCTGTTCCACGCCGATCAAGGTCGGCCCATATGCGTCGGTCTTGCCACAATTCGTGGACGGCCGCATATGCAATTGCGCAACCGCAAGTCCGATAGCGAGTCGTTCTCACCAGGCAGACAAAACCCATTAAGGATTCTGACCCGGCCCGAGCGGTCCTGTAAGGTTTCCCCATAGGGTTGGAGGACACCGCCATGAGCCGCAAGAACACGATTTTCACCCCGCACTTGAGCCGCCGCGCAGCCTTGACCGGCATAGCGGCGACGGCGGTATTCGGGGTCGTCGCATCCGCAATCGCCGCGGATCCGGGGGCGGCGCCCGCCGCGCCATCCGACTACCCGATGGCCCTGGGACGTCCGCATACGGACTATGTCTACATGCAGCTGGGGCCGGGCCGCGTGCTCGGCGAGACCAACTCCCAACCCGGCGCGTGGGCCGGCACGGCGTCCTACGACGCCAAGGGCACGCGCGCGACCAGCGGCATCTTCCGCTATGACGCCGGGTGGAATTTCCCGAAGGCGCACTACATCGACAGCGATCAGGAACTGTTCGTCCTGGACGGCGTGCTCAGCATCGATGGCGTGGATTATGGGGCGGGCAGCTATTGCTACTTGCCCGCCGGCAAACACCACGACCTGATGGAGAGCAAAAAAGGCGCGACGGTCTTGAACTTCTACGAAGGCCAACACATCGCGCACTACGATGCCGCCCCCGCGGGTATGTACAATCCCGCGAAGCTGGTGGAGAAGATCGACACGGCGAAAACGAAGTGGACCAAAGGCACGGCCGACGACATCGCCGCCTGGGGCAAATCCGCCCAGCGCAAGACCCTGCGCGTGGACAAGAAGACCGGTGAGAGCACCTGGCTCCTGAAGGTTGCCGCCGACCCGTCGGATGTGAAGCGCAAGCTCGCGACCCATGCGACCGTCGAAGAAATCTTCATCATCGAGGGGAGCATCGCCAGCCCGCTGGGTGTCATGAACGAAGGGGCTTACGCCTGGCGCGTTCCGGGAACGGAAGTCGGCCCCTTCGGCACCAAGACCGGTTTCGTCATGCTGGTCCGCAGCAAGGGCGGGGCGCAGAAGACGACGTGGTCGAAGGACGCAAAGCCGGTGGTGTGGGATGCACCCTACAAGCCGAACCTCGACAAGGGCCAACAGGCCTGGGCGTTCAAGGACCTCGATAAGGCCAAGCGCTGGTAGGCGACGGAGGCCGCGGTGAAGAAACTCGCCCTTGGCTTCGCGCTGTTGGTCCTGGCGGGGTGCGCTGCCACGCCCGCGGCCCGCGGCACGGTTCTGGTGATTGGAGCGTCTTCAGGCACGGGCCTTGAGATCACAAAGGTGCTTGCGGCACGCGGCGATGACGTCACAGCTTTCGTACGGCCCACGTCGAACCGCACGGAGCTGGATGCCTTGCATGTAAAGTATGCCGTGGGCGACGCAACCGATGCGGCGTCTGTGCGCAAAGCGCTGAGCGGACACAAGGTGCGCGCGATCGTCTCCACCCTCGGTGGACGCCGCGGCGATTCGCAGCGTCCGGACTTAATCGGCACCAAGAACCTGGCGGACGCCGCGAAGGCGGCTGGCGTGAAGCGCATGGTGATGATCACAGTGATCGGCGCGGGCGACAGCAAGAACGCCCTGCCGGAACGGGTGCAGCAGTCGCTGGGCCCGATCGTACCCCTCAAGACGCAGACCGAGGCGGCGCTGCAGGCGAGTGGCGTGCCTTATACAATCGTGCGCCCGGGCGGTTTGACGACAAACCCCGCGAGCGGCAAGGGCACGCTGACCCTCGATCACACGGCCTTCTCATCCATCAGCCGCGCGGAGCTGGCGCGCCTGACCGTGCAGACGCTGGACGATCCGAAAGCCGCGAACCAGATCTATCACGCCATCGACCCGACCAACGGCGGGCGGAATTAGGGCGTCGCTCCGAAAACGTTAGGTGCCGGTTTTTCGAAGAGCGTGCCCGAAGTATTTACTAGTCTGCCATCACTTCGCCGCTCGAAGGGCTGATCGCCTGACCGGTGAGGCCGTTGGCGTCATCCGACAGCAGGAAGCAGATCGACGCGGCGACTTCGTCCGTCGTTGTGAGGCGGCGCAGGGGCAGGATGGCTTCGCGGTCGCTGAAGAAGGCGTCGCTGCCGCGGGAACTCGCTTCCGTCATGGGCGTGCGGATCAAACCCGGTGTAACTGCATTCACACGGATGCCCTTTGGGCCCAGTTCTGTCGCCAAAGCTTTCGTGAGCGCCAACAAAGCACCCTTGGCTGCGGCATAGTGCGGCATGGTTTTCACGCCGATGCGCGCGTAGATCGACGACACCAGCACGATGGATGCGCCTTCCTTCAAGCCCGGCAGCAGCGCCTGCAGCAGGAAGAAGTGCCCACGCACATGCACGTTCATCATGGCGTCGAAGAACGCCTCGTCCACTTCGGCAAAGGCGCGACCATTGCCGGAGATGCCGCCGCTGGCGACAACCGCGTCGATCACCCCGTGCGTGAGCAGGGCCGCAGCCGCAGCCGCTTTCACCGCCGCCGTATCGCCGAGATCGACCGCGACGCCTTCGGCACTGGCCAGCGATTTGGCGGCGGCGATGGCTTTGTCGCCGTCCTTATCCCACAGCAGCACGTGATACCCGCCAGCGGCGAGGCGCTGAGCAGAGGCGAGGCCGATGCCGGAGGCACCGCCCGTGATGATGGCCACTTTCGCGGCAGATGAATTTCGAGTCATGAAGGGGTCCTGCAAGGGTGGACGAAACGTGCCACGGTCATCCTGCCATGGCAACGGCGCGCCCCGCCCGCTATAACCGGGCCATGCAATCTGCTTCGTTTCCGCGTCTGACCTTGACGTTCATCGCCCTGGTATCCGGCGGCGCGCTGGCGACCGCGTTCATCGCCCAGTACGGCTTCGACCTGTGGCCGTGTCTGCTGTGCTATATGCAGCGTATTCCCTACCTGGTTGCGTTCGTGTTCGCGTGCCTGGCCCTGGCACCGGGTGTAGACCCGATGGTGCGGCGGCATGTGGTGTTCCTGTGCGTGCTGCTGTTCGCGGGCAATACCGGGCTCGCGCTTTTCCACGCCGGCGTGGAATACAAGTGGTGGCCTGGGTTGGACGCCTGCGGCGGGGCACTGCGCGACCTTAACGTAAGCGATCTTGCCGCGGCGCTCAGCAAGCCCGCACCGCCGGGCTGCGAAGACGCCGCGATTCGCGTGCTCGGGATTTCGATGGCGGGCGGCAATGTGATCCTATGCGGGGCCATGACGATCTTCAGTCTGTGGGCCGCGCTCCAGAAGCCGCGATGGAACACGCCATGAGCGACACGACACACACCACCGCAGCGATGCGTCTGCCCGGCGATCCGAGCAAGGACGAACTTCTCGCGCAGATCATCCGCGTCGATCAGGCTGGCGAATACGGCGCGAAGCGAATCTACGAAGGCCAACTTGCGGTGCTGGGGCGCACCGACGCTGCGCCCGCCTTGCGATCGATGCTGGCGAAAGAGGAAGCTCACCTCGCCGAATTCAATCGCATCATGGCGGTGCGCGGCGTTCGTCCCACGGCTCTTGGGCCGGTGTGGCACGCCGCCGGTTTCGCGCTGGGCGCGGCCACGGCGCTGCTCGGCAAGGAAGCGGCGATGGCCTGCACGGTGGCGGTGGAGGAAGTGATCGGCGCGCACTATGCCGAACAGGCCGCCGAACTCAGCGACGACGAAAAGGACTTGCGCGAGACCGTAGCCGCCTACGGCCGCGACGAACTCGCCCACCGCGACGAAGCGCTCGCGCACGGCGCGGAGCGCGCGCCGGCCTATCCGGTGCTGACGGAAGCGATCAAAGCCGGCACACGTCTGGCGATCTGGCTGTCGAAGCGGATTTAAAGCGGCGCGCTACGCCGGGTCCAGCTCGGTATCCCAATAGAGATAGTCGCGCCAACTCTGGTGCAGGTAGTTCGGCGGGAAACCGCGGCCGATTTCCTGGAGATGGAACGAGTTCGGCCGGAACGGCTTCTGCGATGGGAACATATGCGCGTCTTCCGGCAGGCGATTGCCCTTGGCCAGATTGCATTGCGCGCACGCCGTCACCACGTTCTGCCACGTCGTGCGGCCGCCCTTGGAACGCGGGATGATGTGATCGAACGTAAGATCGTTAGTGGGGTGCGGCGTACGGCAGTATTGGCACATGAAGCGGTCGCGCAGGAACACGTTGAACCGCGTGAATGCGGGCGAACGCTCCATCGGCGCATATTTCTTGAGCGAGATAACGCTGGGCAGGCGGAGCTCAAAGCGCGGCGAGTGGACCACCCGCTCGTATTCCTGCACCACGTTCACGCGGCCGAGGAACACGGCCTTGATCGCTTCCTGCCAGGACCAGACAGACAAAGGGAAGTAACTCAACGGGCGGAAATCCGCGTTGAGCACCAGCGCTGGACAGGCTTCGACGGCGATACTCACCGGACGCGACCTACGACTGACATGCAGAGAGTTTAGCAACTTTCTGCGACATTACCAAATATGGTAGTGATAGCCCCTGCGGCCCAGACTGTTGAATCACCGTTTGATGACACCCGCGCCATCCCTGGCCACTCCTGCGGTGACGCGGTTTGCGCCGAGTCCCACGGGATTCCTGCATCTCGGCACCGCCCGCGCCGCGTTGATCGCGGCGAAAGCGGCGGGTCCTGACGGGCATTTTCTCCTGCGGATTGAGGACATCGACCGGGGCCGCTGCCGGATCGAATTTGAACAGGCGATTCTGGAGGATTTGACGTGGCTCGACCTCAGGTGGGAGACGCCGGTGCGCCGCCAGTCCGAGCACTTCGCGGACTACGCAGGCGCGATCGGGACTTTGCGCGCCACCGGGCTGCTGTACCCCTGCTTCTGCACGCGCGCAGATATCCAGCGCGAAATTGCCGCCGCAGATGGAGCACCACACTTGTTGGGACCGGACGGCCCGATCTATCCCGGCACCTGCCGCGGGCTTGCGGCAGCGGAAGCTTCCGCGCGGATGGCGGCGGGTCAGCCATTCGCCTGGCGCCTGGACGTGGCGCGCGCCGCGGCAGCGATGGGTCAGCTACACTGGCACGATGCCGATGCGGGCACGGTGCGTGCGACGCCAGAGATCTTCGGGGATGTGGTGATCGGCCGCAAGGATACGCCGGCAAGCTATCACCTCGCCTGCACCTGGGACGACGCGCTGCAAGGCGTGACGCTGGTGACGCGCGGGATCGAGCTATTCCCGTCCACACATATCCATCGGCTGTTGCAGGCGCTGCTCGACCTGCCGACACCGGCGTATGCACATCATCCGTTGGTGATCGCCGCGGACGGCAAGAAGCTCTCCAAACGTGATGCGGCGCTGACGCTGCGCGCGCTCAGAGAGAGCGGCCACACCCCGGAGCAAGTGCGCGCTATGGCGCTATCTTGAGCTTCTCATAGCGGATGAAAGCGAAGTCGGTCGCGAAAGTCTGCACGCGCGGGCCGAGGCCGATGAAGGCGATGGACTCATAGAGGAACACGCCCATGGCGCGATCGTGCGCGAGGGCCATCGCCGCTTCGGTCGCCTTGCGGCGGGCCTGCGGATCGGCGCTTGCCTGTGCCCTTGCCACACTCGGTGTGAAAGCTTCGTCGCAGAAGGGAGAGTTGGGGCG